>NZ_JBKQBL010000002.1:13897-33826 GCF_046824975.1 Streptococcus intestinihominis | reverse complement strand
ATTCGTTGGACTGCAGCCTCTCTTGTGGCTGCATCACTTGGACTTGCTTTGGGAGGGTGTGGCTCAAAAGATAAAACAACTTCCTCATCCGTAAAAGCTTCTAGCTCGAAAGTTGAGAAAAAGCCAAAAGCTAGCTTGAATAAAAAAGCTACAGCTTCTTCTTCTCAAGCAAAAGTAGGAACTGAATCTTCAAGTCAGGCAAGTAACCCACCAGCTTCAACTGAACCGAACAAGGCAGAAAATACATCTTCAACTGATCAAGCAGCTGTTCCTGCAGATCTTGTTGGCACATGGATAGGATCTAGCCCTCAGGCGGATAGCATCAAAATGACTATTGAAGCCAATGGAGATATTACAACTGTCGTTAGCTTTAAAAATGATAGTGAACCAACACGCACAGCTACCTATACTGCAAGAGCTATTCAAGCATCTGGTAATGTCTATTACTGGGAGTCAGAAGGTCTTAATGGCGCAGATGCACTACTTCCTGGTATTACTGGATTAGGAGTGGCAAATTTCCGCTTCAAACCAGGATTTATCCTTGAGGAAGGTCATTATACTCCGATAGCCTTTACAACAGATATCAATACAGAGTTTAACTATAGCAATTACAGAGATTTCCACTTCTCATTGACCAAAGAGCAATAAGGCCAGGAAATTCACTACTAAAAAAGAATGTTGACCCCTCAACATTCTTTTTTATGTTTTAATCACTTTCACAAATTAATTGGGTTCAACCCTTACTTCTTGGTCAAGGCCCAACTCTTGGCCACAAGCTCAAAAAGATGATCATCCTCTACTCGTTCATCCAAGGGAATGCTGATCCAGTACTTCTTGTTCATATGGTAGGCCGGATAGAAAGGAGCCTCTTCTAAGAGTTGGCTGACCTGGTCCAGTTTAAGATTTAAGACCTCAATCTTCCCTTCTTGTTTCACATCAAGCTTGGACCAGTCAATCTTCATAAGAACGCCAAACCATTTGAGATCCTTTTGATGACGAAAGACGCCCGAGTCCGGTGAGCGGTCCCATAGATATTCGAGGGGACGATCATACTGCTGACTGATCCAATCCACCAAGCGCTTGGTCTGTGGATACATAAAATCTTTGACAGCAAAACAAGACTTTCTTATATCTTCTAAGGCCTGCTGACAGGCTTCTCTGACTTGCCCCACATATTGACCCACCATCTGGTCCATATGGAGCTGCATATAGTCGTCACCTGTTTCTTGATCCACTAACCAAAAATCCACTTCCTTACCTTGGACAGTCACATAGAGCTTGAAGTCTCCATCGAGGATTAGTTGCTCATAGTGATAGTCCTCTCCCTGCTCTGAAAACCCATAAGCCAGGGCTTTTTCTTTATCTATACTATATTTCTCAAAATAATCCGGTAAAAACACTGGTCTACTCCTTCTTCTCCAGTATACCAAAAAGAAGCAAAAAATGAGTTGAGAATGGTCCTCAACTCATATAGATTTAAAAGACAACTCGGGTCCCATGGACCTGATCCACTCCTGGAACGTCAAGGAAAAGCTGACGATTCTCCAAGGAGACACCGCCACCTGCCAAGATTTCTACCTGGCCATCCACTAACTTAGCATACTCTTCGTAGCGCGCTAAACGTTGTTCTAAGTCTGTTTCTGGACTGCCAGCTCGCGTTAATAGCCGGGTCACGCCCACTTCCTTCATCCACTCGATCGTCGACGCTTGATCTTCTAGAGGAATCTGATCAAATGCCATATGCATGGTTAATTCAAATCCTTGGCTAGCTTGGATGAAACGAAGCATAGCGTCTTTATCCAGCTGATTGTCAGCAGTCAAGACACCTACCGCCAAGCCATCAACACCCAGGTCACGGGCAACTTTCCAATCTTCTAACATAATGTCTAGCTCTTGATCAGAGTATACAAAATCTCCACCTCGTGGACGAATCATGACGATAACCTTGGCCTGATACTCTTTAGCAAGCCTCACAGCCTCTTTGATCACAGCATAGCTAGGAGTCGTACCTCCTACCGCTAAGTTATCACATAGTTCTACTCGTCGCGCTTCTGCTTGAAAAGCTTTTTCTAAAAGAGTTATGTTTTCTGCACAAAATTCATATAGTGGCATTTTAAATCTCCCTGTTTCTGAAATCGTTTTCTCGTTCTACCTTACTCTTTTTTCTGGGCTTTGTCAAACAGAAAAACCATCGGCCTCGTCAGAAACCAATGGTTGATGCTTAATAGGAAATTGGAACGATGATTTGTAGAACCATGTTCCCTTTTTCGACCTTCGCAGAATGGATTTGATAGCCACTTGTCGGCAAGGTCAATTGGATTTGATTGCCTGTCATGGTAGCTCCGGTTCCCTCTTGGTTAACTTTTTCAGCAATTTTCGAAGCAACCAAGGCACGTGGAATTGGGAGATGGCCAAGACGGGCCCGTTCTAGGTTTAAGGTCAATTGTTGATCCGTCACACTCACTGTATAGTCCATGCTCACCATGGTTTCTACTGGTCCTAGTTCAATCGGCACCTGAACATTGATATAGTCTCCATTCATAGCAACTGCTGTATTGAGGAGTGTTTCATCCGAAACCTCTCCAAGCATTCCTTTGATGACTTGGCGCAATTGAGGAGAGTTCAGCTGAAGCTCTGTTTGGAGGCCAGATGCTGTTACGTCTGCTGTAGAAAGACCTTCTTGAGCCAGATCTACCAGCGAAGTATTCACTGTTACATTTTTAAATTGTTCTTGAGTCGAAACTTTTGCCGGTATCAAGAAAATTGCTAAGACAATCACTAGGAGGAAGGTCAGTCCGATGAGTCGTTTGATCCATTTCCACATATGGTCACCTCTTTTCGTTTTGATGGATGGAAGAGAGTTCATCTCTATCACTTTTGATCAATTCTTTTTCAAAATATGACTTCTATTCTACCCTAATTTTTCAAAAAAAGCGAACGAGAGGAATAAGGTGCACATAAGAAAAGAGGCTGGACAAGGTCACAACCTCTGGTTTTATCTTAATGGAATTGCATCCCACCATCCACGATGATGGTTTGTCCTGTGATGTAGTTTGAATCAGGACCTGCAAGGAAGCTAACCGCTGCTGCTACATCTTCAGGTTCTGACAAACGTTTGAGGGTTATATCTTTAGCAAAAGTTTGCATACCCCATTCGTCATCTTTACCAGCGTTCTTACCAACTTCATGAGCGATGTCAAACATCATTGGAGTCTTAACGATACCAGGTGCATACGCATTGACAGTGATGCCTGAATCTGCCAAGTCACGTGCCAATGTTTGCGTAATTCCACGAACAGCGAATTTAGTACCACCATAGACAGTCAAGTTAGGGTTACCAACGACACCAGCCTGTGAGGTGGCATTGATGATTTTTCCTCCATGGCCAAGCGCTTTGAATTGGGCTTGAGCAGCTTGAGCACCCCAAATCACACCACCAACGTTGATGGCAAAAGTGCGCTCAAATTGTTCTTCTGTAATCGTATCAAGTGGTGTAGTTGGTGCAACACCAGCGTTGTTAACGACGACGTTTAAGTCTCCGAAATGATCCACAACTTTTTGGAAAGCTGCAGCCACTTCTGCTTGTTTGGAGACATCCGCAACGACCGCAAAAGCATTTTCAGCTGACAATTCAGCCACTGCTTTTTCCGCTGTTTCAGCGTTGTAATCCAATACTCCGACCTTGAAGCCATCTTGTACCAATCGTTTCGCAATCGCAAAACCGATTCCTTGACCTGCACCTGTGACAATAGCTACTTTAGACATATGATTCCTCCTTGGTATCCCTGATACCAGCAAATGTTCATAGAAGAACAGCAAAGGTTGACAGTCAGTTTTGAGAGAATCTATCATAAGTTCCTTCCAAAACTATGCTAACAGTATACTCCTTTGTGAAATAAGTGTCAAACTCTGGCCTCTTATTATCTAAAATAATTTACAATCTATGTTATCTTTATTTAGTAATAGGTTAACTGATCTAAATAATTTTGAAAGAGCTTTCTTATCTTAACAAAAACACTCATATTGCCTATTGTTTTGGGGATTATTTCATGCTACACTAATCCTAAGAGAATCAAACAATAAGGAGATCAAACAATGAAAGAATTCATGGATAAATTGAATAACCTACCTAAGCCGATTCAATACATTATTGCCATCATTATTTTCTTTATCGCGTTTTACATTTCTTATAGCTTGTTTTAAGCTATCGCTATAAAAGAACTTTTTAGCTAATGCAGTATATAAAAAGAACCTCCAGATGAAGGTTCTTTCTTTTTTTATAACATTTTAAAGACTGCTACTGCTAGTACTGCTCCAATGATTGGCCCTACTACTGGGATCCAAGCGTAACCCCAGTCGCCATCTCCTTTGTTAGGAATAGGAAGGAGGCTGTGCATGATACGAGGTCCTAGGTCACGAGCTGGGTTGAGAGCGTAGCCTGTAGTTCCACCGAGAGACAAACCAATCCCTACAATCAAGGTACCAACGGCAAAAGTACCGAGTCCTGCTTGAAGGTCATAAAGACCAAGTGCAAAGATAGTCAGAAGCAAGACAAAGGTTCCAAGGATTTCACTGATTAGATTGGAAGTAGTGTCTTTGATAGCTGGACCTGTACTGAAGGTTGCAAGGATATTTCCAGGATTTTCTTCTGCTAGGTAATGCGGTTTGAACTGTAACCAGACAAGGACTTGCCCAACCATGGCTCCAGAGAATTGAGCGATGATATAAGGAATCACAGATGCCCAAGCTAGTCCACCATTAAGAGCAACCCCAATTGTCACCGCTGGATTCAAATGTGCCGGACTTAACTTGCCAGAGATAAAGGCTGCCACTGCAACTGCAATCCCCCAACCAAGGGTAATGACGATCCAACCTGAGTTGTGGCTTTTTGTTTTTGGAAGAACCACTCCTGCTACAACCCCATTTCCCAAAAGAATCAGGATTAAGGTCCCTAAAAATTCACCAAATAATTCTTTCATATGATTTATTTCTCCATTATAAAGAGGGGCCGGTCAGATATTCTCCTTTCCAACCCCTTTTTGTTTTTCTTAATTTTTTAATGCTGCCAAGTCATTGTTTTCCAAAGCGACTTGCAAGTCTTGGCGGAAGCCAACTTTTTCTTCTTCTGACCATTCATAGAAGCGTCCCATTTCATCCAAAACAGGTTCGATTATCGCATCTAAGCTATCGCGCATGAAGAGCATGTGGTTCGTCCGACGAAGAAGGAAGTCAACTGGGCTAAGTGCCAATTCATTGCGCATTGCATAGTGAAGTGATAAGGTATCTGCTAGGCTCAATCCAGGTGCTTGTTCCACGCTATGAGCAAGGGCGAAGACCTTAGGTGCATTGGAACCGTATAGGTTAGCTAGGTAGTGAGCTTCTTTACTGTCCAAGCCACGAGACACGCCAAGTTGAGCAAAGGCTTCGATTTCAGAATCCACGTTCGTTGGGTTAATTTCTCCACCTGATACTGGATAGGTCTTAGAGTTGATTAATTTGAACTGGCGGTCGAACTCTACCTTTAAAATGTTCAAGACACGCTCCATAGCTCCTTCGGCCATCTTGCGGTAGTCTGTAATCTTCCCACCAGCAAGGGTCAAAAGACCATTGTCATCGCGATCGAGGCTTGATCCACGAGAGACAGCAGATGGATCCAAGTGTTTTTCAGAAGTGCTTCCTTCCAAGTGGCTGATTGCTGATTCAACATCTTCACGCGATTTTTCTTTAGAAAGATACCCTTCAACTGTTGCAATCAAAGTATTAAAGCTCTCATCACTGATAGTGCCGTTGTTTCCACCATTGTAGTCAGAAGCACTGTTTCCTGAGATCAACGGACGAAGACCAGCCCAGCTACTTTCGATATCATCGATGGTGATGTGAGCTTCTGGGAAGCGGTTATTCACGATTCCTAACAAGTAGTCGACATCTTCTTGAGTTACTGTTGGATGCTCTAAGTCACCAGTGTAGTCCGTGTCAGTCGTTCCGAAGTAAGTTTTGTTTTCACGTGGCAAGACGAAGACCATCCGACCGTCTCCAAGACCAGTATCGAAGTAGACTGGTTGAGAAACCTTAATCTTGCTAGAATCTACGACCAAGTGAACACCCTTGGTTGGACGCATTTGTGAATGCTGCTCTCCATCGTTTGAGAGGTTACGCACCTTATCGCTCCAAGGTCCAGTTGTATTAATCACCAAACGAGCCTTGATTTCAAAGACTTCATCAGTCAAGAGATCACGCGCCACTACACCTGAAATCTTACCAGATTCATCAAAGAGGAATCCTTCTGCTTTTACGTGATTGGCAATGAGAGCCCCATCTTGGTTGGCACGTTTGATATTTTCAATCACCAAACGAGCATCGTTATTACGGAAGTCTAGATATACCCCACCACCGACAAGACCTTCTTGTTTCAACTCAGGCTCACGAGCCAAAACTTCTTCCTTGGTCAAAACCTTGTTGGCAGCTGGTGTATTGCTGACACCTGCCAAGAGATCATAGAGGTCCATGGCTACCTTGAGACGGAAGAGGCTAAAAGTTGCCCCATCTTCATCATAGACTGGTAAGAGCATTGGATCTGGTTTTGGAATATGAGGAGCAATTTGTTGAACTACTGCACGTTCTGATACCGTATCTGATACCACTTCTACGTCAAATTGTTTGAGGTAACGAAGTCCACCGTGGACCAATTTTGTTGAACGGCTAGATGTCCCTTCCGCAAAGTCCTGCATCTCAATCAAACCAGTTTCAAGACCACTTGCCGCTGCCTGCAAGGCTACCCCAGCACCTGTGATCCCACCCCCGATAATCAAAAGATCCAGGGTGCGTTCTTGCATTTTCTTAATCGATAATTCACGAGTTTTCTTTGAAAATTCCATAATTCTTCACTTTCTATCCTACTGAAGTCTTGTCTAGTCTTCAATTTCTGCAAAGAGTTGGGTAGCTTTAACAGCTTTCTTCCATCCCTTGTAGAGTTGTTCTTTACGAGATTCGTTCATAGAAGGCTCAAATAGTTCACCAGTTGCATTGAGTTCTTTCAATTCATCTAGGTCTTTCCAGTAGCCGACTGAAAGCCCAGCAAGGAAGGCAGCACCCAAAGCTGTAGTTTCCAAGTTTTTGGCACGAGCGATATCAATACCGAGAATATCCGCTTGGAACTGCATCAAGAAGTTATTCATAGCTGCTCCACCGTCTACTTTAAGGACTTGAATAGCCGTCTTGGCATCAACCTGCATAGTATCAATAATATCCCGTACTTGGTAAGCGATGGATTGAAGAGTCGCCTTGATAAAGTCTTCTTTGGTTGTTCCACGGGTCAAGCCAAAGACAGAACCACGAGCATTTTGATTCCAGTATGGTGCTCCTAGACCTGTGAAGGCCGGTACCACATAGACTTCATCGTTGTTGTGAGAATCACGCGCATATTGTTCAGATTCAGGTGAGTTTTCCACCATTCGAAGACCATCACGAAGCCATTGAATGGCACTACCCGCGATAAAGATGGAACCTTCCAAAGCGTAGTAGACTTTACCATTGATTCCATATCCAATGGTAGTTAACAAGTTATTTTCAGATAACTGCATCTCTTCACCTGTATTCATGATGATGAAAGATCCAGTACCGTAAGTATTTTTGACCATACCTGGTTCGAAGGCCAACTGTCCAAAGAGGGCCGCTTGTTGGTCACCCGCCATACCAGAGATAGGCACTTCTCCACCGTAGAAATGGAAAGGAGCTGTTTTTCCATAGATTTCAGAGTTGGAACGCACTTCTGGAAGCATAGCCTTAGGAATATTGAGGATTTTCAAAATCTCATCATCCCATTTTAGGTCTTTAATATTGTAGAGCATGGTACGAGCAGCATTTGAATAGTCTGTTACGTGAGAAGCTCCGTCTGTCAACTTCCAAACCAACCAAGTATCGATGGTTCCAAAGAGCAATTCTCCTTTTTCAGCCCGTTCTTGTGCTCCTTCTACATGATCCAAGATCCAGCGAATCTTAGTTGCTGAGAAGTAGGCATCAATGACCAAACCTGTTTTTTGGTGGAATTTTTCGACATACCCTTGGCTCTTAAGCTGTTCAGCTAAAGGAGCTGTTTGGCGAGACTGCCAGACAATGGCGTTGTAGATTGGAAGGCCGGTATTCTTATCCCAAACAACAGTTGTTTCGCGTTGGTTGGTAATTCCGATAGCTTCGATTTGTCCAGGCTTGATGCCACTTTCGATAAAGGCACCAGCGATAACAGACTGAACAGAATTCCAGATTTCATTTGGATTGTGTTCAACCCAACCAGCTTGAGGGAAAATTTGCGTGAACTCTTTTTGGCTAGAGCTTACTTTTTCTCCTTTTTTATTGAAAATGATGGCTCTTGAACTTGTTGTTCCTTGGTCAATGGCCATAATGTATTTTTCTTGTGACATGAACTGTCCTCCTGGGAAAAAGAAATATTCTTTAGGAGACGTACTCCTTACATTGTCTAGTATACAAAATAAACCGCTTTCATGTTCATCAATTTTTTTAAGAATTTTAAAAAAGTTGAGTAGATGGATTCAGAACCCTTGTTTCATAAGGATTTTTTAGACTTACAAATAATGAAATTTTTAGAAAAATCTAATAAAAAAGCTAGGCAGAACAATTCGTTTAGAATCTGTTCTGCCTAACCTCAAATTTTTAATTACTACTAATTCAGCTCAATAATATCGTAAAAGTCTCATCAAGCATTGAATATCTTTATTAACCTTCTTCTTGGTAGATCATCTGGCGAATATTGGCTAGATCAATCATATCTAAATCATATTTTAAATAATAGACAGGAATCCGCTGGGTAAGGTTAATCGGATTGTTGGTCACGATCAAATCGTAATCTGAAGCTGGATCAAAGGCTTCAATGGTAATAAAACGATTATACTCTAAGTAGCGCTTGAGGACTTCTGTCATCCGTGTATAGCCTAAATAGCCCACTGTTAAGTCTAAGCCGATCTTAATTTGTCTCCCACTATTTTCTGCGATATAATCCATTAACTGGAGCCACTCCCACTTGATTTTTTTATCCAGAGCTGTTCCTTGGCAAAAGATCGGAAGTTTGCTGAAGATAGTATCTGCTACTTCTCTATAATCATGACTACTAAAGACATAAGGATTGTGGCTTTCAAGTTGGTACTTATACTTGTCTTGAAGAAGGTAGCCTGTAAAAAGATAAACCTGCCCACAAATTTGGCTCAATTCATAGGTCACTGGACCCTCTATATACTCTCCTAAAAGCTTCTGCGTTTTCATCTCTTGAATGAGCTGCGTAGTCAAAGCCCCAATCTCTCCCCCAAAGCCTAAGATGTACTCCATAGTATGAAGCGGGAGGATCCGATGGGTAACAAGGAAAGCAAAGTGGACCAACATCTCTCCATCATCATGACTAAGGGCAATGTGTCTCCCAGAAAAGAGCTGGTCTACTCGACGAAACAAGCGTTGGTAAAAAATGTTGTCTGTATAGCCCTTCATCTTCTGTTCAATTTCTCGGAACTGACAGGCATTGACCTTTAGTCGTTGCTGGGTAATGTGAGACCAGAGAACAAAATCCAAGCGTTGGCCTTGAGACAACTGGGCACCACACACCTCCTCTAAGGTTGCAATTTCAGTTTGTCTTTCTTTCCTGTTCAGTTCTTGTTTCCAGTCTGCACTAGCCCAAACTTTTCGTAACAAGCCAAAATAAAAATAACGAATTTTATGTTCAGGTCCTTTCAAGCGCCCATTTTGAATTGAAAATGAAAACTCAGTTAATAATTTATTCAAGCCCGAAATATGACGCCCTAATGTCGCTTCACTAATCAAGAGCTCCTGAGCTAATTGTTGAGCTTGAAATTGGCCATGATAAAGTAAATAGATCAATAGTTGGTACTTGATAGCATTGTCCAAAAAAGCCCGCCGAATGTCCCGCCCCTTGGTATCCGAACCTACAAGAAGGCGAAGATTTTCATCTTCTACCTCAATGAAAAGGGCCAGCTGATTCTTTTGGGCCTTGTCATTAATCAGTGCAAGATATTTGTTCAAGGTTGCTTTGGAAAATTCCGTCTCAGCCATCACTTCTGACAGACTACTTGGGGAATGCTGTTGCAGATGTGACAAGATTAAAAACTGTCCACCCTCACTTTTTTCCATTAAATCAGCTAAATGCATTTTCAGAAAACCCTTCCATTATTCTATCTTTAGAGTACCATAATTTGCCCAAAAGAAAAAACAATCTGTTTCTATCCTCATTATAATAAACAAAAAGAGCCCTAAGGCTCTTTTAACTAGTAGTTCAAATGCTTATCAAGATCTGCTCTGATCTAAGCGATTTAAGAATTCCATGGTTGGGCTGTCCTGGTAAAGTTCTTTGAGAGGGATCTTATAATAGGCAGAAATTTCGTCCGAAGTCACACCGTAACGAATCAGGAGATTATAAATACGATTTAAATCATGACGTAATTCCTCCGTGATGAGGACATTATCTCTTGTTTCTTTTGTTTTCCAAGAATAAGATGGCAGAACTTCTTTGGTTTCTATTAAGATAGTTTGTAATAAGGTTCCCCCATGACTATTCTTCTGAGAGATATCTGCCCCAAGTTCCAACATTTTCTCGAAAACCTTGAAAGACTGGTCCGCCTTTTCCTTAGACGAATGCATTTCATATTGGCCTTTCCAACGTTTGATCATGCGCCTGCAGTCAAATACAGCTCTTCCACCGGCTGTTTGGATGACCGGTTGACAAAATGGATTCAGCTCTGTCGGCTCTTCAATAAAGTTAAGATCTGCCCCTCTATCAATGAGTAAGTCTGCAATATCTAGATGTCCCGATTTGATAGCGACTTGAAGAAGGGATTGCCCTTGATCTCTTTTGGGTTTGTCACCCGAAACAGCATTGACTTCTTCTGGATTTTTATCCAATATCTGACGGACGGCCTCTAGATCTCCTCTTCGCAACAACTGAAAAGTTTTTTGCATGGTCTTTCCCCCTTGAATGATTGATAAGGATCAGACTGTGTTAATACGATGATCCTATCTCTAAGTTCTTCGTTAAACTAATTATATCATTTTACAGACTCCTCTATGAAGTACTATATGATGGAATACGTTATTAGCTAAAAAGTTTTATTTTATCATCTGATAAAAAAGAAAACCTCCCACCGAAATTAGATGAGAGGTACAACTCTATTTCTCTGATTTTCGAATAGCCACTAGCCAAGAGGATACTAGAATTTCGAAAATAACTAGAAGGATAATCTGAGGAAGAGAGCTCTGTACCAGCATGAGGACAGCTAGACTATCAATCAGCATATGGGCAAGGATACAAGGAACAGCTCCTTTCGAGTACTCCTTGAGCGCTCCAAATAGGAAAGTATTCCCTAAAATCATCAGGTAAAAGATGAGGTAGTTGGACGAACCTGCTGTAATCCAAGGGAGTTGATAGATAGGAATATGCCAGAGGAACCAGACAATGGAAAGAAGCATCATTTTAGGTATAAAGTGCTTACTAAAGGAAAGATGATCTTGTAAAAACCAACGCCAACCGACTTCTTCTAGACCGCCATATAATAAGGTCCAAGGGAAGTATAGGAAGAAGGCCAAGAGGGAGTTCCCAGTAAAGCGAACGTTCATAAGCAGGATGGAGATCCCATAATAGATGACGGGGATGAAGAAAGCTAGGATCCAAGATAGGGAACTTTCTTTTTGAAGAAAGACCTTTTTGAAAAATTCACCCAAGGAGTTGACTTCACTCAACACCAGAGAAAAGACAGCCGCCACAATCATGGGAATCAAGTTCATTAGGATAAACAGTAGTGAGGCACCCATACTACTTCCATCCGGGAAAAACCAAAGGATAACTTGCCCCACTATAAAAGTAGCAAGGAGGGCAGTCAGTGCATACCAGATAGCGACTGATTGTTTTGAAATAAATTTGCTCATTTTTCCTCCTTTACAGTTATATACTTCTTTCTTGCAATCATAATTGCTAAACAAATAATAAGAATTTTACTGACTAGAGATAGCCATACCTCTTCATTCACTATCATCTGAGACAAGGAATTGATACAGGCATGAGTCATGACACAGAGCCATAAATTTTTCGTTTTATGATACAAGGCCGATAAGATAAAGCAATTAGTTAGCAGACCTACTAGAAACGGAAGCAACTGAATGACAGCTAAAGAACCATCAATGTAAAAGTAAAAAAGATGCCAGCTAGACCAGGCTAAAAAGGTGATAAAAGTAGCTGAAAGATAAGGTATTCTTTCCTCCAAAGTTGGTTGAAAGAAATAACGCCAGCCAATTTCTTCAATCCCACCAAAAAGAAGGGCCTTGAAAAAGAGCACCACTGGCAAGACCAACGATTGAGTGGTAATCTTACCACCTAAGATAAAGGGGAAAAAGTCGAGTAGCAAGAAAACAAGCACCAAACAATAATTTGCTAAACTGTCTTTGACTTGAAAAAAATCTTTGAGAAGTTGTTTAAAACTAGATTGATGGTAACTAATGCTTGCAATACTGCCCCACAAAGCTGATGACAAACCACCTACAATAACAGCAATGCTCCCCATTGGTGATGTAAAATCAACCTTGACTCCTCCTACTCTTAAAAACCAAACCAGAAGGCTGACTCCTAATACTTGACCAAAGGTTCCTAACAAATACATAGATAGGGCTTGCTTTCTACTCATTCGTGATTCCTTTTCTATTCTTTCATCTAGTTCATGACTCTATTAGATTTGGAGCATCCTACTAATCCGCATCGACCCAAAGATGGTATTGTTCACAATGGAGACATCGAAAGAGATAGCCACACATAGAACCATCCTTGACTAAGTATTCAGCCACATCCTGAAATTCATCACGCTCCTCATATTCTTCCAAAACTCGCTCTGCAATGCCCATCTCTTCCAGTTCACGAGTGCCAACTGTCCCCATATAGGCACAGTAGTCTTGGCAACAGGAGAGCCAATATTCGCCCTGCCAGCTACTATAACCTGGAGTTTGACAGAAGAGGATTTGGTCTTTTTCCTTATTCATGACCCCTTGCCAATCAGCATCTTGGATAAACTCTGCTTCAAACTTTTGGGCAGCACGACCAGTAGAAATACAAGTTGGACAGAGATGTCTTAGCTCTTCTACACAATAAGGTCTCAAAGCATAATAGACGGTGTGGTCTTCCCCACACGAAGGGCAGGTCTTAGGCTCCCCTTCCTTAAAGGAACCCGTCGCTAGTGGATCCGGATGATAGCGGAAGGTTGGCAATTCACTGACTTTCTCCTTATGAGGCTTTTTTTCTTTTTCGGTCAAGGGACGAGAGAGAGCAAAGCGATCTCCATGACTTAGACTCATCTTTTCTAAGGTGAAAAGTTTCTTTACTTGCTTGCGATCAGACTTGTCTACTAACTCTGAGAAGAGAGCATAGGCACTGGCATACAAGCCCAACTCCTGATACACATCCACCAAGACCTGCTTAGCTTCTGGAGTTTCCTGTACGGTCAGCCAATCTGCAAATTCATAGAGAGCCAGCACGCTGGATGAATCCTTATCTTGCGCTTGGAACTGCTTTTTTAAGTAGATATATTCTTTCATAGAATCGTTCATAGAATTGCTCACTTTCGTTTTTACAGAGAATCAAATCCTAGTTTTGTTTCCTTCAGGTGATTGTATTCTAGCGTTGAAAATGTACTTTAAACCCATACTTACCAGCATTTTGCTTGAGTTTTTCAACCAACAGTTCATTCCGCTTGCTTTTACCGAAAAAGAAGGGAATGGTCTTTCCATTTCTGAGTTCGATATAGAAAGCATAGCGACTCCCACCACCAGCGCGACCACGGAGCAATAAGTAGGTTATCTGCTTCATCTCTTTCAATGGGATCATACGACGGCAGAAACACAAAGGCACATGAATGTAGAAGATGCCATGGTTAATATGGAAGGGCGCAAAGAAGGGACCACCACTACGTCGGCTAGCCAACCAGCGACGAACGAATAACGTAATGCTGAAGAAGCCAATAAAACCAACACTTAACAATACTGGTCCTGATCCCAAATTTGCCATTCCATTTCTCCCTCCATAAATTCTAAATACACAGTAAAATTGTTGACTTGGCCTTAATCAGTATGCTTTTTAGTCTTGGTTAATAAGATGATGATACCCACTAAGAGAAGAATTCCAAATCCGAAAGCAACTAGTTCTAAATCTTTTAATCCTTCAATAAAGGGTAGGACATACATACTTGATTCTACTAATAGAAAACCGATAAGAATAAGGGCTAGAGCAAAGAAGCTCCGTTTTTTATTCATCTTTAGCTCCTTTCCTTAGCTGGAATTCCATCAAACTTAACTAGCTTGAAATTCTATTTGGTTTCAACCCATTTTTCATTGTCCATGATAAAGGGCTTAGCCAGACCTTCACCCGTGTAATCTTGGTATTTGGTCTCCAAGTATTTGTAGACATCTTCTTTGGTTGCAAACTTAATGGCTTGGTAGGGCTCTTCAAAGGTTAGCTTTTCGACAAAGAGATAGCCGTCCTTAGCAGGCACCAAGACACCGACGTGCCCGACAAAAAGCGTGTTGCCATCTAGGTTATCATGAACGATGACAGAAAGCATGCGCGCATTTTCATTGAACTTGAAATTGGCAAAATACTCTTCCATCTTCTTGGCATGGACCTTGACATCTGTTGTCGCCTCAGTCGGAACCCGTGAATAGAGAATGTTAAAGGCTTCCTTGTCTGCCTCATCGAAGACCTTGCCTTTGTCAATAGCATCATTATCCACGAACAAGAGTTCACTATCCGCTTTCATCTTAGGAATCTCGATACGATTCTTTAGCAAGGTATAGCTATTGATCCGGCAGTTGGTCCCGACGAAATCGCCCTTCTGCTTGGTCCACAAGTCACTAATTTTTTCTACATTGTAGTCTGTTTTCTTGAACTTGCTGAAGTTACCCGTCAAACCGACCGAGCCGACAATGCTATCATAGTCCGTTACTAGACCCAGAAACTTGTCTACACTTTCCTGATCCAAATAAGCAGACAAGAGAGCCCGCACTTCTTCGACGCTTTCCTTGCTATTAAGGTTGCTGTAAGTTCCCTTGTAGTGCTCCTTGTCTGAAATGGACTGCTGAACAGTAGAGCTCTCCTGCTTTTCCTTGGATTGCTTTTGATTGGTCCCACAAGCCGCTAAAGCAAAGATCGCCAAAGCACAGCTAGTAAGGAGCATGAATTTTTTAAATGGTTTCATAAACTGGTTCCTTTTCTATATACTAAGATGTTTTGTAACATTGAATCGTGTTTTGTAACATCATTCATTTCTTCTTCCTATCGAATCTCCTTATCCTATATTATAGTTTAAAACTGACTTAGCTCCAACTATTTTTCACGAATTAAGGAAACTTTATAAGTAGCAAAAAAGAGCTGGCAGACTATCCAGCTCTTCAATATGTTACAAAAATCAAAATTAAAATTATTGTTTAATTCGACCAATCTATTTTGGCATGTTCTATTGCGTACTCGGCTTCCTCTTGAGTAAATTTTTTGTTTTCAACAAGTACTTCTAACATCTTTTCTTTCGAAATCTTGGTACCGTTTGCATAAGATTCCGCTTCTTTCATAGCGTCCTCCTTCCAATCGAAATTAACATGTTCTACAGCATAATCAGCCTCTTCTTGAGTAAATAGTTCAACATTTATAAGTTGCTCAACTAATTTTTCTTTTGAATAATGAAACTCTTGATAATATTTTGCTCTTAAAAGTGCTTGCTCTTTCCAGTCAATATTAAGCTTATTGATAGCGTACTGGGTAGCATCCTCTGAATATCTTCCAAACCTTGTTAAATCTTGTTCAATTTTCTGTTTCGATAAATGAGATTTTTCTGACAAAAAGAGAGCTTTTACATATGCATCTGTATATTCATTTGATTTTTTATAATCATAATACTTCGTACTAGAACTTGAAGTAGAGTATTTTTCATAATCATAATA
Source organism: Streptococcus intestinihominis (assembly GCF_046824975.1). Classification (NCBI taxonomy): domain Bacteria; kingdom Bacillati; phylum Bacillota; class Bacilli; order Lactobacillales; family Streptococcaceae; genus Streptococcus; species Streptococcus intestinihominis. The sequence continues at coordinate 17,842 of NZ_JBKQBL010000002.1, read as the reverse complement.
CTTGGTACTAGAACTTGAAGTAGAGTATTTTTCAACTGGATAAGTTACTCTTGATCCTGAACGTGAACTTTTCCATTCATTATAACTTCTTTGATAACTATATACCATAATAGCTATCCATCCTACGAACAATCCAAACATCGCAAAAATAAATATCAAAAATTTTTTCATAATGAATACCTTTACTTGTTTTTCTTCAATGGAATCTTTCATCCGTCTGGAACTGCTTTCATTAGTATTATATCATGAAATATTCTTCTTTTTTATTTACTAGTGTAAAAGACTTTATACTAGTAAATAAAAAAGCGACTGCAATATTTCAACCGCAATCACTCGTTCAATTGTGAGATAAAAATAATAAAGGATTATTTAATCTTGTGTTTGTTCATCTTTTCTTCAAAGACTTCCGTCATAATGACTCGCAATTCTTCCCGTTCTTTTTCAGGAAGGTCTCCTTGGCGCTTGGCCACAGCATAGAGTTCAGGATAACGCATAGCCACACGTTCGATCGTCTTTGTTGTCGCATGCCCTCTGACAAAGAAAGGGATACGCTTAATCCATTCTTGCGGTACAAGAGCAAGCAACTTCTTGGCTGCTTCTTTATCCGAAATCTCAGCAGTGCTCAAACCTTGGTTGATTTGTTCTTGTTCTTTTTCTGTAAAATCTTTTAATTCCATAGCAAACTCCTCATTTGTTTATCTAAGGCCACATTATACACCTATGTAGAGGAAAGTACAACTAAAGGAGCCGAAAAATAGAGGAAAGGCAAGTCATCCCTCACTCTATCTCTTAGTCGTTAAATCTTATGAAGTATATTAATTTCTGATTTACTTTAGAACACCTTCCTTTTGTTTTAAGTGAGAATCACTGTTCAACTAGCGATTATAGATAATAATCGTGTTTTAATCATCATCATGCCACTTTTTATTAATTTTCTATCCTAGTTATTTTAGATTCATTAGACTCTTTTAGGTTCTTCAGATCAACACTAGAACTATTGTTTAATTCGACCAATCAATTTTAGCATGCTCTATTGCGTACTCGGCTTCCTCTTGAGTAAACTTTTTGTTTTCAACAAGTATTTCTAACATCTTTTCTTTCGTAATCTTGCCACCTCTTACATAAGATTCCGCTTCTTTCACAGCATTCTCCTTCCAATCGAAATTTACTTGTTCTACAGCATAATCAGCCTCTTCTTGAGTAAATAGTTCAACATTTATCAGTTGCTCAGCTAACTTTTCTTTTGAATAACGATACTTTTGAAGTGATTTTGCTGCTAAAACAGCCTGCTCTTTCCAGTCTATATTAAGCTTATATACAGCGTACTGGTTAGCGCCTTCAGAATAATTATAAATCTTTATTTTATCTTTGATAGCCTGCATCGAAATAGGAGAATCCGCTGACAGATTTTTAGCTGTTTCATATGCCCTTTTAAATTCTTTTTCTACTAAAGTTGGAGAAAAAAGTTTTTTAACAAGCAAATTAAATAATAATTCGAAATTATCATTATATTTATCAATTGGATTAGAGTATTTTTCTACAGGATAAGTTTCTTTTGTCCATGAATAACTCGAATGATTATGAGCATTCTCATAAGCTCTATAATAACTACTTAACATAAGAGCTATCACTCCTACCATGGATACTAAAATTGCAAAAATAAATATCAAAAATTTTTTCATCATGAATACCTTTAGTTTTTTTGCCTAATTAATTTGGTTATTTGTTCTTATCGACAACCAAAAATTTCATCCTAGTCACCTTTTAGTTGGACTTGCGTATGGGCTAGCAAGTCTCCTAGATGCCTCTTATCTTTCCGAAACATCGTCATTGCCAGTAGCAAAACTGCGAGTAGAGTAGCCGAAATAGAAAGGATAATGGATAACATATCAAAATCACTATAGAAGCCATGAATCGTGCCCATATGACCGAGTTGCCAAGGTAAAAATTTGATGACATTTCTAATCAAGCTTGCCTGCACTGTTTTTTTCTGGTAGACCAGTTCAAGTCCCGCTTTTGCCTTCCCAAAACTGCCATTTTTTGCATAATCCAAAAAGGTGAAAAGGAGCGTGATTGGCAAAACAGAGGTGAAAAATACAAGCCACTGTGACTGAATTTCTGTAAACTCTGGGACGCCATTAAAAAAAATAATGTAAATAAGCATCGAACCTAAAAACAGAAGTACTAAATAAGCTAGAATGAAAAGATAATCAAACAGAAATTCTGTCATTCTTTTTTTAAACGAAATAGGATTGATTGCTAATATCTTCATCACTGTCTCCCCCTTTCTCATCTCCTATTATAATATAAGGGTGCGAATAAAGATACTATTTATAAAAAGAAGCCCGCAATCTCTCTATTCCAGGCTTCTTTCTTACTAATCTTCTCTATAAATAACAAATCCATTTGGTTGGATGGTTAATTGTTCACCAGAGATGTTCCCATGGCTGATCAGATCAGCTTGTCCTCTTTCTATGACAAAGGCTTTCTTGGAGTGGTTAAAGTAGGCTTTGAGCATGTTACCTTCATGCTGCCATTCTACTGCCACCACATCCGGCTCCACTTCTTCTAGACTCACTTTACCATGTTGGATTATTCCTGCCACTTCTTTTCGGAGCTGGATCAAGTCCTTCATAAAATTCAGCATGTCATTGTCTTCTGACACGCGCTCCCATGGCATGACACGCCGGCAATCCGGGTCTGGTCCGCCGATGAGGGCTAGCTCCGTCCCATAATAGATACATGGCGTTCCGCGTTGCAGATAGAGGAAGGCGAGGGCAGACTTGACGGACTGGAGATCCCCTTTGGCTGTTGTCAGGATGCGCTCTGTATCATGGGAGTCCAAGAGGTTGAACATGACCTCAGAGATCTGTTGCCTGTAGTACATAGACTGGCTATTGATCTCCCAAATGAAGCGTTGCGTCTCCTTATGCCCACGCAGGAAATAATCCTTGATACTCTCAGAGAGAGGATAGTTCATCACCGCATGGAACTCATCACCATTAAGCCAAGGTTGAGACGAATGCCAGATTTCCCCGAGGATATAGAGGTCTGGCTTCTTGGCCAAGACCGCCTTACGGAAATCTCGCCAGAATTGATGGTCGATCTCATTGGCCACATCCAGGCGCCAAGCATCGATATCAAACTCTTCAATCCAGTATGTCGCAACCTTCAAGAGATAGGCCTTAACCTCTGGATTAGCTGTATTGAGTTTAGGCATATAGCCCGCAAAGGCAAATGCATGGTAGGTTAAGTCACGATTGTTCCAGAGATTATCCGTCTCAACTGGGAACTCTTTGATGTGAAACCAGTCCTTGTAAACTGAATCTTCTCCGTTTTTGAGCACATCCTGCCATTGGGGTGAATCATAGCCGATATGGTTGAAGACGGCATCCAGCATAATCTTCATCCCACGCGCATGGGCCTCTTTCACCAGCTGGCGGAAGGTCTCTTTATCACCAAAATGTTGATCGATTTTAAAGTAATCGATGGTATCGTATTTGTGGTTGCTCGGCGATTCAAAAATCGGACAAAGGTAGAGCCCTGTAATCCCTAACTCCTGCAAGTAGTCCAAGTGATCGATGATCCCCTGCAAATCTCCACCAAAGAAATCCAAGATTTGAGGGGAAATAGACGCATCCCAAGGGCGGACGCCTTCTGGGGAAATGGCTTGATTCCCATTGGCAAAGCGCTCAGGAAAAATCTGATACCAAACTGTCTGAGCTACCCAATCCGGTACGGCGCAACCATCAATCTCATGGATAAAAGGAAGCTTAAAGCCATTCATGACGAAGTCCAGATTCTCCTTGGTGTAGGCTGCCACACCCCGGTCTCCGTACAAGATCTTCTTTCCCGCTGTGTCCTCTAATTCAAAGAGATACTGGATCCGAGCATGGCCAACAAATACCGACACTTGCCAATAATCAAAGAGGTCGTCGGTCGTCA
>NZ_JBKQBL010000002.1:0-13838 GCF_046824975.1 Streptococcus intestinihominis | reverse complement strand
CCTTTTCCATTTTCTTGGTTGCCTCATATAGATCTTCTATAAAAATAAAAGGATCCCCATAGTGCAAGACAATCCGTTTGATATCCTCTTTCTTGGTTCGGATGCAAATGTGGAGCTGGCCGTCCTTATAAAGATAGGCATACTCCGATTCAGGCCGATGATAAATCGCTGTTAATTCCATCTGTCTCGTCTCCTACTTTTCTTTCTCATCATTCATCAATTTATGCAAACGATTACACAAAATCATGTTCTAGTATACAACTTTAGAAAATGCTTTGCAAGTCAAATGAGATTGAACAAATTCGTCCATCTATGCTAAAATAGACCTATTATAAATATAAGGAGTTTCTATGCAGAAAGAAATTAAAGGCTTGTACACCATTTATGGTATGTGGTTGTTTTTCGGTATCATTGGGATGATTTTTATCTCATTCAACCTACCGAGAGCTCTTCAGAAAAACGATACAGTTGGGATTGTCTTTTCAATCGTATTCGGTATTATCTTCTTAGCCATGATTCTTGGATTTGGCCATTTAATCAGAGTCGCACCAAAAAAAGTGCAAGAAAAATACCAGGATATCTTCAACCACTATCCAGAACTGGAAGAAAACGTGGAATTATTCAAAGAGAATGCGACTGCTGTCGATAAACTGAACCAACTCTACCTTTACCGCGAAGCTATCTTCAATACACAATATGGACGATTCGTTAATCCTATCTTTCTCAATGAAATTCAGGCACTCGGGGTTCGAATCAAGTGGGTCCGTAACGGAAAGGTACGTTCAAAGAATCTCTTCTTACTTTCTAGAGAGGGAGAGAAAGAATTCGAGTTCGATTTAGGTATGGTTACACCTGTAAAATATGAACAGTTAATCCTCTTCTTACATGCTGTAGTAGATGTCAAACCAGATCTTGAGTTCTTCAATGAAGTTGAAGATTAATTGGCAAAAAGTTATTCATTAGTTCTGCTTTTCATTAAAGCTCGTCACACAAAAAAGCCCTACAGGGCTTTTTTATATGCTTAAATCCTAGCTTTATTCTTTAGATGTATGCCTCTTTCCAAGATTCAGTGCTTGCTCTTCTGACATTTCGATTACATTCGCAAAATTAGTGTTTCTCGGCATATTATCCTTTGAATACCAATAAACATCCGCATTTCCATTTCTTACCACATAAACTACTGGAGCAAGTTGACGACTTGGTGCAGCAGGCTCGACTGGCTGAACTGGTTGCGCAGCTTCTACTGATTGACTCGGTTGAGGAGCTTGACTTGGTTGCGTATCTATTTGTCGATATCTATTAAGATATCATGACTATCAGCGGAATCTTCGGCAAAATCTAACAAGTCTTCTTCCTCATTAGAAAGTAGCTTAATTGTTTTAATTCATCGTCTGGTAAATACTGATAATTGGCAATCATTCCCATGATTTTTCTCCTTTGAATCTTGTAGGATATACTGATGTTTTTAGCTCTATTTCTATAGAAAATGCTATAATGGACCTAAGAAATTGTTTTATTGAATGTTAAATAGGGGGATAGTAATGTTCACTAGTATTGTTTTGGGTTTTTATGCTCTTTTCTTTCTATCCTTGTCCTTTACTATCTATCTCTATATTAGACTTGTAGTTGCGGTTAAAAAAGGCAAAGACATTCCCAAATGGATTTATAAACTTGGTCATGCTGTTCAAGGAAGAATTCACGTTGACTATGAAGAAATCACTGATGCTAACGCCCTTAAAGAGATTCATTGGTTCTTACTGATCTATTTAATCGTAAATCTACTCGTATTGGCTGGTTTCTACTATCATGTTAATAGCTTTCCTCAAGCCATTTATGAATGTTTGAAAAAACAATTTTTCATCGTACTTGTTAGTATGGTTTTAAAAAGTCTTGGAAAATTTGTTGTACTAGCTATAAGAAAAAACTTTCATAACAGTCATGTTTATGCATCAACCAATGCTTTTATCGGGACAGCTTTTTTAACGAGTTATGTTTTTATGTTTTGCATGATGATGAGTGGCCTTCCAGCTCAACCTGTTCCAGTAACCATTCAAGATACCACTATCATTATCGGGGAGACCAAGGCTTCCGAGCTTTTAGACCAAGGCTATACCTTTGGAGATAAAGGCGCGGAGAGCTCCATCACCAATCCAAAAAACGACCACTTCTACTACGGTCAGCTTCTCGAAGTCAAGCGGGATAATCAGTCCTTTGGCTTTATGAGCCTCACTCCCACAGGTAAAGATACTGATCAGCTCAAAAATTGTGTCATCACCTATTACAGAACACCTAAGGATAGCAATCAACTAGAAGAAATTTCCATCAATCATATCAAGCTAGCAAATCTCAAGCTCCAAGACTTTCAAACACGAAAATTAATCGATATCTTTAAAGTCAATCCTGTTGATTATAATGTCTCTGATAAGGATACCAACTTCATTCTGACTATTCAAACAGCAGATTACGACCTCTGGAAAAGGTATCGGATTGAAGCTAAGTTTAATTCAGATGGTTCCCTAGATAGCTATGGTGTTAGAGCCCAGCACAGCATGTGGGAATGATTCACCATTTCCCCCTTTATCACATAAGCATTAAACTGGAAAAATATCGTCGACAAGTTTATAAGTTTCGATGAATCGAAGGCCAGAGGAACCTTTATCTCTATTGATTTCTTGATAAATATCTTCTAAATTTTGGGCAGGTGCCAGCATCCAAAGACTAAAAGGTCTGAGTTTCACCTGTCCAATTTTTTCAATATTTTCTAATAATTGCCCTAAATCTTTGTGATTGAACCAGCAGTCTGTAACGAGAGCAAACTTGGTATTGTCCATCTTACAGGAGATTTGACTGGTCAAAAAATCATCGATGGAGGGCTTTTTTGTTTGTAAGAGGCGTGTGCAAGCCAAATGATACTCAAGCTTTCTAGGACTCTGCTCAACCATAGATACAAAGATAAGACCATACTCATCTTGGAACTTAACAGCAAGGATATCTCCTTCTTCAAAATAAGGTTTACGTTTAGTTTTGGCTTTAGTAACCTTTAGAGGTCTAGGATTTTCAGTTTGCAACTGGATAGCAAGTTTTTCCAAGACTTTTTGCCTTTGCTTCAAAGCCTTTGGATCTATTTCCATCCAAAATGGATCAGCCCCTTTTTTGATAAGCTCCAAGGTTTTATCTCTGATATCGTCTGTCAGGTGACCAATCTTCCACAGTGCATAAGCAAGAGCTGTCCAATAAATTTCTGTAAAAAAGTCTGTTTGACAGTAATCTTTTTCCGCATCGAGAATATCCTTGACGATATTCGCTACATGTTCACCGTCTCTATAGCGACCGACTACTTCATTGTAAATGTCGTAACCTTGATCACTGTCAATGATTTTAACGCCATCAATAGCCATTCTCAACTCCTAATGTTCAATCGACATCTTATTGATAAATCTCAAAGCTTATTTAATCTTATGCTTGTTCATTTTCTCTTGGAAAATATCTGTAAGAATTTGTTGCAATTCTTGGACTTCCTTTTCAGGAAGTTGGCCTTCTTGTTCAGCTACTGCATACAACTCCGGATACTCGAGCGATACTCTCTTAACAGTACGTGTAATGGCATGTTTTCTAACAAAAAATGGAATCCGTTTAATCATATCTTGAGGAATTAATGCGATAATCTTATTTTACAAGATAGGTTTTCCTGATTTCCATTTTCATGATAGATATTTCTCCTTAAGAAGCTAGATAGTGCTAGATGTTTCTCTTTACTGCTCAATCCGTCTACTCAAGCAGTGGCATACACTCACAAAGAACTTTGTTTGACTATTAAATATCTTCCATCGCTTCTTTCACATATTCTTCGACATCTTCAATCTCTGTAAACAAAGGATCAAGGTGACAAAAGAAGTGCCAATCTTCGGCGCCTCTTTTTCTGTAGAGAATCGCTTCACCGTCTTCACTTCCTAAAAAGCTTCTGTCGACTTCATATCCGTTGCGCTCTAAGAAGTCCTTTGCCTTGCAGAAGTTTCCTTCTCTTGCTTCGATATAAGCTTTGACTTCATCGTTGTTAACGACATAGGCATCGATTTTTGAATAGCCTTGGATCACTTTATCGTTTTTTACGGATAGATTCGAAATTTCTTTCCAAATAATTTCCACATTTTCCTCAGAATTAAACGAAAATCTAGATAAAGGGACAATATTTCCATTGAAGACAATCTCCATATAATCCGGTAGATTTTTTGGATTAAAATACTCCACATCAAAACTATCTTCTTTTTCTAAAGTATATCCCGGGATTTGCGCTACAAAGGCTCTTCCCTCTTCTAAAGAATCAAACACGACTAAATCTTTTGAATAATTGTTTTGGTAAAATTCTAATAGATACATCATTAATCCTTTCAATATTTAGATAGAAGATAGTTTTTTAGCAAACTAATATACTCAACACGTGAGGATAGAGATTCAAGCATTATTTTTACTAAATAGGATTGATTGCTAAAAATTTCACCAGCTTACCTCCTCTTGTCTCATCCTCAATTATAACACGTTTCCACTCACATATCAGATATTTATTATTGGACCAAATAACCTTTTGAAATAGAAAACAAGCTCACCAATTCATCAAGTCTATATTTTTTATGAGATTCTTCATTAATGCTAAAAGATTTACAGTTTAAATTTTATTAAAAATCCTTGTTCATGACCTTACGTAACGATGTATAATAGGTATGAGGAGGTGGGTAATGATGGCTAAATATAGAGCAATTCCGGAAGGATTTATGACAGTGGGGGAACTTGCTAAGAAAATGGGCATTACCATCCGTACTCTACAATATTACGATAAAGAGGGGCTACTTTCCCCATCGGCAGAAAGTGAGGGAGGTCGCAGGCTTTATACCGATAAAGATATAGTGCTACTCCATCAGATTCTATCATTAAAATCATTAGGCTTTTCTCTCAAGGATATAAAGGGGCGTTTGATCTCTTTGAAAACACCTGATGATGTTGCCAATGCTCTTACAGAGCAAGCAGATATTCTTCGTAAAAATATTGAACAACTTAAGGATTCTTTAGTCGCAATAGAGCAGTTAAAGGCAGAAGTTTTACAAATACAGACGGTCAATTTTAAGAAATATGCAGACATTATTGTCAATCTACAGATGAAGAATGACTCCTACTCTCTCATTAAGCGCTTTGATGATGATACGCTCGACCAGATACGCAGTCGATTTGACAAGAAAAGCGGGCAAGATTTTATGGATAGGTTGAACCGCCTAAGTGATCAAATCGTGGAGCTTCAGAAAGAATACGTACCAGCTGAAAGCGAACAATGCCAACAGGTTGTGCAAGAATACTGGAGCTTGATTATGGAGTTTACAAATGGTGATATGAGCATGCTTCCGAAGTTGATGGAGATAGGGAATATCGATACCGCCTCAAACGCTTGGGAAGAAAAGCAAAAAATCGTTAATGATTATTTAGGGCCTGCTTTACAAGTCTATTTTTCAAGGCTTGGAACAAATCCCTTTGAGGAGGTAGAACCATGAAAGACGCAATAGAGGTTTCTGGATTAAAGAAAAGTTATGGTAGCAATATGGTTCTTAGAGGTCTCGATTTTCAAATCAAACAAGGAGAAATCTTTGCTCTGCTCGGAGTGAACGGAGCTGGTAAAACAACCACGCTTGAATGTATCGAAGGTCTGAGAAAATATGATGAAGGCACTATAATTGTAAACGGGAAAACCGGAATTCAACTACAGTCCTCCTCTCTACCCATCCACATCAAACCGATGGAAGCCATAAAGCTCTTTGCAAAATGGAATCATACATACATTGATGATGCTATGCTAAAGGCCCTTGGCATAAAAGAAATGAAGGAGTCGCAATACATAGAATTATCCACCGGTCAAAAAAGAAGATTACATCTTGCTCTTGCACTTATCAGTAATCCGGATATTATTTTTCTCGATGAACCGACAGCGGGACTTGATGTTGAAGGAAGACTATCCCTCCATGAACAAATCCGAAAGCTCAACTCACAGGGGAAGACAATCATCTTGGCAAGCCACGATATGGCCGAAGTTGAAACCTTATGTGACCGCATTGCTATTTTGAATAGTGGAAAGATTGTCTTTTGTGGTACTCCTTCAGAACTGACAGACAGGTTGGGAAGAAAATATTTCATCCATTTAAAGACCCAGGACGGAGAGAAATCTTTTGAAACAGATACGATCGAGGACACTTTGATTTCATTATTGGAAGAATGCAAACAGAAACATATCCAAATACTGGATATTAAGGTGGATCGTGGCACACTGGAGCAGCATTTCATCGAAATAGCAAGGAGGGGATCGGAATGAATGGTTTTTTATATAGCCTAGCATTACAGTGGAAATTGGACATACGAAGTAAGTCTCTCCTGGTTACTTACTATATTGTACCGCTTATTTTCTTTCTTCTCATGGGTGGTATTTTTACTTCCGTTATACCTGATATGGAAAGCACACTCATACAGTCAATGATTGTCATGAGTGTTTCCATGGGGGCCTTTCTCGGCTTACCGCCTTCCTTGATTGAAACATACGGAAGCGACATAAAAAAGATTTATAAAGCAAATGGTGTGCCTATTCACTTAGGATTGGTGACCATGGTTCTCTCTGCCTTTGTTCATTTGATAATGACTTGCATGGTGATCCTACTACTTGCTCCAATTTTATTTAAAGCAAGTCTACCAAATCAACTTTCCCTATTCTTTCTCGCACTGGCCATCTACATTTTCGTATCTTTGAGTATCGGAAGTATACTGGGCCTTACTATAAAAAATCAAGCAAAGATTACTATGATAGCGCAACTTGTCTTTTTACCCTCAATTATGCTCTCAGGAATCATGTTTCCTAGCATCTTACTACCTGATTTTCTTCAAGCAATCGGGCGTCTTTTCCCCGCTTCTTGGGGATACCGCTTGATGCTAGATCATGGTTTTGATCTTGAAAATCTTTGGTATCTGATTCTTGTATCCTGTATCTCAGTAATGACTTGTATCCTCCTCTTGAATCAGCAAAAATCTAACTAGGTGCCTGAATAAATCCATGGCAACATTAACTTTTAAACAAAAGCGACGAGATTGTTACTTATCCCGTCGCTTTAGTGTTTTTGGTTGTTTTTATCTAATCTCTGTTATGTTATTGAAACTTCTTGCTCCCATCGTCTAAGCACATCTTTTAAAGGTTCATCAAGATAGGTATAGGTCTTATCCTTAATCCAATCAGGAATACCATATGCGGCCTCTGCGATACTTCCTGTGATGGCAGCAAGAGTATCACTGTCCCCGCCAAGAGAGATGGCATTTCGAATCGCATCTTCAAAATCTGTACTTTCAAGAAAAGCAATGATGGCTTGAGGTACCGTATCCTGACAGGTTTCATTGAAATGATAAGTAGGACGAATGTCATCTAGAGACTGAGAGAGATTGTAGTCATACTCTTTCTCTATGTATTCCCTGATGCGTTTTTTACACTCTGTAGGATGATCATTGATTGGTTGCTCGTAGTCGCCACAGTAGCCTCCAAAGTAATAGCGACACATAAAGATAGCATCAGACGTCGCCATAGCTCCCTTGACACCCTCTGGATGGTTATGAGTCACCTCTGCAGAAATTCTCGCAAGATTTCTACTAGATGGCCAAGTACCTGTTCGTGCACAGAAACTACAATCCATGACCCAAGCACAAGGAGAAACACGCATGGCAGAGCCATTGCCAAAGCTATTATAAGGGGAGCAATCATTGCTTTGAATCCATGTATTAAATCTAGCCCCGTAACCAGCATCGGGATACATTCTGCCATATTTCTTCATGGCATCAATAAAGTCATCCTTCTGACCACCGTTCATGATGGCTTCAGCAACAGCACATGTCATAACCGTATCGTCCGTGAAAAAACAATCCTCACGAAATAATGGAAAGTCTTTTGTTTTAATATTGCCCCATTCGTAAACAGAACCTACAATGTCTCCTACTATTGCTCCTAGCATAAGATTCCTCCTTACAGCATATCAGATTTCCAATGGATCACTCTTTAAAAATGGTACCACCAAACCAATCCACTCTTGAGGTAGATAGACTGATAAATAGCCGTGGTTATACCCTTTTGCTTCATACAGGATCGTGTTGGGATGTAGCTGCTGAAATAATTTCGCTGATGCTTTCACACAGTTCAGTTCTTTTTCACCATAGATATACAGTACCTGGGCCTTACTAGCAGAAATTGTGTCCTTTAGCTTGTAACGTGCCATATAGGTTTTGTAAATGGTCACCAATGTTTTTATAGGTGTCCTTGGCAGGTCCTCCAAATAATATGCTTTTATTTCCTCTGGATAAGCCAGTTTAGGATAGAGTTTTTCCATCATGCTTAATTGAAGTTTGCAAGAGAATTTACTGAATATCAATTTACCAAATAGAGCTACTAGAAAAAAGCTGATTTTAGCTAACCTTGGTTGAGGAATACAGAGGCTTCCATCTATGATGGCTTTCTCAGCTATCTCGCTGTCTAATGACAAAAGCTCCATGGCAATTTGACCACCAAGTGAAACGCCACCGATCGCAAACACCTTTCCACCACAGTTTGCTTTGACATAGTCTAGGATCTCCAAAGCAGAATCTTCCGTAGAAACATAATCGAGTTGATATTCTTCACCGTGGCCATTCAAAGTGGGTAGAATAACACGGTAGTCTTTTGATAAGATCCGTGCTTGACGAAGATAATTCCACCAAGAACTGCCACCGCCATGTATCAGTAAGATAGGAGGCAAATTCCTATCACCAAATTCATGGAATTTCATGTTTAAACTCCTTACTATACCAGTTTAACTTGTATTGATTAAAATCACCCATATTAAAGATAGTCAGATGTGTTTAAATTTGGGCAAATAATCGTGTCATATTTTCCAAAAATGATATTCCAACGTTTACATTATTCAGTCTTCTTCTTGTTCAAGTACCAACTAGGAATGATTTGATTCATATCATCATACCATTCTAAAATTTCCTTAGCTTGTTGTTGCATTACTGATATTTCTTCAGCTCCGTAAGGTACAGCCCATGACAGAGCACCAACTATGTTATTTAGAATATAGATAGCGAGAAGCTTCCAAAATAAATCCGGAACCTTATGATCAAAATATCCATCTATCATACCAGACGCAAAAGAGGAAGAGACTTGAGCAGACCATACAATACGATTGAATTCCTCCCAAGGATCCCCGACGTCAAAGCGATCAAAATCAATGACATAAATTTCGCCATCATCACCAATCATGAAATTCCCGATGTGATAATCTCCATGTTGGAAAACCTGAGGTCTATCTTTTAACAATTCTCGATTTGCATTTAAAAAATCAATAAAGATCTGACCATTTTCATATTGAACGGGACATTCTTTGTATTTGGAGATTTTGTCATCAATTTTTCGATTATAAAAGACCTCCCAATCTTCACGAACTTCTGTGACAGGGAGTGAATGAATTTTTTGAAGGATTCTTCCTGCTTCTAGTCCGTAAATGTATTGTTGTTCTTTTGAAACAGTTAAAATTGTTTCTCGAGCATCTTTCCCATCTATCCATTCATGTAAAGAATGTACTTCGTCATCGCAGAGTTCAAAGCTAATTGGTTTACACATCGGAACTCCAAGAGAAGCTACTTTCTCCATCATATCAAATTCAAATTTTTTAGAATCTAACTTCTCCTTATCAGAAACACGCAAGAAATATTTTTGCTGATTTTGATCTGTCACACAATATTTTTTATCATCTGACCACCCTTTATTTATGGCTATCTTACTACTAAAATCCATCAAACACACTCCGATTCATTTCACAACACTTTTTGCAGTTTTCACTAGTAACCTATCCAGTTCGTCTACACTTTAGTTACCTAGATCAAGATTTAGATAATGAAAACTAGTCAATTTTCTCAATAATATTTCCATATTTATCTAATACAAGACAGGAATGATCATTTAGTGGAATTATGGGAACATCAACAAGTTCTTCAGCTCTATCCTTATTAGATTTATCATTCCATGAATCATAATGGACACTAATTAAAAACTGACTAAAAAGTCCCAACCCATTTTTAATCTTTATCTGATGATCTGAATTATCATTAGGTGAAACATAGACTTTTTCTCCTAATAATAGGGCTCCTGCAGAAAATCCCATAACTTTCGCCCCTTTATTTAGCATACGATCGATATAATTTTTGAACTGCAGATTGACATAAGTAGCTATATATTTTCCCGTATTTCCACCACCGATGATGATTAGATCAGCATCTAAATAGCTATCAAAATCAATCTGCTCAGTGTCCAAAAGTAAGTAATCAGTGTTTAGGTTAGAAAAATGGCTTTGGAAAACTTCCGTGTACTTTTTCATATAGGGTTGCCAATTTTCTCGATAAACTGTAAAAATGACAATTCTTTCGATCTTCCTTGACGACACAATTTTATTAACAATCGTATGGTTCTTTATCGGCGGATTTCCACCCATCAAAAAAATTTGTTCGTCCAATCTTTCGCACTTCCTAAAGATACATAAATTTTGACCACGTTCTGAAATTATAATTTCTTCTTAAAGTGAATAATTCTATTTGCCTCCTGAAATCCAATATTGAGATGAAATCTTATAGAATCCGTATTCGTTAAAGTACAGTCACTTGCAAATTCCTTACATCCTTTATTTTTCGCCCATTCCTCACATTTTGCACAGAGATTTTTAGCAATATCCTTTAAACGATATTCCTCGTCGACAATAATTCCTTCTAAGAATCCAACAGGACTATATTTACAACCTTCAACATAATCAAATCTGAGTGAACATAGTGCTAACCCTACAATTGTGTCACCTTTAACTTCTGTAAAGATTGCAGTATTTTTGCCATTCGTATATTTTTTTACTTCATCAATAGCTTCTTTATCTGTCAATTGGGGCCATAATTGTTTCATTAGTTCAGCCGTTTTTATAGAATCTTTTGTTATTCCTTCCATATTGATGTTCCTCCGCAAATTACAAGCAAATGTTTCGAATCATGCTGTTACTTTGTTACTCATTGATTGATACCAATACCATACCCTTCTACTTTTCGCTGTCTCAGATCGGAAGAGTAGAGTCACACACTCAGCGGTTCAGACTTACCGAATCATTTCGTCGGTTTCCCCCTCATTCTACGAGTCCTATACCCCAGGGCACCTTCTCGACCTTCGGTCTCACCTTGTCCCATGGGCAGAACATCTACTTCTATTTCGCTGAAGCCTCAGATCGTACAAGAAGTGATACTGCCTCAACATGTGGTAATATTCTGCTTTTATACTAATAAACAAAAGACAATGAAAATCATTTTAAAATGATACTGTGGAACGGAAAGATTTTCACCAGTTCCAAAAGAAACGACATTCATCACTCCACTTTAAATTATAATAGATAATTCTCTAACATAGATCATCTAATTAGCAAATCGTTACATTCAATAATGGATATCCTGATCTAAATTTTAAAATGTTGTTTCCTTACTAATTCTATTACTCGCCAATATTGTATAAATTAAATAAGCAATAAAAATGATAATAAAAATAACATAGCAGCCAGTCTTACAACTTACTACTTCTTATATGATAATTTACAAATGTCTTTCCAGCCACTCGATCTTTTTAAAATCCTTATTGTTATTGTGATCATTTCGATATGAGTCTTGAGAAGAAGCTTTGTAAATACTTAGATACTGCTCCAGACTTGGAAGACGAAAAGCGATGCCTTCAATGTGAATAAGCTCTATATCCGATTCCGAAACTCCTGCAAAATCAAGTAAGGAATCGATACTTCCAAATTCAACACTCACTCTATCCTTTTGGAATTCATGCTCATGAATATCTATTAAGACGTAGCCTAAGTCTTTCATCACTTTCATTATCTTGTCCCATTCATAAATTCTGAGATGATCAGGTGCTTCCCAACCTCTAGGGTCACCAGGCACATGAATGTCAATGTCAGACGGCCCCCAATTTTCTTTCGTTCTAAACTCAAATCCCAAAGAGCCCATCAGTGTCGGTGTAATTCCGACTCGATTTAAATGGAAACAAATGGTTTTAAATTCTTCAAATAAGAGACTCATATTTACTCTAAACCTTTCATATAGATTTTCGTTATTTCTACTATATAACCTTGAACAAAATCACCTTCATTTTCTAGAGTATAGCCAGTTATTTTGGATACAAATTCTTTTCCTTACTAATTCTATTACTCGCCAATATTGTATAAATTAAATAAGCAATAAAAATGATAATAAAAGTAAGATTAATCTTCAACACAAAATAGAGATTTAACAAATTTGCGAACGCATGAAATAAAATACAATACCCCACAGATTGTGTTTGACGGTAAAGAAGCCCTAAAACAAAACTTAAAAATAACGTATATATAAAAAATAAAATAAAAGGAAATCCTTGATGACTTTCTCCAACAATAAACCATAAAGGCAGATGCCATATCCCCCAAATTAATCCTACAATCAAATTAGATTTCCAATAAGTATATTTTTTATCAAGTAAGGGTTGTAGTATGCCTCTCCATCCTAATTCTTCGTGACCACCACCAAAAAAGATTAATTGGATATAGAATAGTGGCATCAGGTAAATTGATACTCCGTTTAATTCTAAGGAAGATAAAGAAAATAGTATCAAAATTGCTAACAAATGAATAATGAAATAAATACTACTATTTTCTTTCTTACTAAATACAAAATGTTGAAATTTTATATTATTCCTTTTCAAATAAAAGACACTTGCAATAGCTGGTCCAAGTGCACCTACTATATGTAATGATCTCCCTATAATCGTTTCTAATCCCAAAATATGAGATTGCGTAATTATGGCGAGAAGCCCCCATGTTATATAAGTAATTCCAAATGTAATATAAAGATAATTTTTTAAATTCCTTTTATCAATTTCTGTCATTTCATCTCCATATCTTGATTATTTTAAATGTAATATTTTCTGCTTCTTAGTTACTCTCGATTATAACTACCTATATTCTATCACAAAAATGCAAAAAAAGCCTTACAATCAAGGCTTTACAGTATCCCTTTCGTTACAAGGTTTTTACACTTTTACCAGCAGACCTACACACTCAACATGTGGTGCTAGTAAACTTCTATATTATAGAACGAAAGAGAATTACACACTCAACTCAAACAACTTATAAAACTCACCTCTCCTATCCATCAAATCACTGAAAGAACCATCTTCAACAATAACGCCATCTTTCATAAAGAGAATTCTATCGTATCTTTTCAAAATGTTCTCATTCAACTTGTGGGTTACTACAAGTGCAGTCAAATTTTGAATATCCAAGATTGAACTTTCAATTTCAGTAGTTACTTGATTATCCAAAGATGAAGTAGCCTCATCCAATAATAAGATTGGTGTTTTTCGAATCAAGGCGCGCGCAATACTAACTCTTTGTTTTTGTCCGCCAGATAAATTTGATCCATTCTCTCCACATAAAGCTTGTAGACCTAATTCATTTTCTAAAACATAACTTTCTAAACCTGACTGCTGTACAGCTTTCTTTATTTCCTCATCAGTGAAGGATTGATTAAGAGTAATATTTGCTCTTAAAGTATCATCAAAGATATAAATTTCTTGCTGAACAATCGTCATCAAGTTATAAAGACTCTCTGCTGAAATAGCTTGTATATCTTGATTATCAATTGAAATATGTCCACTTGTTACATCATAAAAACGCAGCAATAGATTGAGCAAAGTTGATTTTCCACTCCCTGACATTCCTACAATTGCAATT
>NZ_JBKQBL010000001.1:651324-652859 GCF_046824975.1 Streptococcus intestinihominis | reverse complement strand
AGTATATCACGACCATGAAATCTTGTCAATATCTTTTTTCTATTTTTTTAAATTTTTATTTTTATGAAAAAGGATGCTTTCTTACATCCTTTTTCATAAATGTTGATCCTTGAAGTCTTTCAAGTATTCTTTTAGCCTTCTCCGCATCTTTGCTCTTCCTGAAAAACGTTGATTCATCAGAAGTTTATCATAATCTTCTTTTTCTTTATCGGTTAGATTTTTTCGGAATTCTTTCAGGGCTCCTCTTAATAGGACTAGTTCATCCAAAAAGAGTTCTTTTGATCGAAGTCGATGACTAATTTCACCAATCTCTGTATAAGGTACCTTGTTTAATTTCCTTTTGTCGCTCTCTTGTTTTCTAACCTTATCCTTTATGTGATTGCGAAACTTTGTTTTGAAGTAGGTTAATAGAATTTCTTCATTTTCTTCTACCTCCGGATTACTTATTTGTAACTCATACAGCACTAGTCTTCCCTCTTGTTCCCAATCTGCGTGATCCCAAAGATGAATATAAAATTCCTTTTCACATTTCCATACTATCCATTTTACTTTTTCATATGTTTTTTTAAAGTTCATTGGACCTCCTTTCTAACTAGTCTTCATTTTAAAGGAGGTTTGGATTTATTTGTGCTTATTTTCTATTTGGGATCTTTTCTTATTCTAATTGGTCATTATTTTGATAAGAATGTCAGAATAATGGTTTTATCAAACAAAAAAAGTTGCTACCAATGTAACAACTTTTGTGATAGTCCGTACGGGATTCGAACCCGTGTTACCGCCGTGAAAAGGCGGTGTCTTAACCCCTTGACCAACGGACCATTTTTACAACGTAATCTATTATATCAGTTCATTTTCATCTGTCAACACTTTTTTGAAAAAAAGAGCCGAAATTTTCGGCTCCCTTGAATGTAGACAAACTATTGTTTTACATAAAAAAGCAAGATGTTTTTCAAAAAATTACTTTTATTTTTAGTCATTTAGGAAGATTAGAAACTTTTCCGCCGTGAGAAAAGTGCCTGAAACGTAATAGTTTCAGGCACTCGGAATTATTGAGACCTTAGGCTCAATAATTAGTCATGGAACTTCTTAGAAGTTCGCTGACGTCCGATCTCACCTAAGGAAAGTTTTTAGAAGACTTTATCTTCAATCTGAGGAGCCGAAATTTTCGGCTCCTTCTAAATGCTTTAGAAGACTATAAAGTTTATTACTTATTTTCTTCCATTTTAGATTTAATTTCTTCATAAGATAATGGTTTAGATTCTTTTTCTAATTCTAAATCAGTATCTTCTGGCATTTTACCTGTTTCATACAACGACTTAATTTGAACACTGTCCAAGGTTTCGTATTTCAACAAGGCTTCTGCAATCAACTTGTGGGTCTCACGATTGTTCTGGATGATTTCAGCCGCTTTATTGCGAGCTTCATTCAAAAGACTTCTTACTTCTTCATCAATTTCATATGCAGTTTGCTCTGAAATGAATTTTTGAGTCGTTTGAGCTCCAAACATAGCATGGTTGCCTTCGTATTGAACTGGA
>NZ_JBKQBL010000001.1:647935-651276 GCF_046824975.1 Streptococcus intestinihominis | reverse complement strand
CCAAGTTTTTCACTCATTCCATATTCCGTTACCATAGCACGCGCCATTTGGGTCGCTTGTTCAAAGTCATTGGAAGCTCCTGTGGTTTGGACGTTGAAGATAATTTCTTCTGCAACACGTCCTCCCATCAATCCAGCCAATTGTTCTTTCATATCTTCTTTAGAAAGAAGCATTTGGTCTTCTTTTGGAAGAGCAATCATATAACCACCAGCACGTCCACGTGGAACGATGGTCACCTTGTGGACAACACGAGCATTAGATAAGACTAAACCAACAATGGTATGCCCTGCCTCATGGTAAGCAACCAATTCGCGTTCCTTTTGAGAAACTGTTCGGTCTTTCTTAGATGGACCAGCAATCACACGGTCTTCTGCTTCATCAATATCAGAGGCATCTATTACCTTCTTATTGCGACGAGCCGCTACCAGAGCTGCTTCGTTTAAGACATTTTCAAGATCCGCTCCAACAAATCCTGGTGTTTGTTGGGCAACTAGTTTCAAGTCGACATCTTTGGCTAATGGTTTGTTTTTAGCATGGACTCGCAAGATAGCTTCGCGTCCTTTTACATCTGGACGACCAACTAAAACCTTCCGGTCAAAACGACCTGGACGAAGGAGGGCTGGGTCTAAAACATCTGAACGGTTGGTGGCTGCAATCACGATGATGCCTTCGTTTCCTTCAAAACCATCCATCTCAATCAAGAGCTGGTTGAGGGTTTGTTCCCGTTCATCATTTCCCCCACCAAGGCCAACTCCCCGTTGACGTCCAACAGCATCAATCTCATCGATAAAGATAATGGCTGGAGCTGCTTTTTTAGCATCTTCAAATAGAGAACGAACCCGGCTTGCACCGACACCAACAAACATTTCAACGAAGTCAGAACCTGAAATACTAAAGAATGGTACGCCAGCTTCTCCTGCAACTGCTTTAGCAAGTAATGTTTTACCAGTTCCCGGAGGGCCTTCAAGAAGAACACCTGCTGGGATACGGGCACCCAATTTTGTAAAGCGTTTTGGATCTTTTAAGAATTCAACCACTTCAACGAGTTCTTGTTTTTCTTCTTCAGCCCCTGCTACATCTGAAAAACGAACCTTGATATCTTCTTTATTGGTAGCACGCGCTTTGTTACGGCCGAAATTCATAGCACCGCGGGCGCCACCGCCACCACCTTGATTCATCATAGAGAAGAAGAAGAACATGACAATCACAAAGGGAACGATTGAAGTCAGAATGGTAATCCACATTCCACTTGAGCTTTCCCGTTTAATAGTGATGTCAGCCTTATGTTCGGATGCTAAGTTTTGTAATTCTTGAACAGTCAAATCAGACGGTAAAATCACACTCGTGAAGCGAGTTACCTTACTTGGACTTGGAGTGAAAAATTGAACCCCTGTATCATCTTTGCTGGTTTTTGCTTTGTTATAAGTACCGGAAATTTCAATGACACTACCGTTTGGCTGGTAGTTAATTTCCTTGACGTTGTCTGATTTAAGCTCTTTTACCAATTCTGTATAATTGATCTGCTGACTTTGTCCGATACTATTTCCAGCAAAGAAATACTGAAAACCTGTAACAGCAGCTACAATAATCAACAAGTACAGAAAAGGATTTCGGACAAAACCATTATTTTTGTTATTTTTCATCTAGTTTCCTCTATTTTGAATACACTTCTTCTTTCAATACTCCGATATAAGGAAGGTTTCGATAGTTTTCATCGTAGTCTAAACCATAGCCCACAACAAACTCGTTTGGAATGGTAAAGCAAGTGTAATCTGCTTCAATCTCAACCAAGCGTCCTTCAGGTTTATCTAACAAGGTAGCAATTTTAACAGACGCTGGTTGACGTCCTTCAAACAATTCTTTCAAACTCTTAAGAGTTTTACCAGTATCAATGATATCTTCAACAAAGAGAATATCTCGGTCCTTAATGTCTTGGTCTATATCTTTGATGATATTAATCACGCCTGAGCTTGATGTTCCACCATGATAACTAGAAACTAGCATAAAATCCAACTCAATATGCGTATCAATATGTTTGATCAATTCCGCCATAAATGGGACTGACCCTTTTAAAATCCCTACTAAAATCGGATTTTTCCCTTGGTAATCTTCTGTCAGTTTTTTACCAAGTTCACGTGCTGCAGTCACGATTTCATCGTGGGAAATGAGTATCTTTTTGATATCTTGTTCTAACATCTTTTTTACCTATCTATTTTCTGGATATAAATTGTATCCTTCATTATACCATTTTTTAATTCCTTACTCAAATCACTGATCGCAATTTCAGGAATAGCCAGTATTTGTTTATCTTGTTCTAAAACCACCAGATTGTTTCGTTGATCTAAAGGGATTTTTTGGTTAATCAACAATCTGCTAACTTTTCTATGGTGACCGTTTATCAGAATACGATCTCCCCTTTTACGGGGTCGAAGAGAAACTGGATGGTTGTTTGGAAGTGGGATAGCCTCCATATATGAATCGCTTGGTTCTACTCCAAATAAAAAGCGATAAGCACCTACTGTCTTTATGGTTCCAAATTGTAACAAATCTTCTGACATTCGGTCATCCATCCTACGACTGATTTTCCGAATTTCAAAATAGTGATAATCTTTGTAAAGTTCATAACCATTCTTTAGAACTTGTTGCGTATTGGACTTAGTCACTACTATTCTGTGTAATTGTTCAAATTGTGCCCGACTCAATTGCAAATCTGGAAAACTAGCTAGATACTCTTCCAGCAAATAAATCTGGACAGCTGGTGATTGCTTTTGAAACTGTGTCACTTCTTGTGGATTCAAATCTTTGGTCAACTCTTTTAAAGCCTGGTGCCAATGACTGAGATCTTCTCCTAAGTTGACCAAAGCACTCGTCACTTGGGGGTTTTCTTTTTCTAAGAGTGGGAGAAAACGATGACGGATACGGTTACGGAAATAGTCCAAGGACCGGTTGCTCTTATCCTCGAAATGAAAAATTTCTGGAAAATCCTTTTTTTTGAAATGTAAGAGGGGACGGATCAACACACCCTGTCCAAATGGTTGTTTTAAAGGAATGCCTCTTAAATGCCGCGGACGACTTCCACGAATCAGACGCATCAAAATCGTTTCTGCCTGATCATCCATATGATGAGCAGTGACGAGAGCACTACAAGCTTCTTCTTTCATAACTTTTTTAAAGAACTTATAGCGGAATTGTCTAGCTCGGCTTTCAGAAAAAGGACCAGAGAAATGGGCAACCTTCAGCGGTAGATGTTTTGCTTTAGCTATTGCTTGAATTCCTCTTTCTTCTTGGTCAGCTTCAATGCGTTGGTGATGATTGACATGAGCAAGTACGAGGTCGATTCC
>NZ_JBKQBL010000001.1:645215-647896 GCF_046824975.1 Streptococcus intestinihominis | reverse complement strand
TAATTGGTGCCGATAATGGTAGAGCCAATCCAGTAAGGTCATGGAGTCCACCCCTCCTGATAAAGCCAAAAGGACTTTTTGATGAGATTCAAAAAGCCCCTCCTTTAGACAGAACTGAAGAAATTTATCTTTCATTACTGTAAGACCTCATAAATATCTTTGGCAATTGCTGAGATAGTCTCGTAATCAGAGTGATCCGTAAAAATAGCTAAAATAAATGGTGATTCTGTATAAACAATGGCGACATCATGACGGAAATCATAGGCATCTCCAATCTTGTGAGCGACCTTGACTGGGATATCTTTTGAAATTCGTTGATCATCAAAGCGAGTCTCTGACAGAGCATCAATGATTCCACCATTTTGTTGGTAGATAGCTTCCATGACATTTCCTGCCATTTTTGGAGATGCCATTCTAGTTTCTACATTCCACGTTTTTCCTGCAATCTTATTGGTCACCTTTTGAAATTCTTTGTCTGATTGATGCGTTACATAATAGCCTAAAATGTTTTGCGCAACATTATCAGATTCTTTTGCCACCCGATTAATCAAATCAGCGACGGTATATTCCTTATCATCCGGTGTTTTTGAAATACTTCCACTGCCTTCCGGTTCATAAGCTCCTGGATAATCATTGACTTCTTTTATATATTTTAAAGGAGTCTGCAAATCTACACGGTTTTCGTTTACCTCTTTTTGAGTATAGTACAAATACAAGAGCTTGGCTATACTAGCAGAATACATTTCCTGATCTTCATGTATCCCAGCAGTCTTTCCAGTATCCACCTGCTTCACGTAAACTGCAATTCCGTCTTTGTTGTACTTCTGATTGAGAATCTCTTGGACTTTTTCCATCCGATTATCTGTAGCAGAAAGTTCATCTTTTGCAATCCATCCCTGGCCAGAAATTTCTAGGTAGGTCCCTTTTAAAGTTTTGGCAGTCTTGGTGATTTCAACCTTACTATAGGGAGTCAGACTTGTTTTTTTGCTTTTTGCGCCATTTACCAAGGGTTGATCATAAACTGTAAAAGAGGATGTCAGCCACATGGTCTTTTTTTCTTCTGTTAATTCCAAAATCGAATCTTCGTAAATTTGATCTTGATCAGCTACTACATACTGTTTATTCGATAATTTAAAAACAGATTTCCCTTGGTCATTCACAAACAATTGATCAACAGTAAAGGGAGTATCTGGCTTGATTTCCCCAGCTTTTTGACGCAATTCTGGATCCGAATAGGTCACGATTGGCTGATAAACATTCGGATTGGACGGTATGGAGACAAAGAAATGATCCTGAGTCCCTATTTGACTAGTGTATGAAGAATCAGCAGTCAGTGGAACTTGGACTTGGGATGAATCAGATAAGGGTTGGGTGACTAAGAAAGTAGGAAAAATCATCCAATAAACTAACTTATTCATCCTTGCTCCTTTCCAGAGTTTCTTCTTGCAATTTTAAGGCTTGATTTTTTTTAGCTAACTCTTCTAATTTTGTATCAGAATATTCTAGAAATTGTTGAACGGTTTTTACAATATTTTCCATTATTTTGGTAATAAATTAGGTATCGTATAAATATATTCGCCATCTTTAGAGAAGGAATATTTTGCGCGTGCATATTTTGCAGCGTATTCGTCATCCTTCAATTTCTCTACGATATCCTTTTGATATTCTTTTTCCTCAAGGGTTTGCTGATATTGTTCTTGCAATTGAACGTATTGTTGTTTGCGTTTTTGAAGCGTCTGGTAACTCTGAGCCAGATTATAAGTTGGGAGAATAAACAATAAAATAATTAAAATGAGAACCCAACCCATAAAACGGTTCTGTTTTTTTCGCTCCTCATTCTGGTATTTCTGACGCTGATGTTCGTCTTGAATATACCGATTATTCATTTGTACAATATTTTTAGGCATCTTCTTCTATCCTTGTTTCACGAATGATTTCATACATTTTAGACGCATCTTCTTTTTTAGTACTATCTAACATTTCCAACACTTTTACTGTCAATAGCTTATTTCCAAAGCGAACTTCGACTTCGTCATTTACCTTCAAGTCGGTTGAACTTTTCGCTAGGACCCCATTGACTTTGATGCGCCCCTTATCGGCTACTTCTTTAGCTACAGGGCGTCTTTTGATAATGCGGGAAACTTTTAAATATTTATCTAATCTCATCGTATCACCTCTAATGTATTATTGTACCATTTTTTTAGAAAGAGCCTAGTAAAATCTTTCTTTCTAGTCTTGTTTTTCCATTTTTTCCTGCTTGATGGCCAGTAATTTTTCCCCAAATTGTCGCAAGCCTTCTAAAATTTCGAAGTCTTTTTTATTTCGCACATCAAAGATTAATTCAATCAATCCTTGGCTTTCTGCAATACGAGCTTTTAAATTAGTTGCTGATAAGGCAGCAAAATAATCTTGAGTCAAGAAAAGTTGCTTGGTAATTGGCTCAAATTTCACCGTTAGTTGATTGTCTTTTCGATCAACCACTTTAACAAAGACCTGGTCCAGATAAGATTTGATAAACCCTATTTCTAGGAGATAGGCTACCACATCAGGATATTCTCCGAAACGATCAATCAATTCGTCTTGTAGCAGTTCATAATCTTCTTGAACTTGTATTTCTCGAATACGTTTGTAAATTTCAATTTTTTGACGTTCATCGGAAATATAGTCACTTGGAATGTAGG
>NZ_JBKQBL010000001.1:631215-645177 GCF_046824975.1 Streptococcus intestinihominis | reverse complement strand
CATCAATTTGGAGATTGAGCTCCGCATTTCCTTTTTGGCGTTTTTTCTCTTTTCCTTGTTTCTTCTCAATAGCAGCTTCGAGTAACTGTGAATACATTTCAAATCCGACGGAATCGATAAAACCAGATTGAGAAGCCCCTAAAATATTCCCGGCACCACGAATAGACAAATCTCGCATAGCAATCTTAAAACCAGACCCCAATTCAGTGAATCCTTTAATGGCTTCAAGACGCTTTTCAGAAACTTCTGTCAAGGTTTTGTCCGGCCGGTACATCAAGTAGGCATAGGCAATGCGATTGCTTCGTCCAACCCGGCCTCGCAATTGGTAAAGGGTAGACAAGCCCATATGGTCGGCATTTTCAATAAAGAGGGTATTGGCATTGGGGATATCCACACCTGTTTCAATGATAGTGGTTGTAACTAAAATATCATACTCACCTTCAATGAAGTCCATCAAGGTGTTTTCCAACCGCACTTCACTCATCTGTCCATGGACAAACCCAATAGAGGCTTCTGGAACTAATTCTTGTAGTTCTGAAACCTTTTGCTCAATGGTATCTACCTTGTTGTAGAGATAATAAACCTGACCTCCCCGATCCATCTCCCGACGAATAGCATCTCGGATAATGGTTGGATTGGTTTCTAAGACATAGGTTTGAACAGGATAACGATTGGTCGGCGGGGTTTCAATAACGGACAAATCCCGAATCCCCAACATAGACATATGAAGGGTACGAGGAATGGGCGTTGCCGTTAAGGTTAAGACATCGACTTTTTTCTTTAACTCCTTGAGAGTTTCCTTGTGTTTGACACCGAACCGTTGCTCCTCATCAATCACGATAAGACCGAGATCCGCAAATTCCACATCCTTAGATAAAAGGCGGTGGGTACCAATCAGGATATCGACCTGGCCTTTTTTTAGTTTTTCCAAGGTTTCTTTTTGCTCAGCACGACTACGGAAACGACTCAAGACATCAACTTCTACTGGAAAGGCTTCGAAGCGTTCTTTGAAATTGGCATAATGCTGTTGAGCTAGGACTGTTGTCGGAACTAATACGGCTACTTGTTTATGGTCCTTAACAGCTTTAAAGGCTGCTCGCATAGCAACTTCTGTCTTCCCAAAACCCACATCTCCAACCAAGAGGCGATCCATAGGGCTTGAAGACTCCATGTCCTTCTTGATTTCTTGGATAGAGCGAATCTGATCATCTGTTTCAACATAGGGAAAAGCTTGATCAAAAGCTTCTTGGTTCTCATCGTCTGGAGTAAAGGCAAAGCCTTGCAATTGGCTTCGCTCTGCATAGAGTTGAATCAGATCATCTGCAATATCCTCTACTTCCTGACGGACCTTTTGTTTAGCCTTTTGGAAGCGACCATCGTTGAGTTTGTTGATTTTAGGAGGTTTGCCATCACTCGCAACATACTTGGACAGCATCTGGATTTGATCCACAGGGATGGAAATCCGGTCTCCGTTTTGATATTGGATGGAGACGTAGTCTCGATGGACGCCAGAAATTTCAATGGTTTCTAGTCCCAAATACTGACCAATTCCATGAACCTGGTGAACAACGTAGTCTCCCTTTTCCAACTCATTGTAGTTTTTTAACCGCTCCGCGTTAGAAATAGTTTGCCGACGAATCTTTCGTTTAACCTTTTTCTGGAAGATTTCTGTCTCTGTAATCAGGACAATCTTCTCATCCACAAAGTGGAAACCACGCGCCAACCCACCAATGATCAACTGGCTCTGTCCTGGAT
This sequence comes from Streptococcus intestinihominis, assembly GCF_046824975.1. Lineage (NCBI taxonomy): Bacteria > Bacillati > Bacillota > Bacilli > Lactobacillales > Streptococcaceae > Streptococcus > Streptococcus intestinihominis. Next base: position 643,422 of record NZ_JBKQBL010000001.1, on the reverse strand, counting down.
GAAGCTGATCGGGTGCAAGATAATCCAGTTGGATCCCGTAGTCTCTCAAGTGCTCTTGTAACTGGTGGAGGCCTTGTTTACTCGTCACCTGAAGAATGACTGTGTAGTCTTGTTTACGGAAACGGTCAATTTCATCTTTTAAAAGAGAGAACTGACTGAAGAATTCCTGCATGGGGTATTGGTTAAAAGAATAGAGGGCATCAAATCGCAGATTTCCCAGGCCTTTTTGAAAATTTGAAAAATAAGAAGCTGGTTTATAAGTGCGTAAGAGTGCGCTATTGTCCGCAAAATACTGGGCTTCAGCGAAAGAGCGACTCTTTTGTAGATCCTCTGTCAAAAGGTTAGCAACTTCTACATCAAACCGCGCCTCCTGATCCATGATTTTATGGTAATCATCCAAAAAAAGAGGAGCATGTTTGGGGAGGTAATCAAAGAGAGTGTAGGTTTGCTGATAAAAAAGAGAGAGAAATTTTCGACTATCTGCATGGAGACGCTGGTGATGCGCTTCTGTGAGAATCTCAGTCAAATAGGATTTTAGCTCTGGATGAGGACTTTTTTGAATCAGATTTTCTAGATTCTTCTGTCCTCTTAAAAAATCATCTTTAGTTAGTAACATATCACTAACTGGATGAACTGTTACCGCATCTAGATTTTCTAGTGAACGTTGAGTCTCTGGAGAAAAAGTCCGAATGCCATCAATCTCATCTCCAAAAAATTCTAGTCGATAAGGGAAATCTTGACTGGCTTCAAAAAGATCTAAAATATCCCCTCGAAGACTAAACTCTCCCTGTTGGCTTACCTGTGAAACCTTTTGATAGCCCATGGCCAGGAGGGTATCTTTCAACTCTGTCAGATTTTTTTCTTCTCCAACAGAGAAAGATTGAATCATAGAGCTGACAGTCTTTGGATTAGGTAAGAGCAAACGACTACCACTTACATTGGCAATGACGATCCCTTCTTTTTCTGGAGCTAAAAGAAAATCCAGAGCTTCCAGACGAGAAAAGACCCGTTCCTGGGAAGCAAAGACAAACTCTGCCAAAGGATTGTCATCTCCGAGGAAAAGATAGACCTTTTCTTCGCCTAATAATCCCAATAAATCACTGGCGAGCCGTTCTGCTTCATTTTGGGAAGAGGTCAAGACCAAGACCTTGTGTCCGTCTTCGACAACTGTCGCCATGGTAATAGCTTTTGTAGACGAAGACAGTCCTAGTAGAAGAGAGCGACTTCTTTTTTGCTGGTCTTGTTGCCATTTTCTGATATCTTTATTCTGTTGAAATAGATCAACCAGTGTCTTATATTTATCCATTGTATTGTTGCATTGTTTTTTCAAACTGCCCTTCTTTTAAATAAAAGCGAAGAGCTTCCTCTGATTTGTCGATAGCAAGGAGGATGGTGGCATAATCATCCTGATCGAATTTTCCTAAGACATGGTGGACTACTGACATGCCCTGCTTAGGTCTTCCAATGCCAATCTTGATTCGATTAAAGGTCTGAGTTCCAATATGATTAATAATTGATTTAATTCCATTATGACCTCCAGCAGATCCTTTGGCACGAAGACGAATCTTGCCGACTTCCATATCCAAGTCGTCATAAATAACGACCAAATCTTCCACCTCTAGGCCATAATAGGTCAAAAGCGCGTGCACGGCCTTGCCACTCTCATTCATGAAAGTGGTTGGCTTTACAAAATAGACCTTTTCGCCATTTAAAAATGTTGAGGCAATATCAGCTTGAAAAATCTTATCATGGGAGAAAGTAAGATTTAAAGACTTTGCAATTTGATCAACTAACATAAAGCCTACATTGTGTTTGGTTTCAACATACTTATCACCTGGATTTCCCAATCCAACAATTAATTTCGTCATCTCTTTCCTTTCAAAACACTAAAAGGGTTGGAAATATTTTTTCCAACCTTTACATCTTTCTTAAACATTGAAACGGAATTCCATGATGTCCCCGTCTTGGACAACATATTCTTTTCCTTCTTCGCGCAAGCGTCCTGCTTCTTTTACAGCCTTTTCAGAACCGTATTTGACCAAATCATCATAGGACATGGTCACAGCACGAATAAATCCTTTTTCAAAGTCAGAGTGGATGATTCCAGCTGCTTGAGGAGCTTTCATACCACGTTTGAAAGTCCAAGCGCGAACTTCTTTTTCACCAGCTGTGAAGTAAGTTCCAAGTCCAAGTAAATGGTAAGCTGCACGAGTCAATTTATCCACACCTGATTCTGTCAAACCAATAGCTTCAAGAAACTCTTTTTTATCTTCATCGTCTAATTCAGAAATTTCTTCTTCCGCACGCGCAGAAATCACCACTACCTCTGCATTTTCTGTTTCTGCAAATTCACGAATTTGCTTCACATAATCGATCGATTCTGGGTCTCCAACCACATCCTCATCCACATTCGCTACATACAGAACTGGTTTAGTAGTCAAGAGGAAGAGACCTTTGACAACTTTTTGTTCTTCGTCTGTGAATTCGATGGTACGAGCTGACTTCCCATCTTCCAGAACTGGCTTAATCTTTTGAAGGACGTTAAATTCTGCAACGGAATCCTTGTCTTTTTGCGTACGTGCCATCTTTTCCACACGCGCATAGCGTTTATTCACAGATTCTAGGTCAGCCAAAATCAACTCTAGGTTAATAGTATCAATGTCTGCTAGTGGATCGACAAAGGCATCTTCACGCCCTTGCTCCCGCATGACATTTTCATCATCAAAAGCACGTACCACATGGACAATAGCATCCACTTCACGGATGTTGGCCAAGAATTTATTACCCAGACCTTCCCCTTTAGAAGCACCTTTTACAATCCCTGCAATATCTGTGAATTCAAAGGTTGTCGGCACTGTCTTCTTAGGAGTGATCATTTCCGTTAATTTTTGGAGACGTTCATCTGGAACTTCTACCATTCCAACGTTTGGATCAATGGTCGCAAAGGGATAGTTTGCAGCCTCTGCTCCTGCTTTTGTAATTGCGTTAAATAGGGTTGATTTACCAACGTTTGGCAAACCAACGATACCTGCTGTTAAAGCCATTTTTCTTCTTCTCCGTTCACATTTCAATCCCTTTTATTATAACATAATTCAAAGCACAAGATGATGAAAAAATGCTCTCCCTTAAAACTAACAGTCACCTGTCCAATTCCATAAGAATATGGTATAATCAAACCAATAATAATAAAGGAGTTTTCGTCATGAAAAAACTATCAATTAAATCGATCCTTCTGCCTCTTTTAGCTATCTTTACTCTCTTTCTTCTGGGAGCTTGTGGACAAAGTACAAAAAAAGGTTACCTTCAATTAATTAACCAAGATAAGAAAACAGACATTCGTGTCATTGTTGAATATCAGGGGGATAAAATTCTAAGTACAGATTCTACAAGTGTTATCTATTACGAAGGTACAGGATTGCCAAAAGAACAATTAAAAAAAGTTATTGATGAATACGATAAAAAATTCAAAGATGTCAAAGGATTCTCACACTCTGCAGAATACAAGGATGACTATGTTATTGAGAAAACAAAGATCGATTATACCAAGGCAGATTTAAAAGAATTACAAGAAAATCAGTTAATTGCTGCACAAGAAAATCAAAATGTTGATTACATTGGCTACAAGACAACACTTAAAACCTTTAAATCTAATGGCTTCAAAGAAGTAAAAGATGGAAAATTTGAAGAATTAAAATAATACAAAAGGTTCAGTCACCTAGATGACTGAACCTTTTACAATACTTTTTTTAATTTTTGATCGAAATCATGACGGCTCATCATGACCATATGATCACAATTGCTACAACGAATTTTGATATCTGCCCCTACTCGCCGAATTTCCCAACGATTGGCTTTTTTCCCTGTTGCTTTGATGATACAAGCATGGGGTTTTTTCATTTCTACAAAATCACCGACCTGATACATGGATTTTCCTTTCATCAACATAGAAGACGAAAAGCTAGCCTGTTCAATGCTAGCTTTTGGCCCTTAATTGGTCCGAACTGGTGTAATTAATTGAATGAAGCGTTCAGATTCCTCTGCTGGTACCAATGTAAAGGGACGAACTGCAGAGATAAAGCGAATGACGACTTTTTCACTTTCAATGGCTTTCAAAGCGTCGATTAAATAAGTTGGATTAAAGCTGATGTTTAAATCATCTCCAGAAACTGCTTCTGTATCAATTTCTTCATTCACGCGCCCTACTTCAGGAGAATTGACGTGGGCAGAAACAACCCCACTAGCGATTTCTAATTTAACAGTACCGTTTTGAGTAGCATTAGACAACAGGCGGGCCCGTTCCATGGCTTGGCGAAGATGAGCAACTTTAAAGGTTACTTCCGAACTAAACTCTGTTGGAATCAAGCGATCCGTATCTGGATAGTTTCCTTCCAACAGACGTGTATAGAAACTGATATTGTCACTTCTAAATAAAATCTGGTTATTGGCAAAGAAGACTTCAACCTGTTCAATCTCATCTGAAAAGACAGACGTTAATTCGCGTAAAGAACGGCTTGGAATCACAACATCAAAGTTATCCCCATTTTTTTCAAGGGTAATATTTTTTTGACTCATTCGATGAGAATCCGTTGCCACCGTTTTTAATTCCTTGTGATCAGAAAGAACAAAATGAACTCCTGTCAAAATCGGACGACTTTCTTGGGTACTTGCTGCAAAAGCTGTCTCAGAAATGATTTTCTTCAAGGTTTGAATTGGGAGCGTTAGAGGGTTGCTGGCTGAAATTTCTTGAATGCGAGGATATTGTTCTGCATCTTTCCCTTTAAGGGTAATTTCTGATTTTCCACTAACTAATACAATTTGTTTTTGTTCGATTTCTTTCACATCTAAAACGACATCTGGTAGACTGGACACAACATTGATAAAGAAAGTTGCTTCTAAAAGAATAGCACCTGGTGTCGTTACTAGAAGGCCTGCATTTTCATCTTTAACAGAAATAAAGTATTCGATTGAAATTTGTCCATTTGATCCAATGAGAGTAATACCTTCAGAAGTGACATCAATCTTAATAGTGGATAAGATTGGAATTGCATTTTTTGAACTAATGGCTCTTTTTGTCGTATTTAAAGCTTGTAGAAAATAAGCCTTGTTAATAGAAAAATTGATCATGAGATCTCCTTTTATTATTTTAGTATTAGTAAGTTAATAGTAATAGTAGAGTGTGTGGAACATGTGGAAAACTCTTCTAAAGCCAGACAGGACTTGAAAAGTGCCTTGTTCACAACATGTGGAAAAATAAGCGAGTTTTTCTAGGATTGTCCACATGGGATTACTTTAATTTTTTCTTGATGGTTTGAATCTCAAGTCTGAGATTGTCATCAATTTCGATCATCCCTTTGATTTTTTCATAAGCATGCATGACCGTTGTGTGGTCTTTTCCTCCAAATTCACGACCGATACGAGGAAGACTATTGTCGGTCATCTCGCGGGCGAGGTACATAGCTACTTGTCGAGCTAGGACAATATTTTGAACCCGTCGAGAGCCTTTCATTTCATTGACACTGACATTGTAAAATTTTCCAACTTCCGTTTGAATCTTTTCAATAGGAATCACTGTAATTTGTAAGGCTTCATTCTTACGAGCTCGAATGGCTTCAGCTGCGACATCTATTGTAATATCTTTGATTTTTTTAACTCTTGCCACAAGAGAGATATCATTCAACGCACCCTCTAAGTCTCGGACGTTAGAATCAAATTGACCTGCTAGGTATTCGAGTGTATCATCCGGGAAAGTAAAGTCCAGGTCTTCGATTTTATTTCTCAAAATAGCGATTCGAGTTTCAAAATCTGGTGGTGTAATATTTTGCGTCAAGCCCCACTTAAAGCGCGTGACTAGACGTTCTTCTAAGCTATCTAAATGATCAGGACTACGATCGCTGGTTAGGACAATCTGCTTATTATCCCCATAAAGAGCATTAAAGGTATTAAAGAACTCTTCTTGAGTTGTAACCTTTTTTCCTCCAAGCGATTGAATATCATCAATTAAGAGCAAATCCAAGTTTCGATAGGTTTTTTTAAAGGTATCCATATCATTGAGGCGAAGACGCTCTAAAAATTCATTGATAAAGGATTCTGCTGGGATGTATTTTACTCGAGCATTTGGGTAGTTTTCCATAATCTGATTCCCAATCGCGTTGAGCAAATGCGTTTTACCTAAACCGGGTCCTCCATAGATAAATAAAGGATTATAAGTTGTAGCAAGGTTTTCAGAAACTGCTAAAGCGGCAGCCAAAGCCCATTGATTTCCATCTCCACTTACAAAATTATCAAAGGTGTATTTCTTTCTTAATCCTGTTTGGATAGGAGGCAAATCTACTATCGGAGCATGGCTCACTGCATAGTCTCTATTCATTTCTGAAAGGGGAATAAACTCTTTTTCTTCTTCCTCCTCTTCAAGATTGAATTGATAGGAAATGGTTAATTCTACTGCATAAATTTCAAATCCAGCAGTCAAAATCACCTTTGTCATATTCTCTTCCCAGAATAATTTTTTTACTTCCGCATCTAAATAAATAACGGCTTCTTGTTGATCGACTTTGATGAGTCTTGATGTAAGGACAAAATAGTCAAAGATTTCTTTTTTAAATGTCTTTTTACTTAATTCAATCACACGATTCCAGAATGTTTCTTCTCTTGACACTTATCGCCCTCCTATTCATTTTTTACTTGCTATGTTTTTCTTATTTTATCATAAAAGAAGGGAGTTTTCCACAACTTGTTCTAAGGGAATAAAAAAGAGCTTTTTCCACAATATGTGAATAGTTATCCCCAATGTGTGTAGAAGTTTTCCACAAGTTGGGGATAAGAAAGAAGAAAGTAGGAATATCAAGTAAGGAGGAGTTTTAAAGAAGTGGATAAATCTGTTAATTGTGCTATAAAAAATAACAGCCTCATTTGAGACTGTTAATAATTCGTTGGTATTCATCAAGGTTGTTAAATGAAATATGAATACTACCTTTTTCTTGTTTTGTCAGACGGATTTCTACTTCGGTTCCCAGCATCTTTTTTAATCTGTTTTCTTCCTGTGCTAAAAAGAGTTCTTTCTCTTTTTTACTTGGCCTTTTCTTTTTTTGACCAACCTTTTCTTCCAAACTACGAACGCTTAGTCCTTCTTTCAGGGTTCGTTCCAACCAATAGATTTGTAGATCTTCTTTTAAAGGAACTAAAATGCGGGCATGTCCTTGTGAAATTTGATCATTTTTGATGGCTTCTTTGACAGCTGGTGAGAGATGAAGTAAACGGACCATGTTGCTGATGTAAGGACGAGATTTTCCCATAAATTGTGCAATTTCTTCATGGGTAGCCCCTTTATCAATAAGATGTTGGTAGGATTCGGCCTCTTCAATTGGATTCAAATCTTCCCTTTGTAAATTTTCGATAATGGCTTGTTTGATCATGTCATCATCTGATAATTCTCTTATAATCGCAGGGATTTCTTTGAAACCAGCCATTTGAGCTGCTCGGTAGCGTCTTTCTCCAGCAAGTAGTTCATAACCAACAATCGGAGATTTTCGAACAATAATGGGCTGGATTAATCCATTTTCTTTGATTGAAGCTGCGAGTTCTTCTAATTTCTCTTGTACAAAGGTTTGACGAGGTTGAAAAGGATTGGTTCGTATTTGCCTTATGTCAATAATATCAATTTTTTCCATGATGTATATAGCATAACACACCTTTACAATTTCGTAAAGGTGTGTTGACACTGTTGTAAATTTACTTAATTTCCAAGATTTTCTGTAGATTTTGTCAGCTCAATGGTCGCTGTTTTTTGCTTACCATCTCTATAGAAAATGACTTTAATTTTATCACCAATTTGATGAGAATAGAGGGCAGATTGTAAATCCGCAGTTGATTCAATGGTTGTATCATCGATTTTTGTAATGATATCTAATCGACGCAAATATTTGGATGCCGGCATATCATTTTCGACTGAGCGGACAAGAACTCCACCTTTGAGTTTGCTTGGAATGTCTAATTGGCTAAGATCAGAAGAGGATAGGTTAGCCAGGTCCATCATGGTAATTCCAAGAGCTGGACGAATGACTTTACCATTTTTTTCTAAATGTTCAATAATATTTTGCACATCATTTATAGGAATAGCAAATCCCATTCCTTCAACCGCAGTTTGGCCATTTGAAGAGATTTTACTTGAGGTAATTCCGATGACTTGTCCCTGAATATTGATAAGGGGACCACCAGAATTCCCTGGGTTGATGGCAGCGTCCGTTTGTAACGCTTTTGTAGATACGTTTTGGCCATCTTCTGATTTGAGCTTCACAGTACGTCCGAGACTAGAAACAATCCCTTGGGTAACGGAATTGGCAAATTTTGTTCCTAAAGGACTACCAATAGCGATTGCGGTCTCTCCAACAGTCAACTTAGATGAATCTCCAAATTCAGCCACAGTCGTAACATTATCTGAACTGATTTTAACAACCGCAATATCTGAGAAAGTATCAGAACCGACAACTTCTCCGGAAACTTTATTTCCGTCTGCAAAGAGAATATCGACTTCTGTTGCTCCCATCAACACGTGAGCATTGGTTACTAGATAAGCGTCTTTACCATCTTTTTTATAGATAACTCCTGAACCTTCACTAGCCACTTCTGGATCAGAATCTGTTTCTCCATTGATGAAGCCTTTTTCAGAAGTTTCAGCGTAGGTAATAACAGAAACAACAGCATTTTTAACCTTATCAACGGCTTCACTAGTTGATGTTGTATTCTTATAAGCACGATTGACTTTGGTAGATTTTATTTCTTGGCTAGAATTTGTAGAATTCCCTTTGGTAAACTGGAAAGAGGTTAAGGTTCCTAAGATTCCTCCAGTAAACCCAATGACAAGAACAAGCAAAAGTTGCAAAATTTTTTTTAGAAAATTTGATGATTGTTTCATAGTTTTCTCCTATTGTTCCAATTATGGAAAAGTATAGACCTAGTTTCTTAATTATAACTTAAAATGGAAATTTTTTCCACAAGTTGTGGAAAACTGTGTATAAGTGTGAAAAACGTGAATATAGAGCCATTTTTTGAAAGATAGATGCTGGTCTATTTGTTGAAGACTTGTGTATAAGTTCATTTGTGTTAGAATATGAATATGAAAATTAAAATTGTAACAGTTGGAAAATTAAAAGAAAAGTATTTAAAAGATGGAATCGCCGAATATACGAAACGCTTGGGGCGGTTTACGAAGCTAGAATTGATAGAATTGCCGGATGAAAAAACTCCTGATCGAGCCAGTGATTTAGAAAACCAGCAAATCCTGGAAAAAGAAGGAAATCGTATACTAGCTAAAGTTGGAGATCGTGAGTATGTGATTGCCTTAGCGATTGAAGGGCAACAATTTCCATCTGAGAAGTTTAGTCAAACCTTAGAAGAGGTCACTGTACGAGGGTATTCTGAAATTACCTTCGTGATTGGAGGAAGTCTAGGTTTGTCCCCAGCAGTTAAAAAACGAGCGAATTTACTTATGAGTTTTGGAAAGTTAACCCTTCCCCATCAATTGATGAAGCTTGTTTTAATCGAACAAATCTACCGGGCATTTATGATTCAACAGGGAAGTCCTTACCATAAATGAATCTTGACGCTCCTCCTATTTTCTGATAGAATAAAAAGACATCTGGTCTCATAGCTCAGCTGGATAGAGCATTCGCCTTCTAAGCGAACGGTCGCAGGTTCGAATCCTGCTGGGATCAAAATAAAAAAACGTGATTTTTACAGAAATCACGTTTTTTTATTACTTAGTTTTTTAAAAAACTAGATTTTTTCTAAACAGATGGGATAAAAAAATTGTAAAAACTAGATTTTTTGTTCCAAATAGCTGTAAAAATGAACCAAATAGCGGAAATGTTAAAAAAGCTTTTGATTTTTTACTAAAATTTATGTATATTAAATTTAATAATTTAATAATCAAATAAATTATAAGGAGATTTTTTTTATGAAAAACAATCCATCGACAGTTTCTAAAGCATTTAAGGTTCTTACAGAAAAAGAATTGCAGCAAATTTGTGGAGGGGATAAACATTCAAAAATTATTATTAGAGATTTATTTAAAAAAGGTAAAAAATAATGTCCATGAATTATGTGTATTTTATTCTCATTGGATTACCCTTGATTTTATCTTATCCATTAATTGATAGACAATTAAAACATAAGCATTCAAAATTCTATTTAATTTTAATCATTTCTACTTTACTTTATGTGATATCTTATATTTTAGGATATTTTGAATTAGATTTCTTATACGCTTTCTTTATTTTAGCTTATCCTCTATTTTTTTACGCGTACTATAGATTCTTCTGTAGATATGACCATTTTTTTGCAATTTTATATTCTCTGTTTATTTATCTAGCTTTTGAGACAACAGATACTTTTTTATCAGTAATTTTATCGTCTATAACTGGAGATTACATAGTAACTTATTATTCTATATTTTTTGTTACTCTTATTTCAGTTTTATCGATTGTTATTATTACGAGAATTATTGCCATTCTCGAAGTGAATCTTCTCTATTTTAAAGAGCGGGTTTTTAAGAAATTTGTCCAACAATTGATTGTTAGTTATCTTATTTTAACCTTAGTATTGAATGCTTCTCATTGGATAAGTGATATTGCTCATTTCAATAGTTTTGGTAGCATGGTAGCAACGATTTGCTTCTTGATATTTATCGGAACCATGGTTCAAATGAAGACGGTTCGAGATCGTTATGAAAAGAAAATGGAGTTGAAGCAAAAGAGGTTCGAACAGCGCCAAATGGAGCAGTATATGAATAAAATTCAAGGCCTCTATTTAGAATTAAAAGGTTTTCGTCATGATTTTGGCAATATTATCACTTCCTTAAATTTAGCGATTGAGGAAGAAAATATTGAGGATATTAAACGAATTCAAAGAGATGTTCTTGAGGAATGCTACGGCCAACTCCAAAAAGAAGAATATACAGGATTTGACCTAGGAAATATTCGAGATTCTGCTTTGAGAAGTATCCTAAGTAGGGGATGGATCTATGCGGAGGAAATGGGTGTCAAACTAACCTTTGAAACAGAAGATATTATTGAAAAGGTTCCAATGAGATTGTTGGATCTCGTACGAACTGTTGGAATTTTAGTCAATAATGCTATTGAAGCTGCTAAAATGAGTCAAGAAAAAGAAGTTCAAATAGCGATTTTTAATATGCCGAATGGAGTGCATCTGATCATAAAGAACTCTATTTCTGATGAACCGATTAATTGGAATAAGCTCTATGAAAAAGGATTTTCAACTAAAGGGGATCGTAGAGGAATGGGCCTTGCGATTGTAAAAGAGCTTATTGGAGAATATGCTGCTATTTTTCTAGAGACAGAGTTGATCAATGGAAGATTTACGCAGAGCTTAGTTATTGGAGAGAAAGGAAGATAGATGAATATTGTATTGCTAGAGGACGAAATTTCTCAACAAGTTCGAGTAGAGAAACATGTGAAAGCTATCGCTGAGGAGGAAGGCCTACGATTAAATATTGTTTCCACCAGTAAAATAACTGAACTAAAGGAATATCTAACCAATGGTGATTTTCATCAGCTTTTCTTCCTTGACATTGATATCAAAGGGGATGAAAAAGCTGGTATCAAGGCAGCTCAAATGATTCGTGAGGTCAATCCTTTTGCGATCATTGCCTTTATCACGACGAAATCGGAATTTGCTACTATTACCTATCGTTACAAGGTATCAGCTCTTGAATTTATTGAAAAAACCTTGAATGAAAACTTGTTTAAGGAAAAAATTAGAGAATGTATTCTCTACTTGAAGAAGAATGTGATTGAAAATAAAAATATCATTGATTTCTTTGAGTATAGTTTCAAAAATATGGAAATTCGAGTGCCATATCGAGATATATTGTACATTGAAACAACTGGAGTTTCCCACAAATTGCGACTTGTTGGAAAGAATTTTCAAAAGGAATTTTTAGGGACTATCAAGGATATACTTGAAAAAGATGTGGACAATCATTTCTTCAGTCCTAATCAGTCTTATCTAGTGAATCAAAGAATGATTGTCAGTTTTGATCGTCGCAAGAGACTCTTGATGTTAGAAGAGGAGACAACTTGCCCTGTTTCTCGTACACAGGTGAAAAGGGTCGAAGAATTATTAAATAAAATACAGAAAAAGGCTTGACAATTTTTGAATCGATGGTATAATGGGATATGTTCTGTTAATGAC
>NZ_JBKQBL010000001.1:621534-631122 GCF_046824975.1 Streptococcus intestinihominis | reverse complement strand
TTAAGACACCGCCTTTTCACGGCGGTAACACGGGTTCGAATCCCGTACGGACTATATCTCATTCCGCCATAGCTCAGTTGGTAGTAGCGCATGACTGTTAATCATGATGTCGTAGGTTCGAGTCCTACTGGCGGAGCTAAACTAGCATCCTAAGGGATGCTTTTTTTGTATAAAATAAGAGCCCCTTCCAACTGAAGGGGCTCTTTATGATGCGAATTTACTGATTTTTTGAGGATTGAGATTTCTTTCGAATAGCATTGTAGCAAGCGAAGGAAAGAATTCCGAGTAGGAAAGCGATGGTTCCTTCTTTTAACCCATGTGGAATGAACTGTAGAACAACCTGTCCTTTTCCTTTAGGGACATCAACAGTCATAAATCCTTTTTGAGCCCTTTGAATAGGGACAGGTTGATTATTGATCGTCGCTGTCCACCCTTTATCATAAGGAAGGGTGAAAAAGAGACTTGTATGGTGGTCTGCTGTAAAATCTGCAGTGACGGTATTTCCTTTGGTTTGCACATGAACTTCTTGTTGGTGCAACCTTTCAAAGGCTTCCTGGTAGGCTTGAAGGTTCAAAGCAAAAAATTCTGGAGTTTGGAAGGTTACGGTAGAATTTTCAGGGAAGGCAATTCGAACCTTAACAGTTTCTCCTGCTGTAAAGTGACCAATGGTGAAGAATGGAAAGACATTGTCTGTTGTATAGCGGTTGACTTGGCCATTCGTAATGATCTCAACATCGGTATAATCTTCATTCTCAAATTCTAAAGAAGGAAGGTTTACATAAAGTTGACTATCGTTTTGAACATAGAGCTCATATTCGATACTGGCATAAGTCAGAAAACTATCTGCTTCAACTTTAGCCTTTTGAGGTCCTTGAGAAGGATCGTCTGCACCAGTTTTCAGTGGATGTAATCGCTGATAGTAAGTCAACGATTGCCCCGTTAGATGATTGAGAAAGTTCTTTTGGTTATCTAAGGTTAGATTAGAAAATGGGATATCCTTGTAGGGACTTGCGGTTAGAAATGCTAGTGAAAGAGCTTTTTCATTTTGATACAAGGTCTGATTTCCTTGCGTTTCCAATTTATGAAAAGCAAACTTTTGGGGATTCCTATCTGAAATATTGTATTTGATCCCGAACAGACTATCCATTAGTAATGTATTGTTTTGATAGCGCAAGTTCAAGTTGGTTCCATCTGATTTAAAACCGAGTTTGTCTAGGGTCGAACTGGTATCTGTATTTCTGACAGATGAAAATTGGGAGACCCCTCTAAAATTATATTTCATACTATCATTACCTGTTTGAGGTTGGAGAATCTCTGTTCGGTAAAATTCTTGATCATCCTGTAAACTTGATGTCAATTTATCAATTGATGGAATCTTTCCTTGGTAAGAAGAACGAGCTGCAAATACCCATTCATTTGCAATCCCATCGATCTGATAATAGCTGTTTATACTAATTTCAAACAAACAGAAGAAAAGAATAACAGCAGAAAAAATGGGATGAGAAAGTTTACGAACTGTAAAGGCAAGTGTCACAGTAAAGAATACAAGAAGAAATTCTAGTGTCAATACATAATGACTGCTTGTCAAGAAAGGATAGTGCTTGCGATAGAGAAAGGTGAGGATAAAACCAATACTAAGCAAACTAACAGCTAGGCAGAGTCGTTGCCAATTGATTTCTTTTATCCGATTGAGGACCTCTGCTGCCATGAACAAAATAGTCAATGAAAAGAGCCAGGCATAACGGTGAAGAAACATATTAGGAGCATGCATTCCCTGCCAGAATAAATCCAAAGCTTGTAAATAGAAACTTGCAATAAGAATGACTAATAAGGTCAAATATGCTAGTTTCACGTGAAACCGAATCGATTTGACAAAGAAAAATAGAAAGGCAAGTAAGAATGGAAATAGACCAACATAGATCATAGGGATAGCCCCATATTTTGTTGTATCAAAGCTACCAATCAAATTCTTTGCAAAAACGTCTAAGTACCAACTATTTTCTGTAAAGGTTCTTGTAATCTTGGTAAAGTTTTCTCCATGAGTTCGTAAATCCAATATGGTGGGGTAAATCATGATCAAGCTAGTGACCCCTGCTAAAATTGACACAATTGTAAAGTCAAAGAAAGAAGATATTCTTTTTTTATAGTCCCAGGAAAGCTGCGTGAAATACCATAATGTCAAGAAGATAGCCATCATAAATCCAAAATAATAATTTTGGATGAAGAGGATAGTCAAGCTTGTAAAGTAGAGAACCCGCTTCTTTTGAGTCATCAAACGGTGTAAACCTAACAGAATAAGAGGAGCCAAAATGAAGACATCGAGCCAGGTTTTGATTTCAATCTGACTGACGGAGAAACTCATTAACGCAAACAAAGTTGACAGCGAAAGAACCAAGAATGTTTGCAGTTGAGGATAGATTCCCTTAATGGAATAATAAGTTGACAACCCAATCAATCCTATTTTTATCAGTGTAAAGAGATAGACGGAATCAACCATGGATAAACTGTCAAAGAAGAAGACAAAGGGAGATAGAAAACTTCCTAAGTAATAGCTGGAAAGAGCGTAGAAATTTAACCCGAGCCCACTTGTAAAGCTGTAAAGGAGGCTGTCGGTTCCGTGTAAAATATTTCGTAAAGTAACGTCGAAAATAACGTATTGATGAAAGCCATCACCTAATAAAGGAGAAGTTTCACTCCCCCAATAAATGCCCTGACTGAGGTAGACGAAAAATAAGATTGTAAAGGGAAGTAAAAAAGCTGTAAAGTAAACAATGATGGGGTGTGATAGATATTTTTTAAATTTCATATAGTCTATTGAAAGACCCTGAAACAAAGGTTCCAGGGTTTTTGATTCTTTGGAGTGATTCTTAGTCTTTCCAAAGTTCTTTAACTTTTGCTTGAACTTCTTGGTTTTCTAAGAATTCATCATAGGTTTCATCAATCCGGTCAATGACACCATTTTTTGAAAGAACAATGATATGGTTGGCAAGAGTTTGAATAAACTCATGGTCGTGACTGGCAAAGATGATCGATTCTTTGAAGTTTTTCAATCCATCGTTCAAGCTTGAAATTGATTCCAAGTCCAAGTGATTTGTAGGATCGTCAAGTACAAGAACGTTTGACTTCAAAAGCATGAGTTTTGAAAGCATCACGCGCACCTTTTCTCCCCCTGACAAGACGTTGACAGGCTTGTTAACCTCATCTCCAGAGAAGAGCATGCGTCCGAGGAATCCACGAAGGAAGGTATTGTCATCTTCTTCTTTACTTGCGAATTGACGCAACCAGTCAAGAATTGACTCGCCACCTGCAAAGTCAGCTGAATTGTCTTTTGGTAAGTAAGAGCGGCTAGTTGTAACTCCCCACTTGACAGTTCCTTCATATTCGATTTCACCCATAATGGCGCGGATCAAGGCAGTTGTTTGGATATCGTTTTGACCGATAAGAGCCGTCTTGTCACCTGGACGTAAGATGAAGCTGATGTTGTCAAGAATAGTTTCACCGTCAATCTTTACAGATAAGTTCTCTACTGTCAACAGATCATTTCCAATTTCTCGCTCCGCTTTAAAGCTGATAAATGGGTATTTTCGGCTAGATGGGACAATTTCTTCTAACTGAATCTTGTCAAGCATCTTTTTACGCGACGTTGCCTGTTTTGATTTTGACGCATTGGCAGAGAAACGAGCCACAAATTCTTGTAATTGTTTGATTTTTTCTTCTGCTTTAGCATTACGGTCTGCTAACAACTTGGCAGCCAGTTCAGATGATTCTTTCCAGAAATCATAGTTACCAACATAGAGTTTGATTTTTCCAAAGTCTAGGTCGGCCATGTGGGTACATACTTTATTCAAGAAGTGACGGTCGTGGGATACAACGATAACGGTATTCTCAAAATCAATCAAGAAATCTTCTAACCAGGTAATGGATTGAATATCTAGACCGTTGGTCGGCTCGTCCAAAAGAAGGACGTCTGGTTTACCAAAGAGAGCTTTGGCTAGGAGGACTTTCACTTTATCTCCATTTGTTAGTTCACTCATATTTTGGTAGTGGAGCTCTTCTGGAATATTCAGATTTTGGAGGAGTTGTGAAGCTTCACTTTCTGCTTCCCAACCACCTAGTTCAGCGAATTCTCCTTCAAGTTCTGCTGCGCGGACACCGTCTTCATCTGAAAAATCTTCCTTCATATAGATAGCATCTTTTTCCTTCATGATGCTATAAAGTTTTTCATTTCCCATGATAACGACATCAATGGCACGCTCATCTTCGTAGTCAAAGTGATTTTGACGAAGAACAGAAAGACGTTCGTCTGGTCCAAGAGAAATATGACCAGTTGTCGGTTCAATATCCCCAGCTAAGATTTTTAAAAAGGTTGATTTTCCAGCACCATTGGCCCCAATCAAACCATAGGTATTTCCTTCTGTAAATTTGATGTTGACATCATCAAAAAGTTTACGATCACTAAAACGTAGTGAGACGTCTGTAACTGTTAGCACGTATAGTTCTCCTCTTTTTCTGTCTATATAAGCCTATTTTACTAGAAAACGCTTGATTTTTCAATGAATACCCTTATGCATTGGAGGAAGTCATTTAGTCTGTAGAAAAGGGTGAAGAACTTGACTTTCCTTTGATGTCATTATATAATGAAAAGCAATCAGAAGAGTAATTTGTATTCGTTTTTTAGAGAGCTTATGGTCGCTGAAAATAAGCAACGAAACAGAATGAAATGGACTGATGTTCAAATAGAATCTTAACCAATAGAGATTCGGCTAGCAGGCCTTATGTGCAGCTCATTTGTGATGAGTCAGAGAGAACAGCATATGCTGTTCTAAGTGAGGTGGCACCGTGTCTCAGACGCCCTCGCATAGTTTTTGCTATGCGTGGGCTTTTATTTTGTACTTTAGGGAGGAAGAAAAATGACCAAGCCGATTATTTTAACTGGAGATCGCCCGACTGGGAAGCTCCATATTGGACACTATGTCGGTTCGTTGAAGAATCGAGTTATTATGCAAAATGAAGACAAGTACCAGATGTTTGTCTTTTTAGCCGATCAGCAAGCTCTAACGGATCATGCTAAAGATCCGCAAACCATTGTTGAGTCTATTGGAAATGTTGCTCTAGATTATTTAGCAGCTGGCTTAGATCCAAAGAAATCAACTATTTTTATTCAAAGTCAAATCCCTGAGCTAGCGGAATTGACCATGTATTACATGAATTTGGTCTCTGTTTCACGTTTGGAACGAAACCCAACCGTTAAGACAGAAATTGCCCAAAAAGGATTCGGAGAGTCTATTCCATCTGGTTTCTTGGTTTATCCTGTTTCCCAAGCTGCAGATATTACCGCTTTTAAAGCCAATCTCGTGCCTGTTGGAACTGACCAAAAGCCCATGATTGAGCAAACTCGTGAAATTGTTCGTTCCTTTAACCATGCGTATCATTGCAATGTTTTGGTTGAACCGGAAGGAATTTTCCCAGAAAATGAGGCGGCAGGTCGTTTGCCTGGCTTGGATGGGAATGCTAAGATGTCTAAATCTCTTGGAAATGGTATTTATTTAGCCGATGATATGGACACCTTGAAGAAAAAGGTCATGAGTATGTATACAGATCCTGAGCATATTCGTGTCGAAGATCCAGGGAAAATCGAAGGAAATATGGTTTTCCATTATTTGGATGTGTTTGGAAAAGAAGAAGATCAAGCGACCATTCAAGACATGAAAGACCATTACCAACGGGGTGGTTTAGGAGATGTTAAAACCAAACGCTATTTGTTAGAGATTCTTGAAAGAGAGTTGGGGCCTATTCGCGAACGACGGATTGAATTTGCTAAAGATATGGGTCAAGTTTATGATATGCTTCAAAAAGGTAGTGAAGTAGCCCGTTCGGTTGCAGCAGAAACGCTTGATCAAGTAAAATCTGCTATGGGATTAAACTATTTCAAGTAAGCTCTTGATATTGAGATGATTCAATAAAATAACTGATTCAAAAGAGGTTCCAACACCTCTTTTTGAAATATTCTACAAATGATTGACAAATTATCTTAGAATGGTATGATATTATCAATCAAAAAAGACGAGCTTGGCTCAAAAAGAAAGAAAAGAGGAAAATGGGAATGTCAAATTGGGACACTAAATTTTTGAAAAAAGGTTATACCTTCGATGATGTATTGCTCATTCCAGCTGAAAGTCATGTATTACCAAACGATGCAGATCTTCGTACAAAATTGGCGGATAACCTTGTGTTGAATATCCCAATCATCACAGCTGCGATGGATACAGTTACTGAAAGCCAAATGGCTATTGCCATTGCCCGTGCTGGAGGACTTGGGGTTATTCATAAAAATATGTCCATTGCCCAACAAGCAGATGAAGTTCGTAAAGTAAAACGCTCTGAAAACGGCGTTATTATTGACCCATTTTTCTTAACACCTGAACATACCATTGCTGAAGCCGATGAACTTATGGGACGTTACCGGATCAGTGGTGTACCTGTGGTTGAAACCATGGAAAACCGTAAACTAGTAGGGATCTTGACCAACCGTGACCTACGCTTTATTTCTGATTATAATCAACCGATTTCCAACCATATGACCAGCGAGAATCTTGTGACTGCACCAGTTGGTACAGATTTAGAAACAGCTGAACGGATTCTTCAAGAACACCGTATTGAAAAATTACCATTGGTGGATGAAAATGGTCGTTTGTCAGGTTTGATTACCATTAAGGATATTGAAAAAGTTATTGAGTTTCCAAATGCAGCGAAAGACGAATTTGGTCGTCTTTTAGTAGCAGGTGCTGTCGGAGTTACATCTGACACTTTTGAGCGTGCGGAAGCATTGTTTGAAGCTGGTGCGGATGCTATTGTTATCGATACAGCCCATGGTCATTCTGCAGGTGTTCTTCGTAAAATCGCTGAAATTCGTGCTCATTTTCCAGATCGCACCTTGATTGCAGGTAATATTGCTACAGCTGAGGGAGCACGTGCTCTCTATGATGCAGGTGTTGACGTGGTTAAGGTAGGGATTGGACCTGGTTCAATCTGTACAACTCGTGTGATTGCTGGGGTCGGAGTTCCTCAAGTTACAGCGATCTATGACGCAGCTGCTGTTGCGCGTGAATATGGAAAAACAATCATTGCTGATGGTGGGATCAAGTATTCTGGAGATATTGTAAAAGCCCTTGCAGCTGGTGGTCATGCAGTCATGCTTGGATCTATGTTTGCAGGAACAGATGAAGCACCAGGTGAAACTGAAATCTTCCAAGGACGTAAGTTCAAGACTTATCGTGGTATGGGATCTATTGCAGCCATGAAGAAAGGTTCAAGCGACCGCTACTTCCAAGGTTCTGTTAATGAAGCCAACAAATTGGTTCCAGAAGGAATCGAAGGTCGGGTTGCTTATAAGGGTTCAGCAGCCGATATCGTCTTCCAAATGATTGGTGGTATCCGTTCTGGTATGGGCTATGTTGGAGCTGCCAACCTTCAAGAATTGCATGAAAATGCACAATTTGTTGAAATGTCTGGGGCAGGGTTGAAAGAAAGCCACCCACACGATGTCCAAATTACCAATGAAGCACCAAACTACTCTGTTCAATAAAAAATAAAAGTGTGAAATCATAAGATTTCACACTTTTATTGTGTCAAAAAGTTGTCAATCAAAATTGACAACCTTGTTAATTATTCGTCAACGTGACCTGAGTGAATATTAAAGATTTTTAAGTCTTCAGGCAAGTCTTTTAGGTGATCTAAGGTAGTAGTTGTGATAAACGTTTGGATGTCACGAGAGATAACTTCTAGTAAATGTAGTTGACGATTGTTGTCAAGTTCACTCATAACATCGTCTAAGAGTAAAATCGGCTTTTCATTCGTCAGTGATTCAATTAATGAAATCTCCGCTAATTTTAAGGAAAGAACAACACTGCGGTGCTGACCTTGGCTACCAAAAGTTGCATTCATGTCATTGATGTAAAAGCTAATGTCATCTCGGTGAGGACCAACACTGGTTGTTTTTTTGATGAGATCCTTTGTCCGATTTTCTCGAAGTAATTTGATAAAAGTTGGGCGAAGTGTCTCTTCATCTTGAAAAGGAATGGAGGAATCATACCGAATAGATAGTTTTTCAGTTTGATTGGAAATTTCAAAATGTTTCTCTTGACCAAAGTCTTCTAATTTTTTAAGAAAATCTTTCCGATGGATGCAGACTCGGCTACCATAATCTGCTAATTGCTCATCCAAAACATCTAAAAAGGTTGGGTCTACTGTGTTGGCTGTTTTTAAGTAACTGTTTCGATGCTTTAAAACATGATGATAGGCTGTTAAATCTGATAGATAGACGGGTTTCATCTGGCCTAAATCAATATCAATAAACTTGCGGCGAAGAGCGGGTGAGCCTTTAACAAGTTGTAAATCCTCTGGAGCAAAGAGAACCACATTCATGTTACCGATATAGGTTGATAGCTTGCTTTGTTTTAAGTGGTTTACTTTAGTGACTCGTCCTTTTGAGGATAAAGAAATTTCTAATGGGATAGAGCCAGTCTTTTTTTCTAAGACACCAGAAACAGTAAATTGTTCCTCTTGAAAATGAATTAAATCCTTATCGGAACGGGTCCGATGGCTACGGGTCAAGGATAAAAAGTAGATGGACTCAAGGAGATTGGTTTTTCCTTGAGCATTTTGGCCTAAGAAAATATTCAAACCAGAATGGAATTGAAGATCTACTTCTTTATAATTTCGAAATTTCTGAATATGTATGGATTTAAGCCACATTTTATGTTCCTGGGAAACGAACGGGTTTCCGCTTATTCTCTTCTTTTTTAGGTTTAAAATCTTTTTTTTGTTTTTGTTCTTTGTTTAATTTCTTCACTAATTGAGCAACGCGTTCTTTTTCCAACTTGTCCGCTTGATAGTCTTCAATCTCTTCTGGACTAGGTTGTGTCAGTGTTATGACTTCCTTCTCACCAATTACTTCGATTGTATCTCCGACTCGTAACTTACGTCCTCTTCTGGTTTCAACTTCTCCATTGACCTCTACTTGATTTTCATGTAAAAAGGCTTTGATAGCTCCACCGCTTTGGATGATACCCAGTTCTTTAAATAGGGCTTGTAGTGTGATAAATTCATCAAAAAGTTTATAGTTCATAGTTCACCTCAATGATAGTTATTATACCACAAAAGGTTGAAAAACCTAAAATAGGGCGAGTCAGTGTAAACGTTTTTTAATCTGTCTGGGAAAGATTTTACTGGGATTTCATGATATAATGAAGAGTAATATTTGTTAGAACGAGGATGACGATGGAATTAGTTACTGGTGTTCGAATCCATTTTATGAAATCAGAAAAATTTAAGACCAATGAGATAAAAGTGCGGTTCTCAGCCCCTCTTTCTGAAGAAACAATAGCAGGACGGGTTCTAGCCTCACGCATGATCGAAACAGCCAATCAACTTTACCCAACTTCACAGCAATTTAGAGAGCAGTTGGCGAACTTGTATGGAGCAAATTTTTCTACTTCTGTTTCAAAACGCGGTCAAATGCACTACATTGATATTAATTTATCTTATGTCCGTGATGCTTTTTTGAGCAAGAAAAATGTCTTGACAGAT
>NZ_JBKQBL010000001.1:608569-621493 GCF_046824975.1 Streptococcus intestinihominis | reverse complement strand
CAGATGTTGGATTTATTAAAGGTATCTCTGAATGCTCCTCTTGCAGAAAACGGGTGCTTTCATTCAGAAACTTTTTCAGTAGAGAAAAAAAATCTCGTTACAGAACTAGAAGCAGAAATTGAAAATCATTTTTATTATGCTCACCAACAATTGAATCGGTTGTTTTATGATCAAGCTGATATGAAACTAAGTAAGTACGGAAGTGTCCAGCAGATTCAGAATGAGGATGAAGGGTCAGCTTATCAAGCATTTCAAGAAATGCTTCAAACAAATCTGATTGACTTTTTCTTTATGGGTGATTTCAATGAACTAGCGGTCATTGAAAAGATTAGTGAATTTGGTTTACAACCTCGTAAATATCATGTCAATCTTTTTTATGCCCAATCTTTTTCAAACGTTGTCAGAGAAGGACTTGAGCAAAGAGAAACTCATCAATCTATTTTAGAGTTAGGTTATCATTTTCCTGTTCAGTATGGAGAAAAAGAGCATTTTGCTTTGATTGTTTTAAATGGTTTACTGGGTGCTTTCTCTCACTCAAAATTATTTACAGTCATTCGAGAAAAAGAAGGATTGGCTTATACTATCTCTAGCCATTTTGATATTTTTTCTCATTTTATGCGGATCTATGCAGGGATTGATCGAAAAAATAGAACCCGGACCATGACTCTAATGAGTCGTCAAGTAAGTGACTTGAAGAGAGGGAAGTTTACAAGTGAAGAGCTGCGCTTGACAAAAGAAATGATTATAAATGCTGCAAAATTGTCGCAGGATCGACCTGGCACCTTGATTGAAAGAGCTTATCTACAATCTACTTTAGGAAAACAGTTCTTGTCAATTGATGATTGGATCCAAGCCATTCAACTGGTGACGAAAGAAGAAATTATGGCTGTTGCCAAATCACTCAAATTACAAGCGGTCTATTTTATGGAAGGAAGAGAATGATAAAGAAAGATTTGGAGAAAATAGATTATCCAGCTGTTGGAGAATGTGTATATCAGACAAGTCTCCAAAATGGATTGAAGTTATATTTAATTCCAAAAGTGGATTTTAATGAAAGCTATGCAATCATTTCTACTAAATTCGGTTCTATTGACACAAGATTTACAGTGGATGGAGTGGAGGGAATAAAAGAATTTCCAGCAGGGATTGCACATTTTCTTG
Organism: Streptococcus intestinihominis; assembly: GCF_046824975.1. Classification (NCBI taxonomy): domain Bacteria; kingdom Bacillati; phylum Bacillota; class Bacilli; order Lactobacillales; family Streptococcaceae; genus Streptococcus; species Streptococcus intestinihominis. Next base: position 620,332 of record NZ_JBKQBL010000001.1, on the reverse strand, counting down.
AACATAAATTATTTGAAGATCAAGACGGTCAAGATTATTTACAGCATTTTGTAAAGCTGGGAGCTGAAAGTAATGCCTTTACTAGCTTTACACAAACGAGCTATCTCTTTTCGACCACCTCGAATGTCAATGAAAATCTGAGATTGTTACTGGAGATGACACAATCTCTTCATCTCTCAAAGGATTCTCTAAAGAAGGAACAATTGATTATTCAACAAGAGATCGAAATGTACCAAGATAGTCCTGACTATCAATTATTCTTTAGGGCGTTGGCAAATCTCTATCCAGAAACACCTTTAGCCCAAGATATTGCAGGTACTGTATCTTCTCTCTCCCAAATTGATGAAAAAAGTTTACAGGATAATTTCGATTATTTCTACCAACCATCCAATATGCAGCTAGTGGTTGTCGGAAATTTTGACCTTGACAGTCTTGTTAACCTTGTTTCTGAATTTGAGATGAAGACCTCTTCAAAACCTCTTCCTCATATCTCACCCGTGGACTTAAATCCAGTTGTTCAAAATGAGACAAGTCGGATGGAAGTTGCTTCACCGAAATTAGCAATTGGCATTCGTGGAAGAAATCAGATTCCTCCTCTTTACCAGTATCGCTATAAGATTATCCTCAAATTATTGTTTGCTATGATGTTTGGGTGGACATCTAAACGATTTCAGTCACTTTATGAAGTTGGTAAACTTGACAACTCCTTGACACTAGAAATTGAAGTAGAGTCTTCGTTTCACTTTTTGATGTTAACGATGGACACCTCGGAACCTGTTAGTATATCCCATCAGTTCAGAACGGCCATTAAGAATTTTGAGAAAGACCCTGATGTGACCCAAGAGCATTTGGATACGATTAAAAGTGAAATGTTTGGAGATTTTCTACACGGTTTGAATTCCTTGGATTATATTGCGACTCAATTTAATCCAATTGAGACAGGTGAAAATCTATTTGATCTTCCAAAAATTTTACAGAGTATTTCTTTACAAGATGTTGTAAAGGTTGGGCGAGATTTTGTCAATGCTTGTGATATGACGGACTTTATCATTTTCCCTAAATAACGGAATAATAGTGGAATGATGTTTTTGTCGAATTAAATCGACGTTGATTTTGTCAATTAGATGTAAATGATCATGTAAACTAGTAAGGAGACTAGAATGAAAAAAGAAAATATCCCAAATGCCTTAACACTGATTCGAATTGTGTTTATTCCTATTTTTATTTTGATGCTAATATTTGGTAAAGGTTATGGTTGGCATGTAGCGGCAGCTATTGTCTTTGCTGTCGCTAGTATCACCGATTATTTGGACGGTTATTTAGCTCGTAAATGGAAAGTTGTTAGTAACTTTGGGAAATTTGCGGATCCTATGGCTGATAAGCTTCTTGTCATGTCTGCCTTTATCATGATGATTGAATTAAAGATGGTTCCGGCTTGGATTACTGCAGTTATAATTTGCCGTGAATTAGCCGTAACTGGCCTCCGTCTGTTATTGGTTGAAACAGGAGGAGTTGTTTTGCCAGCAGCTATGCCTGGAAAAATTAAAACCTTCTCACAAATGTTTGCCATTATCTTCCTTCTCTTCCATTGGGACTTATTGGGTCAAATTACGCTTTATGTTGCGCTAATCTTTACAGTCTATTCTGGATATGAATACTTTAAAGGCAGTGCCTACCTCTTTAAAGATACCTTTAGATAAATGAATAATATTATAGAAGTTCGAAATCTTACATTTAAATACCAAAAAACAGATGAGAACCATCAGTTAAATGATATTTCGTTTCACGTGAAACATGGTGAATGGTTATCCATTATTGGACATAACGGAAGTGGTAAGTCAACAGTGGTCCGCTTGATTGATGGCTTGTTGGAACCGGAATCTGGTCAAATCTATATTTCCGGAGATTTGTTAACTCCTGAAAATGTTTGGGATAAACGTAGTGAGATTGGCATGGTTTTCCAGAATCCAGATAACCAGTTTGTTGGGGCTACAGTTGAAGATGATGTGGCGTTTGGGTTGGAGAACCAAGGAATTCCAAGAGACGAAATGGTGCAACGAGTAGATGAAGCTTTGAAGATGGTCCGCATGGATGAGTTCAAAGATCGAGAACCCGCTAGGTTATCCGGTGGACAAAAGCAACGAGTGGCCATTGCCGGAATTATCGCTTTACGACCTAAAATCATCATTTTAGATGAAGCAACCAGTATGTTGGATCCTGAAGGGCGTCTAGAACTAATTCGGACAGTTCGAGAAGTCAAAGAACGATATGGTTTAACGGTTATTTCTATTACCCATGATTTAGAGGAAGTTTCCCTAAGTGATCGGGTTATTCTCTTTGAAAAAGGAAAAGCGACCTTGGATCTGACTCCAAGAGAACTCTTTTCTCGAGATGATTTAGATGAAATTGGATTAGAAGAACCTTTCGCTAATCGATTGCGCAGCATGTTACATCAAAAAGGTTTTCCAGTTGGAGAAACCTATCAGACTGAAGGAGAGCTAGAGAAACTATTATGGGAATTGCTTTAAAACAGCTTAGTTATACCTATCAAGAAGGTACTCCTTTTGAAGGAGCGGCTCTTTTTGATGTGAATATAGAAATCCCAAGCGGTTCTTATACAGCTCTAATTGGGCATACTGGAAGTGGAAAATCAACCATCCTTCAATTATTAAATGGTTTGCTTTTGCCCAGTCGAGGGGAAGTGCAAATGAATGATATGCGCATTAGTTCTGAGTCTTCTCAAAAAGAGCTAAAGGATCTTCGGAAAAAAGTGGGTCTCGTCTTTCAATTTCCAGAAAGTCAACTCTTTGCTGAGACTGTTGTAAAAGATGTCGCATTTGGGCCTCAAAATTTTGGAGTAGACCAAGAATCAGCTGAGAGCATTGCTAAGGAAAAATTACGCTTAGTCGGTCTTTCTGAAGAGTTGTTTGAACGGAGTCCCTTTGAATTGTCTGGAGGGCAAATGAGACGGGTCGCTATTGCAGGCATTTTAGCGATGGAACCTGAAATTTTGGTCTTGGACGAGCCGACAGCTGGTTTGGATCCGTCAGGTAGACGGGAATTAATGAAGCTATTTGAGTCACTTCATCAAGCTGGGATGACCATCGTTCTTGTTAGTCATTCTATGGAAGATGTAGCAGAATACGCAAATCTTGTTTATGTTTTGGAAAAAGGACGAATGGTGAGGTCTGGGCATCCGAGGGATGTATTTCAGGATGTAGAAGGATTAGAAAACATACAATTAGGTGTACCGAAAGTGACGAAATTTGCTTGGCGCTTACGTCAAAAAGGACTATCTTTGCCAACTTTACCAATCACTTTACAGGAGTTTAAGGAGTTAATTGGACATGAATAGCATGATTTTAGGACGATATGTACCAGGTAATTCCATTCTCCATCGTATGGATCCAAGGGCAAAGTTACTAGGACTTTTCTTGTTAATTGTTATTTTGTTTTGGGCCAATAATGTGTTGACGAATGCCCTGTTGTTTTTATTGGCCTTTGCGTTGATTTTGAGTGCCAAGATCCCTTTCCGTTTTTTTATTAATGGTCTGAAATCGATGCTCTTTATCATTGCTTTCACCACACTCTTTCAGTTGTTTGCGACGACTGGCGGTAAGACATTATTTCAATTTTATTTTTTGACTGTAACGGATAAAGGACTTGCTCAAGCTGGTGTGATCTTTTGTCGTTTTATTCTCATTGTTGTATTTTCAACGATTTTAACACTGACAACAACGCCCTTAAGCTTAGCAGATGCCGTAGAAAAGTTGTTAACTCCATTTAAAATCATCAAAGTTCCTGCTCATGAAATTGGACTCATGTTGTCTATGAGCCTTCGTTTCGTCCCCACTCTAATGGATGATACGATTCGCATTATGAATGCACAGAGAGCTAGAGGGGTTGATTTTGGAGAAGGGAATCTCCTTCAGAAGATCCGCTCTTTTATTCCGATTTTAATTCCCTTGTTTGCATCAAGTTTTAAACGTGCAGATGCTCTTGCAATTGCCATGGAGGCAAGAGGTTATAAAAGTGGAGAGGGAAGAAGCCGATATAGGCAGTTAAAATGGCAAGTCTTAGATAGTGTAGCTATTCTGTCTGTAGTAGCAGTTGGTGCTATCATTTTTTGGTTGAAATATTAGAATACCACCACTACATATAGGGGAATTTTTCTAAAAAAATGAGGAAAAACGCTATTTATAGCGTTTTTTGCATGAAAAATACATGATTTTGTAACCTTTGTAACATAAATTATAACTAACTGTAACATTTAATGTGTAAGATAGTATTATGTTCGAAAGGAGAATGTATTGATGAACACAAAAAAGGTCCAATGGACATTAACTTCTATTATCTCAGCTCTTTCACTTTTTGTTTCTGGTGTGGTAGTGAATGCTGAAACATACGAAGTGAAAAATGGTGATACTTTATCAGAAATTGCGATTAAGAATAACACTACTATCGAAAAGCTTGTTGAATTGAATCAAATCAGCAATCAAGATTTGATCCACGCTGGTCAAATTATTGAGTTGGGTGAACGTTCAAATTCATTGATCAACAAAGTAAATACTGCCACAGTAAGTCAGGAACCTGGAGTCGAGGCTTCGACAAATCAAGTAGCGGCTTCCACAACAACTACTGCTAATGCTACTTATAATGCAGCACCTGTTGTTACGAATTCTGGAAATGGGATTGTACTTGCTAATGGGAATACTGCTGGAGAAACTGGATCCTATGCAGCGGCTCGAATGGCTGAAATGACAGGTGTTCCTGCATCAACTTGGGAAGCCATTATTGCCCGCGAATCAAATGGTCAAGTGAACGCAGCAAATCCATCTGGAGCTAGTGGTCTTTTCCAAACAATGCCAGGTTGGGGTTCAACTGCTACAGTTGATGATCAAATCCAAGCGGCTTATAATGCCTATTCAAACCAAGGACTTTCAGCTTGGGGATACTAAAAAAGAGGGGAAACCCTCTTTTTATTTTGTTTCTTACCTTGACAAGGATTGGAAAGTGTTGTAAAGAAAAATGACTGTGTCAGTCAACCTTGCTGAACCATGGATACTCTTATACAAGCGTGATTTCGTACATAAAAGAGGTTTACAAATTTGTAAACCTCTTTTATTAACTTAAATGAGTCAGTAAAGCTAGGGGGGAATCTACGATGGTATCGGGAGTTTCCTCTTTTAATTGCTCTAGAGGTGCAAACCCCCAACTGACTGCAATTGTGTGAATACCAATGGTTTTCCCCCCAATGATATCAAATTTAGTATCCCCAACGATGCAAGCTTCCTCTTTTGGAATTTGATGATCCACTAGTACACGCTGAATGATATCAGCTTTGTGCATGGATCCTGGGATAGAACCATAAATCCCTTCAAAACAATCACTAATTCCTAGTGAATGGGCTATTTCGAGACTCACTTCCTGATTCTTAGAGGTGGTGATGAATAAGTGATAACCCAATTCCTTCAATTGTTGAAGGAGTTCTTTGATACCTGGGTAGAGATAGGTTTGTTGTTGGCCAGTTTCTTTGTAATAGGTGCGATAGATTTCTACAGCTTTTGTGACCAGTTCTTTTGGAAGATGGTTTGTAAATGTAACTTCGAGTGGAGGGCCCATAAAGGTTCGAATAGTCTCTTTATCAGGAGCAGGAATTCCTAGCAGCTTGAAAGTGTGTAGAAAGGTGGTTTCAATTCCTTCGGAACTATCGACTAAAGTCCCATCCAAGTCGAAAAATATGTACTTCATAGGTTAGTCTCCAAATATTTCTTGCTGTAGTCGTTTCCCAGTTGGAGTTGCTGCTAGACCACCTTCAGCCGTTTCTCTAAAGGCAGTTGGTAGGCTAGATCCAACTTGATACATGGCGTCAATGACCTCATCGACAGGGATTTTGGATTCAATTCCTGCTAGAGCCATATCCGCTGCAATATAGGCATAGCTTGCGCCCATAGCATTTCGTTTGACACAAGGAACCTCTACCAGTCCTGCAACGGGATCACAAATTAAGCCTAACATATTTTTGATGACGAAACAAATGGCTTGGCTAGCTTGGTAAGGACTTCCCCCAGCAGCCAACGTCAAAGCAGCTGCACTCATGGCTGCCGCGGAACCCACTTCGGCTTGACAGCCTCCCTCGGCTCCTGAAATCGATGCATTGTTGGCAATAACCAGTCCAAAGGCTCCTGCTGCTAATAAGAATTCTAATTGTTGGTGCTTATCTAAATGGAGTTTCTCGATGGCTGAAGTAAGAACAGCAGGTAAGCAACCGGCTGATCCAGCAGTGGGAGTAGCACAGACTAAGCCCATTTTTGCATTGTGTTCGTTGACAGCGATAGCATTTTTGGCTGCGGTTAGGACAGTATAGTCGGAGAGGGCTTTTCCAGATCGAATATAGCGATCCAATTTTGCAGCATCTCCTCCGGTCAAGCCACTTCTAGAAAGTTGGTCATTGAGTCCAAGATGAACGGATTCTTTCATCACCTCAAGGTTTCGTGTCATAAGAGTCAGAACTTCTTCGCGCTCGCGACCAGTTAGTTCAAACTCGGTTGCAATCATTAATTCTGCGACATTTCCTTCATAGTGGAGGGTCGCTTGTTCAACTAGTTCGGTAATGGAATAAAACATGGGGTCTCCTTATTGAAAGAAATTCACATTGTGTAAATGGGGAATTTGACGGATTAACTCAATAGCTTCGTCACAATTACGAGAATCCACTTCAATAATCATAATAGCCTTTTCACCGGCTTTTTCACGGGTTACGTTCATTTGGGCGATATTGATATCATAGCGGGAAAGGGCTTCTGTCACATGGGCAATCATCCCAGGAACGTCTTGGTGAACAATAATAATAGTTGGGGTGTTCATGTTTAGAGAAATTGCAAAGCCATTTAACTCGGTAACTTGTATGTTTCCCCCACCAATGGAAATTCCTGTGACGGAGATGGTTTTGTGATCATTTTTCACCGTGATGGTCGTCGTATTTGGATGAGGAGCATTGCTCTCCTTTTGAATAGACCAGACGATTCGAATTCCTCTTTCATGGGCAATTTCAAGACTATTGGGGATTCTTGGATCATCTGTGTCCATACCCAAAATACCAGCTACAAGGGCCAAGTCTGTCCCGTGACCGCGATAGGTTTTGGCAAAGGAATTAAACAACTGAAATTCAACTTCTGTTGGATCCTCTCCAAAAATAGAAGAGACAATTTTTCCAATACGAACAGCTCCCGCTGTGTGGCTACTAGAAGGTCCAATCATAACCGGTCCAATAATATCAAATACGGATTGGAATTTAAGCGAATTCATCAGTCAGCTCCTTAGGGTTTCTTTTCTTTCATTATAACAAATCTAGGGCATGTTTTCTTCTATTTAAGAGGGAAATTTTGTTTTAAACTTAAAAGATACTTAAAACTAGTTTATTTGAGGTGTTTTTTATTCTTGCTAACATATTATTGAAACATTTGACGTGATTTCATAAAGTTTCTGAAACATTTCTTCTGTAAGATAAAGAACATACAGAAAAGGAGTGTAAAACCATGAATAAAAAAATCTTTGTAAAACGTGTAATCGGATTGAGCTTATTATCAGGAATGTTTATTCCCGTCCTTGCCAGTGCAGAATCTTACACTGTAAAGTCAGGTGATACCTTATCAGCTATTGCTAAAGAGAAGAATACAACGGTTGATGCGATTGCTAAGAAAAATAAGATTAGTAATGTCAACCTCATTACAGTTGGTCAAGTTTTAGAGATTGAAGATGAGAAGGCAACAACTAATACTACAGAGCAAGCTACCACTAGTAAAGCTAACACTGGACAAGCAACAACTACGGTATCTGCTTCAGATGGCTTAAGTGCCGAAGATGCAGCGGCTAAAGAATGGATTGCCCAGAAAGAATCAAGTGGCAGTTACACAGCACAAAATGGCCAATACTATGGTCGTTACCAGTTATCCCTTTCTTATTTAAACGGTGACTTATCACCAGAAAACCAGGAAAAAGTAGCCAATCAATATGTTGTCAACCGATATGGATCATGGTCGGCGGCTAAAAACTTCTGGCTGGCCAATGGCTGGTATTAAAGTAAATGAAAGAGTTCAGCAATTGGACTCTTTTTTGATTTACAGACTTGTAAACATATAGATACAATAGCCAATAAGAAGGATGGCAAGATGCTTGTTTTCTACTATAAAGCGTGTTACAATTGATAATGCTCAAAACGACCTTCAATCGTTGAAGCAAACCACGACCTTCAATCGTGAGAAACGAAAAGATGGGAGAAATCTATGAGTGATAACTCGAAAACACGTGTTGTTGTTGGTATGAGTGGTGGTGTGGATTCATCTGTAACAGCTTTATTATTAAAACAACAGGGTTACGATGTCATCGGCATCTTCATGAAAAACTGGGACGACACAGACGAAAATGGCGTCTGTACAGCTACAGAAGATTACAAAGATGTAGCAGCGGTTGCAGACCAAATTGGCATTCCTTACTATTCTGTCAACTTTGAGAAAGAATACTGGGATCGTGTCTTTGAATATTTCCTTGCTGAATACCGAGCTGGTCGAACACCAAATCCGGATGTCATGTGTAATAAGGAAATCAAATTTAAGGCCTTTTTAGATTATGCTATGACACTCGGTGCAGATTATGTTGCGACAGGGCACTATGCGCGCGTGGCGCGTGATGAGGATGGCATTGTTCATATGTTACGTGGCGTTGACAATGGGAAGGATCAAACTTATTTCTTAAGCCAACTGTCACAAGAACAACTTCAAAAAACCATGTTCCCATTGGGACATTTGGAAAAGCCTGAGGTTCGCCGTCTAGCTGAAGAAGCGGGATTGGCAACAGCTAAAAAGAAAGACTCAACTGGAATTTGCTTTATTGGGGAAAAAAATTTCAAAGAATTTCTAGGGAACTACCTTCCTGCCCAACCAGGTCGAATGATGACCATCGATGGACGAGATATGGGTGAGCATGCCGGTTTAATGTATTACACAATCGGTCAGCGAGGTGGTCTTGGAATTGGTGGCCAACAAGGTGGGGACAATGCTCCTTGGTTTGTCGTTGGTAAAGATCTCAGTCAAAATATTCTGTATGTCGGTCAAGGATTCTATCATGAAGCACTGATGTCAACTAGTTTACAAGCTAGTCAAGTTCACTTTACACGGGATATGCCGGAAGAGTTTACACTAGAGTGTACAGCCAAGTTCCGCTATCGCCAGCCAGATTCCAAGGTGACGGTGCATGTCAAGGGTGACAAGGCAGAGGTAATTTTTGCAGAACCTCAACGGGCCATTACACCAGGTCAGGCTGTTGTCTTTTACGATGGTGAAGAGTGTCTCGGTGGTGGACTAATTGACAATGCTTATCGAGATGGTAAAGTTTGTCAGTATATTTAAATTGACAAATTTTCTCAATTTGCTACAATAATAAAAGCAATAGAAGTGATGGTCAAAGCTCATGGATGTTGCAGGCTTTTTTGTCCTGCACTTCTCAGAGTTTTGACTATTTTTGTGTCGTTTCGAAAGGAAGTTACATGCAAGAACAGGATTTTCGGACCAAGTCAAACCAAACGGTTTTTGGTGTGAGAGCGACTGCTTTGATTGTAAAAGACAATCGCTTATTAGTCGTAGAAGATGAGGATGGTTTTTATACAATCGGAGGTGCTATTCAAGTGGATGAAGCTACTGGAGATGCCGTAGTTCGAGAAGTAAAAGAGGAACTTGGGGTCGCATCTAGAGCGGTTCAGTTAGCTTTCATTGTTGAAAATCGATTTGAACAAGCTGAGGTCCACTATCATAATATCGAGTTCCATTATTTAGTAGACTTACTGGAAGATGCACCGTTAACCATGCAAGAAGATGCGAAGCCATTACCTTGCCGGTGGCTTGCTTTAGATGATCTACATACTGTTAATCTGAAGCCGTCATTTTTAAAAACCGCCTTACCAGATTGGGACGGACAATTACGACACATCCATCTTAAAGAATAGGAGAAAAAATGACTTATAATTTTATAGAAGAATACGATATTATTGTAATCGGAGCGGGGCATGCTGGGGTAGAAGCCTCCCTTGCTGCGAGCCGAATGGGTTGTAAAGTTTTACTTGCAACCATCAATATCGAAATGTTGGCGTTTTTGCCATGTAATCCTTCGATTGGTGGTTCTGCAAAAGGGATTGTGGTCCGTGAGGTAGATGCTCTCGGTGGAGAGATGGCCAAGAATATTGACAAATCCTATATTCAGATGAAGATGTTGAATACAGGAAAGGGACCAGCTGTTCGTGCGCTTCGTGCTCAAGCAGATAAAGAGCTCTATTCTAAGGAAATGCGTAAGACAGTTGAGAATCAAGAAAACTTGACCCTTCGCCAAACCATGATTGATGAAATTTTGGTAGAAGATGGGAAGGTTATTGGTGTTCGAACTGCGACCCACCAAGAATATGGGGCCAAGGCTGTCATTGTCACGACTGGAACGGCTTTACGTGGAGAAATCATCATTGGGGATCTCAAGTATTCATCAGGCCCTAACCATAGCCTTGCTTCTATCAATTTGGCTGAAAATCTCAAGAATCTTGGACTAGAAATTGGACGGTTCAAAACAGGTACGCCACCACGTGTAAAGGCATCGTCAATCAATTATGAAGAAACGGAAATTCAACCAGGTGATGAAAATCCAAATCACTTTTCTTACAATTCGCGTGACGAGGATTATTTAAAGGATCAAATCCCTTGTTGGTTAACCTATACCAATAGTCAAAGCCACGAAATCATCAACAGCAATTTACACCGAGCTCCAATGTTTACAGGTGTTGTAAAGGGAGTTGGACCTCGCTATTGTCCATCTATTGAAGATAAGATTGTTCGCTTTGCGGATAAGGAACGCCACCAGCTATTCCTTGAGCCAGAAGGACGCAATACAGAAGAAGTCTATGTCCAAGGCTTGTCAACCAGTTTACCAGAGGATGTGCAAAGAGATCTTGTCCATTCTATTAAGGGATTGGAAAATGCTGAGATGATGAGAACGGGTTATGCGATTGAGTATGATATGGTCCTTCCACATCAATTGCGGGCAACTTTAGAAACCAAGAAAATCTCAGGTCTCTTTACAGCAGGCCAAACCAATGGAACATCTGGTTATGAAGAAGCTGCTGGCCAAGGAATTGTGGCAGGGATTAATGCTGCTCTAAAAATCCAAGGAAAACCAGAGCTCATCTTGAAACGGAGTGATGGTTATATTGGGGTCATGATCGATGACTTGGTAACCAAAGGAACAGTTGAGCCTTATCGTCTGTTGACTAGCCGTGCAGAATACCGTTTGATTCTTCGTCATGATAATGCAGATATGCGCTTAACAGAAATTGGACGCGAGGTTGGTTTGGTTGATGACGAACGTTGGGCACGTTTTAAAACCAAGAAGTATCAGTTTGAAAATGAAATGAAGCGCCTTGACAGTATCAAGCTAAAACCTGTAAAGGAAACGAACGAGAAGGTGGTAGCGCTAGGTTTTAAACCATTGACAGATGCTGTCACTGCCAAAGAATTCTTGAGAAGACCAGAAGTATCTTATCAAGATGTTGTCAACTTTATCGGACCAGCTGCTGAAGAATTAGATGATAAGATTATCGAGCTGATTGAAACTGAAATTAAGTACGAGGGTTATATCTCAAAAGCTTTAGATCAGGTTGAAAAAATGAAGCGGATGGAAGAAAAACGAATTCCTGCCAATATTGACTGGGATGATATTGACTCCATC
>NZ_JBKQBL010000001.1:602657-608537 GCF_046824975.1 Streptococcus intestinihominis | reverse complement strand
GCAACAGAAGCTCGTCAAAAATTCAAATTGATTAATCCAGAAACGATTGGTCAAGCTAGCCGGATTTCAGGTGTTAACCCAGCTGACATTTCTATCTTGATGGTGTATCTTGAAGGCAAGAGTCGGAGTATTTCTAAGAATCAAGAAAAAGAATCCTAACTTATTAGGATGTAAATATGTGGAAGAAGTAGCCAAATAGCTACTTCTTTTCTTGTTTTACTGTATATTTACAACAGTGTAAATATACTTTACACTGTTTGACAAATGAGCGACCGGACCTTTATCCCTGTCAGCTTTTTCTTTGGTGGAAAGGCTTGACTGGCCTCGCTTTTTCTTATGTTTTATGGTATAATGGCCCAACAGAGGTTTATGATGAAAAAATTTCGTATGACGCCTATCCATTATTGTATGGTAGGTTTGTTAGCATTTATTATATTAGCCATCAGTTCCAGATTATTGGGTGGCACAATTGCAAATTTATTTGTGATTCTGTTGATTCTTTCCGGTGTCATCTATCTCTTTCTTCATCAATTAAAGCAAGTAGAATTGGATGAGCTAGAACAAATTCAATATGTCAATCATCAGGCTGAAAATGGATTGGCCTCGCTACTGGATAAAATGCCAGTTGGTGTAATCAAGGTAAACGGTGAAACCAATGAAGTTGAGTGGTTCAATCCTTATGCGGAGTTGATTTTCTCTACTGAGGATGGGCAATTCGATGTGGAATACTTGCAACAAGTGTTGGCGATTCCTTTTGAAGGGAAAGGCCATTATGCAACCATTGGAGATAAGAAATATTCTGTTTATCTAGATTCCCAGGCCAGTGTCGTTTATTTTTTTGATGCGTCTAGTGAGTATGAGGCCAACGTTGGTCTTGTAACGACTAGGCCGGTCATCGGGATTATGTCCGTAGACAACTATGATGATTTAGAAGATGTTGTGTCTGATTCAGATATCAGTAGTATCAATGGTTTTATTGCAAACTTTGTTGAAGAATTTTCGGAAAAATACCATATGTTTTACCGAAGAGTCGGGATGGATCGCTTTTATCTTTTTACCGACTATACCGTTCTTGAACAATTAATCGAATCCAAATTTTCTATTATTGACCAATTCCGTGAGGAAGCGAAAAATCGTGAATTACCCATTACGGTAAGTATGGGATTCTCATACGGAGATGGCAATCATGATGAAATTGGTAGAGTTGCTTTATCGAATCTAAACTTAGCTGAGGTTCGAGGGGGCGACCAGGCGGTTGTGAAAGAAAGAGAAGAAGGTAAGGATCCTATTTTCTTTGGAGGGGGGACAGCTTCTTCTATCAAGCGCACTCGTACGCGAACTCGTGCGATGATGACAGCTATTTCCGAAAAAATTAAATCGGTTGATCAGGTATTTGTTGTTGGCCACAAAAAATTAGACATGGATGCTTTGGGGGCATCGATTGGGATGCAATTATTTGCAAACAATATCAACGAACGCTCTTATGCAGTTTATGATGATAGGTCTATGGCTCAGGATATCAAACGAGCGGTTGAAAAAATTCAATCAGATGGAGCGACTAAACTCGTAACGGTTTCAGATGCTCTACGGATGGTAACCGATCAATCCCTTTTGATTATGGTAGACCATTCGAAGACAGCTCTCACGCTTTCAAATGATTTGTATGAGAAGTTTCACCAAGTCATTGTCATTGACCACCATAGACGGGATGAAGATTTCCCTGAAAATGCCATGATCACTTATATTGAAAGTGGCGCAAGTAGTGCCAGTGAGTTGGTTACGGAATTGCTTCAGTTCCAGAATTCTAAGAAGAACCGCTTGAATAAGATTCAAGCCAGTGTTTTGATGGCTGGAATTATGTTGGATACCAAGAGTTTCTCTGTTCGCGTAACGAGCCGTACATTTGATGTAGCTAGTTATTTACGAAGCCGAGGTAGTGATAGTGTCCTCATTCAGGAAATTTCAGCTATTAACTTCGATGAGTACCGCGAAGTTAATGAATTGATCCTAAATGGTCAATTGGTTTTCCCACATATTATTGTGGCAACAGGCGCAGCAGATGTTCCTTATGGAACGGTTACCATTAGTAAAGCAGCCGATAGTATGTTGGCCATGTCTAAAATTGAGGCAACCTTTGTCATTGCTCTGAATGAACAAGGAAGCATTTCCATTTCAGCTCGAAGCAGAAGCAAAGTCAACGTGCAAAAAATTATGGAGCAAATGGGAGGCGGAGGCCACTTTAATTCGGCGGCTTCTCAATTGGAAGATGTAACCATCGATCAAGTTCGTACCCAATTGATTGACTGTATTCAAGAAGAGGTCCAAAAGGATAAGGAGGAAGAAGAATGAAAGTTATCTTTTTAGCAGATGTAAAAGGAAAAGGAAAAAAAGGGGAAATTAAAGAAGTCCCAACAGGTTATGCTCAAAACTTTTTGATCAAAAAGAATTTAGCCAAAGAAGCTAACGCCCAAGCGATTGGGGAACTTCGCGGTAAGCAAAAATCTGAAGAAAAAGCCCATGCGGAACTAGTTGCAGAAGCGAAAAATATTCAAGCGAAATTAGCAGAAGAAACGACCGTTGTCCAATTTACAGAAAAAATTGGTCCTGATGGACGTACATTTGGTTCTATTACCAATAAAAAAATTGCAGAAGAACTACAAAAACAATTTGGGATCAAAATCGACAAGCGTCACATTCAAGTAGCTTCTCCAATTCGCTCTGTCGGCTTGATTGATGTGCCTGTTAAAATTTATCAGGATATTACAGGTGTTATCCAAATTCGGGTAAACGAAGGTTAAGTATATCGTTAGAAAGGAATGACTATGGCTGAGATAGAAGAATTAAGAACCCAGCCTCAAGATATCCAAGCAGAGCAATCTGTCTTAGGAGCCATCTTTATTGATGAGGGAAAACTGGTTTTTGTTCGTGAGTTTATTGAGCCAGCAGATTTCTTTAAATATGCCCATCGGTTAATTTTTAAGGCGATGATTGACCTTGCAGATAGGGGAGATGCTATTGATGCGACGACCGTTCGCAATATTTTAGATAGCCAAGGGGACTTGCAAAATATCGGTGGTCTCTCTTATCTAGCTGAAGTTATCAACTCTGTTCCAACCTCAGCCAATGCGGAATATTACGCAAAGATTGTTTCTGAAAAAGCGATTCTAAGACGCTTGATTGCCCGTTTAACGGAGAGCATTAATCAAGCATATGATGGAGCGAGTCCGTCGGATGAGATTATTGCAGGCGCAGAAAAAGCCCTGATTGATGTCAGTGAAAATGCCAATCGAAGTGGTTTCAAGAATATCAAGGATATCCTAAATATCAACTTTGGAAGTCTTGAAACTCGGTCATTGCAGACAACGGATATTACGGGGATTGCAACAGGTTATCGAGATCTTGACCATATGACAACAGGTCTTCATGAAGAAGAGTTGATTATTCTTGCAGCGCGTCCAGCGGTTGGTAAGACTGCCTTCGCTCTAAACATTGCCCAGAATATCGGAACCAAGTTGGATAAAACAGTTGCTATTTTCTCACTGGAAATGGGTGCTGAAAGTTTGGTGGACCGGATGTTGGCAGCAGAGGGCTTGATTGAGTCTCATTCTATTCGTACCGGTCAGTTGACAGATGATGAATGGCGGAAGTATGCTATTGCCCAAGGAAATCTAGCCAATGCCAGCATTTATATAGATGATACTCCTGGTATTCGGATTACGGAAATTCGGTCTCGTTCTAGAAAGTTAGCACAAGAAACAGGTAATCTTGGCTTGATCCTTATCGACTACTTGCAGTTGATTACAGGGACTGGACGCGAAAACCGGCAACAGGAAGTTTCAGAAATCTCTCGTCAATTAAAAATTTTGGCGAAAGAATTGAAGGTTCCTGTGATTGCCCTTAGTCAGCTGTCTCGGGGAGTCGAACAAAGACAAGATAAGCGTCCGGTTCTATCTGATATCCGTGAATCAGGATCCATTGAGCAGGATGCAGATATTGTTGCCTTTCTATACCGTGATGATTATTATGAACGTGCAGGTGAGGAAGAAGAAGGCATGCCGAATAACAAGGTTGAAGTCATCATTGAAAAAAACCGTTCAGGAGCGCGTGGAACAGTGGAGTTAATCTTCCAGAAAGAATATAATAAGTTTTCCAGCATATCAAAGAGAGTAGAGGAATAATGGATGAGTGATGCATTTACAGATGTAGCAAAAATGAAAAAAATCAAAGAAGAAATCAAGGCTCATGAAGGCCAAATTGTTGAAATGACCTTGGAAAATGGTCGTAAACGTCAAAAAAATAAGTTTGGTCGATTAATTGAAGTCTATCCTTCTTTGTTTATTATTGAGTACACGAATGAAAACAGTTTACCTGGTGAACCAGCAACAACCTATGTTGAATCGTATACTTACTCAGATATTTTGACTGAGAAAAATTTGATTCATTACTTAGACTAATCTGGCTAGGGTGAGCTAGAACTTCCAACCGTCTCTTCTTGGAGATGGTTTTTTTGGTGTCCTGAACATATCATAAAGATTTGTTGTGTAAATTTATTGACAAAGATGTCAATTTCACAATCAAATCTGTCAATATTAGATAGGGGGATCTTTTGAAGAGTCGTCTCATCTATATTTTTCATATTACTAAAATAGAGGGTCTTAGGAGGTTATTAGAACAATCATGATTGACAAGTTGTAAAAAAGGTGTAAAGATTCCTGTAAACAAGATAAAAATATTGGATAGGGATGAAAATACATGGTCATCCGCGTCAAAAATATGTGATTTAGAAAGCCCCTAGCTAGAAAACCTCATTTTGCTTTTCATTTATAGAAAGAAATCAAAAAAATGAGAAAGCAACTTTACAAGGGCTGGTATTAGTGGTATAATAGAATTTGTGCGAAATGACAGCAGGACAAAATGAAGCTCGTCAACAGGAAGCCAGCTAGAAAAGTAACCTTTGCTGTTTGGGCGAAGGCTTTCTGAACGAATCAGGTTTGTCTAAAACGTTATTTCCTACAAAAAATTATTTTTATAGGAGGACATTTCAAATGTCACGTTATACAGGACCATCTTGGAAACAATCTCGCCGTCTTGGCTTGTCACTTACAGGTACAGGTAAAGAATTGGCACGTCGTAACTACGTACCAGGTCAACACGGACCAAACAACCGTTCAAAATTGTCAGAATACGGTTTGCAATTAGCTGAAAAACAAAAACTTCGTTTCTCTTACGGACTTGGTGAAAAACAATTCCGTAACTTGTTCGTACAAGCTACTAAGATCAAGGAAGGAACTGTCGGTTTCAACTTCATGCTTCTTTTGGAACGTCGTTTGGATAACGTTGTTTACCGTCTTGGACTCGCGACTACTCGTCGTCAAGCTCGTCAATTCGTTAACCACGGTCACATCCTTGTTGACGGAAAACGCGTTGATATCCCTTCATACCGCGTAACTCCAGGTCAAGTGATCTCAGTTCGTGAAAAATCAGCTAAAGTTCCAGCTATCCTTGAAGCTGTTGAAGCAACTCTTGGACGTCCAGCATTCGTATCATTCGATGCTGAAAAATTGGAAGGTTCATTGACTCGCTTGCCAGAACGCGATGAAATTAACCCAGAAATCAACGAAGCACTTGTCGTTGAATTCTACAACAAAATGCTTTAATTTTAAGAAAAAACTTGCAGAAAGCCTACAACAGTGGGCTTTTTGTTTTGTCTTAAAACCTTGATTTCTGGGTTTGTTCAGTTATTTGCTTCCTAAGTTTACTTCATAGAAAGAAATGACCGTCTGTAAAAATAGGCGGTTTTTCTTTTTCAAAATAAATAACAACTCTCCTGAATTGGAGATTTTTGTGACCGAATACCTAAAATAATAAACCAAATAGCGA
>NZ_JBKQBL010000001.1:600714-602601 GCF_046824975.1 Streptococcus intestinihominis | reverse complement strand
TTTTTTTCTACTCTGATTGCCCATTTTGTTAAGATGAAACAAACGATTGGAAAGGGTTCTTATGGGATTTAAGAAAAAACATTATCGCCAACAAGTTGATATGCGAGATTGCGGTGTTGCAGCTTTGGCCATGGTTTTTGACTACTATGGTTCATACTATTCTTTAGCCAGTCTGCGGGAGAAGGCAAAAACGACTGCAGATGGAACGACCGCCTTAGGTCTGGTCAAGGTGGCTGAGGAGTTGGGATTTGAGACACGCGCCTTCCGAGCAGATCGCACACTTTTTGACTTGGAAGGAGTGTCCTATCCATTGATCGTCCACGTGATCAAGGATGGGCGTCTCCCTCACTATTACGTAGTCTATAAGAAAGATAAAAAGTATCTTTACATAGCAGATCCAGATCCAAAGGTAAAGATGACCAAATTAACGATCGAAGAGTTTGAAAAAGAATGGACAGGGATTGTTATCGCCTTGGCCCCGACTCCAGCCTATCAACCGAGTAAAGAAAAGAAAAATGGGCTCCTAGATTTTGTCCCTCTTTTGTTTAAACAGCGGCAATTGGTTCTGCATATTGTTCTTGCAACGTTATTGGTAACCCTCATCAATATTGTGGGTTCTTACTACTTACAATCGATTATTGATACCTATGTGCCTGATCAGATGAAGCAGACGCTGAGTGTGATTTCACTAGGGTTGATCGTGGTTTACATCTTACAGCAGGTCCTGACCTATGCGCAAGATTACTTGCTTCTTGTTTTAGGCCAGCGCTTGTCTATTGATGTCATTCTGTCCTATATTAAGCATGTTTTTCAGTTGCCTATGAGTTTCTTTGCAACTCGACGGACAGGAGAAGTGGTGTCACGGTTTACAGATGCCAACCGCATTATCGATGCTCTGGCTAGTACACTGCTTTCAATCTTTTTGGATCTGTCTATTGTTTTGATTTTATCAGTAGTCCTGTTTAGCCAAAATGCTCACCTCTTTTTCTTGACCATTCTCTTGCTACCGATTTATGCGGTCATTATTTTTGCCTTTATGAAGCCTTTTGAGCGCTTAAATAATGAAACCATGGAAGCTAATAGTGTCTTGTCATCTTCCATCATCGAAGATATTAATGGGATCGAAACTATCAAGTCTCTTACCAGTGAGCGGAGTCGCTATCAAAAGATTGACTCAGAATTTGTGGACTATCTCAAGAAGTCCTTTGCCATGAGTAAGGCGGAGAGTCTACAAAAGGGACTCAAGCACTTGGCACAGTTGATTTTGAATGTCTTGGTCTTGTGGTTGGGAGCTCATTTGGTCATGAAGCAAGAATTGAGCTTGGGGCAGTTAATCACCTACAACACTCTCCTTGTTTATTTCACAGGCCCTTTAGAGAACTTGATCAACCTCCAAACCAAACTTCAAGCAGCCCGAGTGGCCAATACCCGTCTGAATGAAGTCTATTTGATAGACTCTGAGTTCGCAGAGAAGAAACCTCTTCAAGATCGTGAGGCTCTCGATGGTGATCTGGTTTTTGAAGGAGTAGACTACAAATACGGTTTTGGGGCTAACGTTCTTACCGATATCAGTCTCACGATCAAAAAAGGGAGCAAGGTCAGTTTTGTTGGTATTTCAGGTTCTGGAAAAACCACGCTAGCAAAGATGATGGTGAATTTCTACCAACCCAATAAAGGGACGATTCGCCTGGGAGAAACGGATATCCAGCAAGTGGATAAGACCTTGCTTCGCCAGCAAATCAATTATTTACCTCAGCAGCCCTATGTCTTTAACGGTACGATTTTAGAGAACTTGTTACTGGGAGCGCGGGAAGGAACTAGTCAGGAAGATATCTTGCGCGCTGTTGAAATCGCAGGAATTCGAGAAGACATTGAGCGTATGCCCCT
>NZ_JBKQBL010000001.1:595903-600679 GCF_046824975.1 Streptococcus intestinihominis | reverse complement strand
CAATTACCAAACGGAATTGACTACGGATGGGATGGGAATCTCTGGTGGTCAACGGCAGCGGATTGCCTTGGCGCGTGCCTTATTAACGGACGCTCCGATTTTGATTTTGGATGAAGCGACCAGCAGCCTGGATATCTTGACGGAGAAGAAAATTGTGGACCGCTTGATGGCCTTAGACAAAACGATTATCTTTATCGCCCATCGGTTAACGATTGCAGAACGGTCTGAAAAAGTCTTCCTCATGGACCAAGGTCGTCTGAAGGAAGAAGGAAGCCATGAAGAACTACTGAAAAAGAATGGCTATTACAGCCATCTGGTTACTTGTTAGAAGAGAAATAAAGAAAGAGTATGATGAACGAAAAATATTTTGAAAGTGCAGAATTCTATCAGAAACGTTTCCATAATTTTGCTAGCTTATGGGTGGTCCCTTGTTTTCTTTTACTATTGTTTGTTGTAGGCTTCTCTGTCTTTGCCAAGAAGGAAGTGACCTTGTCTAGTCGTGGAACGATTGAAGCTACGCGCGTGGTGGACCAAATCCAGTCAACGAGTAATTCTCCCATTCAAGTCAACCATTTGAAGGAAAATAAAGAGATTAAGAAGGGAGAAATCTTGGTAGAATACCAAGGGGATCAGGAAAAGCAACAAGGGATGAGCTTAACGCAACAGCTCGACCTCTTAAAGAAACAGGAGGAACAATTAAAATTGTTGAAAACGAGCATTGAGACCGGGGAGAGCCAATTTACAGGAACTGAGCATTTTGGGTATGACCAGCTGTTTAAGGATTACCAGCAACAGATAGCGATTCTCCAAGCGCAAGCCCATCAACAAAATGCAACCATTGCTTCTCAAAATGCCAGTGCAAGTTCCAGTCAAGCGGAAATTGGCCAAGCTATCCAAGACCAAGAGAAGCGATTAGCTGATTACCATAGCCTAAAATCAGCTCTACTAGAGGGTGGAAGTCTGGATGCAACTCATCCACTTTACTCTTTCTACCAGAGTTACGCTCAGCAACCACATGGAGAAGAAAACGCTCAAGCACAAGCTTCTTTTATCAGTCAGCTAGATAGTCAAATCCAGCAGCTAGAGGCGAGTATTTCTAATTATCGAATCCAATATGCGGGATCCGGAAGCCAACAAGCTTTTTCGACCAGCTTAGATAGTCAAATAGCCTCCCTGAAAGCTCAACAGCTGAGTAAAGTTGGACAAGATTTGCCACTTCTTTCTCAGCAAATTGTGGATTTAGACAGTAAGTTAAAAACACAAGAAAATCTTCTTCAGAAGACTCGGATTCTAGCCAAGGATGAAGGGGTGATTCATTTGAATGATGAAACAAAAGGAGCGAGTATTGTAGCGGAAGGCACTCCTTTGGCTCAAGTTTATCCACTCATTCAGAAAGAAAAAGAAGTCAAGATTGTTACCTATATTCCTTCAAAAGATATAGCCACGATTCATGTAGGTGATCGGATTCGCTTTAGCACACAGGGAAGTAAACAAAAACCCATTACGCTAGAGGCCCGCATTAGCTCAATTGCTTCGAGTGCCACTCGGACAGAACAGGGGAACTTTTTCAAAATAGAGGGAGTTCTTCGTCTCAAGGATCAGGAGGCCAAACTCCTACGATACGGTTTGGAAGGGAAGTGTGTCCTGATCACAGGAGAAAAATCTTACTTCAGTTTCTTTGTGGATCAATTTTTAGGAGCAGGGAACTAAAGAAACATAACATAAAAGAGGCTGGGACAAAAGTCCTAGCCTCTCAATTGTCTTTGGATTATCGAGCAAGACGCAGTGGTTGAGTGGGCTCTACCACGCTGATTTCATCAGCTATTACAGCCCTACTCAACTGTGCGGAGGTGGGACGACGAAATCGAATTCTAACGAATTACCGATTTCTGTCCCACTCTCTTTTATTCCAGCATTTTTAATAGGAAGTCCGCCATTTGTTGGGGACTTTCTTTTTGCCCACGCGCCACCCACATTTGACAGACTCCAAAGAAGGCATTGGTGAGGTAGACAGAACTATAGTCTCTTTCGACTTCTGTCAAAGATCGATGGCCATAACGCTCTTGCAAGTTATCGACGAGTAGAACTTGTAGCTTGTGTCGCAAGAAGGATTGAATTTCTTTTGTCCCATTCTCGGTTAGAAGGACAGCAAAGAGGGGCTCCTTGGTGAGAAATTCGAAAACTTCGGTAACAGCTTGGTGTTTATTATCTTGTTGTTTGTCGAAGATGTATTCAACTTTGTGGAAAAATTCCTGTTGGTAACGCTCGATCATATCGTACTTATCACGGTAGTGGGTATAGAAGCTACTCCGGCTGATACCAGCTTCTTTTGCCAACTGTACGGTTGAGATCTCATCAAAGGACTCCCTATGAAGCAGGTCAACCATGGCTTCCTGGATGATCCGTTTTGTTTTTATTCGCTTGTTGCTTTCGGTAACCATTCTAGTCTCCCTCTTTTATACACAAAATTATACACAGTGTCCAAAAATGATTTTTTAACTTGCGGTTTTTGAAAAGAACTGTATAATCAATTATATCAAAAAAATTAGACAATGTGTATAAAAAGGAGACAAAAAATGTTTAAGGAATGGAAAGCGATTTTTAGGAAACCGACCTTTATCGTGGTGATGATCGGGGTTGCCTTGATACCAGCTCTCTACAATGTGATCTTTCTATCCTCTATGTGGGATCCTTATGGCAAGGTTTCCGACCTGCCAGTAGCAGTTGTAAATCAAGACCAGCCAGCTCGTTATCAGGAAGAAGAATTGACAATCGGAAAAGACATGGTGTCCAATTTTGAGAAAAGTGACGCCCTAGATTTTCATATTGTCGATGAAAAAGCAGCTAAAGAGGGGTTGGAAAAGGGTGAGTACTATATGGTGGTGACCTTGCCCAAAGATCTATCTGCTAAAGCTGCTTCTATCTTAACCAATCATCCGGAACAGATGACCATTGCCTACCAAACATCTAGTGGGCATAGCTTTATTGCTAGTAAGATGAGTGATTCAGCCATGATAAAAATCCAGCAAACCGTTGCTAGCAATGTCACCCAAACCTATACCAGCGCCCTTTTTGAAAAGATGGGAAGCTTGAAGACAGGGATGGGAACAGCAGCGGAAGGAAGCCAGAAATTAGCGACCGGTGCTGGTCAGCTAAAAGAGGGTGGACAGACTCTGACAGACCATTTGACCACCTTGTCCAATTCGAGTCTATCTTTTTCAAATGGGGCACAGACTCTCAGCACTGGACTCTTGGCCTACACCAATGGAGTTGGCCAATTAGGAACAGGTCTTCATCAAATGCAGGAGAAAGTTCCCACCCTCGTATCGGGAGTTGGGCAACTTCATGATGGTTTTACTAGCTTTAATAGTGGACTGACGACCTATACATCTGGTGTTGGACAGCTGGGAGATGGTTTGAATCAAATGGCTAGTCAAACGCCTCAGTTAGCCTCTGGAATTGGCCAATTGCATACAGGGATGACGACTCTCTCAACGGGACTGGATACCTATACAAAAGGAGTCAGTCAGTTGAATCTTGGTGCTAGTAATTTGACGACTGGCCTCACCAGCTATAGCTCAGGTCTTGCTACTCTTAGTGGTGGAGCTAGTCAATTAAGCGGTCAATCGGAAGCCTTAAGAAATGGAGTGTCTCAGTTAGAGACAGGCATTCAAACCTTATCCACCCAACTTACTCCATCACCAAATCAACAAGAGCAACTTGCCCAATTAACAGCAGGCCTCACCCAATTAAATGAAGCTATTCAGAACACGAGTGGAGATACCAGTCAACTCAGCACAGCTTTGGCAAGCATCGCCACCTCTGCTCAAGGGATTTCAGCAGCTGCACAGGCTGACCGCAATTCGGTGTTAGCAAATCTTCAAGCTACTGCTGCCTATCAATCAATGACAGCTGAGCAACAGGCAGAAATAACGGCTGCTGTCTCTGCTACTTCAAGTACCACGGAGACTGCTGCTCAAGCGATTTTAACCACTGTTCAAGGCTTGCAAGAAAGCTTAACAACCGAGAGTCCCTTGGCCACAGTAAAAGAAAGTGCCAACCAGATCTTGCCAACAGCTTCGTCTACCTTGAATACTCTTTCAACTAGTTTGAGCTCCCTACAGACAGCAGTGACAGAGCAACTTCTACCAGCAAGCCAAACCCTTAGTCAGGGAGTTCAACTCTATACGACAGGGGTGGATCAGTTAGCCGGCGGAGCTAGTCAGCTTACGGAGAATAGCAGTACATTGATTGCAGGAGCTACTCAATTGAGTGCGGGGACAAGCCAACTGGAGCAGAAATCTGGTGACTTGGTAATGGGAAGTAATCAGCTAGCAGCAGGATTGGGAGATCTAAATGGGGAAATGCCAACTCTGACTGCTGGAATGAATCAATTGGCTTCAGGAGCCAACCAATTGACTAGTAAGTCTAGTGAATTAACAACAGGCGCTGGCTTGCTAGCTAGTGGGATCGGTCAACTAAATGGTCAAACACCAGTTTTGGCTAGCGGTGTTGATCAACTGGTATCAGGAGTCGATCAGTTGTCGGATAAATCAGGTCAGTTACTATCAGGTTCTCATCAATTGGCGGATGGTGCAACTAAGATAGCTGATGGCTCTGGTCAATTAGCGACAGGAGGTCAGGTTCTTGTCGGAGGCTTAGGTGATCTCCAAACAGGTAGTCAGAATCTTAGTCAAGGCTTGAGTTCAGCTAAGGACCAACTAAATAGCGCTAGCACTGAAAAAGAAAATGCAAGCGTATTGTCAAATCCAATCA
>NZ_JBKQBL010000001.1:594697-595867 GCF_046824975.1 Streptococcus intestinihominis | reverse complement strand
CTCTTTCGAAGACAGACCATGACAATGTTTCGGTGAATGGAGTGGGCATGGCACCTTATATGATATCTGTTGCCCTTTTCGTCGCGGCTCTTTCTACCAATATGATTTTTGCCAAATTGCCATCTGGCCGTCATCCAGAAAGTCGTTGGGCTTGGCTTAAATCGAGATTGGAAGTGAACGGGATGATTGCGGTCTTAGCTGGTATCCTGGTCTACGGAGCTGTCCACCTGCTAGGAATGGTAGCAAACCATGAAAGCTTGACCCTCTTCCTCTGTGTGCTAGGAAGTGTGACCTTCATGTCCATGGTGACTGCCTTAACGACATGGAACAACAAGGTCGGAGCTTTTATCTCTTTGATTCTCTTGCTCCTTCAACTGGCTTCTAGTGCAGGGACTTATCCGCTTGCCCTCACCAATCGTTTCTTCCAAGCTATTCATCCGCTGTTGCCGATGAGTTATACCGTATCGGGACTAAGGGAAACCATTTCCTTATCTGGTCAGATAGGAGGACAAGTCACCTTCCTTACCCTAGTTTTGGGCTTGTGTATTGGCCTAGGAATGATAGCCTATCAACCTCAAAAAATGGAAGAAGACTAAGCTTCCTCTATCCATAGTTTCATGTGAAACAAAGCCCCTTTCTCAATAGAGAAGAGGGCTTTTTCTTAGTTAAAATAAAGCACTTCTGGATCTGGAGTAACATAGACAAGGTTGTCATCTTTAAAGACAAGTTGAACTTGTCCTTCTTTGTAGGTAAAGACTGTAAAAGTTTGCTCTAATTGAGACGTTTGAGCTAGATCGATTACACCAGCCCAAAAAGCATGGAGTTGCTCCTCTGTTAAAAGACCCTCTTGATAGAGATTAACAAGGTTTTCTTTTTCCTTTTCTGAAAAGGTCTCGAGCATATAATTTGAATCAACATGGGTTTTTTCAGGTTTTCCAAGAATTTTTTTGACTATTTTTGTTGTATAGCCTTCGAAATCAGGTGTATGCACTTTTAATCCACCGTCATATTTTTTATAGTAAACGACAGAATCGCCTGTTGCATAGATCTTGTCTGTTGGAGCTTCGCTAGCATTGGCAGGGAGCTCCTCCATTTTTTTGCTAGAGCTGGTTTCTGTCTCAGACTCTTTCTTCTCTTTTTTGGAAGAGCTAGCTTTAGATGATTTTTTTG
>NZ_JBKQBL010000001.1:588252-594655 GCF_046824975.1 Streptococcus intestinihominis | reverse complement strand
ATGATGGGGCTTCTTTTTCACTTTTCTCTTGTTTTTTAGAAGAGGTACGAGAGCTCGTTTCATCCGGTTTGAAATGTGATTCAAAATCAGACATACAGGCTGTCAAGAAGAAAAGACTCAAAAAGAGCGTTGTAAGGAGAGTGATTTTTTTAGACATCATGTAAATCCCTTTCTAATTATAGAGCGCTATTTCTTCTATTGTACACTATAAAAGCTTGGAAAGCACGAAAAAACAGGAGAGAAAGCTTGTACGAAGTAGGTATTCATACAAGCTTTCTCTCCTGTAAGGGTCAGCTCCTTGTGATCTCATTTGAAGCGAGGGAGTCATCTTTTAATAACTCTCGTGTGCTTCAGTTAGTTGCCTTGAAAGAAGGGCTTAGCGTCCACCAGGCCCGCCAGGTCCACCGCCTTGAGGTCCGCCACCTCCGGGAGCCCCACCGCCTCCAGGCATGGAGTTGACAATTTCTGTTTGTTTTTCACCGTTGATATAGATGTCTCCGCCAGTGTAGGTGGCCGTTCCATCAAAGTCAAAGCCGGATTGCCCCGTCAAATTGATGGTTCCTCCAGTCACAGTGACGTTGCCGTTCGAGTCGATTGGATCGGTATCGCCTTGGCCGACTTCAACGTTGAGGGTTCCACCATTCATAGTGAAGAAAATTTCATCTTGGTTGGCATTGGCATTGGCCGCATTGACACCGTCATCGCTTGCGTAGATGGTGATATCTCCACCGTTGATGGTGATCGATTTTCCTTCAAGCCCTTCGACAGACTCGGTTACCTCATAGGTTCCGCTATCGATGACCAGATCACCAGAAGCATGGATGCCATCGTCCCCAGCTGAAATGGTCATGGTATTGTCAGACAGATACATGGTTCCGACAGATGTATCTTCATCGTTATCCACCTTGACGGCATCTTCATCTGCATCGATGGTCATGGTCGTACCAGTGATATTGAGTTCATCATTGACGTTGAAGGCATCTCCAACAGCCGTGATCTTATAGGTTCCACCTGTGATGTGGAGGGTATCATTGGCCTTAATCCCATTGTTCTTCTTGGCATCAATGTTGAGCGTACCTGAACCATTGATGGTAAGGTCGCCTTTAGAGAAGATGACCGCATCGGCATCTTCATCATTGTTTGAACTTGAATCAGATAGGGTATTGGTCGTGCCCTCTGCTAGAGTCAGGTAGACATGCCCTGCTTTTGTAGCAGAGATTGGCGCGTTGGTGTTGGTCATGGTAACGCCTTTTAAGACGATATGAACATCATCTGAGTCACCTGCTTCGACTTTGATTTGAACCCCATCGGATTCACCAGAGATGACATAGGTTCCGGCCTTCGAGATGGTCACGGTGGATCCAGAAACGGCTACGCCGTCCCCTGAAACAGTTGCAGAAGATCCAGACAGTTTTACAGTAGAGGCTGTACTTTCATTATACGAAGTGTCCTTGTCCTTATCTGTAAAATAGTTGGAGCTATCTGTTTTACTATTTGAAGTAGAAGTAGCAGTTGTTTGGGCGGTATTGTTTGTTGTAGCTGATTGAGATGACGCTTGGGTACAAGCTGTCAGTAAGGTGAGGGTAGCGACCCCCGTTAATAAGAATTTCCATTTGTTTGATTTCATGAGCTTTTCCTCTCGTTCCATTGATATGCTCCTAGTCTAAAGTTGCTAGCTGAAAGTTTCCTAAAGTTTTTCTGAAAGGAACCTTAACTTTAGTTTTCTTTAAGTTTGGCTTAATGAAAGCTTAAGAAAAGGCAACTAAACTAAGGAACAAGTAAAGCGACTCGTGGCTTTGCAACAAATAACGATAAAGAAAATGACAACTTATTTATAGAACAAAAGGAGAAAAACATGAAAAAAACGGTAGAGACAAGCTTCAAGCGGATTGAAACCAAATATGTGGTGAATAAAGAAGACTTGGATGATTTATTGAAAGATTTGAAGAAATATGTTGTTGAAGACGATTATCCCATCTCCACGATTTCGAATGTCTATTTTGATACCGAAGACTTTGATGTGATCCAAGATGCCCTTGCTAAACAGAACCGTCGTGAAAAGATCCGGATGCGGACCTATGTAGAGCATCCAACAGTGAAGAGTCCGGCTTTTCTAGAAGTAAAATCAAAGGATGTAGAAGGTATTGGTCACAAGTTCCGCCTGGTCTCGAACCCCTCCTCTATTACCCGCCTCATGACAGATGGATTAGTGGATCAGACCATTCAGGATCTGGACTTGGTTCAAGAAATCCAAGCTCTGCGCCAGCGCTATGATAACCGACTACAGCCTCAGATGTACATCTATTACGATCGTTTGTCCTTAAAAGAAAAGAAGAGCATCCAAGGCTATCCTTACAATAAGATTCGGGTCACTCTGGATCAAAACTTGGTCTATCGTGATCAGCAGGTCAGTCTCCTCCGTGGGAAAGCTGGAGAGCCTTTATTAGAAGAAAATACCATCATTATGGAAATCAAGGCCCCAGGTGAAGAACCTCAGTGGCTGAAGGACATTCTGGATAAGTACGGACTGGTCAAACAGAAATTTTCGAAATACAGTTGTGCCTACCATAAGTCACAAGGCTTAGACTACGCACCAACGCCAATTCAAGAAAGGACAGGTGCTGCCTATGTCTAATCTATTTGATTCTATTTTTAATAATGCTACGGCAACCGTAGATCCGGTGCGCCTGATGCTGGCCTTACTCGTCAGCCTGGTGCTCGGGATGGCCCTGTCTTGGACCTACAAATACCGTACCCTCTATACGCGTGAATTTATCGTCAGTCTCACCTTGCTTCCCTGCATGATGACCCTGGTGATTTTCCTAGTGAACGGGAGTCTGGGGACCTCGATTGCAGTAGCAGGGACCTTTAGCTTGATTCGATTTCGGTCTGCTACCAGCGGCTCGAGAGAATTGATCGCGATTTTCCTAGCCATGATTATTGGTTTGGCAGCGGGGTCGGGCTACCTCTTATTGGCAGTTTTGTTTACGGCCTTTCTGTTAGCTATCTGGCTCTTGCTTGAAACCAAGCAAAGTAAGACCGACCACCAACGGCGCCGTCACCTGACGATTGAGCTAGGAAATCAGGCTAGGATTGCAGATAAGATCAGCCGTTTGCTGGATCGCAATTGTACAGAAGTCGACTTGATTTCGGTCAATACAAGCCAAAATGGGGAACAGCTTACCTTGGATTATGAAGTGGATCTGAGACCAGAAGTCGATGATTTTGCAATGACGACTCTCCTAACAGAAGAAATTCATCATTGCGATGTATCCTTGACCAAGAAGGCCAAGAAAAGAAAGAACTTATAGAAGAGAGTGGGACAGAAATCGGTAATTCGTTAGAATTCGATTTCGTCGTCCCACCTCCGCACAGTTGAGTAGGGCTGTAATAGCTGATGAAATCAGCGTAGTAGAGCCCACTCAACCACTGCGTCTTGCTCGATAATTCAAAGACAATTGAAAGGCTAGAACTTTTGTCCCAGCCTCTTTTTAGGCTTTTAAGGACTTTTTAAGAAAAAGTGGTATACTGTTTCTAAAAAATTGAAGGAATCCTTTATGAAAAAGACTGCTATTTTTGAAGATGTCGTCTCTATTATGACCCATGATTCATCTACCATCAAGGATCGAAAAGGATGCGATCCAGAGCCTTTTCGAGAAAAAATTACAGATGATATGACGGATGATGCCTTTCTTTATCAAGTCAGGTCCTATCTAGCTAGTTTTGGGGTAATCGGCCATGTTTCCTTTGGAAAGAAAAAGGCCCCCAACAAAGGTTTTTTGTTGCGCTCGACAGACGACGGTCTCTTTGTAGAAGGGGCAAATGAAGATACAGGACTTCAAGTAGGAGATCAGATCTTAGCTTTGGATGGAAGTGACTTGGAGCAGGTAGCCTCTCTTCATAAGGACTATTTTATCAGCAAGACCCCTGAAAGACACTACCGAGAATGGGCAGATTTGATCTCTCAGTCCACAAGGGTCACTCTGCTTCGGGAAGGGGTAGAAAAGACCATTGAAGTAGTTCCCAGTCGAGAACCAATCCAAGATCAGATTTTTTGGAAACGATTAGACGATGAGATTCTTTATCTTCGTCTGGATAATTTTATGGATGAGGGAGCCATTGGTCGGGTATATCAAGAGTGTTTACCCATGATGACGGAGGTCAAGTTTCTTCTCATTGATGTCCGACAGAACGGCGGAGGGACAGATTCTCTATATCTTCCTCTGTTACATCTAGGCTTAGAGAAGGATCAGGGCTATGATTCGCTTGACTGGGACGATGATGGCATGGAAATTCTCTATACAGAACGTAATGTTGACCTGCGCTTGAAAGACTTTGAGGACTGGATGCAACAGGAAGAAATTAGTCCTGAAACCATTAAACTGCTTGAAGCTATGAAAGTGGAGTTGCTCTGCCATCGGGGCAAAGGTTATGTACCGTATCAGCAAGAAAGCGAGGAATTCTTCCCAGAGGTTAGAGGTGGCCAATATCCCGAACAGATCTTTATCTTATCAGATATTTATTGTCGATCATCTGGTGATAATTTTGTCCAGATGATGAAGCAGTTTAAGAAGGTAACGGTGGTAGGTAGACCAACTCTCGGAATTTTAGACTATTCCAATTGTTGTACCGTTGATTATGGCGATTATCGATTGATGTTTCCTACCTCTCGCTGTCTATGCATCAATCAAGGAAAAGGAATGACGGATCAAGGTGTGGAGCCGGATATAGAGGTTCCCTGGAGTCCCGCTCATTTTGAAAGAGATGTAGATCTAGACAAGTGTTTGGAGTTGATTCGTCAGAGTTGCGAAACGGCAAGATAAGGCTTAGATAGCGGTTGTCTTAAATCAGGATAGTAATCGTCTCTTATGGTAACGTTTTCTAGTATTTTTTCCTTGTGTTTGGATTGCTATGACTGAACAAAAAATGGTAAAATAGTCAGTGAAAATCAAAATGAAGAGTGAAAAAGATGAAACATAAAACACTTTATAAATTTATAGGGCAAACAATTTTGTATTTCGCTATTTTCTTAGCCCTACTCTATTTCTTTAGTTACCTTGGTCAAGGTCAGGGTGGCTTTATCTACAATGAATTTTAAAGGAGATCCCTACCGTGTCAAACCAACCAATTACTGATATGATCGAGGCGATTGAGCGCTTCGCCCAACTGCAACCAGACTATCCTGTCTACAATGTTCTTGGAGAAGAGCATACCTATGGCCAATTGAAGGCAGACTCAGATAGTTTAGCAGCCCACATTGACCAAATGGGACTTCCTGAAAAGTCACCTGTTGTGGTCTTTGGTGGCCAAGAGTATGAAATGTTGGCAACCTTTGTGGCCTTGACCAAATCTGGCCATGCCTATATCCCAATTGATAGCCATTCTGCCTTGGAGCGCGTGTCTGCTATTGTTGAAGTAGCAGAGCCTAGCTTGATTATTGCCATCAATGAGTTTCCAATCGAAAACCCAGCTGCTCCAATCATGTCCTTGGAGCAAGTGCGTGAAGCTTATGCGGCTCAGCATGCCTATGACTTGCAACATCCGGTCAAAGGGGATGATAACTACTACATCATCTTTACCTCAGGGACAACTGGAAAACCAAAAGGGGTGCAAATTTCGCATGATAATTTGCTCAGCTTTACTAACTGGATGATCACAGACAAGGAATTTGCGACGCCAGAGCGTCCGCAAATGTTGGCGCAACCACCCTATTCCTTTGACTTGTCTGTCATGTATTGGGCACCGACCTTGGCTCTTGGGGGAACGCTTTTTGCCCTTCCATCAGCTATCACTCAAGACTTCAAACAACTCTTTGCGACCATCTTTTCGCTTCCAATTGCGATCTGGACTTCGACGCCATCTTTTGCAGATATGGCTATGCTGTCTGAAGATTTCAATGCTGAAAAGATGCCAGGTATCACCCATTTCTACTTTGATGGGGAAGAGTTGACCGTGAAAACCGCTCAGAAATTGCGCGAGCGTTTTCCAAATGCGCGCATCATCAATGCTTATGGACCAACGGAAGCAACTGTTGCTTTGTCGGCAGTCGCTATTACAGATGAGATGTTAGCGACTCTTAAGCGCTTGCCAATCGGCTATACCAAAGAAGATTCTCCAACCTTCATCATTGATGAGGAAGGGAACAAATTGCCAAATGGAGAGCAAGGGGAAATCATCGTGTCTGGACCAGCTGTTTCAAAAGGTTATATGAATAATCCAGAGAAAACAGCAGAAGCCTTCTTCGAATTTGAAGGTCTTCCAGCCTATCATACGGGAGATGTCGGAACCATGACAGATGAAGGTCTCCTTCTCTATGGTGGACGGATGGACTTCCAGATCAAGTTTAATGGTTACCGTATTGAGCTAGAAGATGTTTCTCAAAACTTGAACAAATCTCAGTACA
>NZ_JBKQBL010000001.1:577898-588194 GCF_046824975.1 Streptococcus intestinihominis | reverse complement strand
TTGACTCGGCTGTTGCAGTACCGCGCTACAACAAAGATCACAAGGTACAAAATCTCTTGGCCTATGTCATCTTAAAAGATGGGGTCAAAGAACAATTTGAGCGAGAGATTGATATTACCAAAGCGATCAAGGAAGATTTGGAAAACATCATGATGTCTTATATGATGCCTTCAAAATTCCTCTACCGTGATAGCTTGCCGCTAACTCCAAACGGGAAAATCGACATCAAAGGGTTGATTAGCGAGGTTAACAACCGATGATCGAGTTTTTGAAACAGCTCCCTCATTTAGAACCCTATGGCACCCCGGTCTACTTTATTTATCTGATTGGGGCCTTATTGCCCATCTTTGTTGGCCTCTTCTTTAAGAAGCGTTTCCCAGTCTATGAAGCCTTGGTCAGCCTAACCTTTATTGTTTTGATGTTGACAGGGACGGATTTGAAACAAATCTATGCGGTTCTTTTCTACCTCTTTTGGCAAATCCTTTGGGTCTACTCCTATAAATTCTATCGAAGCCAGCGTGATAACAAGTGGGTCTTTTATCTTCACTCTTTCTTGGTCGTTTTACCCTTGGTTTTTGTGAAGGTGCAACCAGCCATAGATGGGACCCAGTCTTGGATGGGCTTCCTTGGGATCTCCTATCTGACCTTCCGAGCGGTAGGGATGATTATCGAGATGCGAGATGGGACCCTCAAAGAATTTAGCCTCTGGGAATTCTTGCGTTTCTTGCTCTTTATGCCGACTTTTTCAAGTGGGCCGATCGACCGCTTCAAACGCTTCAATGAAGATTACCTAACGATTCCAGATCGGGATGAGCTCCTCGATATGCTGGAACAGAGCGTCAAGTATATCATGCTTGGCTTCCTCTATAAGTTCATTCTAGCTCATATCTTTGGTCATCTCTTGCTAGGTCATGTCAAGACTTATGCCCTTCTTCAAGGGGGCGTCTTTAACCTAGGAACTTTAGGGGTGATGTATGTCTTTGGTTTGGACCTCTTCTTTGACTTTGCAGGCTATTCCATGTTTGCCCTTGCGGCATCCAACTTGATGGGGATTAAGAGCCCAATCAACTTTAACCTCCCTTTCAAATCGCGTGATTTAAAGGAATTTTGGAATCGTTGGCACATGAGCTTGTCTTTCTGGTTCCGTGACTTTGTCTTTATGCGTCTGGTCATGGTCTTGATGCGCAACAAGGTCTTTCAGAGTCGGATTACAACGTCAAACGTTGCCTATATCATCAACATGTTGGTCATGGGCTTCTGGCATGGAGTGACCTGGTATTATGTTGCTTATGGTCTTTTCCACGGTCTAGGTCTCGTGATCAATGATGCCTGGCTTCGGAAGAAGAAGACACTGAATAAAGAGCGCAAAGCAAAAGGACTTGAGCCACTGCCAGATAATCGTTGGACTCAGGCTCTTGGAATCTTTATTACCTTCAACACCGTTATGCTGTCCTTCCTGATCTTCTCAGGTTTCTTGGATCAGCAATGGTTTCCAAAAATGAAATAAGAAAAGGAAAAATGAAAAATGGATGTAAAATCACAAGTAATTGAAATTATTGACGAATTGTTTATGGAAGATGTCTCAGACATGATGGATGAGGATCTCTTTGATGCGGGTGTTCTTGATAGCATGGGAACCGTTGAGTTGATTGTTGAATTGGAAAACCGCTTCGATATTCGGGTTCCAGTATCTGAATTTGGTCGTGATGACTGGAATACTGCCAACAAAATTGTAGAAGGTGTCATGGAGCTTCAGAATGCTTAAACGATTGTGGCTGATTCTGGGTCCAGTCTTTTGCGCCATGGCTCTTGTCGCTACTCTTCTCTTTTTCTATCCGATTAACCACAAACATAATCTGACAGAAGAGAAAAAGGCCGCAGTGAGCCTGACGGCAGAAGGCTTCAAAAGTCGTGCCCGTAAGGAAGAAGCGCTCGGGGATCCCAACTATCGTTTTGTACCCTTCTTTGGTTCCAGCGAATGGTTGCGATTTGACATCGTCCACCCAGCAGTACTAGCTGAGAAGTATGATCGCTCTTATCGTCCGTATTTTCTAGGTCAACGAGGGGCAGCATCCTTGAACCAATATTTTGGGATGCAGCAAATTCTTCCTCAACTAGAAGGGAAAACGGCTGTCTATGTGGTATCGCCCCAGTGGTTTACGAAGGACGGCTATGATTCATCGGCCTTTCAGCAATACTTTAACAGTGACCAATTAACGAGCTTTTTGGCCAACCAAGAAGCTGGGCCAGCAAGCCAGTATGCGGCATCTCGTCTCTTGCAGCAGTATCCTAATGTTGCTATGCAGGGAGGAGTTCAGAAGCTAGCCAAAGGTCAAAATCTATCTAGTTTTGAAAAAGGTCTCAATCAGACCCTCATGCGCTTTGTTCGTCGGGAGGATGCCTTCTTTAGCACCTTCACGGCAATGAACAATAGCAACTATGAGAAGAAAGTTCTCTCTCGCTTAAACGACTTGCCAGATACATTTTCTTACGAAGCCTTGGAAGAGGTGGCGACGGCGGAAGCCAAAAAGAAAACCAATAATAATAAACTAGGCATTAGTAATAGTTTTTATACTCATCGTCTTGCGAGTAAGCTCAAGAAACTCAAAGGATTCCAAAAGAATGAATCCTATGAACAATCCCCAGAATACAATGATTTACAACTGGTCTTGGATCAGTTTGCTCAATCTAAAACCAATGTCATCTTTGTCATCCCTCCAGTGAACTCGAAATGGATGGCTTATACAGGTTTGAGTAAAGAAATGTATCAACGGACAGTTGAAAAAATCCGTTACCAACTAGAAAGTCAAGGCTTTACCCATATTGCTGATTTTTCTAAAGATGGTGATAAACCTTACTTTATGCAGGACACCATTCATATGGGCTGGAATGGATGGTTGGCATTTGACAAGGCAGTTGATCCTTTTGTCTCCAACCCTCAACCGGCTCCTGAATACAAGATTAACAATCGTTTCTTAAGTCAGGACTGGGCTAACTATAAAGGCCAGCCGGATCAATTTAAGTAAGATGCGAAGAGGTTGAGAATACCCAGTCTCAACCTTTTTTCCTATAGTTTTGAAGAAACTTATCCCCATATTCACAGACTTATCCACAGACTTGTGGATAAGTCTATCTACTGAAAGAGAGGAACTGGTAAATCATGAAAACAATGAAGAAAATAGCTGTTTATGCGATTCTTCAAGGAATCGTAATCTTTCTCATTACGGGCCTCATCACCCAATTCATCAGAGGAGACTTCTTTTTCCGTGGCTTGGCTCCAATATTTGGAGTCTTGGCAGCTATCATGCGTTTTGGAACAGCTAGTCTGATGAAAATCTTGGCCCCAACCCTATACGATGAAGAGGCAAAACAAGAGAAAACTCCTACCGGGAAAGAAGCTGAATAAAAGAACTGTTTTTTCTGGAAAAATCTCTGGAAAAGCACTTATCTGACAGGCTTTATGGTAAAATAGAAGGAAGAATATTAGTTTGGAGAGTAAAAATACAATGAAACGTTCCATGTATGCTGGACGTGTTCGTGAGGAACACATTGGACAAGAACTAACCCTCAAAGGATGGGTGAGTCGACGCCGTGATTTGGGTGGCTTGATCTTTATTGATTTGCGGGACCGTGAAGGGATTATGCAATTGGTCATCAATCCAGAGACAGTCAGTTCGGAAGTAATGGCAACGGCTGAGAGTCTTCGTAGCGAGTATGTGATCGAAGTGACAGGTCAAGTTGCTGCCAGACAGCAAGCTAATGATAAAATTGCAACAGGTCAGGTTGAACTGCACGTTTCTTCCTTGACTGTCCTTAATACGGCAAAAACCACACCATTTGAGATCAAGGATGGCATTGAAGCTAACGACGATACCCGTCTACGCTATCGATATTTGGACTTGCGTCGTCCAGAGATGTTGGAAAACTTGAAATTGCGTGCCAAGGTAACCCACTCTATTCGGAACTACTTGGATGAGCTGGAATTTATTGATGTGGAAACACCTTTCCTTTCTAAGTCAACTCCAGAAGGGGCGCGTGACTATCTCGTTCCATCTCGTGTCAACAAGGGTCACTTTTATGCCTTGCCTCAAAGTCCTCAAATTACTAAACAGTTGTTGATGAATGCTGGCTTTGACCGCTATTATCAAATCGTCAAGTGTTTCCGTGACGAAGATTTACGTGGAGACCGTCAACCTGAGTTTACACAGATCGATTTAGAAACCTCCTTCCTGACAGAGCAAGAAATTCAAGACATTACGGAAGGTTTAATTGCGCGTGTCATGAAAGAAACCAAGGGAATTGAAGTCACCCTTCCTTTCCCACGGATGAAGTACGATGATGCGATGGCTCTTTACGGTTCTGACAAACCGGATACTCGTTTTGAGATGCTCTTGACAGACTTGACAGAAGTTGTAAAGGGTGTAGACTTCAAGGTCT
This sequence comes from Streptococcus intestinihominis, assembly GCF_046824975.1. Lineage (NCBI taxonomy): Bacteria > Bacillati > Bacillota > Bacilli > Lactobacillales > Streptococcaceae > Streptococcus > Streptococcus intestinihominis. The sequence continues at coordinate 583,757 of NZ_JBKQBL010000001.1, read as the reverse complement.
TCTCAGAAGCTCCAGCAGTGAAAGCCATTGTGGTCAAAGGAGCAGCAGACAACTACTCACGTAAAGATATCGATAAGATGACCGAAGTAGCCAAACAATATGGCGCTAAAGGTCTTGCATGGGTCAAGGTAGCTGATGGTGCTTTAAACGGTCCAGTTGCTAAGTTCTTGACAGACGTGACAACAGAGTTGACAAGTGCTTTACAGTTGGAAGAAAAAGATTTGGTCCTCTTTGTAGCGGATACACTAGAAGTAGCCAATGCAACCCTAGGTGCCCTTCGTTGCAGAATTGCAAAGGAATTAGACCTCATCGACAACAGTCAATTCAACTTCCTTTGGGTGGTAGATTGGCCAATGTTTGAGTGGTCTGAAGAAGAAGGCCGTTACATGAGTGCCCACCATCCCTTTACACTTCCACAAGCAGATACAGCTCATGAATTAGAGGGCGATCTCGCTAAGGTACGTGCTATTGCCTATGACATTGTGCTCAATGGTTACGAACTTGGAGGAGGAAGTCTCCGGATCAACCAAAAAGAATTGCAAGAACGGATGTTTACGGCTCTCGGTTTCTCAAAAGAGGATGCGACAGAGCAATTTGGTTTCTTGCTAGAAGCTATGGATTATGGTTTCCCTCCACATGGTGGATTGGCTCTTGGTTTGGACCGTTTTGTCATGTTGTTAGCTGGTGAGGAGAATATCCGTGAAGTGATTGCCTTCCCTAAGAACAACAAGGCAACAGATCCAATGACCCAAGCCCCTTCTACAGTAGCCACCAAACAACTGGAAGAGTTGAGTCTACAAGTAGAAGTCAAAACTGAGGAGTAAGAATAAAAGCGGAAAATCCGCAGAAGTAGCTTCTGTGATTTTCCCTTTATTTATAAATTGAGAGATAGTCATGAAAAAAACTCGCTTAGGTAAAATCTTACGTTATTATGTGAGAAGAATTGCTTATAATTTTAAATTATTACGGGTCTTGAAAAGTATTTCCCGCGAAAAGTATGATGAAAAGATTTCAGCCTCATTGGTCTATGGATTTTTATCTGCGATTGCTGTGAACTTCTTTTTCCAGCCGGGACGTGTCTATTCGAGTGGAGCGACAGGGTTAGCACAGATTGTTTCAGCTCTTAGCGATCGATTTTTGGGATTTACCATTCCTGTTTCCTTGTCATTTTATGCCATCAATCTGCCCTTAATGATCATCGCCTGGTATCAAATTGGCCATAAGTTTACCATTTTCACCTTTATCACGGTGTCCATGAGTTCCTTCTTTATCCAATTTGTCCCAGTAGTTACGCTCACCAATGACCCTATCATGAACGCCTTGTTTGGGGGTGTGGTTATGGGGACAGGGATTGGTTTTGCCCTTCGGAATAATATCTCCAGTGGGGGAACCGATATTGTCAGTTTGACCATTCGAAAGCGAACGGGCAAGAACGTCGGCAAAATTTCTCTCATCGTCAATGGGACCATCATGTTGATAGCAGGGATGACCTTTGGTTGGAAGTATGCCCTCTATTCGATGATTACCATTTTTGTTTCCAGTCGAGTGACAGATGCTGTCTTTACCAAGCAGAAGCGGATGCAAGCCATGATTGTCACTAGCCAGCCGGATAAGATTATTGAGAAAATCCATAAGCGATTGCATCGTGGGGCAACCATTATCCATAATGCCGAAGGGACCTATAATCATCAGGAAAAAGCCGTCTTACTCACGGTTATTACCCGAGCAGAGTTTAATGAGTTTAAATTTTTAATGAAAAAAGCAGACCCTCAAGCTTTTATAACAATTTCAGACAATGTTCATATTATTGGACGCTTTGTCGAAGTAGAAGATTAAAAAATTCCTGCAAGAACTTCTTGCAGGAATTTTTTTATGCTTGTTCTACCAAGATCCAACCATGGGCTGGAACGGTAAATTCTTCTTGAGAAAGTCCTTGCTCTCTTCCAAACACATGAGGGTAGGCAATCGCTAATCTTGCAGATTTTTTGAGTCGATAAGTCCATTCTTGATCTCCCAGGTTGACCAAGATAAGCAACTTACAACCGTCTTTCTCAATGCTGTAAGAGAAGGTCCTCTCTGAGATCCAAGTGACTTGGCAGTAATCCCGTATATCTTGAGCCTTATCAAAGCGAAGGAGCTCTTCCTTTTTACGATAGGCAATCAATTCGCGTAGGAACTGGATATCTGTTTCATAAGCTGTAGAAGAAAGCCAGTCTAGTTGATTTAGAGCATCTGGAAGATTGTAAGTATTCTCTTCTAAGCCCTTGCTGCGATAGAACTCTTGACCAGCATGTAGGAAGGGAACTCCTTGAGCCAAGAGGACGAGATGCAAGCCAAGTCGAGCTTTAGCCTGACGCACCTCCTCTGAAATGTTTGGATTTTCAACCTTGAGGTAGTCAAAGAAGGTTGCGTTATCATGGCATTCCACATAGTTAATTGCCTGTTGAGGACGCACAAAGTGGGGGGCTCCTTTGAGTCCGACGTTACCAGTCAAAATATTAGCCAGGTCATTGGCCTGATAGTGACTGTCTATACGTCCTTCGTTCAGGATGCTTCGTTTAATGGTATCACGGAAGTTGTCACTAAAGAAGCCATACGGACGAAGTTGACTGGCATTGTATTGATGGGCCAGGAGTTCAGGATCCAGTCCGGTATCCATCTTCCACCCTTCCCCATAAAGGTAAATGTTGGGGTAAATGGCTCCTAATTCTTCTTGAATTTCCATCATGATTTGGCGGTCAAGAATGCCCATCAAGTCAAAGCGGAAACCATCAAAGCCGTAAAGTTGAACCCATTGCTTGACTGACTGCTTGATGTAGTTGCGCACCATGGCTCTCTCGCTGGCTACATCGTTGCCACAGAAGGTTCCGTTGGTTCGTTGGCGATCCTGGTCATAGCGATAGAAATAGCCTGGGACAATCCGCTCAAAGGCAAACTCGTCAGAGAGGTAAACATGGTTATAGACCACGTCCATGATGAGGCTGAGATCTGCTTCGTGATAGGCATCAATCACTTGCTGCAACTCCAGGATCCGTTGGTAAGGATCATTTGGCTGGCTACTAAAACTTCCTTCAGGAACATTGTATTGCACAGGGTCATAGCCCCAATTATAACCAGCAGTAGGATTTGTTTCGTCTACGCTTCCAAAATCATAGAGGGGCATGAGTTGGACATGAGTAATGCCTAGTGATTTCAAATAGTCAAATCCAAAGGTCTGGTCTCCATGCTTAGGAGATTCTAAGAGGGCTGGGAAGGTTCCAGGATGTTGGAAACCAGCTTCTTTTTGCATGGAGAAGTCCCGGACGCTCAATTCATAAATAATGGCCTGAGTCGGATCTAGTTGGGTTGTGGCTCTCTGGATAGGGCGCTCAATCTTGTGCCGGTCGATGACATAGCTAGCTCCTGAATTGGCTTCAGAAGAAAGAGCATAAGGATCATGGACGATATGGGTTACACCGTTGACTTGATGCTGGTAGTAATAAGAGGCTTTTTCCCAGTCTCCTTCGAGTTCTAAACGCCATACACCTTTTTCTGTCCGCTCCATCGGGTAGGCAGTTTGGTTGATCAAGAGCTGAACCTCTTGAGAAATGGGCGCCCAGAAGGCAAAGGTCGTTTTTTCTTTTGAGTAGCGAGCCCCTAAATCCTCTCCATCATAAGCATATAGCTGATCAAAGATGGGTTGGCGGACAATGTCACGATAGTGTAGGAGGCAGGTTTCTCCCATAGCGTTGGAGAGGGTATAGCTTCGACTCATGTCGATGGGAAGGGGGCTTCTAAGAGTTTTTTCTTCCTCTGTCGGCAAGAGTTCAATCGCTTTCGAACCAGACGTCAATGTAAAAGGAAGAAAGGCCGTTACGTTCTCTCCTCCTTCCATGCGAATCAAGTCTTGGTCATCTAAATAAGCTGCAAAGTGTGTGGTCATAGGTTCTCCTAAAGTTCAATAATCGAATGTTCAATGAGTTGTCTGTAGCAAACAGTTTTGTTTTCCTTATTGTCTTTAATAATTTGGAGTAAGGTTCTGACAGATTCACGTCCTAGTTCTACCGTATTGATATCAATATAGGCGTCAATAGGAATCCGTGGTTTAATGGAGTCAAAGGAGATGATTGGAAGATCGACCTGTTTGTCACTCAAGTACCTCCGAACCCCTTCAGCAACCAGAATATCTGTTGTCATAAGTGCCTCTAGTTCTTCAAAAGGCAGGGTATCCATGATTTGGTAAGAACTTTCTTCCAGCAAGAAACCAAAGGAGAACTTGACCAATTCCTCACGGAGAGGGATCTGGTGACTGGCAAGAGCTTCTTGGTAGCCCTTGTAGCGGTCTTGAGAAACGGCCAATTCCTTATTTCCTCCAAGGAAGGCGATGTGTTGGTATCCTTTCTTGATGAAATATTCTGTCGCATCAAAGGCTGCTTTCACATTGTCGTTATCCACTAAGGATACAAAAGGTGAAGTTGCTTTTCCCAAAATCAAGAAAGGAAATTTATCTTGAATACAGAAGTCAACCAGAGGATCATTCAATTTGGAATAGAGGAAGATGAGCCCATCTACCCGCTTACCATAAATCATTTGTTTGAGTTGCTCGAGACGGTGGGTCTCATTGACCCCAGTACAAATCTGAATGGCATAGCCATGGTCAGAAGCTACCTGACTAATCCCACGGAGGACCGTAGGGAAGAAGGGGTTTTGGAAGAATACATCACTTTCATCAGGCAAGACAAGGGCAATGACCTGACTGGACTGGCTCACTAAGCTACGAGCATTGAGGTTTGGATGGTAATCCAGTTCTTTCATGGCAGAACGAACCCGTTTTTTAGTGGCTTCACTGATGGTAGATTTATTTTGAATCACTCGTGTAACGGTAGATGGTGCAACGCCGGCAAGTTTGGCGACATCTTTGATAGTGACACGCATATAGGACCTCCCTAAGGTTTGTAATCTGGATCCCGGAAATGAGTCTTATAGAAGGCAAGCGCGAGGAACAAGACAAATAGGATATTTTGGATCAAGATGGTTGTCGTAAAGACTTGGTGGAATACTAAACTGATCAGGACGCTCGCAAGAATAGGCAATCCTAGACAGTTGAGGGTGAAATTGAAGCATTCTTTAAAGGTCTTGAGAGAGAAGAGACGTGACTTCCGTGTCAAGAAGAGGAAGAAGGAAGCTCCAAATACTAAAATGGCAAAATTCACAGCAGATAAGAAACCTGAGAAGAGGACGAGAAAGAGGCTAACAGCCAATCGATTGGCCTGGAACCAATCTTTGGAAATGGCCTTAGTGAGTTCTTTTTTGTCCTGGATGCTCTCTTGATTGATGGCTTGGTAAGGAATCGTAGCTAGTTCTTTCTTTTCTTTACTTACAATCAATTGGTTTTTATCGAAATAAAGAGTTAATTTTTCTCCTAATTGAGTTCCTTCGTGATGGCCTAAGATAACATGACCAGCCTCATTTTTATGAACTCCAAAATGACTGTTATAGACTAGTTCTCGCTGATTTATCTGTATGTTTTCTTTTAAATCCTTCATAACATCGTCTGTTAAGGGATCAAAGACATCACTAACGAAGGTGGTTAAAGGGTAGGTCTGTAGTTCCGCATTTTGAATGGCAACAGGAATGAGGGTCAAGGATAGAAGAAAGAGTGAGGTAAAGATCATTTGGAACCAATTAAGTTGTTTGCGGTTGGCAAATGCTTTTCTTACCTGAAAAAGGCTGGAAAAATAATTAAATGGATAGGGCATGAAGTGACCTTTCTAATCTCCGGGATGGATTTCCCTTGTATGGAGAGCATAACATGATTTTATCCTTAACCAAAGATGGGAGAGAGACTAGTAGCAAATCAATCAACTTGCTACCCTTGTC
>NZ_JBKQBL010000001.1:570995-577854 GCF_046824975.1 Streptococcus intestinihominis | reverse complement strand
CCACTCCCATCCTTTCCTTAAAGATAAAATTTATGTGACTGGGAGAAAAGCACGAGAGGAGATCTCGTCCTTTTCATCATAGCTGGAAGGTTATAGAAAAGTTTATCTTATCCTTTATCTCCACCAGCTGTCAAGCCTGAAACAAAGTTCTTTTGAAGGAAGAAGAAGAGCACACAGATTGGGACTGCAATCAGAATCGCACCTGCCGCAAAGAAGGCAATCTTTTGATTTTTTTGGTCACTGATAAAGGTTTGAAGACCAACAGCTACCGTGTAATTGATTTCGTCACGAAGCAAGAATTTAGACAAGATGTAGTCTCCAAAAGGTCCCATGAAGGCCCAAAGTGCCTGTACCGCAATCATTGGACGCACCAATGGAAGGACGATTTGCCAGAAGCGACGGAAGTGTCCAGCACCATCCAATTTTGCAGATTCATCAAGTGAAATTGGGACTGTATCGAAGTAACCCTTCATCAACCAAGCGTTCATCGGGATTCCCCCACCGACATAGAGGAAGATGAGGAACCAGCTGTGGTTCAAGGCATTCAACATCAAGGCCATAACGAAGAAGGCAGTCAAAGCAGCCATGGTAGGCACCATTTGGATAATCAAGAAGAAGACCAAACTTTGCTTACGAGCCAAGAAGTTGTAGCGGCTGTATGCATATCCTGCCAAGGTAATGATAGATGTTTGAGCGACCATGGTAATAATGGCGATGATCAAGGTATTGAGATACCAAGTACCATATAAGGTGTCCGTAAAGAGTTTTTGGAAGTTATCAAAGCTGAGACTGCCACTGAAATCAAGCGTAAAGGCACTGACGTTACCCGTTTTGAAGGCTGAAAGAACCGTGATCAACAATGGATAGATGATGATGATGGAAAGGACAACCAAGTAGAGGTAAGTCAAGAAATGATTAAGGCGGCGTTTAAATTGAACTGAATTTTTCATTTTACACATCCTCCATATCAAATGCGTGCAGTTTCTTGAAGGCAATCATCGAGATCGAGATCACAATCAGAGAGATAATCAACGTAACCGCAGCAGCCATTGAGTATTGAGGTGATGAGTTCGTTGTCAATTTATAGATCCAAGAAATCAAGATATCTGTTGAACCAGCATTTCCTCCAACAGATCCAGGTCCACCATCGTTAAAGAGGTAGATAATGGAGAAGTTGTTAAAGTTGAAGGTGTATTGGCTAATGAGCGTTGGTGCCGCAACAGCCAAAATCATTGGGAAGGTAATGTTGCGGAATTTTTGCCAAGCATTCGCCCCATCAATATAGGCTGCTTCATAAAGATCGTTTGGAATAGATTGCAAGATTCCGAGTGTCAAGACGTAAATGTAAGGGAAGCCGAGCCAACCTTGCATCATAATCAAAGCAATCTTTGTCCAGGTAGGGTCCGTTTTCCAAGGAATGAGAACCCCATCTAAGAATGGGAAAATCTTCGCAAAGAGAGGAAGGACTTGCGCATTGATGGCCCCGATACTATCGTTGAACATGTTTGAGAAAGTCAAGATAGTGATGAAGGCAGGAACCGCCCATGGAAGAAGGAAGATGACACCGAAGATGCGTTTTCCTTTAATGAATGGTTGGTTAGAAATAATGGCCGTCAAGATACCAAGAACGATTTGAAGTGTTGAAGCTGCCAAAGCCCAGATCAAGGTCCAGCCCAATACGGATGTAAAGGCAGAACGGAAAGTACTCAAAGTCCACATGTTGGTGAAGTTTTGAAGTCCGATCCAATCAAGGAGCGTAAAGCGAGCTGTATGCTTAAAGTCGTAGTTGGTAAAGGCAATCATCAAGGTAACCAAAACGGGGAAGATGATTGCAAAGGTCATGGCAATGTAAGAAGGGATGATCAAAAGATATGGGAAGCCATTTTCATAGATAGCATTCACCATCTCTTTTAGGGTCATCGGTACTCGAATACCATTATTAATCCGCTTAGCTACAGTACCCGCATCTTTGATATTCAGAGCATAGAACATCAAATAAACGATTGTGATAATTAAGTGGAAGGCACCACGGATTAAGATGAAAAGAGAGTTATCTTGTCCACGGACGGTACCGAGGGTAAGTAGTTTAGACAATTCCTCCAAACCAAGCCCGAAAAAGTAAGCGAGAAAGACAAGTGTTACACCGAGAAAGATGTATCCTTTTGCTTTCTGTTTGTTATAGATTTGTCCCAAGCCAGGAATGAGGGATAACCACATTGCCTTTTTTGGATTTTGTTGTGTTTCCATATCGACTCCTTATAAGTGAGCGACCAGAGGCCACATCACAGCGAAAGGCTGGGAAACACTCCCAGCCCCTTGGGAACTGTATTACTTGCCACCGAATTTTTGTTCGATAGTTTCTTTGATTAATTTAACAGCACCGTCAGCAGCATCTTTAGCAGATTTCTTACCACTTACAGCATCGAAGAGCATAGTTGCAGCTGGATCCCAAACAGTACTCATTTCAGAGATGTTTGGCATTGGTTGTGCATTTTCAAACTGTTTAACAACGGCAGTTGTCAATTCATCGTTTTTACCAACAGCGTATTCACGAGCTTCTGTGTTAGCTGGCACTTCGTTCGTCTTATCGTAGAAAGCTTTTTGTTGATCAGTTGAAGTCAAGAAGTCTACGAATTTTTGAGCTGCTTCAGGGTTGTTAGCACCTGCAGGGATAACCCAAGCTTTACCACCACCGAAGGCAGAGTATGCTTTTCCGTTTGGAAGGGTAGGGATAGTTGCTACACCATAGTTTACTTTTGCTTCTTTCAATGAAGATGCTTTCCATGGTCCATCGATGATGGCAGCTGTCTTACCTTCTTGGAATTGAGTTTGGATGAAGTTTGCAGCACCTTTAGTGTCTTGCAATCCTTTAGGCCATTTAGCGTACCAAGTTTTCGCGTATTCGATACCGTCGATAGCACCTTGGTTGTTCAAACCAATGTCTTTTGGATCTGTACCATTTTTACCGAAGACATATCCACCGTTACCTGAAAGGAGTCCGTATGCATAGTAGAAGTTTGTCCAGTCAGCAAGGAAGGCTGTATTTTTACCATCTTCACCAGCGAAGTCATATTTGCTATCTTTTGCTAATTCTTCAAGTTCACCAAACGTTTTTGGAGCTTCTTGCAAGAGGTCTTTGTTGTAGTAAAGAACCAATGTTTCGATAACTGCTGGGGCTCCGTATACTTTACCACCGTTTGTTACAAGTGATTCAGTTGTTTTGTCGGTCTTGCTGTTTTTGTTCAATGCGACTTCAGCCAATTGACCATCGTTACCAAGACCACCTACACGGTCGTATGGTGCCATCATAACGTCTGGAGCTTTACCAGATTGGTTGTCAAGAGACAATTTGTCCAAACCACCAAGAGCATCACCAGTCTTGATGTTTACTTTTGTGCCACTTTCTTTTTCAAAAGCTTTCGCAGCTTCTTCCATATAAGATTTGTAGCCATTATCGACGTAGACGGTCAACTCGTTTTTAGCAGAAGAAGAATCTTCTTTTTTGCCTCCACAAGCTACCAAAAGAAGTGATGCGAATCCAACTGTACCAAGTACAGCAGCGCTTCGAAGAATTGTGCGTTTCATGATTTATTCCTCCTAAAGAATAAAAATAAGATTATTAGTTGAAAACGTTTTAGACAAACGTTTTCCTTAACACGAATAGTATATCACAGGGAGAAAACGTTTGCAAGCTCTTTGTGCAAAAATTTTTAAAATTTTTTTATCTTCTATTATATACACATAAATAGTTGACAAGAAAATGAGAAAGGGATAAACTAGGCATGGGGTTAACCTGCAGAAAAAATCATAAAAGTTTAGGAAACCTCTTGCATAAACCACAGGAATACTTTATAATGGACAAGTAACGCAAACGTTTTCCTTAAACGTTGCATAAAGATGATCTAGGGTCATTTATAAATAGGTTAAATTCGGCTCTATGTCTGATAACTGCCCTTCTTCTGTTCTTTCTGAGAGTTGGAGTGGGAACAGAACAGTGTAGAAGGTTCGTCTATTTTTCTTTGAAACAAAAAATATTAAACTAAAGGTGGTACCCTCAATGAAAAAACGCCAAAGTGGTGTCTTGATGCACATTTCATCCTTGCCTGGAAAGTATGGAATCGGTTCGTTTGGCCAAGCAGCCTACGATTTTGTGGATTTCCTCGTTCGTACCAAGCAACGGTATTGGCAAATTTTGCCTCTCGGAACAACAAGCTACGGGGATTCTCCTTACCAATCCTTCTCGGCTTTTGCAGGTAACACTCATTTTATTGATTTCGATCTCTTGATTGAGCAAGGGCTCTTGGATGCATCTGATGTAGAAGGTGTTGATTTTGGTCAAGATCCGACAGAAGTAGATTATGCGAAGATCTTCGAGCAACGTCGTCCTCTTCTAGAAAAAGCGGTGCAAGCTTTTATGAAATCAGGTGATTGGGATGACTTCAGCCAATTTGCAGAGCAAAATGCAGCTTGGTTGGAATTGTTTGCTGAATATATGGCCATTAAAGAACACTTTGATTTGAAAGCATGGACAGAGTGGCCAGATGCAGCGATTCGCGCTCGTCAACCAGAAGCTCTTGCTTCCTATCGCGCTCAATTGGAAGATAAATTGACTTACCATCGAGTGACACAGTATTTCTTCTTCCAACAATGGTTGAAATTGAAAGCATACGCTAACGACAACCACATCGAAATCGTAGGAGACATGCCAATCTACGTAGCGGAAGATTCAAGTGATATGTGGGCAAATCCACACCTCTTTAAAACAGATGAAAATGGGAAAGCGACCTGCATTGCAGGATGCCCACCAGATGAATTTTCAGCAACTGGTCAGCTTTGGGGCAACCCAATCTATGACTGGGAAGCAATGGACAAAGATGGTTACAAATGGTGGATTGAACGCTTGCGTGAGAGCTTCAAGATCTACGACATCGTGCGGATCGACCACTTCCGTGGTTTTGAATCTTACTGGGAAATCCCAGCTGGTTCTGATACAGCAGCACCAGGTAAATGGGTCAAAGGTCCTGGCTACAAACTCTTTGCCGCAGTGAAAGAAGAACTTGGTGATTTGAACATCATCGCAGAAGACCTTGGCTTCATGACGGACGAAGTCATTGAGCTTCGTGAGCGCACAGGCTTCCCAGGCATGAAGATTCTTCAATTTGCCTTCAATCCTGATGATGAAAGTATCGACAGCCCTCACTTAGCGCCAAATAACTCTGTTATGTACACTGGTACACATGATAACAACACGGTTCTTGGATGGTACCGCAATGAAATTGACGATCCAACTCGTGAGTACCTTGCTCGTTACACCAACCGTAAAGAATACGAATCTGTTCCACATGCGATGCTTCGTACCGTCTTTGCTTCAGTCAGCTTTATGGCCATCGCTACCATGCAAGATTTGTTAGAGTTGGATGGCTCAGCTCGTATGAACTTCCCATCTACTCTTGGTGGCAACTGGGCATGGCGGATGACAGCGGATCAATTGACTCCTGCTGTTGAGCAAGAATTGCTTGATTTCACGACCATCTATCGTCGTGAAAATACTGACTTGGTGAAAGAAGAAGCGAAAAAAGCAGAAAAATAATCTTTCCCCCATTAAAATTGTTGAAACAAAGGAGACTTTTAAACATGGAATCATTACAAAAATATGTGATTGATCATCATCAAAAAACAATTGCAGAATGTTCAAATGAAGAATTGTACATTGCTTTGCTTAATTACACCAAGCAAGCAAGTGCCCAAAAGAAATTAAATACTGGTAAGAAAAAAGTTTACTATATCTCAGCTGAGTTCTTGATTGGTAAACTCTTGTCGAACAACTTGATCAACTTGGGTCTTTACGATGATGTCAAAAAAGAATTGGCTGACGCTGGTAAAGACTTGATCGAAGTAGAAGAAGTGGAATTGGAACCATCACTTGGTAATGGTGGTTTGGGACGTTTGGCAGCCTGCTTTATCGACTCTATCTCGACTCTTGGATTGAACGGAGACGGAATCGGATTGAACTACCACTTTGGTTTGTTCCAACAAGTCCTTAAAAACAACCAACAAGAAACCATTCCAAATGCATGGTTGACTGATCAAAGCTGGCTCGTTCGTTCAAGCCGTAGCTACCAAGTGCCATTCGCACACTTTACATTGACTTCAACACTTTATGATATCGACGTACCTGGTTACAAGATCGATACCAAGAACCGTTTGCGTTTGTTCGATTTGGAATCAGTTGATTCATCTATCATTGAAGATGGTATCAACTTTGACAAGACAGATATCGCTCGCAACTTGACTCTTTTCCTTTACCCAGACGATAGTGACAAACAAGGTGAATTGCTCCGTATCTTCCAACAATACTTCATGGTTTCAAACGGTGCACAATTGATCATCGATGAAGCGATCGAAAAAGGAAGCAACTTGCATGACCTTGCTGACTACGCAGTTGTACAAATCAATGATACTCACCCGTCTATGGTCATTCCTGAGTTGATCCGTCTCTTGACTGAACGCGGTATCGAAATGGATGAAGCCATCTCTATCGTTCGTAGCATGACCGCTTACACTAACCACACAATCCTTGCAGAAGCCCTTGAAAAATGGCCACTTGAATTCTTGCAAGAAGTGGTTCCTCACTTGGTACCAATCATTGAAGAATTGGACCGTCGTGTTCGTGCTGAACACAAAGATCCAGCTGTTCAAATCATTGATGAACACGATCGTGTCCACATGGCCCACATGGATATCCACTATGGATACAGTGTAAACGGGGTTGCAGCTCTTCACACTGAAATCTTGAAGAACTCAGAGTTGAAGGCCTTCTACGACCTTTACCCAGAAAAATTCAACAACAAAACAAACG
>NZ_JBKQBL010000001.1:562216-570775 GCF_046824975.1 Streptococcus intestinihominis | reverse complement strand
GATGCTTCTAAGTTGGAAGACCTTCTCTCATACGAAGATAAAGCTGCTGTCAAAGAAAAATTGGAAAACATCAAAGCCCACAACAAACGTAAATTGGCTCGTCACTTGAAAGATCACCAAGGTGTGGAAATCAATCCAAATTCTATCTTTGATATCCAAATCAAACGTCTTCACGAGTACAAACGTCAACAAATGAACGCTTTGTATGTCATCCACAAATACTTGGACATCAAGGCTGGTAATATCCCTGCTCGTCCAATCACAGTCTTCTTTGGTGGTAAAGCAGCTCCTGCCTACACCATCGCTCAAGATATCATCCACTTGATCCTTTGCTTGTCAGAAGTCATTGCAAACGACCCAGCAGTAGCTCCACACTTGCAAGTAGTGATGGTTGAAAACTACAACGTTACTGCAGCAAGCTTCCTCATCCCAGCATGTGACATCTCAGAACAAATCTCACTTGCTTCTAAAGAAGCTTCAGGTACTGGTAACATGAAATTCATGTTGAACGGAGCTTTGACTCTTGGTACTATGGACGGGGCAAACGTGGAAATCGCTGAGTTGGTTGGAGACGAAAACATCTATATCTTCGGTGAAGATTCAGAAACAGTTATCGACCTTTACGCAAAATCAGCATACAAATCAAGCGAATTCTACGCTCGTGAAGCGATCAAACCATTGGTTGACTTTATCGTCAGCGACGCTGTTCTTGCAGTTGGTAAGAAAGAACGTTTGGAACGCCTTCACAATGAGTTGATCAACAAAGACTGGTTCATGACCCTTCTCGACTTGGAAGACTACATCAAAGTCAAAGAGCAAATGTTGGCTGACTACGAAGACCGTGACGCATGGTTGGATAAAGTCATCGTCAACATTGCCAAAGCAGGATTCTTCTCATCTGACCGTACCATCGCTCAGTACAACGAAGATATCTGGCACTTGAACTAATTTGTTTTTAACATTCTAGAAGCAATATACTTAGAAAGAAGAGCTCCTTTTGAATCATCTCCTGATTTAGAGGGAGCTTTTTTAGCACAGGATCGCTGGGAAAATCTAAACTTGCGCTTCCCTAAGGTTCACGTTATAATAAATACTATGGATATTAGAAACGAGGAAATACAATGAAGAAAAATCCAATTTATATGTATGTCTTGCTAGCTCTATCAGCGATGGGAACTCTATTAACTGCTCAGTCCTTCTTTGGATTGGCTAAAGTGGAGCTCACAGATGAAATGGCAACTTCTTTGAACTTAACCACTGCTCTTGAACGGGAAGAATACAAAGCCTTCCTTGAGAAATTAATCGTAGCCTTACGCGGACCGATTGCTTGGTTGTTGCTATCTCTTTTGATTGGGGGCTTGATTGCAGTTGCCTATTTCTTCCTGTCTAAAAAGGATATTGTTAAGGCGACCTATGCCTATATGGGACAGATTGGTGCCTTTGTCTTAATGAGCTTGCATAATTTCTTGTCTTATCGTTCTTCTATGTCTGTGATCACGTCAGACAAATTGCGGACCTTGTTACAGGCTTCTAGCTTATATGCACTTGTCTTGAGTGTGGTTGTAGCCCTAGTTTACTTGGGAATCCTCCTCTACAAATTGAAAAATAGACCAGCTAGCGACCTTCAAGCTTAGATCATAGCATTAAAAAACTCCTCAAGTCTGGAACAAAGAAGAGGAGCTGGTCTGATTGGAGAAGAAAATGAAAGTATGTTTTGTCTATATCAGTTTAAGTGGCAATACTGAAAGTTTTGTTCGTCGTCTCAGTGATTATCTATGGGAGCAGTACCCTGACTTGGTCATTGAAAAAATCCATGTCAAAGACCTAGTCAAAGAAGGAAAGCCCTTCTTTGAAGTTGATACACCTTTTATCGCCTTTTTGCCGACCTACCTAGAAGGAGGAAATGGTGTTGATAATGGAGATGTGGAAATTTTAACGACCGATGTAGCAGACTTTATTGCCTATGGAGACAATGCCACTAAATGCTTGGGAGTTGTAGGATCAGGAAATCGCAACTTCAACAATCAATATTGCCTAACGGCCAAGCAGTACAGCCAACGCTTTGGTTTCCCTATGCTAGCAGACTTTGAGATGCGAGGAATGCTAGGGGATATCAAAAAAGTAGCGGCCATTGTAGAAGATTTGTATCGTCTTTAAAACAAAAGAGGCTGGGACAAAAGTCCTAGCCTCTCAATTGTCTTTGGATTATCGAGCAAGACGCAGTGGTTGAGTGGGCTCTACCACGCTGATTTCATCAGCTTTTACAGCCCTACTCAACTGTGCGGAGGTGGGACGACGAAATCGAATTCTAACGAATTACCGATTTCTGTCCCACTCTCTTATTTGTTGCGGTTGAAGAGAGAGGGGTCATATTTTGTATGACTCCTCTTTTAGGGCTTATTTTAATTGATCTGTGATTTCTTTCGAAAGCAAGAGGCCGAGGCGATAGTCCTTATTGATGGCGTGGATAACATCGTTGATGTTTTCCGTCGTTTGGATTTGTTCCTTGATGCTTGCCTTGAAGGCTTCATCTTTTAAGAGTTGCTCTTGTAAAATCTTTTGCAGTTTTTCTCTCTCGTATTTATTGATTAAAAAGAGAATGAGCAGACTAACTAAAATAAGAATATAAACAGTTTGATTCATAGGGTTCTCCAAAGGATAAGATAATGGATGAAGGGAAGCGATAATCCCTAAAAATATAGGTGTGTTTAGCATGAGAAAAGGAGTGAGATGGAACTAAATAAGGTTTATTTAGCGATTCCTCTCACCCCTAAAAGAGCTGGTTTCCTATCAAAAAGTAAGGAAGAAATTACATTTTCTCAGGCGCATCGACACCAAGTAAGCGAAGGGCTTCTTTTAAGACTACTGCTGTTGAGTAGCTAAGAGCAAGGCGGCTATCGCGTTCTGGGCTTTCATCCAAGATACGAGTGTGAGCATAGTACTTGTTGAAGGCTTGAGCCAAGTTGATGGCATATTTTGCAATCAAGGATGGATCATAGTTTTCAGCAGCGCGTTTCACGACACGAGAGAAGTCTTGGAGAAGTTTGATGATTTCCCAGCTTTCTGGGTCGCTCAAGCTGTAAGTTGCATCTGCAGATGGTGTGAAGTTGGCTTTGCGAAGGATGGATTGGATACGTGCGTATGCGTATTGAACGTATGGTCCAGTTTCCCCTTCGAAGGATACCATGGCTTCAAGGTCAAAGTCATACCCGTTGCGACGGTCTGTCTTCAAGTCGTAGAACTTAACGGCACCAACACCGACTGCATGTGCCACTTCTTCCTTGTTTTCCAATTCAGGGTTCTTTTCTTCGATTTGCGCTTTGGCACGAGAGATGGCTTCTTGAAGAGTTGGTTCGAGCAGGATGATATTTCCTTTACGAGTTGACAATTTTTGGCGATTCTTTGTGACCAAACCAAAGTCAACGTGGATCATATCGTCGCTCCAGTCAAATCCCATTTTCTTCAAAACAGCTTTCAACTGACGGAAGTGGTTGGATTGTTCTTGACCGACAGCATAGATGTTTTTCACAAAGTTGTAAGTCCGTGCACGGTAGATAGCAGTGGCGATATCACGAGTGATATAAAGAGTGGCACCGTCTGATTTCTTAATCATAGCTGGTGGAAGGTTGACATCATCCAACTCAACGATGCTAGCTCCCTTAGATTCTTTCAACAAGCCTTTTTCTTCAAGGATTTGGACAGCTTCATCCATCTTGTCATTGTAGAAAGCTTCTCCGTTTAAGCTGTCAAATTCAACACCGAGGAGTTTGTAGATACGGTTGAATTCTACCAAGCTTTCGTCACGGAACCATTGCCACAATTCAGTTGCTTCTGGATCTCCATCTTCCAATTTCTTGAACCAGAGACGTCCTTCCTCGTCCAAAGCAGGATCGTTTTCAATTTCGGCATTGATGCGGACATAGAGTTTCAACAATTCATCGATTGGATTGGCTTCGACAGCTTCCTTGCTACCCCATTTTTTATAAGCGACCATCAAGAGACCAAATTGTTTACCCCAGTCTCCCAAGTGGTTGATTTTAATGGTGTTGTAGCCCATTTTGCGGAAGATATTTGAAAGAGCATCTCCGATAACGGTTGAGCGCAAATGACCAACTGAGAAAGGTTTTGCAATATTTGGACTAGAAAGGTCGATGGTAATATTTCCTCCATGTCCTTCGTCTTGCTGACCGTAGTCTGCACCTGCTTCGATAACAGATTTGATGACTTGGTCAGAGATTTTAGATTTGTCCAAGAAGAAGTTTACATAAGGTCCAGTTGCAACGACTTTTTCAAAGTGAGAGGCATCGATTTTTTCCGCAATATCAGCAGCAATCGCTTGAGGAGCTTTGCGTTCGATTTTAGCCAAAGAAAAGGCAGGAAAGGCGATATCTCCGAGGTCTGAAGATTTTGGTTGCTCTAGTAAATTTAAGATAGTTTCTTGGTCTAAGCCTTCAATGACTTTTGCCAATTCACTTGCAATAAGTTCTTTATGATTCATAGTAGCTCCTTTGGTCTTTTGTTACTATTCTATCACAAAATTCGGCCTTTCTTCAAACTTTTTGGTATAATCAAAGTATAATTATTCAAAAGTGGAGCAAAAATGAAAAAAGATGAACGTCAGCTTTTGATTCGAGAAATTATTCAAAATGAGAAGTTATCGACGCAAAAAGACATTCAAGACCGTCTAGATCAAAGAGGGGCGGGAGTGACCCAGACAACCTTATCTAGAGATCTACGAGAAATCGGTCTGATCAAGGTAAAAGAAAAGGGTGGCCTCTATTATAAATTAGCAGACGAACCGGATCGAACAGATATTTTTAGACTGATTGCTCAATATGCACAAGTGGTCTCTAGAGCGGAGTTCACACTGGTTGTTCGGACGGAGCTGGGAGAGGCGGCTATTTTAGCCAACGCAGTCGATGAGATTTTGGATGATCAAATCCTTGGCACCGTCGCAGGGGCCAATACCCTCTTAATTGTTTGCAAGGACCAAGAAGTAGCACAAACAGTCCAGCAGACCATACTCCAACATTCTAGTCACTAGTCAAGGGCGAGGGACCAGTCCCGAAAGGGATCGGCCCTCCTTTTATGTCAGTTTAGAGTAGGAGTAAGCACTCAGAATGAATGCAATGATATAGAAAAGGAGCGATATGGCAGCAGAAAAACTATCACCTGGCATGCAGCAATACCTAGATATCAAAAAAGACTATCCGGATGCGTTTTTGCTCTTTCGGATGGGGGATTTTTACGAGCTCTTTTATGAAGATGCCGTCAATGCAGCACAGATTTTAGAGATTTCTTTGACCTCTCGGAATAAAAATGCAGAAAATCCGATTCCCATGGCTGGCGTTCCCTATCATTCGGCCCAGCAGTACATCGATGTCTTGATCGAAAAGGGCTATAAGGTGGCTATTGCAGAGCAGATGGAAGATCCCAAGCAAGCCGTCGGTGTGGTCAAACGGGAAGTGGTCCAAGTCATTACTCCGGGGACCGTTGTCGATTCGACCAAGCCTGACAGTGCCAACAACTTCCTGGTAGCCTTGTCTCATGATGAGACGGATTATGGCCTTGCCTATATGGACCTAGTGACCGGGGAGTTTCAGGTCACCAGTCTGAATGATTTTGCCATGGTCTGTGGGGAGATTCGCAACCTACGGGCGCGGGAGATTGTCCTGACCTACTCCTTGTCAGAAATGGAAGAAAGAGTCCTTCTCGGCCAAATGAACCTCTTGCTCTCCCCTATCTCAGAAGTAGCGGAGGATGTCCAACTTTTAGGGGCTGACTTGACTCATTTGGAGAGAATAGCGGCAGGAGGCCTGCTCCAATATGTCCAGGAAACCCAGAAGCGGGAACTCCACCATATCAAGCCTGCCCATCACTATGAAGTCCGTGATTTTTTGCAGATGGATTATGCGACCAAGGCGAGTTTGGACTTGACAGAAAATGCTCGGACTGGCAAGAAACATGGCAGTCTCTACTGGCTCCTAGATGAAAGCAAGACAGCTATGGGAGGCCGTCTCTTGCGGGCTTGGATCCAGAAGCCTTTAATGGATCGCCATCGGATCGAAGAACGCCAAGAGATTATCCAGGTCTTCTTGGACCATTTCTTTGAGCGAAGCGATCTGGCAGATCGTCTCAAGGGTGTCTATGACATCGAGCGCTTGGCCAGTCGGGTTTCCTTTGGTAAGACCACTCCCAAGGACCTCTTGCAGTTGGGCGAAACCCTACGCCATGTTCCCTTGATCAAGTCGCTCTTGGTCGAGATGGGAGAGCCGGTGCTAGACCTCCTCATCGCCCAGTTAGATGAGCTACCAGAGCTTTGCCGTCTCATCGAAGCTGCGATTGATCCGGATGCCCCGATTGTTCTAACAGAAGGCAATATCATCCGTACCGGCTTTGACCCAACTCTGGACCAGTACCGTGTCGTCCTCCGGGAAGGGACCGGCTGGATTGCAGAGATTGAAGCCAAAGAACGGGAAGCCAGTGGCATCACCGGACTAAAAATTGACTACAATAAAAAAGATGGCTACTATTTCCATGTGACCAATTCCCAATTATCCCGTGTGCCAGCACATTTCTTCCGCAAGGCAACCTTGAAAAATTCTGAGCGCTTTGGGACAGAGGAACTGGCTCGGATTGAAGGGGAGATGCTAGAAGCTCGGGAACAGTCGACTAGCCTAGAGTATGCGATTTTCCTACGGATCAGAGAGGAAGTCGGCAAGTACATTCAGCGCTTGCAGTCCCTAGCCCAAGCCCTAGCAACGGTGGACGTCTTGCAAGGGTTGGCCTGTGTAGCTGAAAGACAACAACTGACCCGGCCAGTCTTTCAAGAGGCGCGTGATATCCGGATTGAGAAGGGTCGTCACCCAGTTGTTGAGAAGGTGATGGGGGCTCAAAGCTACATCCCCAACAGCATTTCTATGGATGAGACCTGTGATATCCAGTTAATTACGGGACCTAATATGAGCGGGAAGTCCACCTATATGCGCCAGTTGGCCATCATTGTCATTATGGCTCAGATTGGTTCCTTTGTTCCGGCTCAGGCGGCGACCCTTCCTCTCTTTGATGCCATTTATACCCGGATTGGGGCTGCAGATGACTTGGTGTCCGGCCAATCGACCTTTATGGTTGAGATGATGGAGGCCAACAATGCCATTCGCCAAGCGACTCCAGCTTCTCTCATCTTGTTTGATGAGTTGGGACGAGGGACGGCGACCTATGATGGGATGGCTCTGGCTCAAGCCATCATCGAATACATCCATGACCGGACAGGTGCCAAGACGCTCTTTGCCACCCACTACCATGAGTTGACCGACCTGGAGCAGACCCTATCTCGCTTGCGCAATGTCCACGTCGCAACCTTGGAGAAGGATGGCCAAGTGACCTTCTTGCACCGGATTGAAGAGGGACCGGCTGATAAATCCTATGGGATCCATGTGGCCAAGATTGCAGGCCTGCCAAGCGATCTCTTGAAGCGGGCAGATACTATCTTGAGTCAACTAGAAGGCCAAAGCCACGAAGTGCCGATGGCGACTCCAACACAGCAATCCTCTCCACATGTCGGAGAACAGATATCCTTGTTTGAAGCAACTTCCTCCCACTCTGTCTTAGAAGAGTTGAAGAATCTCGATATCTACAACATGACCCCGATGGAAGTCATGATGGCAGTTGCCGAGATGAAAAAGAGAATTTAAAAAACAGTTCATTCGAACTGTTTCAGATTGAAGACAAAGTAATTTTAAAAACTTTCCTTAGGTGAGTACGGACGTCAGCGAACTTCGTAGAAGTTCCATGATTAATTAAGATACAAAGGGCGTTCTCGGATAAAGTCAAAATAGGAAGTTCGACGCAGAATCTTTAGATTCTAGGAGGACTTATCTTTTTGACACAATCCGAAGCCTGTGTTCAATTCGTATTGAGCCTAAGGTCTCAATGATTCCGAGTGC
The DNA here is from genome assembly GCF_046824975.1 of Streptococcus intestinihominis. NCBI lineage: Bacteria > Bacillati > Bacillota > Bacilli > Lactobacillales > Streptococcaceae > Streptococcus > Streptococcus intestinihominis. Next base: position 562,829 of record NZ_JBKQBL010000001.1, on the reverse strand, counting down.
CTGAAACACAGTTGTTTCAGGCACTTTTCTCACAGCGGAAAGTTTTTCATCTTCTTGAATGACTAAAAAATAAAAGTCATTTTTTTGAATTCCTCAGGCTTTTCCTTGCAACTGTTGGTTGATCTCTTCTACTTTTTTCTTGTAAATGCGATAAGAAACAGCCCAAATAACCAAGTACACAAGGCTAAACTCTATAATGACGGAGATGTAGAAGCTGATTTGGATTGGGAACCAGCCTCCCAAGGTTGCCAAAGGTAGAAAACCAAAGAGCATCAAAAGGTAGTGGCTGAGGGTCGCACGGAGGAGGCTCCAGTCTTTGTTGAACAGGCTGCTTCCAAAGCTGAAGAGCAAGCCGATGCCAGCCCATATAAGGATACAATAGAGCATGACAAGGGATCCATGCACGTCGTGGGCTTGCATCCATTGTCCAACGCCTGAACTTGGACTGAGAGGCATGTAAGTGGAAGGTGAGTTTAGGAAAGAAAAGACGATAGAGAGGGTAAGGCCGATGAAGATGCCTTTAGAGGCATTCGATAGATGAGTCTTTAACATGATAATTTCTCCTTAATAGCTTTTAAATAGCGACGAGACGAATAGGTGATGGTCCCGTTTT
>NZ_JBKQBL010000001.1:561851-562169 GCF_046824975.1 Streptococcus intestinihominis | reverse complement strand
TCAGATTGATTTGGACCGATCCGCTGCTGGTAAAATGCAGATGATCGATTTCTTTGGTATTGATAATTTCAGATTGGGAAATTTTTAAAAAGTAGATGGGCAAGTCTTCATAGAGTTGGTAGAGGGGGCCGGTGAGGATGAAGTGGTCATCCTTTGTTTCCCCAACGACTTGACGGTTTTCAATATAGAACCGATGAAACAAGTGGGTCTCTACAAGATAGGTTTCGCCCTCCTTTTTCGCTCGCAAGCGTTCCTTTTGGTCCAATTCCTCAATGAATTGTTGGACTTTCTGGATGCGTTCGCTAGGTTGTGGCCCTG
>NZ_JBKQBL010000001.1:544120-561808 GCF_046824975.1 Streptococcus intestinihominis | reverse complement strand
TGATGGCTACGCCTTCTTCTTGAAAATGGGGGTCAATGGTAACTGTTACTTTCATACAAATCCCTTCTAACATATTAACGTCAGGTAAGCGATCCGCTAGCAGGACTTCTTGCTTACAAGTCTATTAAACACTTTTTCAGGCATCAAGACAAGGCTTTTCGCATATTCGGTCAGTTTGTCTGTTTATCTGGTAGAAGACGGTATCTTTAATGGAGCTGGAGCACAAGGTTTTATAAAGGTAGGGCTTCCTTGTAGATATGGTATAATAGTTCTACCTATGCGCGTATAAAACATAAGAGGGGAAGCTATGTCACAGATTATCGAATTACCAGAAATTCTAGCCAATCAGATCGCTGCCGGTGAGGTCATCGAGCGCCCTGCTAGTGTGGTCAAGGAACTGGTTGAAAACTCCATCGATGCGGGAGCTAGTCAGATTGTCGTAGAGATCGAAGAAGCTGGCTTAAAGAGCATTCAAATCACGGATAATGGACAAGGGATTGCCCATGAGGAAGTGGAATTAGCTCTTCGTCGCCATGCCACTAGTAAGATCAAGAGTCAAGCCGACCTCTTTCGCATTCGGACACTAGGCTTCCGTGGCGAGGCCTTGCCGTCTATTGCCTCTGTCAGTGTCCTGACCATCCTGACAGCTCAGGAAGGAGCTAGTCATGGGACCAAGCTAGAGGCTAAAGGGGGCGAAATCACTTCTCTTGAGCCGGCGACTAGCCCTGTGGGGACTAAAATCACAGTTGAGGACCTCTTTTTCAATACACCAGCCCGCCTCAAATATATGAAGAGCCAACAGGCAGAGTTGTCCCATATCGTCGACATTCTCAACCGCCTGAGTCTGGCCCATCCAGAGATTGCCTTTACCTTGATCAATGACGGCCATGAAATGACACGGACGGCAGGGACGGGAAATCTCCGCCAAGCCATCGCAGGAGTCTACGGCCTCGCTACTGCCAAGAAAATGGTTGCCATCGAGACAGGTGATTTGGACTTTGAAGTGTCGGGCTTCGTCTCTTTGCCAGAACTGACCCGGGCCAATCGCAACTACATCAGCCTCTTTATCAATGGTCGTTACATCAAGAATTTCTTGCTCAATCGGGCCATCTTGGATGGCTACGGCAGTAAACTCATGGTCGGACGCTTCCCGATAGCGGTGATTAATATCCAGATTGACCCCTATCTAGCCGATGTCAATGTCCACCCGACCAAGCAAGAGGTGCGTATTTCTAAAGAACGAGAACTAATGGCCTTGATCTCCCAGGCCATTGTCTCCGCTTTGAAAGAGCAGGATCTGATTCCAGATGCTCTAGAAAATCTAGCTAAGTCAACGCTTCGTCGAACAGAAAAGCCAGTCCAGACCAGCCTCCATCTAAAAGAAAATAGCCTCTATTACGACCGAGACAAGGGAGACTTCTTTGTCCGTCCAGAGGTTGGGGAATCCCAACCAAGTGGTGAATTGATCCCAGAGCAAACGGTTCTCTTTGCCCCAGAAGAGGGAAATCAGGAGGCTAAATCACCAGCCATCAAATTCGCGGAGCGAAAGGCGCCTCAGTATGATCAACTTGACCACCCAGAGTTGGATCTAGCTAGTCTAGACAAGGCTTATGACAAGTTGGAAGGAGAAGAACATTCGACCTTCCCAGAGTTGGAATATTTCGGTCAGATGCATGGAACCTATCTCTTTGCCCAAGGAAATGGGGGCCTCTACATCATTGACCAGCACGCGGCCCAAGAGCGGGTCAAATACGAAGAATACCGGGAGAGCATCGGGGACGTAGACGGCAGTCAGCAACAACTGCTAGTCCCTTATATCTTTGAGTTCCCTGCAGACGATCTGATCCGCCTGCAACAGCGCAAGCACCTTCTAGAAGAAGTGGGCGTCTACTTAGAAGAGTACGGAGCCAACCAGTTGATCTTGCGGGAGCATCCGATCTGGATGAAGGAAGAAGAGATCGAGTCGGGTATCTATGAAATGTGTGACATGCTCCTTTTGACTAAGGAAGTGTCCATCAAGAAATACCGGGCTGAGTTGGCCATCATGATGTCTTGCAAACGCTCCATCAAGGCTAACCACACACTGGACGATTACTCCGCACGTGATCTCATCTACCAACTGTCCCAATGTGACAACCCTTATAACTGCCCCCACGGCCGTCCCGTCTTGGTTAACTTTACCAAGTCCGATATGGAAAAGATGTTCCGACGCATTCAGGAAAATCACACCAGCCTACGGGAATTGGGCAAGTATTAAACAAAGAATAAAGGAAGATTATGTACGAATACATTAAAGGAATTTTAACGAAAATCACTGCTAAATACATTGTGGTAGAAACAGCTGGAATCGGCTATCTCTTGCATGTGGCCAATCCTTATGCCTACTCTGGAAAAATGAATCAAGAGGTGCAAGTCTATCTGCACCAGGTGGTTCGGGAAGATGCTCATCTTCTCTATGGTTTTGCGACCGAAGAAGAGAAACAGCTCTTTTTAAACTTGATCTCAGTCTCTGGGATTGGACCTGTCTCAGCTCTGGCTATTATCGCTGCAGATGACAATGCAGGCCTTGTCCAAGCCATCGAAAGCAAGAATATTACCTACTTGACCAAGTTTCCGAAGATCGGCAAGAAAACAGCCCAACAGATGGTCTTGGATCTGGAAGGTAAGATCAATCTTGACCTAGAAGATGCACCGGCTCAGTCCAAAGCCAAAGTTGCAGAAGAAAACCAAGCCCTTGAAGAAGCTATGGAAGCTATGTTGGCATTGGGATACAAGGCAACGGAGCTTAAGAAAATCAAGAAATTCTTTGAAGGCACGACGGATACAGCAGAGAACTATATCAAGTCTGCCCTTAAGATGTTGGTGAAATAATGGGGATTGCCCGAATCAATCTAGTTGAAGCAAAGAACAGTAGCAACCATGTCAAGATAAAGTTTAAGAACGGGAAGATTGATACACTATGGCTACACTGTACTGTTTTTCCATTGTTTTGTAAAAATTGTCAACAGAGCCAAATAGGATTATTCTTGCATAGCGGTTCTCGCTATGGTCAAGTTGGCTCACTTCCTTGTGAATTTTGTGGTGCAAGTATTGCCATAGTAGATTATGACAATATAGTGGAAAGTATAAAAGTGAATGATGAATCTTGTTCTTTCGAGAAACTCTACCTGTTAGGTGCAGACTATATTGAATGGTTTGAAGAATGGTATGGGATAACAATGGCTCCAGAAAGCTTATTTGAAGGTTGGACTAATTGGGTGTCTGTAGACCAGCTGCGAGAACAGATTGAAACATTAACTGGAATAGAAACAGATGATGGTGTAAGGTATCAAACGGACGAGAGATTTAACCCTCTGCCACCAGATATTAATCGTTGGATTAATTTATTGGATAAGTCTACTGTTCCTTTGCCTGACTACGTTTCAAAGATAGGAGAATAAGATGCCAAAACGTTGTGGCTGGGTTAAAATGAACAACCCGCTTTATGTAGCCTACCATGATGAGGAATGGGGACAGCCTCTCCATGAAGACCAAGCACTTTTTGAGTTGCTCTGTATGGAGACCTATCAGGCTGGATTATCTTGGGAAACGGTGCTCAATAAACGGCAGGCTTTCCGTGAAGCTTTTCATGGTTACCAAATTCAATCTGTTGCAGACATGACTGATGAGGAACTGGAAGATCTGATGAATAATCCAGCAATTATCCGCAATCGTGCCAAGATATTTGCGACGCGCACCAATGCTCAAGCATTTCTACAAGTTCAGAAGGAGTATGGTTCTTTTGACACCTATCTTTGGTCTTTTGTAGATGGGAAAACCATCGTCAATGATGTCTCGGACTACAGTCAAGCACCAGCTAAGACGCCTTTATCTGAGAAATTATCCAAGGACCTCAAAAAACGTGGTTTTAAGTTCACCGGACCAGTCGCTGTTTTATCCTACCTACAAGCAGCAGGCCTGGTTGATGACCATGAGAATGATTGTGAATGGAAAAGTGGCAAGTAGTTAGTACAGATAGCGAAAGTATTTGAGAATATAGAAAAAGCTGAGAAATTCATCTCAGCTTTCTTTGTTATAGTCAAAGCGAATGACTTGCTCCGTTGCATCTACATACGCGTGGACTCCAAAGGGAACAATTGTTCTTGGAGTTGCGTGTCCGACATTCAGATTATAGACAATCGGGATATTGCTATCAATGGTGTCCATTAAAGCCTCCTTATAGTCGTCATAGAAGGTTTCATCCATAGGTTTTCCGACCAAGAGTCCACTGATGACCTCGAATATACCAGTGTCCTTTAAAGTCCGCAACATCTTTTTGAAGTCTTCAGGATTAGGCTTTTCTTCACTTGTTTCTAGCAATAGAATCTTTCCTTCCCAGTCGGATAAGTCAGGGAAAAGTTTGTATTTTTGGCAGAGGTCTGTGCTATCTGCGTGTAGAGAGTTGTCAAAAATATCATAGAGAGACTCAAGACAACCACCGAGGATTTCTCCCTCAAACTGAGCATTGCCTTGTAACAAGTCAAAACCTGTATTTGCGTGGCTGACACGAGGTGTTCCCAGAGCCTTGGGACTATAATCAGTCCGTTCCTCATACCAAACGTTACTAGGGCGGATTTCTGAGATTCTACCAGTCTCAATTAATTCTTTAAAGTAGTGGCAGCTATATGGCAACATTTCTTTGTCTAATTCACAAATGTCTGCTAAAAAGGATTGCCCATAAAAAGTCTTGATTCCTAGTTTATGCAACATGAGATGGTTCATGGTCGTATCCGAGAAGCCAAGAAAAATCTTTTGCTTGATAACCTTTTGTAGTTGGTCATTTTCAAAAAGATAAGGTAGCAAGCGATAAGTATCGTTTCCACCGATGGCGCATAGGATCATGTCGATACTATCATCAGAAAATGCCTGAATCAAATCCTCCGCACGAGCTTCGGGATGTTCTTTGATAAAGTCTAAGCCTTTTAGTGAATGAGGTAAAAAGATAGGATTGAGTCCGAGGTCTTTGAGTCGTTGGACCCCCAAGTCCACTTCGTGCTTTACAAAGTCCTCTCCGATAATCCCACTAGATAAACTTATAATACCAATAGTAGAAACCACATCTCATCCTCCTAGAAAAAATTGATGCTATTGTATCACAAAAAATGAGGGGAAACAACAAGAATTAGAGCCAGAAGAAGGCTTTTAGATCAAGAAAGAAGTAAAAAAGCAACCGCTCGATATGGTTGCTTCAGAATATAGATAAGCTCTATCAACAATAGAAAATAGCCCTTTAGAAGTTGATTACCACATAGTTAAAACTCTTGGGAATGTTGATGTAATAGTGTTTCTAAGAATTTTTTACTTTATACTCTAAAAGAAAAAGATTGAAGAAAGTTGTCCAAAATGGACTTTATCTTCAATCTGTTTTTTAAATAATTTAGGAAATTGTGTTAAAATGAAATGAAAATTACGAATAGTATAAGTAGGAGGCACCATGAAGGCGGAAATTATTGCAGTTGGAACAGAAATTCTAACAGGACAAATTGTCAACACCAATGCTCAATTCTTGTCTGAAAAATTAGCTAGTTTAGGGATTGATGTCTATTATCATGTGGCGGTAGGAGACAATGAAGGTCGTCTCTTCTCGACCATTGAGACGGCTTCAAAACGCAGTGATTTGGTGATTTTATGTGGTGGACTTGGGCCAACAGAGGATGATTTGACCAAGCAAACCCTTGCTAAGTTTTTAGGGAAAGAACTGGTTTTTGATACGACAGCGCTTGCCAAACTCGACACCTTCTTTGCAAGTCGCCCTGATTATGTCCGGACGCCCAATAATGAGCGACAAGCACAATTGATTGCCGGTTCAATCCCCCTTCAAAACCGTACAGGTCTCGCGGTTGGAGGTTTGATTGAAGTCAATGGTGTGACCTATGTCGTTCTACCTGGTCCACCAAGTGAGTTAAAACCCATGGTCAATGAACAATTGGTGCCTCATTTGACAACAGGGGAAGAGCTTTTTTCAAGAGTCTTGCGCTTCTTTGGGATTGGGGAAAGCCAGCTAGTTACGATCCTAGCAGATATCATTGAAAAGCAGAGTGATCCGACGGTTGCCCCTTATGCCAAGACGGGAGAAGTAACCTTGCGTCTATCTACAAAGGCGAAGGATCAAGCCTCAGCGGATGCTAAGCTCGATGTCTTAGAAAAGGAAATCTTATCCCGTCATACTCTGGATCATCAACCCTTGCAAGAGTTGTTTTACGGTTATGGAGATGACAATTCGATGGCCAAGGTTGCCTTTGATCTCTTGAAAGGGACTGGTAAGACCATTACAGCTGCAGAAAGCCTGACGGCTGGCCTGTTCCAAGCGACTTTGGCAGATTTTTCAGGGGCGTCCAGCATCTTCGCGGGTGGTTTTGTCACCTATAGTTTGGAAGAAAAAAGCAAGATGTTGTCTATTCCAGCTCAAGAGTTAGAGCAACATGGAGTGGTGTCTCATTTTACAGCTCAAGCCATGGCTTCACAGGCCCGTAAGTTAACAGGATCCGATTATGGTGTTAGTCTGACCGGAGTTGCGGGGCCAGATAGTCTAGAAGGGCACCCAGCAGGGACTGTCTTTATCGGACTTGCGACTCCAAATGGAGTGGATAGTGTCCAAGTCAATATCGCTGGACGTAGCCGGGCGGATGTCCGCGAAATTGCAGTTCTTCATGCCTTTAATTTGGTGCGCTTGGCTGTATTAAATGGTGAAAATTTGGTATAATGAAACTTGTGCCAAATGAAGAATAATTCTAAAAATGGATAGGAAATGTGCCTTTCAAATGACGGAAAACGTCAGTGAGTTGCATGCATTTCCTGTATAGTAAAAAATAGGAGAAAAGAATGGCGAAAAAACAGAAAAAATTAGATGATATCTCTAAGAAATTTGGAGATGAGCGTGAAAAAGCGCTCAATGATGCTCTAAAGTTGATCGAAAAAGACTTTGGTAAAGGATCCATCATGCGTCTGGGCGAACGCGCAGAACAGAAAGTTCAAGTCATGAGCTCTGGTTCCTTGGCTCTTGACATTGCCTTGGGTGCTGGTGGTTATCCAAAAGGTCGGATCATCGAAATCTATGGTCCAGAATCATCAGGTAAAACAACCGTTGCCCTCCATGCAGTAGCGCAAGCACAGAAAGAAGGAGGCATTGCTGCCTTTATCGATGCCGAGCATGCCCTAGATCCATCTTATGCTGCAGCTCTTGGTGTTAACATTGATGAACTCCTCTTGTCTCAACCAGACTCAGGAGAACAAGGACTTGAAATTGCTGGTAAATTGATCGACTCTGGTGCGGTTGATTTGGTCGTAATCGACTCTGTTGCTGCCTTGGTTCCACGCGCAGAAATCGATGGAGATATCGGTGACAGCCACGTTGGTTTGCAAGCGCGGATGATGAGCCAGGCTATGCGTAAGCTTGGAGCTTCAATCAACAAGACCAAGACCATTGCTATCTTTATCAACCAATTGCGTGAAAAAGTTGGGGTCATGTTTGGGAATCCAGAAACCACACCTGGTGGTCGTGCCCTGAAATTCTACGCTTCTGTTCGTCTAGATGTTCGTGGAAATACTCAAATCAAAGGTACTGGGGACCAAAAAGATACCAACGTTGGTAAGGAAACCAAGATCAAGGTTGTGAAGAACAAGGTGGCTCCACCGTTCAAAGAAGCCATGGTTGAAATCATGTACGGAGAAGGAATTTCACGTACAGGCGAATTGCTAAAAATTGCAACAGACCTTGATTTGATCCAAAAAGCAGGGGCTTGGTATTCTTATAACGGTGAGAAGATCGGCCAAGGTTCTGAAAATGCTAAGAAGTACTTGGCAGACCATCCAGAAATTTTTGATGAGATTGACCACCAAGTGCGCGTGCGCTTCGGTTTGATCGATGATGACACTGCTGTAGTTGCACAAGATGAAGTAGCTGAAAGCCCACTTCTTGAAGAAGTAACACTAGATCTTGATGATGCCATTGAGATTGAAGAGTAATTTTTTTTAAAATAGGTCGAAAGACTGATGGTTTTTATGGTATAATATACTACAATGTTATTATCGTGTGGCGAAAGGAGTGCATGCATGATTAAAATTTACACAGTTTCAAGTTGCACGAGTTGTAAAAAAGCCAAAACTTGGCTAAATGCTCATCAGTTGATCTATAAAGAACAAAACCTTGGTAAAGAAGGGATTACAAAAGAAGAATTACTCGATATTTTGACCAAAACAGAAAATGGCATTGCAAGTATCGTTTCTTCAAAAAACCGATACGCTAAGAATCTAGGTGTCGATATTGAAGACCTCAGCATGAATGAAGTCATCGATATCATCTTAGAAACACCACGAATCTTGAAAAGTCCTATCCTAGTGGATAACAAGCGACTTCAAGTTGGTTATAAGGAAGATGATATTCGGGCCTTTTTACCACGCTCTGTACGAAATGTTGAAAATGCAGAGGCTCGCTTAAGAGCAGCCTTATAAGAACAAGTAGCCAAACATTGAGCTACTGAGAAGAGTCGAGATGTCAAGATCTCGACTTTTTCTTTTGTATCTGGCCAAAGAATCCACGAAAAAATGGTTGTAAGAATGTTTTTGCTGGGCATTCTATGGTACAATACTTCTGTGGGGAAAATCCCTTTTATAGAAGCTTATCAAAGGAGAAAACATGAAAAAGAAGCTTATTTGTCTCGGAGTCTTGCTCCTGACGCTGACAGCTTGTGGACAGAAGAAACATGGGAAAACCGATTCTTCCAGTGTTCAAAAATCCAACAGTGCTAAAATTGAATCGTTCAATAAAGAAAATCGAAATTTGTTAGAGAAGGCTGAAGAGCAGCAAGTCTTTACCAAACATTTTGTCCTTCCGACAGATGAGAAAGGTATTCGCCAAGAGCAGACCATCACCTATCAAGGGGAACAATTACAAAAATTGGTCATGACCAATACCACTCCTGCTAGTGATGAATTGAAAAAAGCCATTCAAGAGGTCGGCCTCGAAGAAGCCCAACGATTGATGGTGGAGTCGATGGACAAGGATGAACAACTCAAACAAGCCCGGACTCTTCCAGGCTTTACCATTGAACTGACCGTACCAAATGAAAATGAATACCAAACGGTCATCACCTATGATTTCACCCAGTTGGATACTAAAAAAGCGGTTGAGTTAGAGTACTTCAAATCGGCTAATATTGCAGATTTGTTGAAGTTGACACCAACAGAATATATGAATAATCTACTCCGTAATGGAGCAAAAGAAGAATAAGGAGAAAACATGAAAAGATTTCTATTACTGGTCGTTGCTGGATTGCTTATCTTGGTAGGTTGTGGAAATTCTCAATCAAAAGGGGGCAACTCCCTATCGAAAGATAGCGTCATCACTCGGACCTTTAAGATTGACAGAGATGTTGATGAGGTTGATGTGGTAGGTAAACAGGAAATCACAGTGACCGTATCCTACCAAGGAAAGAAATACAAAAAAGTTTCCATCAAACTAGCGACTCATGTGTCGGACGAATTCAAAGCTGAAATCAAGAAGATGATTGATGCTGAGGATGATAAAGAAGGTGCCAAGCAAGCCTTGATCGAAGGTTACGAAGGAGAAGGTGGCATTGATGAATTGAGAGACTACGATGGAATCACCGTGACATCAGATTGGACAGGTGAAGCAATGGTCTCTGAGATTGAGATTGATCCTGATAAAGTAGACTTCGATGACATTAAAAACAGCGAAGACTTGGGAGAAATTTGCAAAATGATCAAGACCTATTCTCCAACGCTCTTCATCAAAAACATGGAAAAGAATGGCTTTAAAGAAGTAAAATAAAGTCATTGAAAACTGCAGAAGATTGCTTTCGGAAACAAGTGATGAAAAGTCCAAGAAAGCCCATGAAATCAGTAATTTTCGTTTGAGAAAGTATGGAAATTATGATATAATAGTATGAATATAAAGAAAGAGGGTGGTATTGTGGGATTTACAGACGAAACAGTACGTTTTAATCTTGACGATTCAAACCGTAAAGAAATTAGTGATACATTAAAGGATGTCTACTTATCTTTGGATGAGAAGGGCTACAATCCAATCAATCAAATCGTTGGTTATGTACTCAGTGGTGATCCTGCTTATGTACCTCGTTATAACAACGCTCGCAACCAAATTCGTAAGTACGAACGAGATGAAATTGTTGAAGAATTGGTTCGTTACTACTTGAAAGGGCAAGGGATCGATCTCTAATGAGAATTATGGGACTAGACGTTGGCTCGAAAACTGTCGGAGTAGCCATCAGTGATCCATTAGGTTTTACTGCTCAAGGTCTGGAGATTATTCAGATTGATGAGGAGAAAGGAGAGTTTGGTTTTGACCGTCTCTCTGAACTGGTGAAGGAATACCGGGTTGATCGTTTTGTCGTTGGTTTGCCGAAAAACATGAACAACACAAGCGGTCCTCGAGTGGAAGCGAGTCAAGCTTATGGAAAGCGCCTTGAAGAGTTATTCAACTTGCCGGTTGAGTATCAAGATGAGCGTTTGACGACCGTTGCCGCAGAGCGGATGCTGATTGAGCAAGCGGATATTAGCCGAAATAAGCGAAAAAAAGTAATTGATAAATTGGCTGCCCAGTTGATTTTGCAAAATTATTTAGATCGAAAATTTTAGAAAAAAGAGGAAATAAGATGGCACACAATCATGATCATGACCACAACCATGACGAACGCGAATTGATTACATTGGTAGATGAGCAAGGAAACGAAACCTTGTTTGAAATCCTTTTGACCATTGATGGAAAAGAAGAATTTGGTAAAAACTATGTTCTTTTGATTCCTGCAAATGCAGAAGAAGATGAAAACGGTGAAGTAGAAATCCAAGCTTACTCATTTACTGAAAACGAAGACGGAACAGAAGGCGACCTTCAACCAATCCCAGAAGATTCAGATGATGAATGGAACATGATTGAAGAAGTCTTCAACAGCTTTATGGAGGAGTAAAAATGTTCAGTGAACATTTTTACCCTTGCGCTAGAAACAAGGACCGCAAGTAAGTCCAGTGGATGTTTTTAGCCCTGCTTCAAGAAACAAGAAAAAGCAGGAAGTCCGGGGGACGTTTTTAGCCCAACTTCTAAAAATATTGGAAGTGAAATAAGAAACCAAAGAAATAGCAGAGCGTGAGCCAGCAACAAGGCTTGATCGCTCTTTTCTTTTAGGAGAAAGATATGAATCAAATTGAAGAATGGATGAATAGCCGAATTGGACTCAATTTTCGTTCAGGCTTGGGGCGGATGCAACAGGCTGTAAAGCTCTTAGGGGACCCTCATGAAGCTGTTCCGATGATCCATGTGACGGGGACCAACGGTAAGGGCTCGACCATTGCGTTTATGCGCCAGCTATTCCAACAACATGGCCTAAAAGTCGGGACCTTTACTTCTCCGCATATTGTTAGTATGCATGATCGGATTTGTATCAATGGGCAACCAATTTCGGATCAAGATCTGATTCGCTTGGGTCAGAGCATCCAAGCGATGGAGTCTCAGCTTCTCGAGACCCACGACCAACTCTCTTACTTTGAGATCATCACCCTCTTGGCCTTTTTGTATTTCCATGAACAAAAAGTAGACCTGGCCTTAATCGAGGTTGGGATCGGAGGCCTCCTTGATACGACCAATGTCATCACAGGAGAGGTAGCAGTGATCACCTCAGTAGGGCTGGATCATCAGGAGACCTTGGGAGGAAGCCTAGAGGCCATTGCTAGGCAAAAAGCTGGGATCTTTAAAGCCGGGAAGCCGGCTGTTATCGGTCCACTGGCTAAAGAGGCTGAGCAAGTCTGCATAGAAAAGGCCCAGGCAATAGGCTGTCCGCTGGCTCGCTATGGAGAAGATTTCCAACTGGTGAAGGGCGTCTTTCAAGATGCGCAGCATCGGTTTGACTCACTGAAAATTGGGCTCAATGGAGCTTATCAGGAAGAGAATGCTGCGGTGGCTCTCGAAGCCTTTCTCCTCTTCATGGAGCAGAGAGGTCTGGCGGTCGATGAAAACGGTGTTCGGGAGGCTTTGCAAGCGACTAGCTGGCCGGGTCGTCTGGAAAACTTTAGCCAAGGCATCTATCTAGATGGCGCTCATAACCCCCATGCCATCCATCGCTTGGTCGAATATGCCCGCACTTTTTCAGATAAGCGCGTGAAGATCCTCTTTGGTGCTTTAAAACGCAAGGATTACCAGGGAATGTTGGAGATCTTTGCAAACGATTTGCCGGAGGCGGACTTGACGGTGACGACCTTTGCTTATGGGGAAGTGGTCCAAGAGGCGGATGGCTTAGGCTATCCTTATGTGGCGGATTTCAGAGATTATTTGCAAGATTTTTATAGCCGACAAGATGGTCAAGAGGTGCTCTTTGTCACTGGCTCTCTCTACTTTATTTCCGAAGTTCGCGCATATCTATTAGAGCAGGGAAAGAATCCTTTATAGGTAGCAACTCTCATCGGCCAGTCATAAAGATTGACCAAAAACAGGCTCTAACGTATACTAAAGGTGAGCCACAAATGAACGGGGAAGTCCGTTGAAAAGTTGGCGCGAAAGGAGACCATCCATGGCAAAGAAAGTAACTGCTTTATTAGCAACAGCTACAGTCCTCCTACTTGGAGCGTGTTCAAACCAGCAAACACCATCGCAAACGAACACGTCATCAAGTGCGACGACCACAACGGCAACTTCTTCTCAACAGATAACGACTAGTCCGCAGGTTAATCAAACAGGTCTGGACGGAACCTATATAGGAATGGATGAAAGCGATCAAGTGACCCTCGTCATCGCTGGTGATTCAGGGACTTGGACGGCTGTAGAGGCAGATGGAGAGCAAGAGCTGAAACAGGTCAAGCTAGATGCTGCCAACCAGATCCTCTTTATCGGAGATGATGGCTATCGCTATCAATTGGAGGGGCAACAACTGACCCTGAAAGAAGCGGATCAAGACTTGGGTAATCAGGATACGATCGTTCTGACCAAGCAATAAACTAGCAGAAGTGAGAGTGGGACAGAAATCGGTAATTCGTTAGCATTCGATTTCGTCGTCCCACCTCCGCACAGTTGAGTAGGGCTGTGAAAGCTGATGAAATCAGCGTAGTAGAGCCCACTCAACCACTGCGTCTTGCTCGATAATCCAAAGACAATTGAGAGGCTAGGACTTTTGTCCCAGCCTCTTTTTTCATTTTATCGGGTTTGCGCTCCCTTCTTAGAACTGGTATACTAGTAGGGATTATAAAAGAAGGAGAATGAGGGTGAGTTTTCGAAAGATTCGATTGTTAATGTCCAAATATGGGTTCAGTATCCTCTTTATGGGGTTTGAACTCTGGCTGTCCTTTGCGGCCTTCTTTTGGTTAAATGAATGGTTCCCCAACTGGATGTCTGTCACCATCATGGTCCTTTTGTATATCTCGACCATTTTGGCGATCGTCAACCGAAATATGCCTCCAGAGAGCAAGGTGACCTGGCTCTTAATCGCCGTCATCCCTGTCTTTGGTTCCCTTCTTTACCTCATGTTTGGGGAACGGCGTCTGTCCAAAAAAGAAATGGTCCAGTTGGAAAATATGGAATCCATGAATTTCCGTGAGGACAACAGCCGTGAGCTTCGCCTGCAATTGAAAGAAGAGAGTAAGAGCGTCTATGGGATGGTCAAGTCTATTCTGTCCATGGACCACAACGCAGACCTCTACAATGGGACGGCTTCGACCTTTTTCCCACTAGGGGACCAGATGCTCCCACAATTGTTGGAGGATTTGCGCTCAGCCAAGAAATTTATCTTTCTCGAATTCTATATCATCGAGGAAGGTCTCATGTGGAACAGCATCCTAGAGATTCTACTTGAGAAAGTCAAAGAAGGGGTCGAAGTGAAGCTGCTCTACGATGATATTGGCTGTATGGCGACCCTGAAGGGAAACTACACCAGACGCTTGCGCAAGTTAGGCATTGATGCCCATAAGTTTAACAAGGTGGTGCCACGATTGACGGTGGCTTATAACAATCGAGACCACCGCAAGATCCTGGTCATTGATGGCCAGATTGGCTATACGGGTGGCGTTAACCTAGCGGATGAGTATATCAACCAGAGAGAACGCTTCGGTCATTGGAAGGATAGTTCAGTGCGCTTGGACGGTCGAGCTGTCAAGGCCTTGACGCGACTCTTTCTCATGAACTGGTACATCAACCAGGGAGAGATTGAAGATTTCGATAAATACCATATGGAAAACCAAGCGGTAGATGGAGAAGGCTTCTATATCCCCTTTGGGAGTGGACCGAAACCCATCTACAAGTCCCAGGTTGGTAAGTCTGTGTATCAGAATATCATCAATCAGGCAACAGACTATGTCTACATTACGACCCCTTATTTAATCATTGATTATGATTTGACCGAAGATATTCGAAATGCGGCTCTCCGTGGTGTCGATGTACGCATCGTGACCCCTTTCATTCCGGATAAAAAATTGATCCAAATCGTTACACGAGGGGCTTATCCAGACCTGATGGAAGCAGGGGTGAAAATTTATGAATACACCCCAGGCTTTATCCATAGCAAGCAAGTATTGGCCGACGATGAAGTCGCAGTAGTCGGGACCATTAACTTTGACTATCGGAGCCTAGTTCATCACTATGAGAATGCTGTCTGGATGTATCGAAGCCCAGAATTGACCAAGATCCGAGCAGATTTTGAAGAGATATTCTCCGTATCTCAGCAGATCCAGTTGGACACTTTCCGGATCACCTGGTACCAGCATTTGATCAAAGAAATTATGCAGTTATTTGCGCCCATGCTATAGGCGATAGGCGATTAGATCCCTTCTCAAGAGAAGGGATTTTTTTATTACGAAGGAGAGACAAAATATTACAATTTCTTTACATAGGTTTGTCTAAGAATGTTCAAGGGGGCTATTTTTGGTATAATGAACATAATCTATAAAAAATAAGGAGAACTTATGAAAAAGCTCGTAAAATATGGTGTCTTACCAGCCTGCTTGTTGTTGTTGGCAGCTTGTTCGTCAAAACCAGCTACTGAGAAAAAACCAGCCAAAGAGGACAAGGTAGAACAATCTAGCGAATCAAAAGAAGAAAAAACAAAAAAACAAATTGAGAAAGATGGAGATATCATTCTTCGTGCCATCTTCACTGACCATTCTTCTGGTTTCACAACTTTGATGGGAACATCAGTTGACAAGTGGAAAAAACAAATTACTGAAAAATTTGTTGATGAAAATGCATCAAAATATCTACCTGCAGAAGACTTCACGCTTGAACTGACAACTGAAACATTCACTCCAGAAAAAATCTTGGAATTGTTTGACCAAGCTCGTTTCAAAGTGTTAGCAACGATTGGTGATGACTATGAAATTACTAAGGTTGAAGACGAAGGAGATACTGCGACAGTTACCTTCAAATCTCGTGCGATTGCAACACGTGACTTGGCTAACTTAATCAACCGTGCAAAATCTAGTCTGTTTGAAAATGGAATTGAAGATGTTAAAAAATTAGAAGACAACACAGATCCAGATCTAGAAAAACGCTTGTCTCTATTGAACAACTTCTTGTTCTACTATGCATTTGACCGTTTGAATGAAGACTTTGGTTACATCGAACCACGCGAGTACACTTTGGAATTGACTAAAACCAAAGAAGGACGTTACATCCTTAGCGATGAAAGCTTCCTTGAATTGCGTAAGGAAATCTTTGTAAACGAATATTCTGCTGATGGAGCTGAAACTCGTAAAGGAAGCAATTCCTCACAGAGTGACTCAACTAGCAAGGATTCAGATACAAGTTCAACCTCAAAAGATAAAGTATAAATCTATACAAAAGGTGAGTTTTCTCACCTTCAGATTGAAGATAAAGTCTTCCGAAAAACTTTCCTTAGGTGAGTGCGGACGTCAGCGAACTTCGAAGAAGTTCCATGACTTAGTTTTGAGCCCCCTCGCTCTTTAATTTCTGGGCTCGGGCTAAAACAGTTTCCCAAACTGTTTTACTCTCAAAACTCCCGAGTGCCTGAAACTATTGTGTTTCAGGCACTTTTCTCACAGCGGAAAGTTTTTAATCTTCTTAAATGGCAAAATAAATCATTTTTGAAGAGTAACTAGCTGTTTTATGTAAAATAATAGTTTATCTACATTCAAAAAGGTGAGGAAACTCACCTTTTTTATTTACTCATTTCTTTGTCCCATATTGCTGTACAGAGAGCTCAGAATAGTATAAAATTAATAGTGGAGAATTGGGCCTAGATTCCGATTTTTAGGATGATTTTATGTTATAATATTTAAGAAAATAGTATGGGGGATAAAATGAATCAAAGCAGAAAAAACAAACGCTCAACTAGAACTAGCAGTTGGGATCAGCTACGGATTGTCAATAGCGGTCTCTGGGTCTTAACGCTACTTGTGGCTGGGCTCTTTCTTTATAATGTCTTTAGCTACAATATCCTAGCCTTCCGCTATTTGAATATCCTTGTGACGGCCTTGCTGGTTGGCGGACTTTTTTTAACCTTGGGTTTGATCCTTGCAGGCAAGGCTAAAAAGATGACGCTATTTTTATTGGTCCTAGGCTTGCTAGGAACCTCTGTGGGAACCTATGTTACCCAACAGTTGGTCGATGTCGCTGGAAATGTGAACAGAAATGCCAATTATACGGAGTTTGAGATGGCTGTCTATGTTAAAGCAGATAGTCCAATCCAAGATATCAAAGAAATCAGCAGTGTGGCAGCGCCTACGGGGAATAATAATGCAGATGATCTGATGGCCCTAGTAGAGGAAGTGAAGAAAACGCGCCAGCATGACCTGACCATCGAAGATGTGGAATCTTATGCGGCAGCCTACCAGGCCCTACAAGAAGACAAGACGAAAGCCATCGCCTTGAATAGTACCTTTGAAGATACTGTAGCAAGTGTGGATGCTGACTACGCAAAAAAAATAAAGAAAATCTACTCTTACAAGATTCGTCGCCAAGTGGAAACCAAGGCAAAGGCAGATGCCAATGCGGATACCTTTAACATCTATGTCAGCGGGATTGACACTTACGGTCCAGTCACTTCGGTTTCTCGGTCTGATGTCAATATTATCATGACGGTCAATCGAAAGACCAAGCAAGTCTTGCTGACCACGACTCCGCGTGACGCCTATGTTCCAATTGCTGATGGCGGGAACAACCAAGGGGATAAGTTGACCCACGCTGGGATTTACGGAGTAGATGCGTCTATTCATACCTTAGAAAATCTGTACGACATCAAGATTGACTACTATGTCCGCTTGAACTTCACATCCTTCTTGAAGCTTGTCGACCTCGTCGGAGGGATTGATGTAGAAAATGATCAAGAGTTTACAAGTCTACACGGGAACTACCACTTCCCTGTAGGGAAAGTCCACTTGAATTCGGAACAGGCCCTTGGCTTTGTCCGTGAACGCTACTCTCTCGAAGGTGGAGACAACGATCGTGGGAAGAACCAAGAAAAAGTCATCGCAGCCATTATCCATAAATTAACATCGACCAAAGCATTGAGCAATTACAACGAAATCGTTTCTGGTTTACAAGATTCCTTACAAACCAATATGCCCTTGCCAACCATTATGAATTTGGTCAATACACAGTTGGAGACTGGTGGAAGCTACAAGGTGACTTCACAAGCTGTCACTGGACAAGGACGAAATGACTTGCCTTCATATGCG
>NZ_JBKQBL010000001.1:541195-544085 GCF_046824975.1 Streptococcus intestinihominis | reverse complement strand
ATGCCAGGATCTGCTCTTTACATGATGGAGCTGAATGCTGATAGCGTGGCACAAGCCAAAGAAAAAATAAACCAAACCATGGAAGGAAAAAACAATGATTGATATTCATTCACACATTGTCTTTGATGTGGATGATGGACCAAAGACGATTGAGGATAGCAAGCTCCTCATCGAGGAAAGCTACCGTCAAGGGGTTCGTACCATCGTTTCGACGTCCCATCGTCGAAAAGGGATGTTTGAAACCCCAGAAGATAAGATCTATCAAAACTACTTGGCAGTAAAAGAGATGGTAGAGACCGATCTCCCTGAAATGAAACTGCATTTCGGGGCAGAAATCTACTATACGCGAGATATCCTAGAAAAGCTAGAAGCCGGGACTATTCCAACGCTTGCTGATACCAGTTTTGCCTTGATCGAGTTTAGTATGGCGACCCCCTACAAGGAGATTCACCAGGCCTTAAGTGCAGTTTTGCGCTTAGGAGTGACTCCGGTGGTTGCCCACATTGAACGCTACCACTGTTTGGAAAAAAATGAAAAACGGGTGCGAGAATTAATACGAATGGGATGCTATACCCAAATCAATAGTTCGAGTGTCCTCAAGCCGAAGTTGTTTGGTGATCGCTATAAGTTCATGAAACATCGTGCCCAATATTTCTTGGATAAGGACTTGGTCCATTTTGTTGCCAGCGATATGCACAATGTTGATCAGCGCCCTCCATACATGGACCAGGCTTATCAGTTGATTGAAAAACGCTACGGCAGTGACCGGGCGCGTGCCCTTTTTGTTGAAAATCAGCAAACATTATTGGATGACGAATTGTTTTAATCATCAAGTTCCATCACGGAGATTGAAAAGGAGAAAGTGAATATGAAAAACCAAGAGAGCAAAGAGATCGAATTGGATGTGGTCTCCCTCTTTAAAACCTTATGGCGTCGTAAATTCTCAATTCTAATTACGGCCTTGCTATTTGCGATCGGAGCCCTAGGCTACAGCGCATTTGTGGCGAAGAAAATCTACCAAAGTACCAGTCGTATCTACGTGGTCAGCCGTCAGAATCAAGAAAACAATGCCTTGACCAACCAAGATCTTCAAGCGGGATCCTACTTGGTTAAAGACTATCGTGAGATTATCCTTTCTCAAAATGTCTTGAACCAGGCTATTGAAGAGTTGAAGTTGGAAATGACGCCAGCAGAGCTTGCTAAGAAAGTCTCAGTAGCAGTACCTACAGATACTCGGATTTTGTCGATCACAGCATCAGACCCAGATCCAAAAGAAGCAGCTCGCATCGCGAATGGCTTGAAAGATGTAGCGGCAGAAAAAATTATTGCTGTAACAAAGGTGTCTGACGTGACAACATTGGATGAGGCAGTTGTCCCGCAGAATCCTTCTTCACCAAATATCAAACGAAATGTTGTCATTGGTTTTGTCCTTGGTGGTCTCTTGATTTCCATTCTGGTGATTTTGTCAGAGGTATTGGATGACCGTGTGAAGAAACCAGAAGATATCGAAGAAGTGATGGGTATCACACTATTAGGTGTGATCCCGAATGTGAAAAAACTGTAAGAGGGAGAATTCATGGCAACCTTAGAAATTGTAAAAAGCAAATTAGCAGCGATGACTCAGGCTGAAGAGTATTTTAATGCCTTGAGTACCAATATTCAGTTGAGTGGGACGAATATCAAGGTCGTTGCCATCTCATCTGTGCAACCAAACGAAGGAAAATCAACCATTTCTACGAATTTAGCGACAGCCTTTGCGCGTGCGGGCTATCGTACCTTGTTGATTGATGCGGATATCCGTAACTCGGTGATGACAGGTGTCTTCAAGAGCCAAGGCCGTGTCGCTGGATTGACAGAAGTCCTTTCTGGGAAGAGTGAGATTTCCCAAGCGATTGCGACAACAGACTATCCAAAATTGGACGTTCTCTTGTCAGGTCAGATTTCTCCAAACCCGACAGGTCTCTTGCAAAGTAAAAACTTCGAGGTCATCCTTGAGGCGCTTCGCAATCACTACGACTACATCATCGTTGATACTCCTCCGATTGGGATGGTGATTGATGCAGCGATTATCGCTCAACGCTGTGATGGAAGCTTAGTTGTAACGGCGGCAGGAGCTGTGAGCCGCAAGGCTGTACAGAAGGCCAAAGAGCAACTAGAGCAGACGGGGACACCATTCCTAGGAGTGGTCCTCAATAAATTTGATGTTCAATTAGAGAAATATGGTTCCTATGGTAATTACGGGAACTATGGGAATTATGGGAAAAAAAGATAAGGAATAGGATAGGGATATTATGACAGAAGGAAGGGGATTTCACAAATTTGCTTTGGCCTTTGTCCAAAGCTTACCAGTCTTAGTTGTGGCTTATTTGTTTAGTTTTGTGACAGAGACAGAAATCCACTCTAATACAATTTTCTATCTGTATTTGTTGCATTACGTAGCCTTTTACGTCAGTGATTACAACCAAGATTATTTCAAGCGGGGGCATCTAGTCGATTTCTTACAAACCTTGAAATACAGCTTGTGCTTTGCGCTTGCCATCAGTTTTTCGAGCTTCTTTTTGGAGGAGAAGTTCTCTCTCTCCCGTCGCGGGATGATTTACTTTTTGGTAGTTCATACTCTTGTCCTTTATTTGATGAACTACCTCATCAAACGCTACTGGAGACGCTTCTATTATAGTCTCAAAGGAAGTCACAAGATTCTCTTGATTACGGCTCATTCTCGTATGGATAAAGTCCTGGATCGACTCCTTTCGTCCAATGATAGCGGTGGGGAAGTGGTTGCGGTGACAGTATTAGACCGGCCAGACTTTCAACACCCCTCTGTTCGGGTTGTTCCAAAGGAAGACCTGTTGAATTTTGCGACCTATGAAGTGGTAGACGAAGTCTTTCT
>NZ_JBKQBL010000001.1:537917-541160 GCF_046824975.1 Streptococcus intestinihominis | reverse complement strand
CAATCTTCCAAGTGAAGAGTATGATATTGGGGAGTATGTCTCACAATTTGAGACCATGGGGATCGACGTTACCGTCAACCTTAATGCTTTTGATTTGAACTTCGCCGGCAACAAACGGATTCGCGAAGTGGCTGGGCTCAATGTCGTCACCTTCTCGACCAACTTCTACAAACCTAGCCACGTGACGGCAAAACGTGTGATTGATATCTGTGGTTCTTTGGTGGGCCTGGTTATCTGTGGCTTGGTGGGTATCGTGTTGGTTCCCTTGATTCGCAAGGATGGAGGTCCAGCTATTTTCGCTCAGAAGCGGGTCGGGAAAAATGGCCGCTATTTCAAGTTTTATAAGTTCCGTTCTATGTATGTCGATGCAGAAGAACGGAAAAAAGAATTGATGGATCAAAACACCATGACCGGTGGCATGTTCAAAATGGACAATGACCCTCGGATTACGCCGATTGGACGCTTTATCCGCAAGACCAGTCTGGATGAGCTGCCACAATTCTTTAATGTCCTAAAAGGAGATATGAGTCTGGTTGGAACCCGTCCGCCAACAGTGGATGAGTATGAGAAGTACACTCCAGAACAAAAACGCCGCTTGAGCTTCAAGCCTGGAATTACAGGGCTTTGGCAGGTGAGTGGTCGTAGCGAAATTACAGACTTTGATGAAGTGGTTCGCTTAGATGTATCTTATATTGACGATTGGACCATTTGGTCAGATATTAAAATCTTGCTGAAAACGATCAAAGTTGTATTTAAACGAGATGGAGCGAAGTAGAAAATGAGTGAAGTAAGACAGATTCAATTAGGAGAGTTGTCCTTATTAGAAAAGTATGTTGAGATTTGTTCTAAGTACAATCTTCGCTATTATGCTTTAGGTGGGACTCTATTAGGAGCAATTCGTCACAAAGGATTCATTCCTTGGGATGATGATATGGATTTGGGAATGCCTAGAAAAGATTATGAAAAATTCCTGGAAATTTGCGAAAAGGAATTACCAGATCATGTTATCCTAAGAATCCATGACGATAATTTAGGTAACACCTCTATCATGGATACTTCCCTTCAAATTGAATTTGGTGGGGTTGTGTGTAGTCCGTTTATTGATGTGTTTCCTTTAGATGGTTATCCGTCAGATGGTTTCCACTATTTCTTGCATACTAATAAAATCAAGTATTACCGTGCCCTTTCAAAAATATCTGTCATCAATCGATTGCACAATCGGGACCGAGGCTTCTTTGAAAATTCAATTGTGAAGGTTTCTAAGATCCTTCACTTGGACAAATTATTAAATACAGAAAAAATTAATCGGAAATTACAGAATACGATTAAACAGTACGACTTTGAGACAAGTGCTCTTGTCGGAAACGTCTTAGGCTCATATCGTGAGAGAGAGTTGGCCTATAAAGAGGTGTTTGGGGAGCCACAACTCCTTGATTTTGAAACTATTAAAATCAGTGGACATGCTGATCCGGATGCTTATCTGACAAAGATTTATGGCGATTATATGAAGTTGCCAGAAGAATCAGAGCAAAAAGGTCACTTTGAATCCACTTGGGGAGAATAAGCTTGAAAAGTTTTACAATGATGGGGGTCAGAATTGACCCTTTAACAATGGCAGAAACCGTTGCTGCTACAGAACAATTCGTACGAGATAAAAAACCGCTCCATTTGATGGGGGTCAACGCAGACAAGCTCAATCAATGTGCGACAGATGAGGCCATCAAGAAGATTGTCAATGAGTCTGAAATCATCAATGCAGACGGTGCTTCTGTCGTTCTCGCGGCACGCTATTTGGGCTATTCTGTGCCAGAACGCGTGGCAGGCATCGATTTGATGCAGGAATTGCTTCATTTGGCCAATGAAAAAGGCTACTCTGTCTACTTCTTCGGCGCAAAAGAGGAAGTCTTGACAGATATGTTAACTATCTTTAAAAAGGATTATCCGAATCTCCGAGTAGTGGGGCATCGCAATGGCTATTTCTCTGCTGAAGAGGAAGAGGCTATTCAAGAAGATATTCGTGAGAAGAATCCAGATTTTGTTTTTGTCGGTATTACCTCTCCTAAAAAAGAGTACTTGATCCAGAAGTTTATGGACAACGGAGTCAATTCTGTCTTTATGGGAGTGGGAGGAAGCTTTGATGTCCTCTCAGGTCATATCAAGCGGGCACCTATGTGGATGCAAAAAGCTAATCTGGAATGGTTGTTCCGTGTGGCCAACGAACCCAAACGGCTCTTTAAGCGTTATTTTGTAGGAAATGCCACTTTTATTAAGAGAGTAGTACATGAAAAACGGAAAGCAAAAAAATAATATTCTTCACATTTCGCGGACCATGGATATCGGTGGAGCGGAACGTATTGTCTATCAATTGGCGACAGATCTTAAGGATGAATTTGATCAGGTTCATGTCGCATCAACTGGTGGATTGTGGGAAGAAAAACTGGCAGAGAATGGGATTCAACACCATCGGATTTTAGATGTCGATAGCAAACAGCCAGCTACGGTGCTCAAGATCCTTGCTAGTCTCTCCAAGATCATCAAAGAAAATGAGATTACTCTTGTCCACACCCATCACCGGATGGCTGCTTTCTATGTTCGTTTGTTGCAGATGCGCCATCCAAAATTGATCCATGTCTATACAGCCCATAATGTTTTTAAGGACAAATTGCCACTATACAAATTTGCCCTAGGCAAGGCTCGAACGGTTGCTGTTAGTCAAGCTGTCCAGGAAAATATTCATAATGATGTAAGGTCAAAAAACTCTATTGTAATTTATAATGGGGTGAAAATGAAACAAAGTGAGCATACAG
The DNA here is from genome assembly GCF_046824975.1 of Streptococcus intestinihominis. NCBI lineage: Bacteria > Bacillati > Bacillota > Bacilli > Lactobacillales > Streptococcaceae > Streptococcus > Streptococcus intestinihominis. Next base: position 538,353 of record NZ_JBKQBL010000001.1, on the reverse strand, counting down.
TAAATGAAATTACTAAGTGTGACGGTATCAAAATAGGCTGTATAGCTCGCCTGTCCGAACAAAAAGGCTTGCCCTATCTGATCCAAGCCATGTCACTTGTGACAAATCCAAGTGTATCCTTGTTTATTGTCGGTGACGGAGAATTGAAAAATGATTTGATAAATCAAACAAAAGAGCTAGATCTGGAAGAAAGAATTCATTTTTTGGGCTACCGTAGTGACGTGGTAGAGTGTATCAATAGCTTTGACTTTTGTGTTCTTCCATCGATCTTTGAAGGATTTGGATTGGTTGCAATCGAGGCCTTTATGAACGGTAAAACGATGATTGCAACAGATATTCCAGGTGTGAATGAAGTAGTGAACTCTGAGAATGGGATCCTCGTCCCGGCTGAGGATCCGCAAGCCCTGGCTCAAGCAATTAAAGAGTTGGCAGAGAA
>NZ_JBKQBL010000001.1:535418-537874 GCF_046824975.1 Streptococcus intestinihominis | reverse complement strand
TCCTGAGAAAAGAGTCTCTTTAGCTGCTCAAGCAAAGAGGGATTATGATACCAAGTTTAGCTATCCTATCTTTTTAGACAACTATCGCAACTTTTACCAATTCATGAGGAAGGGTTCAAAATGAAAAAAGTAATGTTGGTGTTTGGGACGCGTCCAGAAGCCATTAAAATGTGTCCTTTGGTGAATGAACTCAAGCAGCACAATGCGATTGAAACTGTAGTCTGTGTAACAGGGCAACACAAGGAAATGTTAGAACAGGTCTTGGATGTCTTCCAAGTTACTCCAGATTATGATCTTGGTATCATGAAGGCCAACCAAACCTTGTTCACCATCACGACCTCTATTTTAGAGAAAATCCAACCAGTCTTAGTGCAGGAGCAACCTGATATTGTCCTCGTCCATGGGGACACCACCACCACCTTTGCGACAGCTTTGGCGGCCTTTTATATGGGCATCAAAGTAGGGCATGTGGAAGCAGGCTTACGGACATACAACCTTCAAAGCCCTTATCCCGAGGAGTTTAATCGTCAGGTTACTTCCATTGTGGCAGACTATAACTTTGCACCGACCCAAGTTTCAAAAGACAACCTCTTAAAAGAGGGGCGCACCAATATCTTCGTTACAGGAAATACTGTTATTGATGCCTTAAAAACAACGGTAAAAGAAGACTACGACCACCCTATATTGGAGTGGGCAAAAGGGAGCAAGCTCATCATGTTGACGGCTCATCGTCGTGAAAATCTTGGAGAACCAATGGAACACATGTTCCGTGCGGTCAACCGGATTTTGGATGAGTTTGAAGATGTCAAGGTGGTCTATCCCATCCACAAAAATCCAAAGATCAGAGAATTGGCTAGCAAGATTTTTGGAGAGAATGAGCGAATGAAAATCATTGAGCCCTTGGAAGTGATTGATTTTCATAATTTCATGAACCAAAGCTATATGATTTTGACAGACTCAGGTGGCGTCCAAGAAGAAGCACCTTCTTTAGGAAAGCCTGTCCTTGTCATGCGCGACACGACAGAGCGTCCAGAAGGTGTGGCTGCAGGGACTCTGAAATTGGTCGGAACAGAAGAAGAAGCCATCTATCGCAATTTTAAGCTCCTTCTGGAAGACCAAGACGAATACAAAAAGATGAGCCAGGCAAGTAATCCTTACGGGGATGGAACAGCTTGTCAACAGATTGTAGAAATTATTATGAAGGGATTAGCATAATGGAAAAGGTTTCGATTGTCATACCGGTCTATAATGTCGAGGAGTATTTACAATATAGTGTCGGTAGTCTTAGACAACAGACCTATTCAAATATTGAAATCATCCTGGTCGATGATGGATCAACTGATCGTTCAGGAGAAATTTGTGACCAGTATGCTCAGGAAGATGACCGTATTCGAGTGCTCCATCTTCAAAATGGAGGATTATCTAATGCTCGAAATACAGGAGTAAAAGCTGCGACAACTGACTGGATTATCTTCCTTGATTCAGATGATTATTATGACATTAGAACAGTCGAATATTTGGTTGGCTTAAAAGAACAGTATAAAGTTGACCTTGTATCGACACCGGTTATTGAAGTCAGAAATCATGAGGACAAGGATTTTTCAGGAGATCTAAATGAAAAAAGTTCAAGGAAATTAGATCGTCATACAGCCCTCAAAGAAATGTTCTATGGTCACCACGTTGGAACTCATTCAGGAGGAAAACTCTACAAGAAAGAGATCTTGCTCCAATACCCCTATCCAGAAGGAATGATCTACGAAGATTTGGCTGTTGCTTATGAACATATTGCTTGTTGTGAGGAAATTGCAGTTAGCGATCTAAATCTTTATAAATACTATCGAAGACCAGGGAGTATCGTCAATTCTTCTTATAGCGATCGGCTCATGGATTTCTACAAGGCCATGGAATGGAACAGAGCCTATGTCGAGCGAGACTATCCTGATGATCCGGAAATGAAAAAAGCGCTCAATACCCGCTATGTCTTTAATGGCTTGCATGTGGTCCATGCTATGCTGGGTTCTCATATGTATGATCAGGTTAACAAAATTCGCAAAGAGTATCGTCGCTATTGGAAAGATATTCTAATCAATTCACATATTACAAGAAAAAATAAACTCAAATACCTTCTTTTGCTCCTTTCTCCTCATTTGTATCAAAAGGTAAGAGCAAGACTAGGCTAGATTGCTAAATAGCCATGTTCTAGAGAAGGAAAAAGAGAAATATCAGGAGGTTTAGGATGATTTATGCAGGGATTTTAGCAGGTGGGACAGGCTCACGGATGGGGATTACGGATATGCCCAAACAATTTTTGGATTTGGGTGGACGTCCTATTTTAATCCACACGGTTGAGAAGTTCTTATTGGTCCATGAGATTCAAAAGATTGTATTGGGAATTCATCCGGACTGGGTGACCTATACCGAAGATCTGGTAGACAAATACTTGGCTTCTTATAAGG
>NZ_JBKQBL010000001.1:533120-535383 GCF_046824975.1 Streptococcus intestinihominis | reverse complement strand
ATCGGATCTTGGTTGTAGAGGGAGGAAGTGATCGCAACTCTACTATCGAAAACATCATCCTGGCTATCGATGAGCTGCAACCTTTGACAGATGAGGACATTATCGTCACCCATGATTCGGTTCGTCCCTTTGTCAGCTTAAAAACCATCCAAGAGAATATTGAATTGGCCAAGAGCCATGATGTTGTGGATACAGTGGTCGAAGCGACCGATACCATTGTTCAAAGCTTGGACAATACCTTTATCACGGATATCCCAGAGCGCCAATACCTTTATCAGGGTCAAACCCCTCAAACCTTCAAAATGAAAGACTTTCTTACCTTGTATCATGATTTAAGTGACCAACAAAAAGAAGTCTTGACAGATGCCTGCAAGATCTTTGTCATTAATGGCAAAAAAGTTGCCCTTGCAAAAGGGGAATATTCCAATATTAAAATTACGACGATTACAGATTTGAAAATTGCACGCGGTATGATTGAGGACAATTAATATGTTGAACCAAATCTTTCAGCTGACTCAGCCGAAAAATATTACCATCAAATACCAAGAAGAAGACATGAGCCGTGGAGACAAGGTGTTGATTCGCCCCTATTACATGGCTATTTGTCATGCGGACCAACGTTACTATCAAGGGAAACGGGATCCTAAGGTGCTTAAAAAGAAATTACCCATGGCCCTGATCCATGAGTCGTCTGGTATCGTGGTAGCGGATTCTACGGGAACCTATCAACCAGGACAGATTGTGGCTATGGTTCCCAATCAACCTCCTCATCAAACAGAGGGTGTCTTCTTTGAAAATTATTTGGAGGGGACGCACTTCTTGTCTAGTGGCTTTAATGGCTTTATGCAGGAAGTTGTTGCCTTGCCACTGGATCGTGTAGTGGCTTATCCAGAGGAAGTTCGGGGTCCTGTGACAGCCTTAGCGGAATTTAGTAGTGTTGCCATGCATGCCATTCATCGCTTTGATCTCATTGCCCACCAACGAAGAGAGTCCGTTTTGATTTTAGGAGATGGTAGTCTTTCATATGTGGTTGCGACTTCTTTGCACTATCTATACCCAGATTTGAAGATAACTGTAGTTGGGCGCAACAGTGATAAACTGCAATTGTTTAATTTCATTCATCAAGCAATTTTGACCAGCGAGTTGACAGACGACCAACGGTTTGATCACGCCTTTGAGTGTACTGGTGGCCAAGGAAGTGAACCAGCCATCAATGATATTATTGATCATATCAAGCCTCAAGGAACCGTGATGTTAATGGGGGTTAGTGATAACCGGGTCGCAGTCAATACAAGAGATGTTCTTGAAAAGGGATTGACCTTTGTGGGGTCTTCTCGCTCAGGTCGTAAAGATTTCGAGCGGGCTGTAGAGATGCTGGCTAATCGTCGGGTACAAAGTCGTTTGAAAAACATTATTCACGTTGATGGAGAAGTTCAAACCATCCCAGACATTCATCGAGCTTTTGCGACAGATTTAATCACACCTTTTAAAACGGTCTTTAAGTGGGGATTGTAGCCAATCATGAAAGTTCTTAAAAATTACGCCTATAATCTCTCCTACCAGTTGCTGGTGATTATCTTGCCGATTATCACCACCCCTTATGTGACACGGGTTTTTAGTTCAAATGACTTAGGGACCTATGGCTATTTTAACTCCATCGTCACTTATTTTATCCTGTTGGCGACGCTAGGGGTGGCCAATTATGGAACTAAGGAGATTTCGGGGCACCGGAAAGATATCCAAAAGAATTTCTGGGGGATTTATACCCTCCAGTTGGGGGCTACGATTTTATCTCTTACCCTCTATGTTCTTTTGTGTCTAACCCTACCTTCCATGCAAAATCCTGTCGCTTATATCTTAGGACTTAGCTTGGTTTCTAAGGGACTCGATATCTCCTGGCTTTTTCAGGGGTTAGAGGACTTCCGCAAGATTACGGTTCGGAATATCACGGTCAAACTGGTTGGAGTCATCTCCATCTTCTTGTTTGTCAAATCTGCCAATGATCTGTATCTCTATGTATTCTTACTGACTATCTTTGAGCTCTTAGGTCAGCTCAGTATGTGGCTACCTGCTCGGGAGTTCATTGGGAAAGCCCATTTTGATATGGCTTATGCACGGGTGCATTTGAAGCCGGTTATTCTGCTCTTTTTACCGCAGGTTGCTATTTCCCTCTATGTCACCTTGGATCGAACTATGCTGGGGGCTCTCGCCTCTACAAAGGATGTGGGGATTTATGACCAAGCCTTAAAACTCGTCAATATTT
>NZ_JBKQBL010000001.1:524949-533079 GCF_046824975.1 Streptococcus intestinihominis | reverse complement strand
TGTTGACCTTGGTGACCTCACTGGGCAGTGTCATGTTGCCTCGGGTATCGAGCCTCTTATCCTCAGGAGACCACAAGGCTGTCAATAAGATGCACCAAATGTCCTTTTTGATTTATAATTTGGTCATTTTCCCCATTATTGCCGGCATGCTAATCGTCAATGATGACTTTGTTCAATTCTTCCTAGGGAAGGACTTCCAGGATGCGCGTTATGCCATTGCCATCATGATTTTTAGAATGTTCTTTATCGGATGGACCAATATCATGGGGATTCAAATTCTGATCCCTCATAATAAAAATAAAGAATTTATGATTTCGACTACTGTACCTGCCATTGTCAGTGTCGGATTGAACCTCATCTTCCTACCAAAACTGGGCTTTATTGGAGCTGCGATTGTCTCAGTGTTGACAGAAGCTTTGGTATGGGGGATTCAACTCTACTTCACACGAGCTTATCTTAAAGAAGTGCCAATTATAGGCTCAATGATGAAGATTGTGCTCGCTTCAGGCCTCATGTATGGTCTCTTGCTACTAGTCAAGTCCATTGTCCATCTTTCGCCGACTCTGAATGTCGTTCTCTATGCTGGACTAGGTGGGGTCATCTATGGAACCTTGATTTTGCTCTTCAAGGTGGTGGATGTGAAAGAGTTGAAACAGCAATTTACGAAACGTGCATAGAGCAAGACTCATCCATAAAGATGGAAGAGGTACTTGCTAGACGAAATAATGGTAACTATGAAAAGAGAGGCCGAGAAAGGAAAGATAAAAGATTCTTGATCAGCTTGGATATAAATTGTGAGATGGACACTTCTGTCTGGCACAAGACGAACCTGTCTCTTGTTATCCGTGCTTTCTTGTTTTTTATCAATGTATTATCAATATGTTAAAAATGAAATTTGACGACCTCCTCGTTAGTGTTGTCGTAGCTATCGTCATATTCTTTAATACCCTATCAACAACGATGTTGAATAAAGGGATTTTTCACATGAATGCAAGCACTCTTTTATTAGTAGTCTTGCTATTGGCATTGCGATTTTGGAACAAGATTCATGTTTCTTATACGTACTTGCTATTTTCATTAGCCTTGCTATCAATTGGTGTCCTCGTATATGTGAAAACTGGTAGACTCAATTTTTTAGTCTATTCCTTATTGATGTCCTTGTTAATAAGTGCAGATAGGAAGGTTGTTTTACGGACCTATATCTTTGTTGGTGGAAGTGTTCTTGTATCAGTCTTCTTCCTGTCTCTTTTAAAAGTTATTCCGAACTTGCAATATAGTCGGGGAGGCGTTATTCGGAATTCCTTTGGGTTTATCTATCCTACGGATTTTGCCTCGCACTGTTTTTATCTTTTCATAGCGATTTCTTATCTGTTGAAGAATCGTTACATCTGGCTACGGACCCTGAGTGGGCTTTTCTTGGCCGTCTTTCTCATCAAGTTTTGTGACGCTCGGATGAATGCTTACTCATTGCTGGTGGGGACCTTGGTTTTTGTTTTCTTTTATTTAACCAAGGAAAAGAAAATTGGACTCTATGCCCTCATGCCCTACTCAGCTGTGCTCTTTTCTTCCCTTATTCTCTATCTGACTTATCACTTCTCATGGACTTCGCCTTTCTATGTAAAAATCAATCAATTTATTACAGGACGCTTAGGCTTAGGGAAAAATGCCTTTAATTTATACGAATTGAATTGGTTTGGAACCAGAGGCGTTCAATTTATTGGTTCAGGGGGAAGTACAGAGTCTGTTCTCAGCTACAACTACGTTGATTCTTCCTACGTTCAAATGCTCTTCACTTATGGTATTATTCCGGTACTTGCCTTGATTTTAATTTATGTTCTAGTATCTAGGGATGAGTTCAAGAAAGGGAGATATCTTTACGTTGCTATTCTTTCTTTGATCACTGTCAACTGTATGATTGAAGCCTTTTGGTTTGTACCTTCTTATAATATTTTTATGTTTATCCTTTTCACTCGAAACACGGTGGATGTTAACTCATCGACAACAGTCGGTGAGTCAGCATTAAGTTAGTGATAATCTCAGCAGTCGTTGGGGGACTCATATAAGGTAAAGAATACGATTGTTGAACATGTTTTTGTATCAGTTCGAAGCATGCTAAGTTAAAAACTGATGACTATATTTTTAATAGGGAGACAACTATGTACGATTATCTGATTGTTGGTGCTGGTTTATCGGGGGCAATTTTTGCTCATGAGGCGACCAAGCGTGGTAAAAAAGTAAAAGTCATTGATAAACGGGACCACATTGGTGGGAATATCTACTGTGAAGAAGTGGAAGGGATCAATGTTCACAAGTATGGTGCCCACATTTTCCATACGTCTAACAAAAAAGTGTGGGACTATGTCAATCAGTTCGCTGAGTTTAACAACTATATCAACTCACCGGTGGCTAACTACAAGGGCAGTCTTTACAACCTTCCTTTCAATATGAATACCTTCTACGCCATGTGGGGAACTAAGACTCCTCAAGAAGTCAAGGATAAGATTGCCGAGCAAACGGCTGACATGAAGGATGTTGAACCGAAAAACTTGGAAGAACAAGCCATCAAGTTGATTGGTCCAGATATCTACGAAAAATTGATCAAGGGCTATACAGAAAAACAATGGGGACGCTCTGCAACGGACCTCCCTCCTTTCATCATTAAGAGGCTTCCAGTTCGTTTGACCTTTGATAATAACTACTTTAATGACCGTTACCAAGGGATTCCAATCGGTGGCTATAACGTCATCATCGAAAACATGCTGGGTGATGTGAAAGTAGAGCTTGGAGTTGACTTCTTTGCCAATCGTAAAGAACTGGAAGCATCCGCAGAAAAAGTAGTCTTTACAGGGATGATTGACCAGTACTTTGACTACAAACATGGGGAGTTGGAGTATCGCAGTCTTCGATTTGAACACGAAATCTTGGATGAGGAAAACTATCAAGGGAATGCCGTGGTCAACTATACCGAGCGTGAGATTCCTTACACTCGGATCATTGAGCACAAGCACTTTGAGTATGGGACTCAACCGAAGACGGTGATTACCCGGGAATACCCAGCTGACTGGAAACGGGGAGATGAACCCTACTATCCAATCAATGATGAAAAGAACAACGCTATGTTTGCCAAGTACCAAGAAGAAGCCGCTAAAAATGACAAGGTGATCTTCTGTGGGCGCCTAGCAGACTATAAATACTACGACATGCACGTGGTTATTGAGCGTGCTCTAGAAGTCGTAGCAAATGAATTTGATTGAAAGAAACAGTGATTCATGAAGTATTTTCTAAAAGAAGAGTTTTTAAAAGATTCTGGAGCTCGAAACGCCGGGAACAAGGCTAGAAATGATGTCGAAGAGATCGTCAAACGAGAAGGCTATCAACCCTTGTTGTTAACAGTTGAGGATTGGTACCAAATGGGAACCGTTAAAGCCCAACAGCATAAGGCGAAAGCGCTGGCTCAAGCTTTTTCTCAGTTGAAATCAGGGGATCAATTATTAATTCAATTCCCCATGCTCCATCATAGTTTTTTCACCACTCGGTTGGTAAGAAAAATCCAGCGAAGAGGGGTACAAGTCTATTTTATTATCCATGATTTGGAAGCTTTGCGCTATGCCAATCTGGATACAGTACCTTTGAAACATAAGATTCGAGTCCATCTTCAAGAATCAAGTCTATTGAAGGTAGCTGATGGAGTGATTGCTCATAATCCGATTATGAAATCAGTATTGGTGGAGAAGGGGATCCCAGAGCACAAACTAGTTAGTTTAGAAATTTTTGACTACCTCATTCCGAATTACCAAGAGAAAGATGGTCTATCAAAGGATCAACCAATCATTGTAGCAGGGAATTTAGCCCAAGAAAAAGCAGGCTACCTTTATCAATTGCCTGCTAGACCGGCCTACAATCTCTATGGTGTCGGCTTTGACGAGAGCAGAGAACTTGCTAACGAGACCTATTTTGGCTCCTTCCTGCCTGATGAGCTTCCTGCAGCCCTTGAAGGTGGCTTTGGTCTTGTCTGGGATGGGGATAGTGCGGAAACCTGTAGTGGTGTTTTTGGCGAATACCTTCGCTACAACAACTCTCACAAGGCGTCGCTTTATCTAGCATCGGGCTTCCCGCTTGTCGTGTGGAAACAGTCAGCCTTGTCTCACTTTGTGCTTGAGAAGGGCTGTGGGATTGCAGTAGAGTCGCTTTATGACTTGAAGGAGACAATCGACAATCTTTCAGATGCTGATTACCAAGACTTGGTGGATAATGCCAAGCGTGTTGGTCAGGAAATCCGAGATGGTCATTACTTAAAGACGGCCTTAAAGCATTTATCATAAGATCAAAAGAAGTCAGACAGACTTCTTTTTTTAGTTTTTCAAAAAAATATCACTAATTTTAAAAATTTGCCTTATGAAACTTTTCATCGTTAAAACCGTGTGGTAAAATGATTAACGTATAAAATTTGTATAAAGGGAAGTTTATATGAAAAAGAAAGATCTTATTTTTTATGCCGGAGCGGCAGTCTTGATGGCTGTATCTGCTCAGGGAGTCAGTGCAGATGAGCTGGTTTCAAACGAAGCCACTACTACTGAAGGCAATCAAATCCAAGCTGAAACAGCGGCAGAAGTAGCCGTTGCTGAAAAGTCGGTAGCACCAATCGCAAGTAACTATGCTGCACCAGCAAATGTGACCGAGCAGCCTGCGGCACCTGCGAGCAAGGTTGTGGCTTCAGAAAGTGGGACCTCATCTGTAGAGAAAGCGGTAGAAGCATCGACTACTGAGAAAGAAGAAACTCCTCTTCCGTCTGATACAGGAAGCACGACCTTCTTTAACACAGGCACTCACGCTCCAGCTGGTCGCTCAACAGATGTGGCGGTTCAGCCAAAATCATTCGTTGATGTGAGTAGCCACAACGGGGATATTAGTATTGGCGACTACCGTACCCTAGCTAATAAAGGCGTGGGCGGTGTCGTTGTCAAATTGACAGAAGATACTTGGTACAAGAACCCGAATGCGGAGAACCAAATTCGCAATGCGCAAGCTGCAGGTCTACAAGTATCGACCTACCACTTCTCACGCTATACTTCTGAGGAAGCAGCGCGTGCAGAAGCACGATTCTACATTTCAGCGGCGCAACGCTTGAATCTTCCAAAGAACACCCTCATGGTCAATGACTTTGAGGATGCCAAGATGCAGCCAAACATCAACCGCACCACCCAAGCTTGGGCAGATGAAATGCGTAAAAATGGCTACACCAATTTGATGTTCTACACCAGTGCTAGCTGGTTGGATGAAAACAATCTTCGCAAGAAAGGTCCAGTCAACACCTCTCAATTTGGCCTTCAAAACTTCTGGGTTGCCCAATACCCTTCTCCAAAACTGTCTGTAAACGATGCGAAAAGCTTGCGTTACAATGGGAAAGCTGGCGCGTGGCAGTTCACTTCTCAAGCGGAATTGCTTCCAGGAAAACACCTCTTTGACCACAGTGTGGACTATACCGGTCGCTTTACAGCGAACGCAAAACCTGCAGCGGATCCAACAGAAGGCAGCTTAAGTGGGAAGATTGACATTGTCAATAACGATACTATGACGGGTCGCTTTGACGTTGTCATCTCAAATGTCAAGGCACCAAATGGAGTTCGAACCGTTTCTGTACCGATCTGGTCAGAAACAGGTGGTCAAGATGACCTTGTTTGGTATACAGCCAATCGTCAAGCAAATGGGACCTATACCGTCAATGTAAAAGCGGCGGACCATAAAAACTCAACCGGTCTTTACAATATCCATCTTTACTATGTTCAGAACAATGGACAAATGACGGGTGTGGGTGGAACAACGACGACAGTAGCCATTGGAAAGAAAAATCAGACTCCGGTTTCAGCGGATCTGACTATTGCAAAATCAGAAAAAGACGGCACCTTCACCATTACTGCTAAAAATCTTCAAGGTTTCGATGGCTACAAGGAAGTGAAGATTCCATTCTGGTCTCATGCCAATGGGATGAAAGACATTATCTGGTACACTCCGACTCGCCAAGCAGACGGTTCATATACTGTAACAGCCAAAGCTAGTGACCACGAAAACGCTGATGGCAAATACGAAGCGCAGGTCTTCTATGTAGACGCCCAAGGTCAAAACAAATTTGTGAAAAAGGCCTTTATCGATTATACGACGACAAAACTGGCCAATGCTGTCGCAGCTGATCTGACTATTACAAAATCAGAAAAAGATGGCACCTTCACCATTACAGCTAAGAACCTTCAAGGTTTCGATGGTTATAAAGAAGTGAAGATTCCATTCTGGTCTCATGCCAATGGAATGAAAGATATCATCTGGTACACTCCAACTCGCCAGGCAGACGGTTCATATACTGTAACAGCTAAAGCTAGTGACCACGAAAACGCTGATGGCAAGTACGAAGCGCAAGTCTTCTATGTGGACGCCAAGGGCCAAAACAAGTTTGTGAAAAAGGCCTTTATTGATTATACAGCTTCTAAACCATCTGCCGATCTGATCATTACGAAATCAGAAAAAGATGGCACCTTCACCATCACAGCTAAGAACCTTCAAGGCTTCGACGGCTACAAGGAAGTGAAGATTCCATTCTGGTCTCATGCCAGTGGGATGAAAGATATCATCTGGTACACTCCAACTCGTCAAGCAGACGGTTCATATACTGTAACAGCCAAAGCTAGTGACCACGAAAACGCTGATGGCAAGTACGAAGCGCAGGTCTTCTATGTGGACGTTCAAGGCCAAAACAAGTTTGTCAAGAAAGCCTTTATTGATTACAAAAATCAATCTCGTCCAACCGGCACTCTCTTGATCCAAAACAACAACAAGGATACAGGTACCTTTGATGTCATCATCAAGGATGTCTACAGCCCCAAAGGGGTGCAGACCGTTCAGGTTCCTAGTTGGTCTGATAAGGACGGACAAGACGACATCCGCTGGTATGAAGCGACTCGCCAAGCGAATGGGGACTACAAGGTATCTGTCAAAGCGAGCGATCACAAGAACTCTACTGGTAAGTACCATATTCACCTTTACTATATTCAAAATGATGGTTCTCGTGTGGGTGTCGGTTCAACGACTACAGAAGTTGAGTTCCGAAATGCCCAGACCAAGACGCAAGCTGCTATTAAGAATGTCAATTCTGGTGCTGGAACCTTTACGGTAACGGTGGACCAAGCACCTCAGGGACGTCAGATTAAGAATATTCGTGTCGCAGCTTGGTCTAAAGCGCACCAAGAAAATCTTTACTGGTATTCCGCAACACCGACAGGTATGCATACAGAGATCACTGTCTCTGCCAATAATCACGGTAATGAAGCGGGCAACTATACCACTCACGTCTATGTAGATTACAAAGATGGGGGAGTTGAAGGTTTTAACCTCGGTCAGACAGCCTTGTCTCCACGAAATCAAAAGGTAAATCCACAAACAACCTATTATTCTCAACGGGACCCTCGTTGGGGAGCAAAATGGTATGGTGTGAGCAATATGGACCAATCCGGGTGTGTTCCAACTTCTTTAGCGATGGCATTTACGGATATTCTCGGAAGAGAAGTGCTACCCACGACAGTAGCGGATTATCTGTATTACAATACCAATTCCTTTAATAAAATTGCTGTAGCTGGAACTGATGCAGATGGACTAGTGGCTGCTACTAAGCATTGGGGATTGACGAGCCAAATGCTTACAGGGAAAGATGCAATTGCAGCTACCTTAGTATCAGGAAAACACGTTCTTGCTGCAGTTGAGGAAAGCATCTTTATCAATGCTCCTTATACGCATGAAATTGTCTTGCAGGGCTACGATAATGGGAAAACTTATGTAAGAGATCCATTCAACCCTGCTAATAACGGTTGGCATTCTATTGATTACATCTTCTCGGTAAAAAGTACAGATCCAATTGATGCAAAATTAGGATCGCCATTTTTCAGTGTTTTTGCTTAGCTACTTCTAAAAAAGTAAGTAAATTTTATTCAATGGCAATCAGGTATAATCCATTTTGTTTTGGAAAAACGAGTATTCTCATAGACGGAGATGCTCGTTTTTAATTTAAAAATATAGGGACTTACTGAATCAACCAAGAACTTTTTTTTCTACTTCAACTTATACTTTTTATAGAGGTTCCTTGAT
>NZ_JBKQBL010000001.1:523490-524902 GCF_046824975.1 Streptococcus intestinihominis | reverse complement strand
CCGGTGGTTTGTGCTATAATACTATTACGTGGGTACAATCCGTAAAAAAATTGTAAGGGAAGATACATGAAAAAGAAAGATCTTATTTTTTATGCTGGGACAGCCGTTTTGTTAGCTTTTTCGACACAACAAGTCAAAGCTGATGAGCAACATGCGTCCGATCAAACACCAGAAAATACTTCAGCTGTTGTTTTGAAAACAACAACTTCATCAGAAGCGCAGAATACTGTGAACGAAGGAGTGGGAGTTGAGAAAGGTATTCAGACAGAGAATGTCGTTGCAACAGAGGCAGTACCTGACACACCGACTCTTAGTAATAACCAGTCTTTTGACAAGGGCACTAGCGACAAGGTTATATCAGAGCAACCAGCACCAGCTGTGGTAGCTAGTCGCGCTCCATATGGCGCACGCGCACGAGTGGTAGAAACACGAAATGAGAGTGTTCCTCAACAGGAATCTCCAGTTTCTGCAGATTTGAATATTGAAAAATCAGATTCAGAAGGTACCTTCACCATTACAGCTAAGAACCTCCAAGGCTTGGATGGTTATAAAGAAGTGAAGATTCCATTTTGGTCTCATGCCAATGGGATGAAAGACATCATCTGGTACACTCCAAGTCGCCAGGCAGACGGTTCTTATACTGTAACAGCCAAAGCAAGCGATCACGAAAACTCTGATGGCAAATACGAAGCGCAGGTCTTCTATGTAGATGCCAAAGGTCAAAACAAGTTTGTCAAGAAAGCCTTTATCGATTACACAGCTCCTAAACCATCTGCTGATCTAACCATTACAAAATCAGAGTCAGATGGCACCTTCACCATTACGGCTAAGAACCTCCAAGGCTTCGATGGCTACAAGGAAGTGAAGATTCCATTCTGGTCTCATGCCAATGGGATGAAAGATATTCTCTGGTACACTCCAACTCGTCAAGCAGATGGTTCTTATACTGTAACAGCCAAAGCTAGTGACCACGAAAACGCTGATGGCAAATACGAAGCGCAGGTCTTCTATGTGGATGCCAAAGGCCAAAACAAGTTTGTCAAGAAAGCCTTTATCGATTACACAGCTTCTAAACCATCTGCTGATCTGACCATTACAAAATCAGAAAAAGACGGGACTTTCACTATTACAGCTAAGAACCTTCAAGGTTTCGATGGCTACAAGGAAGTGAAGATTCCATTCTGGTCTCATGCCAATGGGATGAAAGATATCATCTGGTACACGCCAACTCGTCAAGCAGATGGTTCATATACTGTAACAGCCAAAGCTAGTGACCACGAAAACGCTGATGGCCAGTATGAAGCGCAAGTTTTCTATGTGGATGCCAAAGGTCAAAATAAGTTTGTCAAGAAGGCCTTTATTGATTTCAAAAATCAGTCACGTCCAACTGCTAGTCTCTTAATCCAAAACAA
>NZ_JBKQBL010000001.1:522224-523457 GCF_046824975.1 Streptococcus intestinihominis | reverse complement strand
CAACAAGGATGCGGGTACCTTTGACGTCATCATCAAGGATGTCTACAGCCCTAAAGGCGTCCGTGCTGTGCAAGTCCCAACTTGGTCTGATAGGGATGGCCAAGACGATATTCGCTGGTATGAAGCGACTCGTCAATCAAATGGAGACTACAAGGTATCAGTCAAAGCGAGCGATCACAAGAACTCTACTGGTAAGTACCATATTCACGTTTACTATATTCAAAATGATGGTTCTCGTGTGGGTGTCGGTTCAACGACTACAGAAGTTGAGTTCCGAAATGCCCATACCAAGACACAAACAGGGATCAAAAATGTCAATTCTGGTGCTGGAACCTATACGGTAACGGTGGATCAAGCGCCTCAGGGACGTCGGATTAAGAACATCCGTGTCGCAGCCTGGTCTCAAACTCATCAAGAAAATCTTTTCTGGTATTCAACAACACCTTCTGGTACACATACAGAAGTGCAAGTCTCTGTAGCCAATCACCAGTACCAATCAGGCAACTATACCACTCACGTCTATGTGGATTATGTCGATGGTGGTGTTGAAGGCTTTAACCTTGGACAAACAGCCCTTCATCCCCGAGTAACAGTTGATCAAACTGCTTTCACTCCTCGTGTAACGAATGGACAACGGGACCGTGTCTTACGGGCAGCAGCTAGTTTAGTCGGTGCTCGAACAGGAAGTGCAGCTCACCAACAATTGGTCAATGATTACAACAGTATCAAACCACTTCCAGTTGGTTATGAGGTGAAGATGACTGATGACTGGTGTGACGTCTTTGTCACAACGGTCTTTCAGCGGGAAGGCTTGAGTGGTTTGATTGGCCGTGAATGTGGAGTTGAACGTCACATCCAAATTTTCAAACGCTTGGGCATTTGGAATGAAAATGGTGCCTCTACACCAAAAGCAGGGGATATCATCACCTTTAACTGGGATCAAGATTATCAATCAAATGATGGTTGGGCAGACCATATTGGAATTGTGGAACGCGTCGAAAATGGACTGATTCATACAATCGAAGGAAATTCCGGTGCCGTTGGAACTGTCAAACGCAATGTATACCGTATCGGACATGGGAATATCCGCGGATTTGCGACACCGCGCTATAAATAACATACATATTTTTCAGCATCATTGCCTAATGACATTTCTAGAATAGAAAGACAACCAGCTCTATGAAGGGGCTGGTTTTTTGCATCCCTTTGATGATAGGAGGAGGAGTCATTAGG
>NZ_JBKQBL010000001.1:516285-522163 GCF_046824975.1 Streptococcus intestinihominis | reverse complement strand
CATGGAGTTTTTGTCCAAAAAAATTTAAAAACACCCTAGAGATATCTATGCAACTATTTAAAGGTAACTGAGAAGGGTATAAAAAAGCTATGAAAACAAGGGGTAGAGCTATATAATAGATCTTTGCAATCATATCTTGGGAGGGCTTAACCTAAATTGGCTGGTTGATGCAGAAATCAAGAAAACTTAAAAAAACAAAAACATTAGATTGTTCATTTGTTCATTTAGCGACACTTTTTATATAATCGTTGGCTAAATTGGCTCATATATGATAAAAATGGAGTGAGGAACTTTTGCGGTTCAAAATGATAAAAGGAGATGAAAGAATGAAAAAGAGACCGTCCTTATGGAAAACCTTTTTGAAAAAAGGGTTTGCCCTCTTCACCATTTTGATGATGCTGGGTCAATTGGGTCAAGGTGCTGTAACAGCCTTGGCGCAAGAGCTAGCAGTCGGAGATAATGGTGCCTTAGATGTTAGCCTCTTGTATGGAGATAAGCAAGAACATCCAGGTGGCATGGCCTATAACACATCTGATACCATGTCTGGCTACATTCAGATTACCCCTAAGAATCTGACAACAGATCTGGATGATGTGGTTGTGAATCTAGTGCTTCCAGGGAAATACCTGGATGAGGTTAATGTTCCCGAGTTCAATAGTAGCTCGCAACATGACGCACCAACAGTGACAAAGGTGGGAGATGACTACCATGTCAGTTTACATTTTACGAACTACCAAAAATCGGAAGTCTTGACCCTACCATTCATCGCCAAGTTTAAGTTAGGATTCCCTCCTACCAACTACTCGATGGATATTACAGGGACGCTCAATATTAACGGTGCTGAGACTGCTATCAATAGTATCACTTGGAAACCTCAATACAAGGACTATACCTTGACCAAGTTTGTCAATCAGAACTATGATGCGACCATGTCCAGAGACTATGCGGAAGCCTCTCCAGGGATTGTAACTGGAGCAGATGGCAAAAAGTACATCGAAAAAGCTACTTCGGTTCCGTTTGCCTTCTTGTTAGATGGGATGCGTGGACAGTACAATGGTAGCTATCGTCAGTTGGAATCTGCAACAATCACAGATAAGCTGCCAACCTATACGGACAAAGATGGAAAAACTCGCACAGCGGTTCTAGATACAGAAAAATCAGAAGGCTGGGTCGATAATGGGGATGGTACGGTTTCAAAAACTTTTGTAGCTGATGAAAATAAAAATGTTCAAAGTTACCACTCAGATTTGATGCAAAAAATCCAAGACAAGAGTTTCTTATACTTGAAATTCCCTGATTTGGTCATGGAAAAAGACCAAACCTTAGAAGATGTCTTAGTGAAAGATTTGACCAATACTGCGTCTGTCGTGGGGATTCCTGCGGAACGTGGTGAGGGAGAGCCGGATGTAACGGCTGAAGATTCTCTCATCTTCCGACTCACTTCGCGTGACTTGGAAGGTAAAGGAGCTTTTGCTAAACAAGCAGAAGGAAATGTCTACGATTCGACAGACTACAAGGCGGCTAACTACAAGTGGCTCTTGAAATACAATAATACCACACCATTTGCTCAAAAGAATGTTGTCTTTTATGATGAGCAAGTAGACTCGCGCTTGAAGTTTACCAAAATTGAATATGGTCGTATGTTGATTGGAATCTATGGAAATGGACCTCTGATCAATCAATACGTGAAACGCATCATCCTAACCATGGAAGATGGCTCAACTAAAGAAATCCAACCAGAGGCAGACAAGGATGGATTTGGAAACATTGATTTGACCAAATATGGAACGGTTGTCGGCTGGAGACTGGAGATGAAAGATGACTTCGCGCTTCCATCTGGTCAAGGGATTTATATTTCTACCTATACAGCCTTCAAGGATCCAGAAAAGACCCATATCGATCAAAATGATGAGTCCAAGAATGCCTATGAAAATACTGGACGGATCACCTATAAAACCCAGTCAGGGGCAGACAGAGACCAATCTGCTAAATGGCAGTTCAAACTTCTTCCATTGACAGAAAATGTTGAACTGACTAAGAATACAGATTATAACAATGTCCAATTCACAGATGGAAAAACCATTCGTTTTGCCCTATCTGCTAATAATGTTCGCTTAGATCCAGGTAAGGATTACAAGGACTTGCGTGTTATTGATCTCTTTGATCCAAATACCTTGGATATTGACTTCAAATACCTAGATCAATACTTTGATAAGAATAACACTCGTTTTTATGCCCCTTGGTACAAATCCTATGAGGTCATTGAAAACTACCACAATTCTGGACGTTCTGCCTTGATTATCCATTTGGATCAAAAGGAATTTATCAAACGCTCCCTAGAGACTGGTGGCAAGGCTAATTTACCATTCATCTATACTAAATTAAAAGGGAAGGCTGATGGCGGAACCTTTACCAACCATATCTATCTGGCAGGAGAAGGCCTCTGGGATCTAGAAACGGCTAACCCGAATACAGTTGCAGTAGATAGCTATGATTTAAACAACAATGGTTCGACAACGGATAAGATTCCTCATGCGGAATCCAACTATACTATTGTCGCAGCTGAAGGGGTTTATTCTCGTAAGTTCATCGCCAAGAACGATGACTTGTCTGATGCTTCAACAGTAACTCGAACCTTTAAACCAGGGGAAACCTTTAATTACAAGTTAACGATTAAAAACAACACAGATAGTCCAGTTGAAAACACGGTTATCTATGACGTTCTCCCTAAAGTTGGAGATGTCAATACACTGGATGCTTCAGCCCGTAAGACAGAATACACCGTTAGTCTTCGTGGACCAGTGACTGCTCCAGAAGGGTGGACAGTATACTACACAACAGATACTACAGTTACAGCTAGTACCATGGCACAAGCTGCAGATAAAGATATTTGGTCAGCAGATGTCACAGACTTTAGTAAAGTAACAGGAATTAAAGTCGTAGCGAATGAGGGGACCACTATCGGTGCACGGAGCCAAGTAGATGTTGCGGTGCCAGTGGTCAACCCAAGCGAATTGACTGACCAAGTCAAGCAGTTGATGTTAGAACGTACCGAAGATAACAAGGACAATGGTGGCCGTTCAGGTGTTGTTCAAGCCCATAACCAATTCGGTTATAGAGCTAAAGGACATGAAGGAAACCGAGAATCCAACACCGTAACGTCTCAAATCTTTGCGGCGAGCTTCCATGTGAAGAAAGTAGACAAGGATGATACTAGCAAAGGCTTAGCTGGTGCGGAGTTCAGCTTGTCAGATGCGACTGGTGCTGTCCTTGCGACTCAAGTTTCTGACAAGGACGGCGACCTTGCCTTCACCACCCTAACAGAAGGAACTTACACTCTTAAAGAGACGAAAGCTCCAAACAACTACAAGTTGGATGAGACAGAGCACTCAGTCGTTGTCACTTACGATGCAGATCAGCAGCTCTACCATGTCACAATTGATGGCGAAGCGACTGGTTCAAAAGCTTCACCAAAAGTAATCGCCAATGAGCAGGATATCCATTATATCGATCTAGAAGCTTCAAAAGTCTGGGATGACCAAGACAACGTCGAAGGTCTTCGTCCAGAAAAGATTGAATTCCAATTGTACAAGAATGGAACAGCAGAAGGCAAACCAGTAGCCCTTTCAGCAGGAAATGACTGGAAAGTAACCTTCAGCGCTCTTCCAGACAAAGACAATGATGGTAATGTGATTACCTATACTGTAAAAGAAGTCAAGGTACCGAATCATTATACAGCTGAAAGTCAAGAAGCTCAGTTCGTCGATGGAAAAGCAACCATTACCAACAAGCGCACTCCTGAAACTACAGAAGTCAGCGTGAAAAAAGTTTGGGATGATGCTCAGAACCAAGACGGACTCCGTCCATCAACCATCACCGTCCATCTCCTAGCCAACGGAGAGGAAGTACAGACGGCTACTCTGTCTGGTGAGGGAGATACATGGAGCCACAGCTTCACTGACTTGCCAGTCTATAAGAATGGTCAAAAACTAGTCTATACGGTAACAGAAGATACCGTTGCCAACTACTCAACGACTATCGACGGTTCAACGATTACCAACACCTACAAACCAGGTAAGACAAGTGTAACAGTGACTAAGAAATGGGCTGATGCAGAAAACCAAGATGGCCTTCGTCCAAAGAGCATCAAGGTCCAACTCTATGCGAATGACCAAAAATCAGGTAAAGAGGTAGAACTTTCTGCAGCCAACGACTGGACCTATACCTTCTCTGATTTGGATGAGAAAAAAGCTGGTCAAGCTGTTCAGTATACCGTGAAAGAAACAGAAGTTCCAGAAGGGTATACTCAAACGGTAGAAACGACCAATCCAGGTCAGGTAGTGATTAGCAATACGCACACTCCTTCTAAGACGACAGTTCAAGTAACCAAGAAATGGGACGATGCCAATAACCAAGATGGTCTTCGCCCAGCGACGATTACAGTCAAACTTTATAAAGATGGAGTTGCTACAGACCAGACCCTTGAATTATCAGAAGCGAATCAGTGGCAAGGAACGTTTGAAAACCTTGATGAAAAAGCAGCCGGCAAGGCCATTCACTACACTGTGAAAGAAGAGAATGTCCCAGAAGGCTACACCCTTTCAATTGATGACAAGGATCCAACACATCCTGTCTTGACCAATAAGCATGAACCAGCTGTCACTCAGGTCAAGGTCACTAAGAAATGGGATGACGCTAATAACCAAGATGGCCTTCGTCCAAAAGAAATTCGCGTCCAATTGTATGCGGGTGATCAAAAGCTAGGCAAGGAAGTTGTCTTGTCAGCTGAGAACAAGTGGACTCATACCTTTGAGAAACTTGCTGAAAAAGCAAACGGACAAGAGATTCATTATTCTGTGAAAGAAGTGGATGTCCCTGAAGGTTACGCCGTAACAGAAGAGAGCAAGGAGAAGGGCGATATCGTCTTGACCAATACGCACACTCCAAGTACGGTGGATATTCCAGTCACTAAGATCTGGGTGGACAATGACAACCAAGATGGTCTTCGTCCTACTAAGATCACTGTGAAACTTCTAGCCAATGGTGGAGAAGTGGCTCGCAAAGATATTACAAGCGAGACCGATTGGAAAGAAACCTTTACTGGCCTTCCTAAGTTTAAGGATGGTAAGGAAATCGTCTACACCCTTCAAGAAGAAAAGGTTAATGACTATTCACCAAGCATTGACCAAGAAAGCTATACTATTACCAATACGCACACTCCAGGTAAGACCACCCTCTCTGTAACCAAACAGTGGGATGACCAAGAGGACAAAGATGGTCTTCGTCCGAAGAGTGTGAAAGTGCAGCTATATGCGGATGGTAAGAAATCTGGTGACGTCATTGAATTAGCAGCTGAGAACAAGTGGACTCATACCTTTGCGAATCTGGACAAGAATGTCAAGGGCAAAGCTGTCACCTATACGGTGGAAGAAGTCGATGTTCCAAGAGGTTACCAAGTGACGAAAACAGATGACGGTCAAGGTAATGTTGTTCTGACCAATAAACATGAACCAACAGAGCCAGTGACACCAGAACCTAAGAAACCAGGTAAGAAGGTTGGTATCTTGCCAAGCACTGGTACCACTATCTCCTTGATTAGCTTGGTGTTAGCCTTTGTAGTAGCAAGCGGTGCAGCTTATCTCCTTAAAAAGAAGAAAAAATAAGCGCATGGTTTGATCTAACTAATCGAGAGTATTAAAGAGGCCCTTAGGGGCCTCTTTAGAATAGAGATAAACTGTTTTTACATTAACTAGCTAGATGATTCTTCAAAACAATGAGTTTTTATTTGAGTCATATAAGCAACTCTAAAACTTTCCGCTGTGAGAAAAGTGCTAGAAACAATAGTGTTTCTAGCACTCGGGAGTTTTGGAACCTTAGT
>NZ_JBKQBL010000001.1:512202-516248 GCF_046824975.1 Streptococcus intestinihominis | reverse complement strand
TCCAAAACTAAGTCATGGAACTTCTTCGAAGTTCGCTGACGTCCGCCCTCACCTAAGGAAAGTTTTTAAGATTGCTTTGTCTTCAATCTGAGAGGCTCCTAGGGGGCCTCTTTTTTCTGTGTGATAAAAAATACAAAAAAATTCTTGACAAACTAAAAAATTAACGTTATCATTAACTAGTTAATTAACTGTTTAATGAACCGATTAAGAAAAAGAAAGGATTTATACATGTTTGGGAGGAAACTAAGAGCCTTAGGAATAGGATTCGTCTGCCTTTTGTTGCTAGTGGCTTGTGGGAGCCAGAGGAGTTCGGGAGCTGACTCTACTAAAAAGGGGCTCAAAATTGTGACGAGTTTTTATCCTGTCTATTCCCTGGTGAAGGAAATTTCAGGCGATCGAAACGAAGTATGGATGGTTCAGTCAGGTGCTGGGATTCATGATTACGAACCTTCGGCCAAGGAGACAGCCCAGATCTATGATGCGGATGTCTTCGTCTACCATTCTCAAACACTCGAATCTTGGGCTGGACGTCTAGATCCTAGCTTGCAAGACTCGAAACTGCGGGTCATCGAAGCCAGCAAAGGAATGGAATTGGATAAGGTCGCTGGCTTAGAAGATATTGAGGATACGGAAGGGAAGGATGCAAAACACTTGTATGACCCCCATACCTGGATGGATCCACTGAAAATCGCCGAAGAAGGGAAGATCATCGCCAAAGAGTTGGGAGACATCGATCCAGAAAATAGAAGTTATTATGAGGCTAATGCCCAAAAGCTTGCAAAACGCTGTGAGGCTTTGGTGGACAAATACCAACCTCTCTTTGAAAAAGCGACACAAAAAACCTTTGTGACTCAGCATACAGCCTTTTCTTATTTAGCCAAGCGCTTTGGTTTGAAACAATTAGGAATTGCAGGGATCTCGCCTGAGCAGGAACCAACAGCCCGTCAATTAGCTGAGATTCAGCAGTTTGTCAAGGACTATCAAGTTCAGACTATCTTTGTTGAGAAGCATACCTCGTCCAAGGTGGCTGATAGCATTGCCAAGGCGACAGGGGCAAAGGTGAAGGTCTTGGATCCTCTCGAAGCAGATCCAGAAAATAACAAAGATTTCTTGGAGAACCTAGAAGAAAATATGGCGAGTCTAGCGAAAGAATTACAGGAGTAAGTAGAAAGAATGAAGAAAAAAGGAACAATTGGATTAGTAGCGACCTTAGGTCTGGGTTTATGTGCCTACGCCTTAAGTCAGCAAGCACCAGTCAAGGAAGACAAAAAGAGTCAGAATCAGGTGCAGTATTTACAAGGAGACAAGAAAAAGTCAGCTAGTAGCTCAAACAAGCAGGAAGAAAGCATTGAATCCGTCAACTCGAAGGAAAAGACCAAGGCAGAGCAGATTGTGGTTAAGATTACTGACGAGGGCTTTGTGACTTCCCATGGAGATCATTTCCATTACTACAATGGCAAGGTCCCTTACGATGCGATTTTTAGTGAGGAGTTGATTTTACGGGACCCTTCTTACCAACTACAGCAATCAGACATAGTCACACAGGTGCGAGATGGCTATATTATCAAGAAGGATGGGAACTACTACCTTTATCTAACCGATCCGCAACATACACTGAATGTTCGTTCGGTGGAGGAAATTGCCCAACAGAAAAAAGGAGAGCTGGTTTCAGATTCGAAAGAGAGTGTCCAAAAAGCTGGGCAAACTCGTGATTTTAGTCAGCCAAGTCAGGCTTTACGAGAAGGGAAAACAGTAGCCAGTCTAACAGCAGGAGTCAAGCCTAGCCAGGGTGGCTACCGGACAGATGACGGCTATGTCTTCCATCCTGGGGATGTGATTTCTGATACAGGAGATGGCTTTATCGTGCCTCATGGGGGACACTACCACTATATTCCGAAGAGTGCCTTATCAGCTGGAGAATTATATGCTGCCTTAGCGGTTTTAAATGGAGGAGGAAAAAATGAAGTAAATCCTATTGCTCCACCTTCTAGCCAGCTAGCTTCATCGGGTAATCCGAATCAGCCAATCTCAGACCCGGTCACTCCAACGATTACAGCTTCTGTGCCTCATCCAACAGCAACTAATAAAGGGGGGACCTTGCCGAGCCTTTTGGAAGAGTTGCAAAAAACTCCGCTTTCAGAGCGCCATGTTGAGTCGGATGGTTCTGTTTTTGATCCAAGTAAGATTACCAAATGGACAGATCAAGGGGTAGTTTATCCTCATGGGGATCATTTCCATTTCATCCCTTATAGTCTCCTTTCGCCTTTAGAGCGGGAGTTGGCACGACAGTTCCAACTATCCCGTACACAAGGTGGAAGTATCGCAAAAGAAGAGAGTCCAACTCAACCTTCAAGCCCAGACACAAAACCAGTCGATCAGAACCACGACCATGAGAAGGAGGATCCTCATCACAAGCATGACCATGAGGAGCATGAAGCCGATCATGATCATCATCATGAAGGTGAACAGGCCCATGAGCACGATCATGGATTCCATGCAGATCATGTCATCAGCAAGGATGACGAGGGTTATATGGTCGCTCACGGAGACCATGCCCATTACTTCTACAAGAAGGATCTCTCACCTCAAGAAATCGCTGCTGCAGAGGCAGTGCTAGCTGGTAAGAAGGAAGAGGACAAGGGGCAACCACTGACAGATGATGTGGCGACCTATTCGCGCGATGCTTCGGATGAAGAAAAAATCCAGTACATTAGCCAGACCTACGGCGTTCCTCGGGAAGCTATCAAGATTTCCAATGGTTTCTTTGTCTTTAACAATCCAGACCAAGAATACGATCCAACCCATATCCACCCTTATGCAGTACGGAAGGAGCATGTTCGGATTCCGCTTGAAACAGGGAATCCTGAGCTAGACTTTATCAACGAGCTCTATGCAACAGCGCTTCGCTCTGGTATTTCGCCATATACCATGCAAATCGAGAACGGCCAGTTTGTCATTCCGCATGGAGATCATAACCACTACATCAAGGTACGCTCAGCAGGATTGGCGGACTACTTGGCTCACCGTCTACCGACCATCCAAGGAGCTTACCAGAAAGGTGACTTGGACCAGAAAGCTGTAGAGGACAAGGTCAACCAACTCCTAGCAGAAAGTCGGACGTTGTACGCATCCGACCCTCTGCAACAAAGACGGATTGAGTTAAACTTGGGTCAATTCTTAGAAACAGTTAAAAACTTCCCAAGCAATTCGACAGCAGGCTACTTGGCAAGTCTTGACCAAGTTGATAAAGAATACATCCATGCGACTCAGGAAGTCAAGCCAAAAGAAGAAACGGCCTTGGATCGTCGCTACCAGGAATTGTTGGAACAGGTTCGCTTGCTAGATACCGAAGCCTTCCAACTCAAGAAAGAAAGCCTTGTTTCTCAGTTGCAGGAAGCCTATACAGCTAAAGATAGCCAAGGCTTGGAGCAAGAAGGAAAATTGTTGCAAGCTATTCAGGAGATGCAAGATCGTACTGGTGTGACTTCGGTGGACTACCTCAAGTATTTCTACCAAAGTTTAAGCGATGCGCGCTTGACACCAGAATTGCGGGCGACAGCAGCAGACCTTGCTTTGAAGCTTTACCGGGCTCAGGCCTTTGAAGAAGCTTGGGACTCAAAAGCCCATTTCATGGAACTCTACCAAGCCAAGCAGGCCATTGACCAACTAGTGTCTCAGGAAAATGCTCCAACCTATCCAATTGAAAAAACAGTTCTGGATCAAAAGGGAGCAGATGCTCCTTCCTATAATCTAGCTGTTTACGACTTCCTCAAGGGAGTCTATGGTGGCCTGGATGAAAAGACAGAGTCTCGTCAACGCTCTAGTCTCTTGACAGTACTTGTAGAACAAATCACCTCTCTGTTGCCACAAGTAGAGGAAAGCAAACGTCCTGCCTTTGAAGAACGTTTGGAACAGGTGCGCCAAGAGCCAGATGCTGATAAGGCTTTGACAACTGGGAAAACTCTTTTGCGTGAAGTTGGTGAAACGATTGAACAACAAAAGCAAAAGAAAACAGAAGAACCTCAACTTGGCGACGTAGCCCTCTA
>NZ_JBKQBL010000001.1:509885-512154 GCF_046824975.1 Streptococcus intestinihominis | reverse complement strand
TCAAGAGATTTATAACCAGTTGATCGCTCTCCACCAACAATTGGCCGAAAAAGGAGCCAGTGATGCTCAGTTTGAACGCTTAGAAGCCCTCTTTGATCAACTAGCTGATCCGAAGAGCGACAAGAAAGCCTTGTTACAGGCGATCCAAGCCCTTCGAGATGATTTGCTAGCGACTCCATCGACAGCAGTGACAGTGGAAGCAGACGAAGCAGCCCCAGCCCCTCAAAGTCCTGCCACGAGCGATTCTAATCTGAATAAGGAAGAAACTTCAGATCCTGCTCAGACTCCATCTCCAGAGTCAGAAAACACAGAAGTCAGCCCGGCCGCAAGTGAAGAAACGACGGACTAGGACCTATGTAGAAATAGCAAAAAAACACAGAATCAATTTGATTCTGTGTTTTTAGATGTAGATAAAATCTTCCGAAAAACTTTCCTTAGGTGAGTACGGACGTCAGCGAACTTCTAAGAAGTTCCATGACTAATTATTGAGCCTAAGGTCTCAATAATTCCGAGTGCTAGATACACTATTGTTTCTAGCACTTTTCTCACAGCGGAAAGTTTTTAATCTTCTTAAATGGCAAAATAAGTCATTTTTTGAAAATCAACTAGCTGTTTTTTGATTACTCTGTAAGGTAATCGATTAGGAGCACCACTCGCTTGGCTCTATGGAGATGTCTGCTCTTTTAATCCTTTTTCAAAACTTGCAGAAGGAGCCTCAACTTGGATTTTTTCTAAGGTAAAGGGGTGGGTGAGTCGCAAGCGGTGGGCATGGAGCATGAGACGAGGAGCTCTTTCTGGGTTGTAGAGAGGGTCTCCCACGATTGGATGGCCATGGTGAGAGAGGTGGACGCGGATCTGGTGGGTGCGACCTGTCTGGAGCTGGCAGTTGACCAAGCTGGTGCGTTTGAAAGTCTTTAAGCTGGTCACATGGGTTTCCGCATAGAGGCCCTTTCGAGGATCAACAATGCGTTTGCGTCGATCGTGGCGATCTCGTCCTAATTTGTCCTTATAAACCAGCTGCTTTTTGGGTAAGTTGCCTAGGATTAAGGCCCAATAGTCTCGTTGGATTTTCTTATCTTCTAGCAGTCGATTCAGGCCGGGTAAAACAAAAGGATTCTTGGCAAAGACAAGAGCCCCACTGGTCTCCTTGTCCAAGCGATGAACCACATAACAGGTCTTTCCGACATAAGTAGAGACATGGTTGAGAAGGGCGATTTCATCTGGTTGATTGGCGTGCGTTTTCATGCCTTCGGGCTTGTTTACGATGATGAGGTGCTCATCTTCATAGAGGGTTTCGACTAGGCTAGCATCCCCTGCCAAGAGCTCCTTTTCTTCATAATCTTCTGGATCAAAGGTGAGGGTGAGTTGGTCACCCGCCTGAAGCATCGATTGCCAGTGGACGGTCTCCCCATTGACTTGGACATGTTTTTTGGTCCGCAAAAAATGACGAATCTTTCGTGGGATGAGAAAATAATCTTCAAGGGCCTCTTTGACCGTCATAGCGGGCAAGGCGTTTGGTATCGTTATAGTATAGTGCATAGTGTTATTGTATCAGAAAGCAAGGGGAAAGAAAAGGCGAGAAGGAGGGAGAGGAAGGGAGGGACAAGACGCTGAACCCCGTTCTAGAGTGGACTAGATGGGAACCTTAAAGAAAGCTAAAAGCATCCTTTCTTGCGAAGGTCTTTCTTGTCTAGACGTTAGGAAGGTGATAAAATAGGGACTATGAACAAATTAAAAGAATTAATGGAGGGAATGATTCGTCATTTCCAAAGAGAAAAAAAACCAAGGAAGATTGCGGAAGAGGTTGAATTGTCAACGGACGGGGAGGAGCAAGCTCCGACCTATAGCCGCTCGGACAAGTCACGGAGAAAATCTCACTCCCAACATCCGATCAGACGCTTTTGGCGCAAGTATCACTTGACCAAGATCTTCTTACTGATTGGCCTGACCTTTAGTCTCGTCGTCGGAGGTTATCTTTTCTACATAGCCAAGACGACCAATGTAGCAGATCTGCAAAATGCCCTCAAGGCAACCACAATCATCTATGATAAAGATGGGAACCAAGCAGGAAGCCTAACAGGGCAAAAAGGGACCTACGTTGAGTTAGATGCCATTAGCGAAAACTTGCAAAATGCAGTTGTTGCGACGGAAGACCGGAGTTTCTACAAAAATAGTGGGATTAACTACGGTCGTTTCTTCCTGGCGATTTTGACTGCCGGTCGCTCTGGTGGGGGATCGACGATTACCCAACAGTTGGCCAAAAATGCCT
>NZ_JBKQBL010000001.1:506449-509832 GCF_046824975.1 Streptococcus intestinihominis | reverse complement strand
ATCTTTCTCAGGATCAGACGGTTGAGCGGAAGGCCAAGGAGTTCTTCCTCGCCCTCGAGATTAACAAAAAATATAGTAAGAAAGAAATCCTGACCATGTACCTCAATAATGCCTATTTTGGGAATGGGATTTGGGGGATTGAAGATGCTTCTAAGAAGTATTTCGGTGTATCCGCTAGTGAGTTGACTTTGGATCAGTCGGCTGTCCTTGCTGGTATGCTCAAGGGGCCAGAAATTTATAATCCACTTTATTCTGTCGAGAATGCGACCAATCGTCGTAATACGGTCCTACAAAATATGGTCGCAGCTGGTTATATCGATCAAGCCACAGCAGATCAATCCGCCGCAGTCGACATTCATGGCCAACTGATTGATGCCTATGAAGGCAAGTCAGAAGATTATCGCTACCCGTCCTATTTTGATGCGGTTATCAATGAGGCTGTCAACGAATATGGTCTAACAGAAGAAGATATCATCAAGAATGGTTACCGGATTTACACAGAGATGGACCAGAATTACCAAGCTAGCATGCAGGTCATCTACGACAATGTAGATCTCTTCCCAGTTGCCGAAGATGGCACGCGGGCAGAATCTGGTAGTGTAGCCCTGGATCCTAAGACCGGAGGAGTGCGGGCGATCGTTGGACGCGTGGCTAGTGACCAAGATGTTGGCTTCAGAAGTTACAACTATGCGACTCAATCTGCGAGAAGTCCTGGTTCTACCATTAAACCTCTTGTCGTGTATAGTCCAGCTGTTGCCAACGGCTGGTCGACCAACAAAGAATTGGACAATACGACTAAGGTCTACGGTAGTTATACAGTCGATAACTACGGTGGCATTCAAGGTAGCCCGACTGTCCCTATGTACCAAGCCTTGGCAGAATCTCTCAATCTTCCAGCAGTCGCTACAGCCAATGAGTTAGGGCTCAATACTGTCTTTGATTACGGGACAAAATTTGGTCTCAATATGGACAAGGTGGACAGATCTCTCGGAGTTGCCCTCGGATCTGGTGTGACGACCAATCCGCTTCAGATGGCTCAGGCCTATGGAACCTTTGCCAACGATG
This sequence comes from Streptococcus intestinihominis, assembly GCF_046824975.1. NCBI lineage: Bacteria > Bacillati > Bacillota > Bacilli > Lactobacillales > Streptococcaceae > Streptococcus > Streptococcus intestinihominis. The sequence goes on along the minus strand of NZ_JBKQBL010000001.1, from coordinate 508,767 downwards.
GAGTGATGAACGATGCCCATCTCATTACGAAGATTGAAAATGCTAGTGGTCAGGTGGTGAAAAGTCACAGCCAGAAATCGAAACGAGTGCTCAGCAGTTCAGCCAATAAGAAGATGACTAATATGATGTTAGGAACCTTTACCAATGGAACGGGTGTCAATGCAGCACCATATGGTTATACCATGGCTGGTAAAACAGGAACGACTGAAACGGACTTCAACCCCGATCTTTCCGGAGACCAGTGGGTCATCGGCTACACGCCAGATGTGGTCATTAGTCAGTGGCTAGGCTTCCCTAAGACGGATGAAACCCACTATTTGACAGGGACCAGTGCAGAGACAGCCTCAGTGATCTTCCGAAATGTAGCCAATAGCGTCCTTCCTTATACAGAAGGAACTAGCTTTGACAATGAGAAAAATTCTTACCAGGAAAATGGCATTGCCCCTGTCGGTCAAGAAACAGAAACAGAGAGTCCAGAAGAGGACAAGGGTTTCTTTGATACGGTCAAAGAACGCGCTGCAGGTATTGTAGACGATGCCAAAAAAGCCATCGATGAAGCAGATATTCCTGGAAAAGCACAAAATGCCTGGGATACTTTCAAAGGTTGGTTTGGATTCTAAAAATAGATGCTTAAAAGATGGTAAGGTTCCTTGCCATCTTTTAGATTGTAGACAAACTATAGTTACATAAAACAACGTGGAGATCCTTCAATAAAAAAGTTAATTTCTATTTTATGAAATTATTCAACTTTATCTCGAAACTTTCCGCCGTGAGAAAAGTGCTTGAAACACTACGTTTCAAGCACTCGGGAGTTTTGAAACTTTAGGTTCAAAACTAAGTCATGGAACTTCTTCGAAGTTCGCTGACGTCCGTACTCACCTAAGGAAAGTTTCTGAGAAGATGTTGAATGAAAAGAATTTTTTGCAATACTTTTCGATGCTCAGACAGCTGTCGATAGGGTAACAAAAAAGCCTTCAGATGATGATCTGAAAGGCTTTTGTTTTTAGTTTCATTACAAGTCTTCGTCGGAGACGCTGAAGGTATCTCCGTGTTCAAAGTCACCGTATTGGTAACCACGTTTGAACCAGCGCATGCGTTGTTCAGAAGTCCCGTGGGTGAAGCTATCAGGGACGGAGTAGCCATAGGCTTGTTCTTGAAGGGTATCATCTCCCACAGCATGGGCAGCATTGAGCGCTTCTTCGATATCTCCCGTCTCCATGAGGCCTTGTTCTTCAATGTAGCGAGCCCACATACCCGCATAGTAGTCAGCTTGAAGTTCCAAACGGACATTGAGGGCATTTTTTTCTGTCTCGCTTTTCCCTCGGATGGCTTTTTGGTAACTCTGAAGAGTCCCCAATTCGTTTTGGATATGGTGGCCGACTTCGTGAGCGATGACATAAGCCATGGCAAAATCTCCGCTAGCCTTGTATTTGGTGGTCAACTCTTTGTAGAAGCTGATATCCAAATAGATCTTTTGGTCTGTCGGGCAGTAGAAGGGACCGGCAGATGCTTGCCCCACACCACAGCCAGTTCGAGTTTGACCCGTATAGAAAACCAAGGTTGGCTTGTGATAGGTCCGGCCTTCATTTTGGAAGGTTTGCCCCCAGAAATCCTCAGTAGTTCCAAGGACTTGACTGACGAATTTGCTATCTCCGTCACTCACCTGGGTATTGCTTTGGCGCGTGACTTGTCCTGAGTTATAGTTCTGCGTAGTCTGCCCCTGGTCAAAGAGCCCGCTTAGTCCAGCGCCTCCGCTCAAAAAGATGAGGACCAGGATCAAGATCAGTTTGCTCTTAAAACTTCCAGGCGAGAGGAGGATCTGTAAAAGACCACCCCCTAAATTTCCACCAGACCGGCCTGATGAGTAGCTTCCGCCACTTTGTTCGCGACGGTCTTCAATATTTTTACTTTCTTTCAGATGATCGCTTTTCATAATTTCTCCTTTATCCTCTATATTGTACCAAATCGTAGAGAAAAGCCAAACAAAATGCGCTCCCAGAGAGCAGAAGAACTTGTCAAATAGTGGAAAACTTGCTATAATGGTGTGAATGGAGGCGTTATGGCATTAAAAAAAGCAAGTCTAGCGTGTACGGTTTGTGGGTCACGCAACTACTCAATCAAGTTGAGTGCGACGCCAAAACCAAAACGTCTAGAAGTTAACAAGTTTTGTAAACATTGTAGCAAATATACAATTCATAAAGAAACCAGATAGGAGATTGTTGTGAAATTTTTTAAAGATATTTTTGTCTTGCTGAAAAACACGACTTGGCCTACTCGTAAAGAAAGATGGAAAAACTTTATCTCTGTGATTGAGTACA
>NZ_JBKQBL010000001.1:492445-506392 GCF_046824975.1 Streptococcus intestinihominis | reverse complement strand
CAGCTTTCTTCGTGGTCTTGATTTATTTGTTTGACCAAGTAGTGGCTAAAGGTATTTTGAAGCTGATCGATATGTTCTAAAAAGAAACAAATCTGCGTCCCATGTGGATGCTTTTTTTCTTGCCTTGCTGAAGAAAAACAAGAGAAACTTCTTTGCTTTCTCCGGTTTTATGTTATAATGGAGCTAGGAAAACAAGAGCCAGAAGGCTTTTTTTAGTATCGTGATGAAACGATCCCCTTCTGGTAGATAAGAAAGGAAACAAAAATGGATAGTTTTGACAAAGGCTGGTTTGTCCTACAGACCTACTCAGGATATGAAAACAAAGTGAAGGAAAACCTTCTTCAACGCGCACAAACATATAACATGTTGGAAAACATCTTGCGTGTGGAAATCCCTACTCAAACTGTGCAAATCGAGAAGAACGGGAAGACAAAAGAAATCGAAGAAAATCGCTTCCCTGGTTATGTCTTGGTAGAAATGGTCATGACCGATGAAGCTTGGTTTGTCGTTCGGAATACACCAAACGTTACTGGATTTGTGGGATCTCACGGGAACCGTTCAAAACCAACTCCACTTTTGGAAGACGAAATCCGCAACATCTTGATTTCGATGGGACAAACAGTTCAAGATTTCAACATTGATGTGAAGGTTGGAGATACTGTACGCATTATCGATGGGGCCTTTGCAGACTACACTGGTAAGATCACAGAAATCGATAACAACAAGGTGAAAATGATCATCACCATGTTTGGAAATGACACTGTGGCAGAAGTCAACCTCAATCAAATCGCAGAATTGTAATAGAGGAAAAAAGGGGCCTTCCCCTTGATAGAAAGAAATCCTCCAAGACGCTGGTCTTGGAGGATTTGTGTTTGCTGAAAAGAGATTTTTATGCAGGTTCAGAGACTTGGAAGACTGTTTCTTTGTCAAAACCGACAGAGTAGTCTTTCCCGTCTTCACCTTTCCAAGTAAAGATAGTCGCGTAGCCAAAGACGAAAACAGTTTCTGGACGGCCGTGTTTTTCAATGACTTCTTTAGCTGTCATTCCAGGTTGAATATCCTTGAGATTCGTAACCTTTTTAGAGTTAGGCAAGGTGGCAATTTTGTTAGTAGCTTGGCCTTTTTCATTAAAACTAATCATGATACCACTGCCCTCCCCATGCCAGTAACCACTAGTATCAGAAGTGGAATCAGTAGGGCCTAACTTGCTGATCGCTTCATCTTTTGTAGTAGGGGCAAGGGCTTCATTCCCGACAAGGATTTCCACTTTAATCTCTTTGAAGGCAGCCCATTTTGGCATTTCAGGGATATCCCCGATAGCTTCCAGTGACTCTCCTTGGTCCATCAAGCTCATTGTATAGTTAGGATCCTCGCGCGTGTTAGAGTCTGAAGAACTATGAGAATGATCATCGTCGAAGCCTGATGAAAAATCCTTTTTGCTGGATGACTTTTTAGAATATGAACTTTTAGAACTCTTAGAGCTTTTAGAAGTTTTTTTAGAGCTGCTAACAAGAGGCTTTCTTTGGGGAGTCTCTTCTTGTGCTGGTTGGCAAGCAGCGAGCATGGCAAAAGAGAGGATGCTAAGAGCATATAAGGTAACTTTTTTCATAATATCTTTTCCTTTCATGAATGGAGAACAGCATCGCTCGCAAAGGAGCGCTGGTGCAGTCCAATCAAGTGATGGTATCAAAAAAGCCCATTGCTGGGCTCATTGATATTTGTTTGTGAAGGCGGTAGACGGATTTGAACCGACGATCAAGCTTTTGCAGAGCCGTGCCTTACCACTTGGCTATACCGCCACAACATATTCTATTTTATCTTAAAAATCAGATAAGGTCAAGAAAAATTTTGGGACAAAAGGCTTATAAAAGGGAAAGAATGAGAATCGTGCAGAAAAACATAAAGGAAGGAGGGAGAGCCCTGAAGAAAAGTAGGAAAGTCTAGGAATTTCTCTCAAATGACTTGCAAAAAGCTTCTAAATCTGCTATACTGATAAAGTTGCGTAAAGCAATAAATACTCATCCCGGAACTATTGTGGCACCGTTGCCCTTGTGGTCGTGTTGCAAGCTGACGTCTGGGAGAGGAGAAAAAAACAAAAAGGAGAATTTACTCATGGCAGTAATTTCAATGAAACAACTTCTTGAGGCTGGTGTACACTTCGGTCACCAAACTCGTCGCTGGAACCCTAAGATGGCTAAGTACATCTTCACTGAGCGTAACGGAATCCACGTTATCGACTTGCAACAAACTGTAAAATACGCTGACCAAGCATATGACTTCATGCGTGAAGCTGCTGCAAACGACGCAGTTGTATTGTTTGTTGGTACTAAGAAACAAGCTGCTGAAGCTGTTGCTGAAGAAGCTGTTCGTTCAGGTCAATACTACATCAACCACCGTTGGTTGGGTGGCACCCTTACTAACTGGGGAACAATCCAAAAACGTATCGCTCGTTTGAAAGAAATCAAACGCATGGAAGAAGAAGGAATCTTCGACGTTCTTCCTAAGAAAGAAGTTGCACTTCTTAACAAACAACGCGCTCGTCTTGAAAAATTCTTGGGTGGTATCGAAGATATGCCTCGTATCCCAGACGTAATGTACGTTGTGGATCCACACAAAGAGCAAATCGCTGTTAAAGAAGCTAAGAAATTGGGTATCCCAGTTGTAGCGATGGTCGACACAAACACTGACCCAGACGATATCGATGTAATCATCCCAGCTAACGATGATGCGATCCGCGCTGTTAAATTGATCACTGCGAAAATGGCTGACGCTGTTATCGAAGGACGTCAAGGTGAAGATGCAGTTGCATCAGTTGAAGCTGAATTGGCAGCAACTGAAACTCAAGCAGATTCAATCGAAGAAATCGTTGAAGTTGTAGAAGGCGACAACGCTTAATTATCACAATCGTAATTACCTAGGAGGGCGGGGCTTAGCCCGGCTCTCCTATTTTTAAAAAAATATAGGAGAATCAAAATGGCAGAAATTACAGCTAAACTTGTTAAAGAGTTGCGTGAAAAATCTGGTGCTGGTGTCATGGACGCTAAGAAAGCCTTGGTTGAGGTTGAAGGTGACATCGAAAAAGCAATCGAATTGCTTCGCGAAAAAGGTATGGCTAAGGCAGCTAAGAAAGCTGACCGTGTTGCCGCTGAAGGTTTGACTGGTGTTTATGTGAACGGTAACGTTGCAGCAGTAGTTGAAGTAAATGCTGAAACTGACTTCGTTGCGAAAAACGCTCAATTCGTTGAATTGGTAAACGCAACAGCGAAAGTCATCGCTGAAGGTAAACCAGCTAACAACGAAGAAGCTCTTGCTTTGACAATGCCTTCAGGTGAAACTCTTGAGGCAGCATACGTATCTGCAACTGCTACAATCGGAGAAAAAATCTCATTCCGTCGTTTTGCTTTGCTTGAAAAAACAGACGCACAACACTTCGGTGCTTACCAACACAACGGTGGACGTATCGGTGTTATCTCTGTTGTCGAAGGTGGAGACGAAGCACTTGCAAAACAAATTTCAATGCACATCGCTGCAATGAAACCAACTGTTCTTTCATACAAAGAATTGGATGAGCAATTCGTGAAAGATGAGTTAGCACAATTGAACCACGTGATCGACCAAGACAACGAAAGCCGTGCAATGGTTGGTAAACCAGCTCTTCCACACTTGAAGTATGGTTCTAAAGCTCAATTGACTGACGAAGTGGTTGCTCAAGCTGAAGAAGATATCAAAGCTGAATTGGCAGCTGAAGGTAAACCAGAAAAAATCTGGGATAAAATCATCCCAGGTAAAATGGATCGCTTCTTCTTGGACAACACGAAAGTTGACCAAGCCTACACTCTTCTTGCACAAGTTTACATCATGGATGACAGCAAGACAGTGGAAGCTTACCTTGAATCAGTAAATGCTTCAGTTGTTGAATTCGTTCGCTTTGAAGTTGGTGAAGGTATTGAAAAAGCTTCAAACGACTTTGAAGCAGAAGTTGCAGCTACAATGGCAGCAGCTCTTAACAACTAAGAATAAAAAATAAGAGGTTTCGATGGAAACCTCTTTTTTTGCAAGATAAAGTCATCTAGCTATTTTATGTAAAAACTAGTTTGTCTACATTCTAAAAGGACTGAAACAGCTGTTTCAGTCCTTTTTGTGATTAATGCGCAAAGGTATCTAGTCCAAAGAGGAGCGAGAGAAATCCCATGATGAGACCTGCTAGGACAACTCCCAGCATAACAGCAAGGACGCTCCGTTTGAAGTCCCAATCTAGAATAGAGGCGGCGAGGGTTCCAGTCCAGGCTCCGGTTCCTGGTAAGGGAATACCGACGAATAGGAGTAGGGCCCAAAAGATTCCCTTATCCCCTGCAGCTTCTTCTAGTTTTTGTCCTCCACGATGGCCCTTGTTGAGACACCAGGTAAAGAAATTACCGATAACAGGCTTTTCTTTACCCCACTCCAGGATATGGCGAGCGAAAAAGAAAATAATAGGAACAGGAAGCATGTTGCCAACGACCCCAATTAGGAGGGCTTGCCAAAGAGGAATTCCGCTAGAGATGGCGTAGGGAACAGCTCCACGAAGTTCTACCAGAGGAATCATGGAGATCAAAAAAGTAATAATGTAGTTCATGTGTCATCCTTTCAATTCATCCTTTTCATTCTACCTTATCTCCGCTGGAATGACAACTATTTCAAACAGGAGAATTCCTTTTGAAGGCATGTGAATAGAGGGAGCTCGAATCCTTTATATTAAATTGGGATCATCCTCACGATTTCTTCCTCAAGTTCTCGTATATGAAAGAAATGTTATTATAGATTAATTCTCTAGACAAGGCTATTTTTGCTAATAAAAATCAGTTCGACAAAGTATAGTTCTTTCAGTACAAACTATATATTCTTAGCTAGCTCTCTTGTTTAAGCCTCAACTTTTGGTATAGTTAAAATGTAGAGTTTCTTTTTTTGCAAACGCATTTTAGAAAGCGCTTACATTGTTAAAAATCCCAAGAGGAGGTTAAATATGGGAAAGTCTTTTTTTGAAAAGCGCAGTGTATTTAGTATTCGCAAGCTCGCGGTTGGAGCTTGTTCTGTATTAATCGGTGTATCTTTTTTTGGAGCTCCATCTGTCTTAGCTGAAGAAGAAGGAAGAGCTGTAACAGAAGAGGAGATGACAGCCACAAGGGAAGCGTCAGAGGTGACGAATGGAGAGGTTGGGACAATTGATAAAGCTTCAACAACCTTAGAGGCACCTGCTGTGATTACTCCTGAAAAAAATGAGAGCGAAATCGAAAAGCCACAGGTGGAACCTCAAACAAGTGAACGTTCTGCTGGGGCTACTGAAGAGGCTACGAAGGATCAAAAACAGGTAGCGGAGGACATGGTGCAAGATCGCGAACGAGACTTTAACAAGGACTGGTATTTCAAGTTGTATGCAGCTCCTGGTGCAGAAGGTCGCCAGGTGGATGTCAAAAACTGGAAAAAATTAGATTTGCCACACGATTGGTCAATCTTTTTTGACTTCGATCACAACTCTCCGGCTCAAAATGAAGGGGGACAATTAAACGGTGGGGATGCTTGGTATCGCAAGACCTTCCGTTTGGAAGACAAGGACCTCGATAAGAAGGTGCGTTTGGAGTTTGGTGGGGTTTACATGGATTCCAAAGTCTATGTAAATGGACAATTTGTGGGTCATTATCCAAATGGCTACAATGCCTTTTCTTATGATATTACCCCTTATTTGAATGCGGATGGAAGTGAAAACACCATCGCGGTTCATGTGGTCAACCAACAGCCAAGTAGTCGTTGGTATTCTGGAAGTGGGATTTATCGTGATGTCAAACTCAGTGTGACGGATAAGGTCCATGTAGCTAAGTATGGGACCACCATCACGAGTCCAAAATTAGAAGAACAACAGAATGGGGCAGTCGATACTCTTGTGAAGAGTCGTATTGTCAACCAAGATGATCAAGCCCACAGTGTGTATGCGGAATACGAAATCGTCGATCAAAATGGTCAAGTGGTCAGTGAAAAGGTGCGCAGTGAAGTGCAATCCGTTTTGGCTGGTCAAGAGATCAACCTGTCTCATACCCTTCATGTTGAAAAACCAACCCTCTGGGATGTCAAAACCAATAACCCAGCCCTTTATACTCTGTATACACGGGTCTATCGGGATTCGCAATTGGTCGATGTGCAAAAGGAACGTTTTGGTTATCGCTATCTCAACTGGACACCAGAAGGTGGCTTCTTCCTTAACGGAGCGGCTACGAAATTCCACGGTGTTTCCCTTCACCATGATCATGGGGCCCTCGGAGCTGAGGAAAATTACAAGGCTGAATACCGCCGTCTCAAACAGATGAAGGACATGGGGGTCAATGCCATCCGGACGACCCACAACCCAGCGAGTGAACAAACCCTGCAAATTGCGGCTGAGTTGGGCTTGATGGTCCAAGAAGAAGCCTTTGATACCTGGTATGGTGGCAAGAAGCAATACGATTACGGTAGATTCTTTGAAAAGGATGCAACGCATCCAGAAGCCCGAAAAGGGGATAAGTGGTCTGACTATGACCTTCGGACCATGGTAGAGCGAGGCAAGAACAATCCTTCTATTGTGATGTGGTCAATCGGTAACGAAGTCGGTGAAGCAGACGGATCTGATAAGTCTGTCGCAACCGTTCGTCGTCTGGTCAAGACCATCAAGGAAGTGGATGCAACCCGCTATGTCACCATGGGAGCTGATAAATTCCGCTTTGGTGATGGATCAGGAGGGCATGAAAAGGTAGCGGCAGAGCTCGATGCAGTTGGATTTAACTATTCAGAGGCCAACTATGAAAACCTACGCGCTAAACATCCAAACTGGCTCATTTATGGTTCTGAAACCTCTTCTGCAACGCGGACACGGGGTTCTTACTACCACCCTGAAAGAGAATGGGTCGGAAGCAACCAAGAAGACCGCCACTATGAACAATCTGACTACGGCAATGACCGGGTTGGTTGGGGTCGGACAGCGACAGCCTCTTGGACCTTTGACCGCGATCATGCCGGCTATGCAGGGCAATTTATCTGGACAGGTACCGACTATATCGGTGAGCCAACACCATGGCACAACCAAAATGACACACCTGTGAAAAGTTCTTATTTCGGTATTGTCGATACTGCCGGTCTTCCGAAGAATGATTTTTACCTCTACCAAAGTCAATGGTTGTCAGCTGAGAAACATCCAATGGTCCATCTCTTACCGCATTGGAACTGGGAAAATCCAGAATTGGCCAATCGTGTCATGGATGAAGAAGGTCGGATCCCTGTTCGTTCCTTCTCTAATGCCCACAGTGTGGAATTGATTGTCAATGGGGAATCACAAGGGGTCAAGACCTTTACCAAGAAGACCACAGCAGATGGCCGGACCTACCAAGAAGGGGCAAATCCGGATGAACTCTATCTAGAGTGGTTGGTTCCTTATGTGCCAGGTAAGGTGGAAGCTATTGCCCGCAACGAAGCAGGCGAAGTGATTGCCCGCGATCAAATCGAAACAGCTGGGAAGCCAGCCGGTGTTCGCCTGCTGAAAGAAGAACACGCCATTGCAGCAGACGGCAAGGATCTGACCTATATTACCTATGAAATCGTCGATGAAGCAGGTCGTGTCGTTCCAACTGCCAATAATTTGGTGCATTTCCATTTGCATGGACAAGGCCAAATTGTCGGCGTCGACAACGGGGAACAAGCCAGCCGGGAACGCTACAAAGCGCAGGAAGATGGCTCATGGCAACGTCGGGCCTTCAACGGCAAAGGGGTTGTCATTGTCAAATCGACTGAGCAGGCGGGTGCCTTTACCCTGTATGCAGACTCAGACCGCTTGCAGTCAGACCAAGTCAGCCTCTTTACTGGTAAGAAGGACCAGGAAGAACGCTCTGTCTTGGGGGTCGAACCGGTTCGAACTCAAGTGTACTTGGGACAAAATCCTGAACTTCCAAGTCACGTATCTGTTGTTTATAGTGATGGCAAGGCCCAAGAAGAAGCCGTCGAATGGGATGCAGCAGACTATAGTCGTGCTGGCCAAGTCCGGGTGACAGGTCATGTTCAAGGACGGACGGTCGAAGCTCTGGTCGATGTGATCGGTGTGGAGCAAGTCCTTCCAGTTATCAAACAAATCCCACAGGGAGCAGATCTAACGACAGTGGATAAGACAGTGCAATTGGTCTTCACAGATGGCCGGACAGTTAGCTATGAAGTTGATCAATGGACCTTGGAAGCTGGTCAAGAAGATCAGTTGTCCACACCAGGTGCTCGCTTGAAGGCGACAGGTCTCCTAGGCAATGGGGAAACGGTCCAAGCGACGCTAGTGGTTGCAGGAGGAGATGTAGCCAAGGCTAAGAAACCAACGGTTCAGCTAGATGGGGTAGCCCTTCCAAAATTTGGTAGTGGCAACCATACCATTTTCCGTTCCCTCGCTTATGGGCAAGAGCCAGGTCAAGTCACAGCAAGTGCAGAAAATGCTCAAGTGACGGTCCTACAAGCTAATCGCGAAAATGGTTTGAAGGCTCAAATCTATGTTACCGCTAAGGATACGGGAGCTGTCCAGACCTATGTGGTCCAATTCCAAGAAGAAAGTCCACAGATCCAACGTTTAGAATTGCGTCTGCCAGAAGGACAAGAACTCAAGGAAGACCAAACGGTACCACTTGAAGTCATTGCCCATTACCAAGATGGTAGCCAGGCAAGTCTCAAAGCAGATCAAATCGATGTGAAGACAAGAGCTGGTAGCCAAGGAAAAGCCGTCGCAACCAATAAAGGTTTGGAATTGCGGGAAGCAGGATTGGTTCATTTAGAAGCTAGCTTCCAAGGAAAAACAGGGGAATTAACCTTTACCATCACGCCAAATCCAGAAGAAAAGACAGTTGTCAAGGTGCGTCCTGTACGGATCAGCACCGATCGAAACGTTTTGCCAGCTCTTCCAGAGACCGTCTTGGTCGAGTATGACAAGGGATTCCCTAAAGAAAAACGTGTGACCTGGGATGCCGTGACAGCAGATCAAGTCAAGGATTACCATAGCTTTACAGTCACAGGTCATGTAGAGGGTGTGGAAAAAGAAGCCCAAGCTCAAGTCACCGTTGAAGGCATTATCGCTGTAGAAGAAGTCAGCACGACAACGCCAGTTGGTGAAAAACCAGCCCTTCCAGAAAGCGTGCGGACTTATCACTCCAATGGCAAGACCTATGCTGCCAAGGTGGCCTGGGATGCGGTCGATCCGCAACTCTTGGCCCAAGAAGGAGAAGTTGTCATAGCAGGCCGTGTAGAAGGAACCAACCTTCCAACCCGTCTTCATATTCGCGTTTCTAGCACCACAGTCAAGGGAGCCAATGTAGCTGAGCAATGGACAGGATCAGTCTTGCCACTCGCTTTTGCAAGTGACTCTAACGATGCGGATCCAGTTGCTAAGGTCAATGATAAGGTCATCTCCTTTACCGATGCTCCAGCTAACCGTTGGACCAACTGGGGCCGTGACAATGCGGAAGATTCTGTTGGTATCTTGTTTGGGGATTCTGGTATCTTGACCAAGCGAGCAGTGGACAACCTCCATGTTGGTTTCCATGAAGACCACGGCGTTGGGGCTCCAAGTGAGTATGTGATTGAGTACTATACAGGGGAACAAATCCCAACTGTTCCAAGCAATCCAAATCGCGTCAAAGACGAAACAGACCATCCATTTAACAATCCAGCCAACTGGAAAGAAGTCAGCAACCTAACCGTTGAAGAACCGGTAGCAGCTGGCAAGATGAATCATTTCAGTTTTGATAAAGTCGACACCTATGCCGTTCGGATCCGCATGAAGACACCAGAAGGCAAACGTGGAAGCTCTATTTCAGAGATTCAGGTATTTGCCAATAAGGTTGAGGCAGAAGAAAAGAGCCAGGTGACCATTCGTGTCAACGGTGAGGTTTTACCAGGAGTTAATCCAAGTGTGACCGATTACTACATCGATGCGCGTGATCGGGCTTATCCACAAGTGGAAGCGACAGCCAGCCATCACGGTCTTGCAACGGTTGTGCCAAGCGTCCATGAAGGTGAGCCAATCCGTGTCGTCCATAAAGCGGAAGATGGTACTATCTTACAAGAATACCGCCTCCATCTCACAAGTGATGCAGAAAAACTGAAACAAGCTACCCCAGTAGCAGTAGAAGCAGGCAGACGTTTTGTGAAAGTCGGTCAAGATCTGGTTCTACCATCTACAGTAGGTGTCTACTTCAAAGGGGACACAGGTTACGAACGCAAGGAACTGACGGTGGACTGGCAGGCTATCCCAGCTGATGCACTTTCTCATGAAGGTAGCTTCACGTTAGAAGGAAAAGTCATTGGCTATGATCTGACAGCTCAGCTGACCGTCCGGGTGTCAGAAAAGACAGGAGAAAACCTCTCTGTGAACCGTGACTACAATGCAGAAGATACAAGGGCATTTGCTAGTGAAACCAATGATCTCGATCCAAATCAAATCGATTATATCGATTACATCAACGATGGTGGCTACAACGAGTACTATCGCTGGACCAACTGGAAGAGAGAGCCTGATCAAACTGAAGTGTTTGCTGGTCTCATCTTCAAGAAAAATGGTCAAGTAACAGAGCGCTTGGTCAATAAAGTAGCGGTTGATTTCTTTGCAGATCAGGAAACAGGTCTGCCAACGAAAACGGTTCTAGAACGCTACATTGGTCCAGACTTTGATGTTCCGGATGATTATGGCAATCTGAAGAATCTTCCAGATCATCCATTTAACCAAGCCTCTAACTGGGAAGAAATCCCGTATAGCTTGGATTATGCCTTTGAACCTGGTTATATCTCTAACCTCAGCTTCAACGAAACCAGAACCAAAGCCATCCGTTTAAGAATGGTCCGTGATGAAAGTCTTAAAGGAATCGGAATCATTGAATTGAGCGCCTATGCTCCAACAGAAGAGGCCCAGGCAACAACTGACGTTACGATCCAAGTGAATGGCAAAGACCTAGAAGGTTTTAAACCAGATGTGACAGATTATCATCTAGAGTATGAGGGAGAACGTCCAATCGTTTCAGCACAAGGCAAGAATGGAACAGCCGTTACGGTCATCGATGCTAAAAGTGCCAATGCTCCGGTTCTTGTCAAGGTTGTCTCAGAAGATGGCAAGCTCGAAAAAGTATATCAACTTTCTCTATCCGCAAAAGCACCTACAGGCTCAGCCATTCCTGAAGAAGGGGTTAAGAATCTGGTTCATACCAAACCAGAGTTGGTGATTGAGCCAGAAGAGATGGACTTTGAACGCTTAGAACGTCCAAATGCGGATCTTCCAAAAGGTGAGAAACGTGTGGTTCAAGAAGGTCAAAAAGGCCGCAAATTGCGCTTGGTGGAAGTTTCTCAAGAAAATGGTGTGGAAAGCCGGAAGGAACTGGATGCCTTTGTAGAGCTAGATCCAGTGGCAGAAATCACAGAGGTGGGCACGAAAGAAGTGCTTCCAGACACTCCACAACCAGAGCCACAGCCAGAACCTCAGCCACAACCAGAGCCACAACCGCAACCACAGCCAGAGCCGCAACCACGGCCAGAGCCACAACCGCTTCCGAACCCAGAACATCCTCATGGCTCAGAAGGACCAGTAGCTACCTCAACTCCTCAAGCATCTCTTGAGGTCAAAGCAGTGCGTCAGGAAGGGACAGATGCAGCAGGGAAGGAAGTCGAGAAAACAGCTCAAACACCAGCAGTTTCAGCTGCTCCAGTTTCCGAAGGTAGATTACCAAATACAGGAACGGAAGAAAGCGTCGCAAGCCTTGTGGCAGGTCTCTTAGCAGCAGGTCTTGCCGGTGCTGTGCTGGATGATCAGAAAAAAAGAGCCGATAAGGCCAAGTAAAAAGCTGGATAAGCCAGCAACTATACGGTGAAAAGTTCACAGGTAACAGAAAGAGGATGGGGAAAGTCTCCACCCTCTTTACCTGATGACATAAAGGAATAGAATATGGGAAAAAGATTATTTGGTAAGAGAAATAGATTTGGCATTCGTAAACTTTCAGTAGGCGTCTGCTCGGTAGTTGTAGCGACTTGTTTTTTAGGAGTGACTACCAGCTACGCAGAGGAACAAGCTGAGAATAGTGAACCGCGTGAAGAACGGGTTGAAACGAGCAATGCAGGAGATCAAGGAAAGGAGGAGAAAACTGTGAACGAGCACCAAGAAGAATCAGAACAGCCTTCACCAGTTACTAGTGAGAAAGAAAATCTCACAATTAGCCAAGGGACAGAAGCAAGCCAACCAGCCACTTCTCTAGATGAGGAGCCTGAGATTGCAGACTATGGTCCGCTTCCAAGCAAGGCTCAGATGCAATACCACCGCGAAGAACTAGCAGCTTTCATCCACTTTGGTATGAATACTTACTACGATCGTGAGTGGGGAGATGGGCAAGAAGACCCTTATTATTTCTATCCAGAGCATCTGGATACCGATCAGTGGATCAAAACCCTGAAGGATGCTGGCTTTAAACGGACGATCATGGTCGTCAAGCACCACGATGGCTTCCTCTTGTACCCATCCAAATACACCGACCATACCATTGCTAAAAGCGGTTGGAAGGAAGGGAAAGGCGATATCCTAGCCGAGGTTTCTGCTTCTGCCAGCAAGTATGACATGGATATGGGGGTCTACCTCTCGCCTTGGGATGCTCACAGCCCACTCTACCATGTGGATACAGAGGACCAATACAACGAATACTATCTCAACCAGCTCAAAGAAATCCTTGAAGATCCAAAATATGGAAACAAGGGCAAGTTCGTAGAAGTCTGGATGGATGGAGCGCGGGGCGATGGGGCTCAAAAAGTCACCTATACCTTCGACAAGTGGTTTGATGCCATTCGTAAGGCCCAAGGGGATATTGCCATCTTCTCAGCTGAGCCTACCAATGTTCGTTGGATCGGAAATGAAAAGGGAATTGCTGGAGATCCAGTTTGGCATAAGGTCAATCCAGATAAGATCCGCAACAATCCATCTAATAGTTACCTCAATCACGGGGATCCGGAAGGGAAGCAATACTCAGTGGGAGAAGCGGATGTTTCTATTCGCTCCGGCTGGTTTTATCATGACAATCAAGAGCCAAAGTCCTTGCGTGAATTGATGGACATTTACTTCAAATCAGTCGGCCGTGGAACCCCGCTTTTGCTTAATATTCCACCGAATCAAGATGGGAAATTTGCGGATGCCGATGTAGCCCGTTTGAAAGAATTCCGCCAGACTTTGGACCAACTCTACAGTATGGACTATGCAGCAGGAGCTTTGGTTGAAGCTGACTCGACACGACGTAATGCTCATTATTCAGCCAGCCATTTGACAGATGGCGATGAAAAGACCAGTTGGGCACCTGCAGATGATGCCAAGACCGGCTCTTTTGTCCTCGATCTTGGAAAAGAGCAACACTTTGATGTAGTCGAGCTCAAGGAAACGATCGAGAAAGGCCAACGGATTTCTGGCTTCACCATCGATGTGGCAGTGAATGGCCAATGGGTTCCTTTTGGAGCTGGTTCAACCGTAGGATACCGCCGTTTGATCAAAGGGCAACCAGTTGATAGTCGCTATATCCGGGTATCCATCACCGATGCCCAAGCCACTCCAATCTTGAACGGTGTCTCTGTCTATAAGACCCCAGCTAGCATCGAAGAAACCGATGGTTACCCGCTTGGTTTGACTTATCATTCTGATCGGACTGCTGACCGAGCTAATAGCCAATGGAATGAAGAGGGAGAAGGCGTCCGAGGTACTTCTATGTGGACCAAGGAAAAAGGGGCTTCGGTGACCTATCAGTTTGAAGGCACCAAGGCCTATGTCGTCGCAACTGTCGACCCTGGTCATGGGGAAATGGATGTCTATGTCGATGGGCAAAAGCTAGCGACGGTCAATACCCAAAGCCCAAGCCGCAAACGTAGTCAAAAGGTCTACGAAACACCGGACTTGGCAGCAGGATC
>NZ_JBKQBL010000001.1:471782-492240 GCF_046824975.1 Streptococcus intestinihominis | reverse complement strand
CTTTGAGTTTGCTCAGCCAACCCTAGCTGTTAAGAAAGGCGACCCAGCGCAAGTCGTCGTCAAGAGAAAAGGTGGCTCTAAAGGAAGTGTCAGTCTCAAATTGATCACAGAACCAGGAACAGGGGTTCATGGTAAGGTCTACAAAGATACCAACGTCACCCTTGGGTTCGCAGATGGAGAGACAGAAAAAACAGTCCAAGTTCCAACTCTTGATTTTGCAGGAAAAGCGACCGATGTCTATGACTTTAAGGTCAAATTGTTGCATCCGGATCAAGGAAGTCTGGTCGGCTTTATTCCAGAACTGACAGTCCAAGTGATGAACGAGGACCTGCTTCCAGAAAATCGCAAAGAAGTAGATGACCAAGATCCGAAACTGCACTACAGCCAAGGCTGGCACCACGAGACAGACAATCCAAACTTCTCAAATGGCACAGAATCTTGGTCCAGTTTTAACCAAGTGACCGATGAGGAAGGCAAGAAACACATTGACGTGACCATTACCTTTAAGGGCACCGGTGTGGAGGTTCGAGGAGTGGTCGACCCAAGTCATGGTCTCTACAGCGTCACCCTGGACGGAAAAGAAATAGCCTTCGAAGAAGGTCGTGGCCATGATTATGAAATCGAAGGCGATCATTATTTCAGTGGCTATGGAGATCAACGCAAGGTCGACCAGAGTTTGGTCAATCTGCAAGGTCTAGCAAAAGGTTATCACCAATTACGCTTGCACCTAGATCCAGCCCTCAATGATCCTCAGTCGTCCAGAGCCATCCAGGTAGACCGATTTATCCTATCAGGGAAAGATAGCCAGTTGTTCAGTCAAGAAGAGCTGCAACAGATCATCAGAGAAGGAGTAGAAAAGATCAAGGCTACTTCTCTCGATCGTTTGAAAGCAGACCTCAAACCAACGGTTCAAGGACAATTGACGGCCTTGACTCAGTTGCTGGATCAAGAGCGGCCAGATTTGGTTGCTGCAGCTAATCAAGTCGAAGCCCTTGAAACCATCTTAGAAGATGCTCGCAATTATGAACCCCTGACGCAGACACGGCCAGAAGAAGGTATTCGGGATTTGATTCTTGAAAAGCCAGAACTTCTCATCGAAGCGGAGGAGATTCCATTTGAGAGTCAAACACGTGAGAACAAGGACTTGGCCAAGGGCGAAAGCCGGATCCTTCAAGCAGGAAAGGTCGGACGCCGCTTGAAATTGATCGAGGTTCGACAAGAAGAAGGCAAAGAAATTCGGACAGAAGTCGATGCCTTTGTCGAAGTGGAGGCCCAGGACCAGATCACAGAAGTCGGAACGAAGGAAGCAGAAGAAGCTCCTATGATTCCGGATGTGCCTCTACCAACAAAACCAAGTGAAGACTCACAAGAAACGAAACCGCTCCTTCCTCCAGAAGACAAAAAAGAAAGTGGAATTGCTCCAATTTTGAAACCGACAGCTTCGAAAGAGACTCCTCTTTCTCCTGCGGTAGAGGCAGTAACTCCGGACCCTGTGCAGTCCCAAGAAAAACTGCCACAGACAGGATCAGAGAAGGCAAGTTTCTTAGCTTGGATCGGACTACTCGGCTTAGGCTTCCTAGGCGGAAGAGTGAAATACGCTCGTCGGAAATCCTAAAGTCCCTTCTACAAGAGGTTAGCAATAGCTAGCCTCTTTTTGGCCTCCTTCTGGCTACCAACAAGGGCCCTCCGATTCCATCTCGACGTAGTCTTTGCTTTATTTACAGGCGTAAAAATTGTATAATAGTCAGATAAGGTCAATAATGACATCATGGATGATGAGACCATTTTTGATCCTCTGAAAAGCAGAGAGCTTATCTAGAATGAAAAGGTTAGAAAGGAGCATCATGGCAAGTAAAAATACATCAGATAGCATTGAGGCCTATATCAAGTCGCTACTGGCTCAAGCAGGCATCGCAGAGCTCAAGAGAAGCGAATTAGCGGATGTTTTCCAAGTTGTTCCTAGTCAAATCAATTATGTGATCAAGACCCGCTTCACCGAAAGTCGAGGCTATATCGTAGAGAGCAAGCGTGGAGGTGGCGGTTATATCCGGATTGGCAAGGTCCAATTTTCAGACCAACACCAGATGCTAAAAGAGCTTGGCGCAAGCATCGGAGAACAAATCAGTCAGACTGTTTTTGGTGATATCCTCCAGATGCTATTTGAAGAAAAACTCCTTACAAAGAGAGAGGCAGAGCTTTTGTCAGTGACGACGACAGACGAGGTTCTGGGAAGTGAAGCCCATCGCTTACGAGCCAATATCCTACGAAAAATTATCCAACAAGTCGATAGAAAGGGAATGTAATCTCCTTATGAACTATTCAAAAGCCCTATTAGAAACGATTGAAGCCGCTCAAATCTTGGCGGGTCATTTTGAGTCTCAAACGCTAGATACCTGGCATATCCTAGTAGCCCTAGCCAATAACCCTTATAGTGTAGCTGGTTCCGTCTTAAGTGACTATCCTATGCAGATTGATGATTTTCAAGATGCGGCGGAGCACATTACGGGTCAAGTCTACCAGAGGGATGGTCGCTATGAGGTATTTCCTTTTTCTTTCCGTGTCGAAGAAATCATGAAACGTTCCCAAGAGATTGCCCAGGCAGTCCATGCTAAAAGTCTTGGAACAGAGCATGTCCTCTTGGCGCTTCTATTAGAGCGGGGGACCTTGGCTTCTCAAGTATTGGAGTATGTCGGCTTCCGCTATGATGATCAGGAAGAGGGCATTAAAATCGTCGAGCTTCGTAAGAGCTTGGAACAACGAGCAGGTTGGGACAAGGAAGCTGTCAAGGCCATTCGTTCGCTCTATCGGGCCCAGCAACCCAATCGTCAAACCATGGGAAATATGATGGGCATGCCAGCCTCTACCAGCGGTGGTTTGGAAGACTACACCCGAGATCTGACAGAAATGGCTCGCAATGGCAGTTTGGAACCGGTGATTGGTCGGGGGCAAGAAATCTCGCGGATGATTCAGATTTTGAGCCGCAAAACGAAAAACAACCCGGTCCTGGTCGGTGATGCCGGTGTCGGAAAGACCGCTCTGGCTTTGGGCTTGGCTCAACGGATTGCCAGCGGAGATGTCCCGACGGAGCTGGCTAAGATGCGGGTCTTAGAGTTGGACTTGATGAATGTTGTCGCAGGGACGCGGTTCCGTGGAGATTTTGAAGAGCGGATGAACAACATCATCAATGATATCGAAGAAGATGGCCATGTCATCCTCTTTATTGATGAGCTCCATACCATTATGGGATCTGGCTCTGGGATTGACTCTACCTTGGATGCGGCCAATATCTTGAAGCCTGCCTTGGCTCGCGGCACCTTGCGGACCGTAGGAGCGACCACACAAGAAGAATACCAAAAACACATTGAAAAAGACGCTGCTCTGTCACGCCGCTTTGCTAAGGTCTTGATTGAGCAACCCTCTGTCGCAGATAGCATCGCGATTTTGCAAGGGCTCAAGAAGACCTATGAACGTCACCACCGCGTCCATATTACGGATGCGGCTATTGAGACAGCTGTTGTCTATGCCAATCGTTATTTGACCAGTCGCCTCTTGCCTGACTCCGCCATTGACCTCTTGGATGAAGCAGCAGCGACCGTGCAAAATGAGGGGCCTCAAGCCGGTCTTCAGTCCGACTTGACAGCTGCTGATCAAGCCTTGCTCAAGGGGCAGTGGAAAAAAGTTGCTCAGTTGCTAAAAGAAGATGCCAGTCCAAAAGGCTACCAGCTAGAAGTCAAGGAAGAGGATATCCTGAAGACGCTCAGTCAATTGTCAGGCATTCCTGTGGAGAAACTAACCCAAACAGCGGCTAAGAAATACCTTGAATTGGAAGCAGAACTTCATAAGCGCGTGATCGGTCAGGATCAGGCTGTCTCAAGTATCAGCCGAGCGATCCGTCGTAATCAGTCGGGAATTCGGTCTCACAAGCGGCCGATTGGTTCCTTCCTCTTCCTCGGTCCGACTGGGGTCGGGAAAACCGAGCTCGCCAAGGCCCTTGCAGAAGTCCTCTTTGATGACGAGTCCGCTTTGATCCGCTTTGATATGAGTGAATACATGGAGAAATTTGCGGCCAGTCGTCTCAACGGTGCCCCTCCAGGCTATGTCGGTTATGAAGAAGGGGGCGAGTTGACGGAAAAAGTCCGCAACAAACCTTATTCAGTCCTCTTGTTTGATGAGGTGGAAAAAGCCCATCCAGATATCTTTAACGTTCTCTTGCAAGTCTTGGATGACGGTGTCTTGACCGACAGCAAGGGACGCAAGGTAGATTTCTCCAATACCATTATTATCATGACCTCAAACTTGGGAGCTACCGCTTTACGAGATGATAAGACAGTTGGCTTTGGCGCTAAGGATATTCGCTTTGACCAAGCCAATATGGAGAAACGCATCTTTGAAGAGTTGAAGAAGACTTATCGACCAGAGTTTATCAACCGGATTGATGAGAAGGTTGTCTTCCATAGTTTGACCAGTGACCAAATGCATGAGATTGTCAAGATTATGGTGAAACCGCTAGTTCAATCTCTAGCAGAGAAGGGCATTGCTCTGAAATTCCAAGCGTCTGCCCTTAAATGGCTGGCGACTCACGGATATGATCCAGAGATGGGAGCACGTCCTCTGCGCCGGACCATCCAGACCCAGGTGGAAGACTACTTGGCAGAGATCCTCTTGAGAGGAGAAGTGGCTGAAGGGCAAACCCTCAAGGTAGGTGTCAAGTCTGGTCAGCTTAACTTTACGATTGACTAGGAGGATATGCAGTGCCTCTCAAACGCTTGACCCGAATCACCCTCTTAGCAGCCCTCTGTGTGGTGCTGAGACAAGCCTTTGCCTTCTTGCCCAATGTCCAACCCATTAGTGCCATTTTCTTTTTACTGGTGCTATTTGAAGACTGGCAATTTGCCTGTTTGGTGATGGCGGTCACCATGTTTACCTCGGCTTTTCTCTTGGGGATGAGCCCAGTGGTGCTCGCTCAGATACTGGCCTTTGGCCTCCTCTTGACTATTTGGCGGGGGCTTTACCGCCACTTGTCTTTGCAAGTCCAAACTCTGGTAGTCGGCATCTTATCCTTTCTCTACGGGATAGTGATTGACAGTCTTTATGCTGTCCTCTACCACATGCCTTGGTGGACCTATGCACTGGTGAATGGCTTTAGCTTTAACCTAGCTCACGCCCTTTCCACCGCCTGTTTTTACCCTCTACTTTATGTAGTATTTAGGAGATTGTATCATGAAAAAAACACTTTATAGTTTCTTTGCTGTCCTAGCAGCTCTTGTATTGGTCAGTTGCGGAAAAAGCACACCATCGACTACGGAAAGCTCAGCTTCAAGCTCACAAGTAGCGAAAGAAAAACAAATTACCATTACGGTCAGTATCGCCCCTGAAGGGAAAGAAGCTCATAGCAAGACCTTGAAGGTTGCTGAAAAAGCCAACCTGATGGAAGTCCTGAAAGCTAACTACAAGATTGAGGAAAAGAGTGGCCTCATCACCTCGATCGATGGCGTAGCCCAGGACGAAAGCAAGGGACTTTATTGGATGTACAAGATTAATGGAGAGATGGCACCAAAAGGGGCAGCAGAAACGACTGTCCAAGATAGAGATACCATCGAATTTTATCAAGAAGTTTATCAATAAGAAAAAGAGTGAATGGTTGGAGTAGGGCTCCATTTGTTCACTCTTTTTTGAAACTAGTTTCTATTTTTTATAAGACTTGCAAATCCTCTTGACTTCCCTATAGATAAATGTTACAATTATATTACAAAATGTAACAAATGTTACAAAAGAGAGGTATTGCCATGAAAATGAAAGGAACCTTCTTTAGTCTATCTACCCTTGCTCTAACAGCTGCTCTTCTCTTAAGCGGATGTGGATCAGAAAAGAAAAAGGAAACCAGTCCATCTTCAACTAGTAAAATTGCGCAAGTGAAACAAAGCTCTACTAGTAAAAAAGAAGAGAAAAAGACCGCAAGCAAAACCACACAAAGCACAGAAGTTGCAAAATCTCCTGCAATCGCTTCGAGCGAAACACAAGCGAGCCAAGAAAATCCATCAACTCCAGTGACACCAAGAGTTCCAGAAGCCAGTCAAGGCCTGGCCCCAACTCCTTCCAAAGAAACAAAACCAGCAGTGAACTCAGCACCAGAAAAACAAAAACGTCCTGGCTTGGAAGAAGGTCGCACGACTGCCAAAGAACAAGCCTCTAAGACAGAGAACCCACGCTATAAAGGTGTCTTGAGCTATGCCTCAGGGGATTATTCAGGAGCAGCAGGTAGTTGGACCGACGGTCGCGATACAGGCGTAACGATCGGTCAAGGTGGACAAGTAACCATTCAAACTCCTGGTGGCGATGCAGTGGGCTATACAATTGGAAGCTATGAATACAACTTGGATCAAGGCCATTACCATGCTGGCTTGATTTCCACCCAAGATGGATCTGCAGCTAGCCTGGATATAGTTGTCGGTCAAAATGGTCAAGTGGCAAGCGTTCAAGTGACAGAAAATGGCCATGCGCATGCCTTGGTTCGGGAATAATGGCTCGCCACTGAGAAAATTTAAAAAATGATTGAAATCAGAGATTCAACTCTATATAATAACATACAGAGTTGAATCTTTTTAATTTTTGTTTTATAAAAATATATTTTTTTATAAAAAGGTATTGACAGATTGAAATTATAGTTTATAATAAAATCATAAGCAAAACATGTTTTGACATTATGATAAAGGAGCCAGTTAGATGAAAGAAAAAGTGGCAGTGGTATTTGGAACGTTTGCCCCCCTTCATCAAGGGCATATTGATTTAATTCAACGGGCAAAACGCCAATGTGACCGCGTTTGTGTGATTGTCTCTGGTTACAAAGGTGACCGAGGAGAAGAAGTTGGCCTTCCTTTGCAAAAACGTTTTCGCTATATTCGAGAAGGTTTTTCAAATGATGAACTCACCCAAATTTATAAATTAGACGAGACAGAACTTCCTCGCTATCCCTTAGGATGGGAGCCTTGGTTGAAAACAGCCTTAGAAACCATTCAATATGATGCAGAGAGAGAAGAACTCATCTTCTATGTTGGAGAGAAAGCTTACCAAGAGGAACTTGAAGCGAGAGGCTTTCAAGCGCACCTACAGGAGCGTCAGTTTGGGATCTCAGGGACCCTCATCCGGGAAAATCCCAGCAAGTATTGGAAATACATTGCGCAACCCTTCCGTCGTCAGTTTACCAAAAAGGTCCTCATTATGGGGAGTGCTAGTAACGGGAAGACGACCTTGGCAAAAGATTTGGCCCGCTTCTATGATGCGCCAGTGAGCTTAGAATATGCCCGGGAGTACCAGATCAGAAACAATGTACGGGATGATGAGCTGACCCCCAAGGACTATTATTATCTCCTACTTGGACAATACGATCAAACCTCAAAATTAATCGACAGTAGTGCCAATCGAGGCCTGGTCATTGCGGATACGAATTCGCTGGTGACCAAGGGCTATTACGACTACTATATGGAAGTAGAAGGCCAAGAGACCAGTATGACGGATACCTTTGATAACTTATTCGTTAGTATCCTCGCTAAGGAAAAATGGGATCTGATCTTATTTGTCCAACCCATTGGATCCTATGTCAATGATGGCTTCCGTGATATGACCATGGCAGATGACGAAATTCGCAACAGTTTTTCAAATCACCTGGATCACCTCCGCCACCAATATCTCGCAGATATCCCTACAGCCTATCTCGGGCAGGACTACTTGGGGAATTACGAAAAAGCAAAGCGTGTCATCGATACGATTTATCAAGCTGATTAAAGGAGAAGCAGCATGAAACGACTACAAGAAAAAATTCAAACATTTGGGGAGCATTTAAAAAATGTCCATCGAGAAGCTGGCAAACGTGGCTTCGTAGGGATTATGAAACTCCTTTGGAAAGACCTATTTGCAGGTCGCACTCTGACACAATGGCTCTATTTGCTTGCTTTATCTAGCGTGCCCTTTGTCCTAGAGTTTACCAATCAGGAAGCAAGTCACGATTGGTTAGGGCTCTTTGCCTCCTGGACAGGAATCGTTTGTGTTATACTAGTAGCAGAAGGTCGGGCTAGTAACTATCTCTTTGGAGCAGTAAACTCAGCGATTTACCTCGTCCTAGCCTTGAACAAAAACTTCTATGGAGAAGTTTTGACGACCCTGTACTTCTTCGTGATGCAACCAATCGGCCTCTATGTTTGGTTGTCAAATCGGATCAATGACCAAGGAGGGGCAGAAGAATCTCACTTTGAGGCCAAGAAATTAACCATAATGGAATGGATCAAGTATTTGGTTCTAACAGCTCTGATTTGGATCGGGATGGGCTACGCCTATAAAAGCATCCACAGTGCTCGCCCTTTCCGTGATAGTATAACAGATGCGACCAATGGTGTCGGACAGCTTCTCATGACCGGTCTCTATCGCGAACAATGGATTTTCTGGATTGCGACCAACCTCTTCAGTATCTACCTCTGGTGGGGAAAGAGCATCCATATTCAGGGAATGTATTGGGTCTACACCCTCAATAGTTTGGTTGGTTGGTACCAATGGAGCAAAGCAGTGAAAAAGGAGGTTGCTTAAATGACAGCAACAAGCATTCCGGAAGGGATGAATGAAAAGGAATACTACGAGACGGTCGTCAGCGAGGAAGAATTCCTCCGTTGGTATAAGGAGCAAGATCATCCCACCTATGAAAATCCAAGTGTAACTACCGATATGGTGGCCTACTGCTTTGTGGAAGGGCGTTTGAAGCTCTTGGTGATTCGCCGAAAAACCCACCCTTGTCAGCATCGGGTGGCCTTGGTTGGAGGATTCTTGCAAAAGCATGAAGATGCTATCCAGGCTTGTATCCGTGAAGTTCAAGAAGAAGTTGGACTAGAATTGACCCCTCAAAAGGTCGAGCAACTAATGACAGTTTCGACTCCTGGTCGGGATCCACGGGGCTGGGTCATCACCATCGCCCACCTGGTCTACTTGCCTGCGGAGGCCGTCAATCTGGTCCGGGCTGGAGATGATGCCAAAGAAGTTCTCTTTCTCGATGTGGACTTCAAACAAGGGGAATGTTCTCTAGATGGCCGTGTCTTGACAGCTGAAGATTTCGCCTTTGACCACTATGAGATTGTCCAAGAATCTATCAAGCGGATCCAAGGACGTTTGGCTTGGAATCCAACCTTCCTCCATCTCCTAGAAGAACCTTTCACCGTATACGAAGCAACCGAGCTGGTGAATCTGATCCATCCAGATAAAGAAATTTTGACCAATAATTTCCTTGTGACCTACGGTTCCTATGTTGAAGAGGTAGGAGTCAAGCGGGTGCCTAAGAAAAAACCACGCAAGACCTATCGCTGGAAGGAAAGCGAAGCTCAAGCGGATCAATAACATACAAAAACAGCATCAACATTTTGATGCTGTCAGATGGAGTTAAGTTCTTCTAAAAACTTTCCTTAAGTGAGTACGGACGTCAGCGAACTTCTTCAAAGTTCCATGACTAATTATTGAGCCCTTCGCTCTTTAATTTCTGGGCTCAGGCTAAAACAGTTCCCCAAACTGTTTTACTCTCAATAATTCCGAGTGCCTGAAACACAATTGTTTCAGGCACTTTTCTCACAGCGGAAAGTTTTAAATTGACTTAACTGACTCATAAAATTTAAGTCAATTTTTTGAAAAACCAGCTAGCTAGTTTATGTTAAAAATAAGTTGTATATATTTTAAACAGCATCAATGTCGATGCTGTTTTTTGTTATTAAGCTTTTTCTAATTGAAGAAGTTCTTCAATCTCAGACAAAGTGCTTGCTTGCGAGATGGCTCCGCGGAGTTTGGCTGCGCCTGAGGTACCACGGAGGTAGTGAGGAGCTAAGCCGCGGAATTCGCGAACGGCAATGTGCTCACCCTTGAGATTGATCAAGCGCTTCAAGTGCTCATAAGCAATCTTCATCTTGTCTTCAAAGGTCAAATCAGGCAGGATTTCTCCTGTTTCAAAATAGTGATTGATTTGATTGAAGAGGTAAGGATTCCCCATAGCAGCACGGCCGATCATGACCGCATCGGCACCAACTTCTTCGATGCGTTGTTTGGCGTCTTGCACCGTCCGGATATCTCCGTTTGCGATGAATGGAATCTTGGTCAGAGCTTGAGCGACCTTGTGAAGGGTCTCAAGATCCGCGTGACCTGTATACATTTGCTCCCGGGTCCGTCCGTGCATAGCGAGGGCAGAGACACCTGCAGCTTCGGCAGCGAGGGCATTCTCAACTGCTAGAGAAGGGTCAGACCAACCTGTCCGCATTTTGACAGTGAGGGGGATATCAATGACGGATTGAACCTTGTTAATGATAGAGTAGATCTTGTCGGGATCTTTAAGCCACATCGCACCCGCCTCGTTCTTGACGATTTTATTTACCGGGCAGCCCATGTTGATATCCACGATATCAGTTTTGGTATTTTCTTGAATAAATTCAGCTGCGCGTGCTAAGCTATCTTCATCGCTACCAAAGAGCTGGATCGATACAGGATTTTCTCCCTCATCGATATGGAGCATATGCAGAGTTTTTTCATTGTTGTACTGGATCCCCTTGTCAGAGACCATTTCCATCACAACGAGCCCCGCCCCCAGTTCTTTCGCAATGGTCCGGAAGGCTGAGTTGGTCACTCCGGCCATAGGTGCAAGGACCGTCCGGTTTGGAATCTCGACGTTCCCAATCATAAAAGGTGTATTAAGATTTGTCACGAATGAGTTCCTCCAAGTCGTTTTCATCAAAGTGGTACGTTGTCTGACAGAATTGGCAAGTGATTTCAGCGCCATGGTCTTCGTCCTTCATCTCTTGAAGGTCTTTGGCTGGTAAGCTTGCCAGGGCATTCATGAAGCGTTCCTTGCTACAGTCGCATTGGAAGCGGATTTCTTCTTCAGAGAGGCGTTTAAAAGGTTCATCCCCATAAATGGCGGCAAGAAGTGCTTCAATATGGTCTTCAGATGCCAAAAGGGTTGAAATAGCTGGCATTTCTTGGATCCGTTTTTCAAAGCGGGCGATTTCTTCTTCCTTGGCATTTGGCAAGACCTGGAGCAAGAAGCCACCGGCAACCTTGACCTTGTCTTCCTCATCAAGAAGAACATTGAGCCCAACCGCAGAAGGTGTTTGTTGGCTCTCAGTCAGATAAAAGGCCAGGTCTTCTCCGATTTCACCTGTCACAAGAGGAGTCATAGAGTGATAAGGATTGCCTGTGCCGTAGTCGGTGATGACTAAGAATTCTCCATTTCCGACGAATGGTCCGACTACGACTTCACCGGTCGCCGTCTTCTTGATATCCACTCCAGGATTTTGCACGTAGCCTTTGACATTTCCTTTAGTGTCAGCCACGGTGATGATGGCCCCGAGTGAGCTAGTTCCAAGGACCTTGACTGTAATTTTAGTATCTCCTTTCTCATTTGCTGCCAAGATTTGACTGGCAATGAGGGTACGGCCAAGTGCGACCGTAGAGCTAGCTTGTGTGTGATGTTTTTCTTGGGCTGTTCGTACAGTTTCTGTACTGTCTAGTACATAGGCACGAAAAGCGCCACTTTCTGAGATAGTTTTAATAATTTTGTCCATAGCTTCTATTTTAGCATAAAAAAGGGAAAGAGGTGAAGGGAGTAACTTGATTTATTTAGACGGTGAAGGGATAAAATCTTTCAGGGGAGAGCTTCGCTTAGAAACTGAATAGAATAGGATCTGTTTTAGGAAGTAAAGAAGGCAAAAGACGAACAATCATTCTTTAACGTTTAAAATGACGATCAAAAGATGGATGTTCGGAAAATGAGAAGCGGATTTTAAGGGTAAAAAACCAAGTAAAGAAATAGCCGACCTTGAAAAAAACGAGGAAATTTCTTATAATAGAGTGTAAGACAAACTTGCAGGTGAGACTCCTGCCCCTAGTTTGAAGAAAGGCATAGATAGGGAACTATCTATGGTATATGAAAAAGAATTATGACATCAGTTGTTGTAGTAGGAACCCAATGGGGTGATGAAGGAAAAGGGAAGATTACAGACTTCCTATCAGCCAATGCAGAAGTCATTGCTCGCTATCAAGGTGGGGACAATGCCGGACACACCATCGTAATCGACGGCAAAAAGTTCAAGTTGCACTTGATTCCTTCTGGTATCTTCTTCCCTGAAAAGATCTCTGTCATCGGAAACGGCGTGGTGGTCAACCCTAAATCATTGGTCAAAGAGTTGGCATATCTCCATGAAGAAGGGGTATCAACGGACAGCCTTCGCATCTCTGACCGTGCCCATGTCATCCTTCCTTACCACATCGAATTGGACCGTCTCCAAGAAGAGTCTAAAGGCGAAAACAAAATCGGAACGACGATTAAAGGGATTGGCCCAGCCTACATGGACAAGGCTGCGCGTGTGGGAATCCGGATCGCGGATCTCTTGGACCGCGACGTCTTTGCGGAACGCCTTCGCATCAATTTGGAAGAAAAGAACCGTCAATTTACCAAACTCTATGATGCAGAGGCTCTGTCATTTGACGATATCTTCGAAGAATACTATGAATATGGTCAACAAATCAAGCAATATGTAACCGATACTTCTGTCATCTTGAACGATGCTTTGGATAACGGCAAGCGCGTGCTCTTCGAAGGAGCTCAAGGGGTTATGCTGGATATCGACCAAGGAACTTATCCGTTTGTTACTTCATCAAACCCTGTTGCAGGTGGGGTGACCATCGGATCAGGTGTCGGCCCAAGCAAGATCGACAAGGTTGTCGGTGTATGTAAAGCCTACACTAGCCGTGTCGGTGATGGACCATTCCCAACAGAGCTGTTTGATGAAGTGGGCGACCGGATCCGTGAAGTCGGTCATGAGTATGGGACAACAACAGGTCGTCCCCGTCGTGTCGGTTGGTTTGACTCAGTTGTCATGCGCCATAGCCGTCGCGTTTCAGGAATTACCAACCTTAGCTTGAACTCAATCGACGTTTTGTCAGGTTTGGATACAGTGAAAATCTGTGTAGCCTACGACTTGGATGGAGAACGCATCGATTACTACCCAGCAAGCTTGGAGCAACTCAAACGTTGCAAACCAATCTATGAAGAATTACCAGGTTGGTCAGAAGACATCACCGGTGTGCGTCACTTGGATGAGCTTCCAGAAAACGCTCGCAACTATGTTCGCCGGATCGGTGAGTTGGTTGGTGTGCGCATTTCAACCTTCTCAGTCGGACCAGATCGTGACCAAACCAATATCCTTGAAAGTGTCTGGTCAAGTAAATAATTCAATAAAAGTTGGGAGTCTCTCTCAACTTTTTTGAGTCTTAAGCTTACTTTAAGACACAAGGTCTATACTAAGACCATAAACAAAGACCTCCCAACTTTGTTTAGAAACCAAACTTTTTTTCATAAACATCTCCCTATAAGAAGTCACCCATTGGTGGCTTTTTTTGTGGCTTCATCATATAATAGAACAAGAACATAAAAAGTAAGTGAGAGTACAAGTGAGAGACTATACCCTAGAAGAGAAAGAAGCTTTTATGCGAGAGGCTTTAAAAGAGGCAGAAATCGCCTTGACCCATGAGGAAATTCCTATTGGCTGTGTCATTGTCAAAGACGGTGAAATCATTGGACGGGGCCACAATGCGCGAGAAGAATTGCAACGGGCTGTCATGCATGCGGAGGTGATGGCGATTGAAGAAGCCAATCAGCATGAAGAGAGTTGGCGCTTGCTGGATACCACCCTATTTGTGACCATTGAACCCTGTGTCATGTGTAGTGGTGCCATTGGACTGGCCCGGATCCCTCAGGTAGTCTATGGTGCGACCAATCAGAAGTTCGGTGGAGCAGGGAGTCTCTATGACATTTTGACAGATGAGCGCCTTAATCACCGGGTAGAGGTGGAAACAGGGATCTTGGAAGCAGAATGTGCAGCCATCATGCAGACCTTTTTCCGCCAAGGTCGGGAACGAAAAAAACAAGCCAAGCTCGCAGCCAAGGCCGAAACACAAGAATAAAAACCGGACCTTTGCAAAATCCACAAATTATGATATAATACCTATCGGAGCAACAGTTCTGCGTGAAGCGGGTCAGGGGAGGAATCCAGCAGCCCTAAGCGAAGTGAACTGTGTGCTCTTTTCTATTGCTCTTGATGAATCGAGCCTGCAAGGCTTAGATGAATCCTAGAGCAATGGATGCAGTTTTTCCCGTTAGGGAAAAAGCTGTAAACTGATGAAGTTCTTAGTGAATCAAGTCCAAGGGACGAAGATGAACTTAGGTACATTGACGCAGTTCGAGCAAAGCGAGAACTACGTTCCGATAAGTGAACGTAGTGAATCAAGCCTGCAAATCGCAGATGAGTTTAGAGATATTGATTCTGAGGAGCTTTGCGACGTGAGGGCTATCAGTCACCAGTATCATCTCAAAATTCATTAGTGGATTCAAAGAATAATAGCGTGAAAATGGAGCTTCGGAAGAGGCCCCTTTTTTTGTCTGTTCCGCTCAAAATAAGGCCCTACATGCAAACGATTGCTATTGCGTCGTTGCTTGATTTGTGAAAATAAAAAAATTAGCAAATGAAAACGTTTT
The DNA here is from genome assembly GCF_046824975.1 of Streptococcus intestinihominis. Taxonomy (NCBI): domain Bacteria; kingdom Bacillati; phylum Bacillota; class Bacilli; order Lactobacillales; family Streptococcaceae; genus Streptococcus; species Streptococcus intestinihominis. Next base: position 477,689 of record NZ_JBKQBL010000001.1, on the reverse strand, counting down.
ACAGGATGGTTTCCCTTGATTAAATCCCAGTAAAGCGATATCATAGAGAAGAAGAAATTTTGGAGGAATAACATGTCTCATATTAAATTTGACTACTCAAAAGTTTTGGGTAAATTTGTTGCCCCACATGAAGTGGACTACATGCAAGCACAAGTTACAGCAGCAGACGAATTGATCCGTAAAGGAACTGGTGCTGGTAGCGACTTCTTGGGTTGGTTGGACCTTCCTGAAAACTACGACCGCGAAGAATTTGACCGCATCTTGAAAGCTGCTGAGCAAATCAAAGCAGACAGCGATGTTTTGGTCGTGATCGGTATTGGTGGATCATACCTTGGTGCGAAAGCAGCGATTGACTTCTTGAACCACCACTTTGCAAACTTGCAAACAAAAGAAGAACGCAAAGCGCCACAAATCCTTTATGCTGGAAACTCAATCTCATCTACTTACCTTGCTGACTTGGTAGAGTACGTAGCTGACAAAGACTTCTCAGTAAACGTGATTTCTAAATCAGGTACAACAACTGAACCAGCGATTGCTTTCCGTGTCTTCAAAGAACTTTTGGTGAAGAAATACGGACAAGAAGAAGCGAACAAACGGATCTACGCAACAACTGACCGCCAAAAAGGTGCTGTTAAAGTTGAAGCAGATGCCAACGGTTGGGAAACATTTGTGGTTCCAGATGACATCGGTGGACGCTTCTCAGTATTGACAGCAGTTGGATTGCTTCCAATCGCTGCATCAGGTGCAGATATCAAGGCCCTTATGGAAGGTGCGAACGCAGCTCGTAAAGACTACACTTCGGACAAACTTTCAGAAAACGAAGCTTACCAATACGCAGCTGTTCGTAACATCCTTTACCGTAAAGGCTATGCAACTGAAATTTTGGTAAACTACGAGCCATCCCTTCAATACTTCTCAGAATGGTGGAAACAATTGGCTGGTGAGTCAGAAGGGAAAGACCAAAAAGGGATCTACCCAACTTCAGCTAACTTCTCAACAGACTTGCACTCATTGGGTCAATTTATCCAAGAAGGAACTCGTATCATGTTTGAAACAGTTGTCCGCGTTGACAAACCTCGTAAGAACGTGATCATCCCTACTTTGGAAGAAGACCTTGACGGACTTGGATACCTTCAAGGAAAAGATGTTGACTTCGTGAACAAAAAAGCAACTGACGGTGTTCTTCTTGCCCACACAGATGGTGACGTGCCAAACATGTACGTAACTCTTCCTGAGCAAGATGCCTTCACTCTTGGATATACTATCTACTTCTTCGAATTGGCAATCGCCCTTTCAGGTTACTTGAATGCTATCAACCCATTTGACCAACCAGGTGTTGAAGCATACAAACGTAACATGTTCGCCCTCCTTGGTAAACCAGGATTTGAAGAATTGAGCAAAGAACTCAACGCTCGCCTTTAATCAATAGACAAAACGATCTCACAAGAGGTCGTTTTTTAATCGCTTTCAATATCTCAGAATGAGGTGGAAAAATAGACTGTTTTATGATATAGTAGAACTACTATATTTATACTTTGCACGTCAAACTATGGTCACGAAAAGTGGGGAGAATGACGGGCGCAGGTTGTTAGTAAAGGAGAGATTATGACAACAGAAGACAAGACACCTTTTGGAACACAAGAGGAGAACGTTTCTCAAGAGCCTTTTGGAACACAAGAGGGACAAACTGTTCAAGAACCTTTTGGAGCACAAGAAGAACAAACTGTTCAGCAACCTCTTGAAGCTCAAACTGGTCAAAACGTCCAAGAACCTTTTGGAGCACAAAATAGCCAAACAGCTTATGAGCCATTTGGGGCACCAGGAGCGCAAGCCTTTCAACAGGCTTCTCCAGTAGAAGGACCACAAGCTGGAGGACAGGAACAATTTTTCCAAAATCAAGCGCCTCAGGTAGAAAATAATCCGTTCTACCAACAAGGGAACCCTCAAGCCTTCCAATCGCAATGGAATGTTCAGCCAAAACCGAAGCGTGGATGGACGAAATTTGTTGTCTTTTCCCTTCTTGCACTCCTTCTTGGTGGATTAATTGGTGGTGGAGCTGGCTATTTCTGGGGAAATTCATCTAAGCCTCAAGCAGATGCTAATCGAACAAAACGTTTAGAACGCGCTAATGAAGAAGCAAAAAAGATAAAGAACAGCTTCATTACAGATAAGAAGGAGGCTGTTTTCACCTGGACTCTTAAAGACCTTGGTTCCTTGAGTTATACCAATAAGGATGGTTATGGTTTGACTGCTGATCAGATTGTTGAAACCTATGGATTGGCTTCCAGTGTGGAGTATGATAAGAATAGCCTCACTCTTTATTGGGATCGTGCAAAGAATGCTGAACATCAGAATGTTTATTTCCGATTTGAAAAAGTTGATGGCAATTATTATTTGAAAACTGTGGAAGCTTTTGATTTAGAAGAATTTTATGCAGACGAAGAAGACGATGAAGATGAAGATACTTCTGCAGATCGTGAGTTAAGTACAAAAGAATTCAAAAATCTGAAAACAGGAGATAAGAAAACTGGTAAAGGTGGAACTTCCTTATCAGAAGTTTTGAAAAAGCGTAAATCAAGTGCTGTTCGAATTGGAACAGAAACAAAAGCTACTGCAGAAGGAGAAGAGTATGACTCTACTCGTGTTATTGCAACCGTAAACTTTAAGGTCGGTGACGATTATAAGACATTACGCTTCTTAGCACAACCAGACGGGGACTTCTTATACATTGGTCCAGAACGTTTTTAATATAGAGGAGATAGATGAAAGATGAATATGAATCAATCACAGGCACCATTTGGTGTGCCAGAAACTGGTAATCAAAAGAAGCCAGGGAAAGGTCTATTAATCGCTTGTGTTAGTGTTTTTGCAGTCTTAGGAGTCATTGCAGGTCTATTTCTTGGCCGTTCTTTTGGTGCAACAAATGCTAAAAGTAGCGAACCGGCCCTTCACCCAACAGCTGACGCAGGGGAATCAAAACGTGATCAGTCTGGGAAGTATATTAATCCGGAAGAAGCAGAATTTTCTTGGAACATTGATGATTTAGCTGATTTGGAGTTTGGGACATACGAAACTCCAGATTTAGGAACAAGCATTGAAGATGTCGTGGATGCACATGGCAAGGCTTTGAAAGGCACGTTTCGAAGAGATAAAATTGATTTAGAATGGGGCGAGTTAGACGAAGATCAGGATGATACGCTGCCTTCTTATCATACTGTACGTGAAATGCGCCTTACGTTTCAGAAGAATGGAGACAATTATTATTTAAAAGACCTCTATTATTCAGGAAATTATAAAGAAGCTGAGGACGATTTTATGACCTCATCTTACTATGATAAACTGAAAGTGGGAGATGCCAAAACTGGTAAGGATGGTGTATCCTACAAGGAAGTGATTAAGGATCATACGATTTCTAGTCTTTCAATGTCTGCAGAAGAGGACTACAAAACTCATGATATTGTGACTACAATGAGAGTAAATATTAAATCCTCAAGTTCTTCTGAATATAGGTTGACTTTTGTGAGACAATCAGATGGTGATTTCCTCTTATCTGAAAAAGAATGATGATGAAGAAGGGCTCTTCATTCATTCTTTTCGAAAGAGGTAAGGGAGGAAGAATCCATTCACCTAAAACCCTAAAAAGATCTGGAATGGCATTTTCAGATCTTTTTCTGTTCTAGCGGGGACTGGCTATTTATGGTATAGTAGGATATGTTGACAAAGGAAACACGTGTGAACAGTTGGACGGAAAGGGATACAGATACGATCGCAGAATGGATAATGTAAAGGAAACAACAGGAAAACATCTGAAGACCCTCTTAGCTTTCATCCAAAAAAGAGGGATTATTTTCGGGGTCCTCGCAATGCTGGGAGTAGGCTATGGGCTTGCTGCTTCTGGGAGGCCACAAGACCAGCTAAATCCAGACCAGCAAGTGACCTTTCGTAAGGAAGAAGCTTATCTGCAGGCCTTCCTGGCGAAATCAGATCGACCAGAAGTTGGGGTGCATTTGGAGGAATTGCTAGAATTTAAAATAGGAGATGGGACTGGTGGGCCAAGCACCAAGGGAACGACACCAGAGACCCTGGTCAAAAAATTAGGGGGAGCCAAGCAAGCTCGGCTTGAATCAAAAGCTAGAACGCAGCTCCTTCGTCTCAGCTATGGAACGACACAAGATGGTCGAGATAGATACCAATTTGAATTTACCCATATGAAGGATGGCTACTATCTAACAGCTATTCAGGGCTATCAACCAACCTCTAAGCAGAATATAGAAAGTAAACAGCTGAAAAAGGCAGCCTTGACCAGTCTTGCTAGTGGGAAAGAGAAAACTGGCATGAAACTAGAAGACATTTTACAAAAGGTTGGCTTGCCACAATCATTGCTTATGAATCATAAGGATGGAAAGACAGTTTTGGTCCTAACCTACCGTGCACAAGAGGGGCTCGTCTTTCTCACTTTGCAAGCCCAAAAAGATGCGCGCTATCATCTAGTCAAGGTCGAATAAGGAGGAGTAAATGGATACAGTCATCAAGAAGTTAACAATTCCTGGCCTCCTGCTGCTAGCGCTCCTCCTAGGGATGGGGTTAGAGGTCCTTAGTCATCCACCGAAAAATTCTACAGCGATAAGTGAAATAAGGAACTTATCAACTTTTAAAGCGAAAGAATTTCAAGGGGAGCGACTCTTAAAAGAAACGAATGAAAAAAAGGATTCGCCATGGACCCTGGATCAGATCGAGCGCTTCCCTCTGTCGATAAAGAACCAAAACGGTAGCCTAAAGCAGACTGGAAGTCGCCTGGAGACCCTTCTGAAGGAGATGGGGCACCCCCAAGAGAAAGTTCTCTTTCAATCTACAGCAAGCAAGCAACCCAGACTCTCCCTGCTCTATCGATGGGACGATAGGGGAAAGGGAGCCTCCATCCGTTTGCTTTTTAGCAAGGGGGCTGATGGGAGCTATCTGCTAGAAGAGATCGACGCCAGTCTAGCCAATCTAGACCGGGAGGGGAACAAAGCTTTTTCAGAAAAAGTTTACCAGAGCTTAGAACCTGGAGAAAAGATGGATCTGAAAGCACTTCTAGGTAGCTATCAGGGCTTACAATCCTTCGTTCGACACCAGATCGGGCCTGATCAGGAAGGTTTTCAACTATCCTATCAGGATGAGAAGGGAAAAACGTATTTATTGGAGCTGGAACATGTAGACGGTTCCTATTCCTTGTTGCTCAAAAGTCAACTAGATCCTAAGAAACAAAGTTAAGTAAAAAGAAGGGAAAATGGAATGGAAAAAGGTAGACAGATTCAAAGAGAATGGTCTAGGTTCCCAAGTAGGAATCGGGAAGTGTCTGAGGTCTTTTCGGATCGTGGGCCTGAAGGAGAAGCTTTTGAAAGTCCCAGTCTTCGGAGCTATCAAAAAGGGGTAAAGAGAAGTGTCCGTGAGGATGCTTTTCGAGGAGCGGGCTTGCCCCGTTTTGGTTCCCTTTTTGCAGTTGCTGTGGGGATGGTTCTCGTCTTTAGTCTCTCCATTATAGCGCTTGGTTATGTAAGCAGTTCTCTCAATAAGACAGAGCCGGATAGCCCAGTAAGTAAGAAACAGGACCGTCATTCTTTCAGTTCGACATCCGCTAGCTCATCATCTGCCTCCTCTAGCCAACCATCAGAATCTTCTAGCTCAACAAAGGAAGAAAAGAGTGAGTCAGATAAGAAATCGGGACAATTGACTGCCGACAATTCTCCCTATATAGATGGGGAGAATGGGATTCGTGACTTTAATTTAGACGAGTTATTGGTTCTCAGTCGAAAAAACAAATTATCCAATGTGACCGCAGAAGAACTTGTGAATCAGTATGGAAAAGCTAAACGAGGTTATTTTTCTGATGTAAGTGCAGACAATCGGGGAATCACTTTACAATAT
>NZ_JBKQBL010000001.1:468013-471737 GCF_046824975.1 Streptococcus intestinihominis | reverse complement strand
GAACTACCGGATAATCGTGGAAATGTCAGTTTTAATCTATTGGGGCATGACGATAAGTATAGGGTCACTAATATCTATATGGGATATTACGCTACATCTTTGGAAGAACCAACCAAAACAACAGAAGAATTTAGAGCTCTCTTTTCTCAAGATGGACAGGAAATTCATGACGTTATTTCTCAAATGGGAACTCCTGAAGTCACGCATTTTTCAATCTCATCTTCTCAGAAAGTATACTCCTGCACCCTCTCCTATTCAACAGTAGATAATGAACTAGTTTCCCTAAATTTCGAGGAAAACTCTGAGCAGTGGTATCTAAAAGGAATAGCTGTTAAAAAGAAACCTTAGCATGATTTTGGGAGATAGTACAAAGATACATTAGGATCTTAAGATTACTTCGTCTGCCAGTGATTTAAAGGACTCTTTAAATTATGCTATAATAGTAAAATCAAAGAGTTCAAAAGGAGCCTATCTTCCTAGAGGACTGACTACATAGAACAAGAGGTATCGCCATGACTGCACAAAAAATGACTGCACAAGAAATTATCGCCTTTATCGGCAATGCAGAAAAGAAAACCAACGTAAAAGTGACCTTTGAAGGGGAATTGGCAGGAGAGCTTCCAGCATCCGTTGTAAAGCTAGGAAATGTCCTATTTGGAGACTGGAAAGAGATTGAGCCTCTTCTTGCTAACCTAACAGAAACCAAAGACTATATCGTAGAGCAAGATGGTCGCAATTCAGCGGTACCTTTGCTGGACAAGCGTTATTTGAATGCCCGGATTGAACCAGGTGCGATTATTCGAGATCAGGTGACCATTGAAGACAATGCGGTAATCATGATGGGAGCCGTCATCAATATCGGTGCTGAAATCGGTGCGGGGACCATGATCGATATGGGAGCTATTCTTGGTGGCCGTGCAACGGTTGGTAAAAACAGCCATATCGGAGCAGGAGCGGTTCTAGCTGGTGTCATTGAGCCAGCCTCTGCAGAACCAGTTCGTATCGGGGATAACGTCTTGGTGGGAGCCAACGCCGTCGTCATCGAAGGGGTTCAAGTTGGTAATGGCTCCGTCGTAGCGGCGGGTGCGATCGTTACCCAAGATGTGCCTGAAAATGTAGTGGTAGCAGGTGTACCTGCGCGCGTGATCAAGACGATTGACGAACGGACGCAACAAAAAACAGCACTTGAGGATGCCTTGCGTAACCTATAATAGAGGAATAAGAAAAGGAAGCTGGGGGATACCTCGGCTTCTTCTCAAAAGAGGAAGATGGATATGACACTTGATTTAGTAAAAATTCGGCGAGATCTGCATCAAATCCCAGAAATTGGACTAGAAGAATTCAAAACACAAGCCTATCTCTTGGAGCGTATCGCTGAAATTACCGAAGGAAAAGAGTTCGTCGAGCAGCGGACCTGGCGGACGGGGATCCTGGTTTTTCTGAAAGGATCCAATCCAGAAAAGACCATTGGCTGGAGGACGGATATCGATGGACTGCCCATTATCGAGCAAACTGGCCTTGACTTTGTCTCCCGCCACGAAGGTCGGATGCATGCCTGTGGCCATGATATTCATATGACCTTAGCCTTGGGCTTGTTGGAACAATTGGTTCAAGAACAGCCTAAGAACAATCTCTTGTTCCTCTTTCAACCAGCCGAGGAAAATGAAGCTGGAGGCATGCTCATGTATGAGGATGGGGCCTTTGGAGATTGGTTGCCTGATCAATTCTACGGCCTCCATGTCCGTCCGGACTTAAAGGTAGGCGAAATCGCGACCAATCGGGGGACGCTCTTTGCAGGGACCTGTGAAGTGAAGCTGACCTTTAAAGGAAAAGGTGGACACGCCGCCTTTCCCCATGAAGCCAAGGATGCCCTGGTCGCTGCTAGCTATTTTGTCACCCAGGTTCAAACCATTGTCAGCCGCAATGTCGATCCTATCGAGGGAGCGGTTGTGACCTTCGGTTCCATGCATGCGGGGACGACCAATAATGTCATTGCGGAGACAGCCTTTCTGCATGGGACCATCCGGACCCTGACCATGGAAATGAACCTCTTGACCCAGAAGCGACTTGAGACGATTGCCAGAGGGGTTGCAGATGCTTTTGATATGGAGCTAAATCTTGAACTTAAGCAAAGGGGCTATTTGCCAGTGGAAAACAATCCGGACTTGGCAGATGAACTGATGACCTTCTTTGATCAAACAGAAGATGTCGCCTTGATTGATATCCTACCCGCCATGACTGGAGAGGATTTTGGTTATCTCTTGTCAAAAGTGGATGGAGTCATGTTCTGGTTGGGAGTGGACAGTCCTTATGCTCTTCATCACCCTCAGATGAGTCCCAAGGAAGAAGCCCTGCACTTTGGTGTCAAAGCCATTAGTCCTTTCTTGAAAATGAAAGCCAACCAATAAAGAGAGACGGAAATGAAAGCAAGTATTCGAAAAAGTATATTGAAGAAGATGAAAGGCTTGGAGCCGGAGAACAAGCGAAAGGCTGATCAAGCCTTGATCCAGCGGTTGCGCTCTTTGCCAGCTTACCAAGAAGCAAGCGTGATTGCGACCTATTTGTCCTTCCCACATGAGGTGGATACGAGTTTTCTGATTGATGCAGCTCTAGAAGATGGTAAACAGCTTGTCATCCCAAAGACCTATCCCAAAGGGCGCATGGAATTTGCAGTCTATAATCCGCAGAAATTGAAACCAACAGCCTTTGGCCTCTTAGAACCAGATGATGGGAGTCAAGCGGTAGATCAGTCGGAGATTGACCTGATTCATGTTCCTGGAGTGGCCTTTCAAAAGGATGGCTACCGTCTGGGTTATGGAGGAGGCTATTACGATCGCTATTTGGCAGATTTCGACGGAGCGACCGTCAGCACTATCTATGCTTGCCAGGAAGTAGACTTTGCACCTGCCCCTCATGATATTCCAGTACAGGAGGTTCTTGTGGATGAATCAACTATTTGATAAGAAATACCCGGTGACCAGTAGCTTGCTCCTATTAACAACCGGCGTTTTTCTAGCCATGTTATTGCTTCGTGGCTTTGACTATGAATCGGTCCAAACTGTTTACGACTTTGGGGGTGTCCTAGGGGCGGAAATCCAAATGGACCCGAGCCAGAGCTGGCGTTTGCTTGCTGCCATGTTTGTTCATGTTGGCTTGCGGCACTTTGTTTTAAACATGGTTACCCTTTATTTTATCGGAAGAATCGCAGAAGATCTATTTGGCTCGAAGGCCTTCTTAGCCCTTTACCTCTTATCTGGCTTGATGGGCAACCTTTTTGTCTTGGTCTTTTCTCCAGAAGTCGTCGCAGCAGGTGCTTCTACAGCCCTAGCTGGACTCTTTGCTGCCATTGTCAGTTTACGCTTTATCGCTCGAAGTCCCTATATTCACTATCTGAGCCAACGTTATACTTCCTTGATTCTAATCAATATCCTCTTTAGCTTTATGCCGGGGATCAGTCTAGCCGGTCACTTAGGAGGCCTGGTGGGAGGAGGGCTTCTAGCCTTTGTCTTTCCCGTTTATGGTGAGCGAGATAGCCTGAAAAAAAGCTGGCGCTTGGTAGCTCTGTTTCTTTATACAGCTGGGGCCATCCTTCTTTATGCTTGGCCTTTACTTGCTCATCCTTTTTATGATTTGTAACGAATTTGTAAATTATCTGAAAACTGAGTGAAGTCTCAGTTTTTTTGTATATAAAATCCAAAAATAAGCAGCTACACTCAAAAAGTTG
>NZ_JBKQBL010000001.1:463551-467952 GCF_046824975.1 Streptococcus intestinihominis | reverse complement strand
CTCGAAAAGTGAATAAAGACAACATAAGAAAGCGCTTGCAAAAAGGATTGAAAAGGAGTAAACTAACAATTGTAAATATCTTTCTTATCCATTCATAAAATGGATAAAATATTAAATAAAAGGAGATTTGCAATGAAAAAATGGTTGATTAAGCTCTCGTTAGTAGCGATGGCTATATTGCTCCTTCCGTTTCAAGCTGTTGAGGCTTGTTGTGGATTTATCATTGGCCGTCAGTTGACCAAGGATGGTACCACCCTGTTTGGTCGGACTGAGGACTATCCTTATTATCCAAACGGCGGAAAACACAACAAAAACTATGTTGTTGTTGATGCCAAGAATTATAAGGAAGGAGACCAAATTCAGGACGAATCCAATGGTTTCACCTATCCTCATGCTGCCAGCGAAATGAAATACACAGCTGCTTATGATTCCGCTCGTGGAGATGGTAGCAATGGTGCATTTGGGGAACATGGCTTTAACGAAGCGGGTGTTTCCATGACTGCCACTGTTACAGCAATTCCAAATAAAAAGGTATTAGAAAAAGATCCACTGAAAGCAGATGGACTTCCAGAAGCTGCTATGCTCGATGTAATCTTACCTCGTGCAAAAACAGCTCGTGAAGCAATCGAATTACTTGGAAAAGTTATCGAAGAAAAGGGATCAGCTGAAGGAAATACAGTTGTAGTTGCTGACCAAAAAGAAACTTGGTATATGGAAATTCTTTCTGGTCACCAATATGTAGCGGTGAAGGTGCCAGAAGATAAATATGCAGTCTTTGCGAATACTTACTACCTAGGTCATGTTAATTTGAATGACACTGAAAATGTCATCGCCTCTAAAGATGTTGAAAAAGTAGCAAAAGAATCAGGAAGTTACAAGACTGATAAAGATGGCAACTTCCATATTGCTAAGTCTTACGGACCTGAAAAATATGCAGAAGGGGACCGTTCTCGGACTTATGCAGGGATTACAGTACTTGATCCAAAGTCTAAAGTGACTTACGAGGATGACGAATACGAACTATTCCGTTCTCCAACTGATCCAAATAAGAAATTTACTTTAGAAGATGCCTTTGCTATGCAACGGAATCGCTTTGAACATTTAAATGGTCGCTTCGTACCGGACGATCAAATTGGAGTGAAGAAACAAGGTGACAATGGCGCAAACGACACGGTTCGCAAGGATCAATACAAATATGCACTAGGTAATGAAAACGTTATCGATGCCCATGTCTATCAAATCAATCCAAAACTACCAAAATCATTTGGTGGTACAGTTTGGTTAGGAATGGGGCCATCACGGAACACTCCATATGTCCCATTCTATGGAAATGTGAAAGACACTTATGAAGCCTTTAAACCACAAACAGAAACCTATGATCCAAATTCTTGGTATTGGACTGTTTGGCATATTGACAACATGGCAATCAACAATCAAGATATCTTTGGAAAAACCGTCCAAGAACATTGGAAAGCACTAGAAAAAGGATTTATTGCTGATCAAGAGAAGAAGGATATTGAATATTATTCATTAAAAGATCAACCAGAAGCTGCAAAAGCTGCTGAAGATAAAGTAACTAAAGATTCACTTGACTTGTCTGATCGTCTTTTCCAACACTTCAAAGATTATGAAAAATTAATGGAAAAACAATTAGAGGCAGCTGGACGCAAGTCAGATCCTTATCGTGCTTCTAAACCAGATAATTATAAAGATCCTGAAGAGCCTAAGAAACCAGATACACCAACAGTTCCAGAAAAACCACAAGTTGACGGAAATAGTACAAAAATTGAAATTCCTGCTTCATATTATAGAGCTACCCCTTCTAATAAGGATATCCCAGCTAATGCAGAAGGAAATCCAAACAATCGCTTTGGCTATGCTGCTAACAAGGATAAACAACCAGTTGTATCTCCTAAAGTAGAAACTCCTGTGAAGCCAGAAGAAACTGTTCAAGCTCCAACTGAAGCTCCTGTAGCAGGAAATAGTGTAAACAACAATAATCGCTTCGGATCTAATTTCAATCCAAGCGAAATCGAGACTTACCCAAATACAAATTATTCTTACAATGTTCATCCTTAAAAAATAGAATCAGATAAAATAGTTGAACAAGAGAATAAATGAAAGAAGCTGGACTTTTTGTCCAGCTTCTTTTTACAAGAAAAAAGAGATTGACCATTTTGTAAAGTGGGGGACCACTTACACCATATGGTCAGTCTCTTTTACATCCTTCAGATTCGTAAATGGTTTAGTTCGAAGTTTGTTCAGATGTTTCTAATTTTTTTCCAAGATCGATGATGTATTGTTTGAGATCATCTTTAACCTGTGGGTGTTTCAAGGCATAATCAATAGAAGTTTTCATGAAACCAAACTTGTCCCCAACATCGTAGCGTTTGCCCTTAAATTCGCGGGCAAATACTCGTTGGGTCTTGTTCAAGGTATCAATGGCATCAGTCAATTGGATTTCATTTCCAGCGCCTGGTTTTTGGTTTTCCAAGATTTGGAAGATTTCTGGAGTCAGCAAGTAACGACCGATAATGGCAAGGTCACTTGGTGCCTCTTCGGGTGCCGGTTTTTCGACAAAGGTTTCAACACTATACAGTCCCTTGATGCCTTCCCCTTGAGGAGCAATGACTCCATAGGCAGAGACCTCTTCATGGGGAACTTTCATGACGGCAATGGTGGAAGCATGTGTCTCGTCATAGTCATTCATCAATTGCTTGGTGAGAGTAGTGGCTGTATCATCCGTGATATCCATGAGGTCATCTCCCAGCATCACGACGAAAGGTTCATTCCCAACGAAGGCCTTAGCCTGAAGGACAGCATCTCCAAGGCCACGCGGATGTTTTTGACGAATGAAGTGGAGGCGCATCCCGGTAGTTTCATCGACCAGTTTCAATAGGTCATTTTTTCCTTTTTCCTTGAGGTTGTACTCGAGTTCAAAGTTTGAGTCGAAGTGGTCTTCGATCGAACGTTTGGACTTACCAGTGACAACGAGAATGTCCTCGATGCCAGCCTTAAGGGCTTCCTCAACGATGAATTGGATGGTTGGCTTATCCACGATTGGCAACATTTCTTTGGCCAAGGCTTTGGTTGCAGGTAGGAAACGCGTTCCAAGTCCGGCCGCAGGAATGACTGCTTTCCTAACTTTTGTCATAATAATTCCTTTCTAACTAAAGAATGATTGGTTGTTGATCTGATTGGCAAGGAAAAATTCCTTAGTTCCACTCATTTTCTTCTTTAAATTCGTTGTTCATCATGAAGTTAATGGCTTCGCGAATGTCTTGCCCTTCATAAATTACTTGGTAGATGGCTTGTGTGATCGGCATATAGACGTCTAGCTCTTGGGCCAGTTCGTAGGCAGCCTTAGTGGTGGAAATCCCTTCGATGATCATGCCCATGTTGGCTTCGATATCTTCTAGTTTTTCACCTCGACCGAGAGCGTCCCCTGCTCGCCAGTTCCGAGAGTGGATCGAAGTTCCTGTCACGATCAGGTCCCCAACTCCGGACAGTCCACTATAGGTCAATGGGCTAGCCCCAAGTTTCACTCCTAGACGGGTAATTTCAGCTAGTCCGCGCGTGATGATGGCAGCCTTAGCATTGTCTCCGAATCCAAGACCGTGAAGGGCTCCAGCTCCGACTGCGATAATATTTTTAAGAGCTCCAGCTGTTTCTACCCCAATCACATCTGTATTAGTATAGAGGCGGAAGTAGTGGTTGCTGAAGAGTTCTTGAACATAACGAGCTGTTTCTAAATTCTTAGAAGCCGCTGTGATCAGAGTGATATCGCGAACGATGGTTTCTTCGGCGTGACTTGGCCCAGAAACGACCACAATTTCACTACGTAGAGAAGCAGGGATTTCCTCTTCTAAGATTTGAGAAATCCGTTTGTGACTGTTTGGCTCTAATCCTTTGGACGCATGCATGACCTTGACAGGATGGTCCAGAGTCTCAGCGACTTGTTTAGCTACCAAGCGAGTTACCTTAGTCGGAACGACAAAGAGGACCGCATCCGCTCCAGAAAGTGCTTCGTCCAAGTTATGGTAGGCCTTGATCCCTGGATCTAGAAGGACATCCTTAAAATAGCGTTTGTTGGTATGTTCTTGATTGATTTCGTCGATTTGTTCTGGGACATTTCCCCAGATCCGTACTTCATGGCCATTATCGTGGAGGACTTGAGAAAGGGCAGTTCCCCAAGAACCAGGACCGATGACCGCAATGATTTGTTTATCCATAGCATTCTCCTTCGTGAAGATTTCATTTCTATTTTACCATACTATAGAGAAAAAAGCTTTGGAATCTAGCTGAATTTCATAGGAAAAGCAAATAATATGATAACTGATAAAATGTTGGGAATTTTAGTAAATTATTCTTGCATTTATATTCTGAATATGGTAATATTTG
>NZ_JBKQBL010000001.1:447847-463505 GCF_046824975.1 Streptococcus intestinihominis | reverse complement strand
TTTCGTATATTACTCTAGCTAGTGATATATAGGAGAAACAAAAAAGAGAAGGAGTTTATGATGAAAAAGAGCTTAAAAATAATACTGACCTTAGTATTAGTTTTAGCTAGTGTCTTTGGTTTGTCCAAAATTCGGTCGGCCCATGCTGATGGCTCAACAGGAAAGATCCAAATTACAAGTAAAACGATCACACCTGCTAAGTCACCCGTGGACCAGTACACGGACATTAAGGTTGATCTAACTTTCAATGTTCCGAACGGGGTTAAATCTGGGGATCAGGCGGTTATTACCCTCCCTCAGAATCTAAAATTTATCTCGGATCAAACATTTGATGTCATGAGTCCGGATGGTCAATCAGTGGTTGCAAAAGCAGTCATTAATGCTGCAAATAAAACCATCACCTTGACCTATGAAAATTATGTGGAAAAGAAATCAAATATTTCAGGAAGCATGTTCTTTGCAGTTCGGGTAGAGCCTGCAACTGCATCTCCAAGCAAGGTGCCAATCACCTTGAATGTGGATAACAATCCTGTCCCTGTAGGAAAAGTTGACTTTGTAGTTGACCCCGGGAATGCTGAAAAGACCTTGGACAAGGTTAGCTGGGGGACAGAAACCTTAGCAGATGGTAGCATCACACGTCAATATGAAGTACGTGTCAATGCAGCGAAAGAGCCGTTAACAGAAGCAGTTGTGACTGACCAATTGCAAACAGAAGGAATGAGCTATGTAGAAGATTCCTTTGTGATTAAAAAAGGGAATTGGGCCGTTAACAGTTCGCATAAATTAGAATTGAAAAACGGGCAAGTTGTCTCTTTACCAGTTGAGTTTGGAGCAGATAAGAAGAGTTTCAAAGTCAGCTTGGGAAATGTAGCCCAAGGTGAAGGTTACTCGATTGTCTATAAGGTGAAGATTCCTTATACCCCTGCAAATGGGGAAAAGTTCCTCAACAATGTAACCTTGAATGCAAAAAAAGTTGTTGAAACTAAGAGCAACCCATTCGTTTATCAAACTGCTGGTGGGGAAGCCCAAGGATATACCTTCTCCATCAACCTCAAGAAAGTTGATAGCCAGGATGAAAACACTGCTTTAGCAGGTGCTGAATTTAACGTGATCCGTGTTGCAACAGGTGCCGTTGTCGGTAAGTTGACAACCAATGCAAAGGGAGAAGCAAGTATTGGTGGTTTGTTGAACACAGCTTACCAATTAGTTGAAACAAAAGCTCCAGAAGGATATGAATTGGATGCCACTCCAATTGATGTCAAAGCAGAAGATTTTGGAACAACAAAAACAGCCCTTAAAACAGTTACAAACAAGAAAACTGTCAAAGAACCGACACCAACCAGTGCGGTCATCGAATTAGACAAGACCCTTACAGGTCGTGACTTGGTAGACGGTGAGTTTAGCTTTGAATTGTACGAAGGTACTAACAAACTTCAAACTGTTACTAACAAATCTGGCAAAGTAACCTTTGAATCTATTTCTTACACAGCAGAAGGTGAACACACTTACACTGTAAAAGAAGTCAAAGGTAATAATGCCACTATTGCTTACGATGCTTCTGAAAAACAAGTGACTGTTAAAGTTACTCGTGATGGAGATGCCTTGAAGGCAGAAGTCGTCTATCCAGAAAACAAAACATTTACTAACGCCTTCACACCAAACGCAACGACTGCAACAATTGAGTTGTCTAAAGAGTTGACAGGTCGTGACTTGGTAGACGGTGAGTTTAGTTTTGAATTGTACGAAGGTACTAACAAACTTCAAACTGTTACCAACAAATCTGGCAAAGTAACCTTTGATGCTATCTCTTACACAGAAGAAGGTGAACACACTTACACTGTGAAGGAAGTCAAGGGGAACGTACCAGGTATCACATACGATACAGCCGAAAAACAAGTAACCGTTCAGGTAACTAAAGATGGAGACAACCTAAAAGCAACAGTTGTCTATCCAGAAAGCAAGGTCTTTGCAAATACTTACTCAGCTCCAAGTCCAGCAAAAGCTCAGATTTCAGCTAGCAAGATTTTAGAAGGTCGTGACCTAAAAGATGGCGAATTCAGTTTTAACTTGTTGGATGAAGCTGGAGAAGTTCTTCAAACAAAACAAAATGCAGCAGATGGTTCTGTAGCATTTGACGAAATTTCTTATTCACAAGAAGATGCAGGAAAAACTTTCCACTACACGATTAAGGAAGTAATCCCTCAATCTCAAGAAAAAGGAATGACCTACGATCAAGCGAGCATCGAAGTGACAGTAACTGTTACGAAAGATGATGCAAGCAATACCATCAAGGCTACAGTGGCGTATGGTGCGAAGACATCCTTCACCAATACCTTTGTCACAAGTGAAATCCCACCAACTCCACCAGTCGTTGAAAAACCAGAAGCTAAGCTTTATACGATTCAGCTTCACAAGGTCAATGGTGAAGGTCGAGCTTTAGCGGGAGCTGTCTTTGGACTCTTTGAAGCGGATGGTAGCACTCCAGTTGCCAACCCATATGGCGAAGGTCAAGCGACAGCGACATCCGATGCTAATGGTCTTGTAAGCTTTGTAGGCTTTGAGGCTAAGGATTATGTAGTGAAAGAATTGACAGCACCAGAAGGTTACCAACTTTCAACAGTTTCAATCGCTGTCTCTGCAACAGAATTGAGCGCTGCGTCAGATTTGGTAGTGGATAAAGGAAATGTGGTGAACCAACCGTTTACTGAAATCCCACCAACTCCGCCAGTTGTTGAGAAACCAGAATTGACTCTCTACAGCATTCAATTGCACAAAGTTAACAATGAAGGCAAAGCCTTGGCAGGAGCAATCTTTGGACTCTTTGAAGCAGATGGTGTGACACCAGTAGCTAATCCATATGGTGAAGGTCAAGCGACAGCGACATCAGATGCCAATGGTCTCGTTACCTTTACAGGGCTTGAAGCCAAGGATTATGTAGTGAAAGAAATCACTGCTCCAGCAGGATACCAACTTTCTGAAGAAGCGATTACTGTTTCATCTAGTCAATTGATTGCCTCAACCAATCAAGTACTTGATCAAGGTAAAGTTGTCAATAAACCATTCACTTCTATTCCACCAACTCCACCGGTAGTTGAGAAACCAGAATTGAAGCTTTACACCATTCAGCTTCACAAGGTAAATCCATTCTACCAAGATCTAGCAGGAGCAGTCTTCGGACTCTTTGAGGCAGATGGTGTGACACCAGTTGCCAATCCATATGGCGAAGGTCAAGCGACAGCAACATCTGATGCCAATGGTCTTGTAAGATTTGTAGGCTTTGAGGCTAAGGATTATGTGGTGAAAGAATTGACTGCTCCAGCAGGATACCAACTTTCAACTGATTCAATCACTGTTTCTGCGGCGGAATTAACTGCTGCGACAGATTTGGTAGTAGATAAAGGGAATGTTGTCAATCAACTGACTCCTCCAAAAGGGAAAACCCCGCCACCTTCTACTGACAAACCAAGAAAAGAAATTCCATCAAATCCTCCAAAAGGGAAAACCCCACCACCTTCTACTGACAAACCAGAAAAAGAAATTCCATCAAATCCTCCAAAAGAAGATAAAAAAGAAGTTCTTCCTTCTACTGGTCAATCAATGAGTGAAGGACTAGTGGCTACAGGACTCGCATTGGCGGTTGCTGGAAGTGCCTTGATTTACAAAAAACGTGAGAATTAATCTCTAAAACAGGTTTTGTTCTAGCCTTGCTAGACAAGCCTGTTTTTTTGCTTTAGGTGATAAAAAATATCTATCAGGCCCTTAAAAAATACATATTAGACGCTCTTGAAGTGAGATGATAAAATAGGGAATAGAAATATCAAAGGAGGGAAGGCCATGTGTAGAACGATTGTTGGAGTATCTGCCAATCTATGTGCAGTGGATCCAGATGGGAAAAATATCCATTCGTCTGTATCTTGTAAGTTTGCGGAAACCATTAAGCAAGTAGGTGGCCTTCCTATGGTTATCCCAGTGGGAGACCCCTCTTTTGCCAAAGATTATATCGAGACAGTGGACAAGCTTATCCTTAGTGGGGGGCAAAATGTCCATCCTAGCTTTTATGGAGAAGAGATCGCCATCGAGAGTGATGACTACAATCTCGAGCGCGATCAGTTTGAGTTGGCCTTACTAAAAGAAGCGGTCCGTCAAAACAAGCCGGTCCTAGCCATCTGCCGAGGAGTTCAGCTCGTCAATGTTGCCTTCGGTGGGACTCTCCATCAAGAAGTAGAAGGACACTGGCAAGGACTTCCTTTTGGCACTTCTCATTCCATTGAGACCAAAAAAGGCAGTGTGGTGGAGCGTCTCTTTGGACAAGCTAGCCAGATCAATTCTGTTCATCGCCAAAGCATCAAGGACTTGGCGCCTAACTTTCGAGTGACAGCCATTGACCCACGCGATCAGACCATTGAAGCCATCGAAGCAGTGGATGGTCATCGTATCATTGGCTTGCAGTGGCATCCAGAGTTTCTTGTTAAAGAAGAAAAAGGCAATCTCGAACTCTTCCGCTATCTGTTACAAGAATTGTAAAGTCTTTAGGATTTTTTAAGGAGAAAGAGGTAAACTAGTCTCATCAACAAAGACCTCCTAACTTTGTTTGATACAGTTTACTTTTTTCATATAATCTCCTGCAAAAGTCTCCTCGGTTGAGGGGGCTTTTGTGTGTTTGTCAGAAAAAATACGAATAGTAGTATAGGGGAGACGCTAGGGAAAAGTGATGGTATAATAGAAGAGATGGAAACAATTTAGAATGAAAGAGGAATCATCATGACAAAAATTCGTGGATTTGAACTTGTATCAAGCTATACCAATCTGGACTTACTGCCAAAACGGGAGACAGCACACGCAGCTGGTTACGACTTAAAGGTGGCCGAGCGCACGGTCATTGCACCAGGGGAAATCGTCCTCGTGCCAACTGGGGTCAAGGCCTATATGCAACCGACTGAGGTGCTCTATCTCTATGACCGTTCCTCTAACCCTCGCAAAAAAGGCCTGGTCTTGATCAATTCTGTGGGGGTCATTGATGGAGACTACTACGGCAATCCAGGGAATGAAGGCCATATCTTTGCTCAGATGAAAAACATTACGGACCAAGAAGTGATTCTCGAAGTTGGGGAACGTGTGGTTCAGGCTGTCTTTGCTCCTTTCTTGATTGCTGATGGGGATGAAGCAGACGGCGTGCGGACCGGTGGATTTGGGTCAACAGGGAAATAGAGGAATAAAATGGCAGACTATTTATTAGTTGTAGACATGCAGTCAGATTATGTTGCTGTAGGAAAAGCATATCATGAAGAACTGACTGCAGCTGTAAATGACAAAATTGCTACCTATCCTAGCGACCGAGTTATCTATATTCTCAATCGTTTTTTCTGGGAGAGAAAAGATAGAAAGAAGAAATTTGCGACCGGCTTGCTGGTTGTATCTTCTCGTATTTTTGAGAAGCGTCGGGCTTCTTGCTTTACTAATCCAGATTTAAAAGATTTTTTAGAGGGAAACGGTGCTAAAAGCATAGAGTTTATAGGGGTAGATGGCAATGGATGTGTCAAGGCTTCCATTTTGGCAGCTGTTAAGGAGAATTATCAGGTTTCTGTCGATTTGTCTGCTGTCGGAGTTGCCAACCAGAAGAAATTCTCTAAAACACTGAAGCAGTGGCAAGATTGCGGAATCAAGATTGGATAGTTTTATGGGGATCTTAATATGAAGATTATCTTTGTCCGTCACGGGGAGCCAGATTATCGTGTGTTAGAGGAGCGTGCTTATTCCGGATTTGGAATGGATTTAGCTCCCTTATCTGAGAAGGGAAGGAAACAGGCTCAGGACCTTTGCCAAAACCCCTTGTTCCAATCAGCTGATCTGCTAGTAGCTTCAGCAGTAACGCGAGCTTTAGAAACAGCTTCTTATCTGGCTTGTGCTACTGGACTTCCTTTGAGAGTAGAACCCTTATTGCACGAATGGCAGGTATACGAAAGTGGTATAGAGAATTTTGAAACAGCTCGGACTCTGTTTCTAGAAAATAATGGGAAGCTCCTTCCGGATAGCCCAATTCAATATGAAACTGCTGAGGATATGAGAGCTCGCTTTATTGAAAGTTTGGCCAAGTACCGAGACTATCAAAAGCTTGTAGTGGTTACCCATCGCATGCTCATGCGTCAATTTGTACCGAATGAAACCATTGATTTTTGCCAAGTGATTGAGTGTGAGATAGAGATTTAGAAAGAGGTTTATCATCGCAAAGAAAAAAACGACATTTATTTGTCAAAATTGTGCCTACAATTCACCCAAATATCTAGGGCGCTGTCCTAACTGTGGTTCTTGGTCTTCTTTTGTCGAGGAAGTCGAGGTCGCAGAGGTCAAGAATGCACGGGTATCCTTGACGGGTGAAAAGACCAAACCCATGAAATTGGCGGACGTGACCTCTATCAATGTTCACCGGACCAAGACGGAGATGGAGGAATTCAACCGCGTCCTTGGGGGCGGTGTGGTCCCAGGAAGTCTCGTTCTCATCGGGGGAGATCCAGGGATTGGGAAATCGACCCTCCTCCTCCAAGTGTCGACCCAACTATCTCAAGTGGGAACGGTCCTCTACGTTAGTGGCGAGGAGTCGGCTCAGCAGATCAAGTTACGGGCAGAGCGCTTGGGGGATATCGACAGTGAGTTTTATCTCTATGCCGAGACCAATATGCAGAGTGTTCGAGCAGAAGTGGAGCGCATCCAGCCTAACTTCCTCATCATCGACTCGATCCAGACCATTATGTCTCCTGAGATTTCAGGGGTGCAGGGGTCTGTTTCTCAGGTGCGTGAGGTGACAGCTGAACTTATGCAGCTGGCTAAGACTAATAACATTGCCATCTTTATCGTAGGGCATGTGACCAAGGAAGGGACCTTGGCGGGCCCTCGGATGTTGGAGCACATGGTGGATACGGTGCTCTACTTTGAGGGCGAGCGCCACCATACCTTCCGGATCTTGAGAGCGGTCAAAAACCGCTTTGGCTCCACCAATGAGATCGGGATCTTTGAGATGCAATCAGGTGGACTGGTTGAGGTCCTCAATCCCAGTCAGGTCTTTCTGGAAGAACGCCTGGATGGGGCGACTGGCTCTGCCATTGTCGTCACCATGGAAGGCAGCAGACCAATCTTGGCGGAAGTTCAGGCCTTGGTGACACCGACTGTATTTGGAAATGCCAAGCGGACGACAACGGGTCTTGACTTTAATCGGGTCAGCCTCATTATGGCTGTGTTAGAGAAACGTTGCGGACTTCTTCTTCAAAATCAAGATGCCTATCTCAAGTCGGCAGGTGGTGTCAAACTGGACGAACCGGCCATTGACCTATCTGTAGCGGTAGCCATTGCTTCCAGCTACAAGGAGCTTCCAACCAATCCGCAAGAGGCCTTTATCGGTGAGATTGGCTTGACCGGAGAGATTCGCCGAGTGACTCGGATCGAGCAACGGATCAACGAAGCGGCGAAACTTGGCTTCACTAAGATTTATGCACCAAAAAATTCTCTCCAAGGGATCGCGATCCCAGATGGCATCAAAGTGATAGCAGTCTCCACGGTAGGGGAAGTTTTGAAAAAAGTCTTTTCTTAATCAGGTCTTGGAATCGTTTGCAAAAAAGTTTTTCCTGTGCTATACTTTTTCTATACTTACTAAACATAGGGGGTTACTTATTTTGCAATTTTTTACAGATAACAATGTGCAGTTCCCTTTGGTCGAGCTGTCTCTCAATCAAGGTGAAACTGTCTATATTCAACGGGGGAGTATGGTCTACCATACGCCTAATGTGACCCTCAACACCAAATTAAATGCAAGTGGCTCTGGTGTGGGACGCTTTGTGAAAGCAGTTGGACGGTCAATGGTTTCGGGTGAAAGCACCTTTATTACTCAGGTATTTGCCCAGTCTAATAATGCTTACCTAGCATTGGCACCCGACTCACCAGGTCAGGTGGTGCCTCTCTACTTGGGTGAAAAGCAGTATCGCTTGAACGACGGTGCCTTCCTTGCACTGGATGGTTCAGCTTTCTATACAATGGAAACCCAATCGATTGGTAAGGCTCTCTTTGGTGGTCAGGGTGGATTCTTCGTCATGACGACCCAAGGGCAAGGGACCCTCTTGGTGAATGCATACGGCTCAATTAAAAAAATTGAGCTAAACAATCAAGAAATCACCATTGATAATGCCCATGTCGTTGCTTGGAGCCAGTCTTTGGATTATAATATCCATTTGGAAAATGGTTTCTGGCAATCCATCGGAACAGGTGAGGGTGTTGTCAATACCTTTAGAGGGACTGGTGAGGTCTATGTTCAAAGTCTCAATCTTCAAACCTTTGCTGGCTTGCTGAATCGTTATTTACCAAGACGATCTTAATGCATAAAAGAGGCTGGGACAAAAGTCCTAGCCTCTCAATTGTATTTGGATTATCGAGCAAGACGCAGTGGTTGAGTGGGCTCTACTACGCTGATTTCATCAGCTTTTACAGCCCTACTCAACTGTGCGGAGGTGGGACGACGAAATCGAATTCTAACGAATTACCGATTTCTGTCCCACTCTCTTTTTCATGTAGGCTGACAACTGACAATCTGGAAAAAAGATGGTAAGATAGAGTGTAAATAATTTGGTGTTCAAACTATTTTACCAACCAGAAAGGAAGTTCCTAATGTCCTATTTTGAGAATTTTTTAAAAGCCAATCAAGCCTATGTTGAATTGCATGGAGACCTCCATCTTCCGATCAAACCAAAAACGCAAGTGGCCATTGTAACCTGTATGGACTCTCGTCTTCACGTGGCACCAGCACTGGGGCTTGCTCTGGGGGATGCCCATATTTTGCGGAATGCAGGAGGGCGCGTGACAGAGGACATGATTCGTTCCTTAGTTATCTCACAGCAACAGATGGGGACTCGAGAAATCGTCGTCTTGCACCACACAGACTGTGGAGCGCAAACCTTTGAGAATGAAGGCTTCCGTCAGCATCTGAAGAAGGAACTGGGAGTTGATGTTGGAGACCAAGACTTCCTACCCTTTCAAGATATCTACGAGAGCGTCCGGGAGGATGTCGCTCTCTTAAAAGCATCGCCGCTGATTCCAGACGATGTCATTATCTCAGGAGCTGTCTATGATGTCGATACAGGATTGATCACTGAGGTGATAGATTAAACTTTTTCCGTTCGTCTTGGGAGGGACGATGGGAGAGTAATTATGTTTATAAAAGGAAAATAATTTAGGAGAAAGTAAAATGGTATCGTTATCGAAACCTATATTACGATTATTAGATAAGCACCCTAAAAAAGCAATCTATTTTTTGAGTGCTTTTTTACCTATGCTAATCATGCTTATCGTATGGGCGATAATTGGTTTATACCCATTTGGTAGCAGAAGCTTGATGTCTGTTGATTTTGGACAACAGTATGTTAGTTTTTTTGGATTATTGAAGAATTCAGTCTTATCGGGAGATTTCTCTAACCTGAGCTATTCGTTTACCCAGTCACTCGGGGGACCAATGGCAGGATTGGTTGGATATTATTTGCTGAGCCCTTTTAATCTGATTTTTATTATTACCCCATTTCAATTTTATGGGTTCGCCGTATTCCTCATTATTTGGCTGAGGTACGGAGCAATAGGTTTAGCATTTGCTTTTCTATTGATTAAGAGATACAAGGGATTGAGCTCGAAGAAGTATCTTGTCCCTTTGCTATCCACAGCATATGCTTTATCTGGAATGCTTGTTGCCTATCAGATGAATGTAATATTCTATGATGCCATGATTATGCTTCCGATAGTCATCGCTTATCTGGAAGAGTTGTTGGATGGCGGGAGCATCTTTAAATATTCTCTTACCTTAGGGATGATGCTTTTCTTCCAATTTTACATGGGTTACATGGTATCTATTTTTATAGTTTTATATGCTTGTTTTTATGTATCCTCCAAATTAGGTGATGAAGGAACATTAAAGTTAAAATTAAGTAACTTTTTTAAGCCGTTATTGAGAGCTTTTGGAGCCTCAGTGGTTGGAGGTGGTTTAGCTTCTGTAATCTTGTTACCTGTTTTATCAAGCCTTCTCGAGAGCAGAGGTGGTTACAACCCAGGAATGACTTTCTCGTTAGACTTAATGATTAAGCCACTGGATATTTTATCTAAGTTAACAATTGGTGGTTTTGATTCAGGAGCCTGGGTAATGGGGCCAAGCCTACCGAATATCTATATAGGAGCCTTTGGATTTGTCGGATTTATTTTGTATTTTTCATGTAAAAAAATATGTAGCATAAAGAAATGGTCTGCGGGTGTCGTTACTTGTATTTTCTTTATCTCATTTGTTAATGAATTTGTAAATAAAATTTGGCATATGGGCCAAATGCCATTAGGATTCTTTTATCGTTTTTCCTGGTTGTTCTCATTTTTCATGTTAGTATTGGCATTCCAAGCACTAAAAAAAGGAATTGAGGTTTCAACAAAAGGAAAAGTAATTTCACTTATCCTTTTGTTGCTTGCATGCTCCTATTTGTCCAATACAACATTCGCTTATATAAAACAACTGCAACCGGAGACTTTCACACTGATTATTTCTGGTCACTTACAGTTAATTGTATTGTTTACAATCATCAATACTTGTATCATATTGTATTTATACTGGAAGTTGTCGAAAGAAAATAAAGAAAAGAAGACAACAAGAGTTATTTTAACTGCTGTTTTACTTCTGATTTCAACAATCTTGGCTGTGAAAGGTTTTCTATTTTCACAGATCTATTTGACCTTTTTCACATATGTCTTTGTAATTTTTTCCATTAAGCCTAAAATGTCTAAGCTAGCAGTTGTCTTGCTTTACGGGATGACATTTTTTGAGCTAGGTTATAATGCCTATCTTTCCCAAGTTGGTTTTTACTATAACGATGTTGATCAGTTTGTAGATGCAACTACTTCAGTGAAGCGAGTAGTGGATCATGTAAAAAAACATGCTGATAGAAAATTTTATCGTATGGCCTCTACCTTTGCCTATTCTAGGACAAGTCCTTCGCTTTTAACGTATCCTGGCTTGGAGAACTTTAGTTCAACTCAGGAAAAATCAACAATTGATCATTTTTCATATATGGGAAATATAGGGGGATATTTCTCTACAATTTATGCAAATGGGACTCCATTAACAGATGCATTGTATGGCGTTCGATATTATATGGATTTCAAAGATGACACAGATAAGCAGAAGGAACCTCAACCTGGGGGAATAAATTTTACTCGGTATACGAATCGTTATGATATGGAACGATATTTTACTGAAAAGGTTTATGAAGATGAACGGTACATCGTTCGTAAAAATCCAAATTCATTTTCTATCGCATATGGAACAAATAATCTTGTGAGTGACTTAAAATTCAACAGCAATGATGCTGTAAATAACCAAAATAGAATTTTAAATGCGATGCAGGGCGTTGAAGTTGGAAGTGCTGGTTATGTTGATTATTTTACGCCTTTGGGTTTTAACGATATTGAGGTGGAAAATGTAGAAGTTGTCAAAGAAAATAAGGACAGCGGAGAATACATCTATAGAAGAAAAGATAATTCGAAAGAGGGAGTGATTCGTTATAAGTTCACGCCTCAGAGTGATAATACATATTATTTGTTTTCGCCACAGACACTAACTGGTAGAAACGGCTACACAGTATCAGTAAACGGTGATTTGTTAAGTAATTTAATTGTTTTCTCTCAAAGACAAATATGGCAGATTACAGATCGAACGCCACAAAAGGAGTCAGTTATTGAATTCCGATTCCAGTTTGATGACATTGATTTATCTCATTTAGTATTATATAGAGCTGATGTTGAAAAAATTAAGGAAGTGCTAGATGCGAGAAAAAATCAAGAGTTGAATGTAGAGCAGTTCAACAACACACATATAGTTGGTAAGGTGAATATTACAGACGAGAGCACCGTTATGATGACTTCGATTCCATACAATGAAGGTTGGAAAATCAAGGTTGATGGTAAGCAAGTCGAAACGAAGAAATCGTGGGATAGTTTTTTATCTTTTCCAATTTCACGAGGAAAACATAAAGTAGAGCTTTTCTTTAAGCAAAAATGGTCTACCCTTGGTCTAGTTCTTTCTGTGTTAAGCTTAATTGTCTTATTTATTGTTTGGAAGAAAGAGAATCGATCAGAAAGTCGACCTCTTGCTTCATAACCAAATAGGAATTCAGTCTTTGCGATGCAAGGACTGAATTTTTGTTCTCAAAGCATAAACGGGACCTATGAAAAACTAGGATAAGCTTGTGAAAATTTAATGAAAAAGATGAAGATCAAGATGGTTTTCGTTTTGAATTGAAAGGCTGTTGATGGGCTTTATTTCAGTATTTGAGAGGCTTTGACTCTCCTGTAAAATCGGATTGACAAAAAACTGAACAATTAGTGAAAAATAATTAAAAAATCTTGCATTTATAAACAGATATGTTACAATAATAATCAAATAATTTATAAAGGAGCATAATATGCAGACCACAAAAGCACGCGTGAAGCGAGTTTTAGCATTTATGAGTCTTTTAGTTTTATCCTTGACAGTTTTTACGACAGTCTTTGCGACTGAAGTAACCAGTTATACGATAAAAACTGAAATTAAGGTTGATAACCAACCGTTAACTGCCGACACGAAGATCACTACTGGTCAATCGATGGAGGCGACCAACGAGATTAGTTTCCCTGACTCACAGCAGATCAATGCTGGTGACACATTGGTTCTAGATCTTCCAAAAGAGCTAGGCCTGGTGACCAAGCTTGAGTTTCCGATTGTACACGAAAATGGTGAAGTAATTGCCAATGCAGTGACCGATCCAAGTACGCAAAAGGTGACCATTACCTTTACAAACTATTTCACTGAGAATTACAAAGATAAGGTAATGACCTTGAAGTACAATGTCCGTCCAAATGCAGCAAACCTGCCAAAGACGGGGACTTACTACTTTACATTTGGTAGCACTAACTTCACATTGAACTACAACAAGGACGATGGTGAAGCTGGTGACTATGAAATGAAGTATGGTTACCAAGATCCACAAAATCCTAATCGGATTAAATGGCGCATTGTCTTGAATGCGGTTCAAGACAAGTTGAACAATATGGTCATCAAGGATGACTTCAGCGACAGTGGCCAAGTCCTAGTGGAAGGCTCTCTACGTGCTGTTCGGTATGCAACCCAGCCAGAGAAGATTCCAAATGAGGCAGCTCTTCTTAAGTTGGAACCGATTGATAACTTTACCAAAAAAGCCGAGTTTACCAGAAATGCTGATGGCGATATTACAGGATTCACGATTAATTTTGGGGATAACTGGAACTGGGCTATGTACATTGAGTACACAACAGAGTTGAAGTCAGCACTTCCTGAAGGAAGTAAAGTGGCCAATGTCCTAGAATGGTCAGCTAGCAATTTTGACAAGTCTCGCTCAATTAACGCCTTGACACGTTTGGAAAGTGCTTCAGGTAGCGGTAGTGGGGATCGAACAACTACAACCACGACGACTACTACAACTACTACAACAAGCACAACCACTACTGAGGAACCAACGACCACGTCAACGACGACTGAGGAGCCAACAACTACGTCAACCACATCGACTGAGGAGCCAACAACCACGTCAACTACGACAACTGAGGAGCCAACAACCACGTCGACTAC
This sequence comes from Streptococcus intestinihominis, assembly GCF_046824975.1. Lineage (NCBI taxonomy): Bacteria > Bacillati > Bacillota > Bacilli > Lactobacillales > Streptococcaceae > Streptococcus > Streptococcus intestinihominis. Next base: position 449,857 of record NZ_JBKQBL010000001.1, on the reverse strand, counting down.
GACGACTGAGGAACCAACAACTACGTCAACTACGACGACTGAGGAACCAACAACCACGTCAACCACGACGACTGAGGAGCCAACAACCACGTCGACTACGACGACTGAGGAGCCATCAACCACGTCGACTACGACGACAACCACTACGACAACTACGACTGGTGGAGGACGTCCAACAACCACTACGACAACAACAACTCCAGGTGGTCCAACTACTGGTGAAACTACTGAACCAACACCGGGAGGTGGTACTGGTGGAGGTCGTAAGAAACTTCTTCCAAGTACTGGTGAAGTCGTAGCAACTGGTCTCGTTATTTCGGGAGTCATTGTACTCATCGGTGCGATTGTGTTAAAACGTAAAATTTCTAATAAATAAACAAAGAGTTTCCGTATGATGGAGAGAGCGAAAGCTCTCTCTTTTTTGGGAGAACGATAGATGGAGAAAAGGGATGAAATTATCAATACTCATTACACTACTCAATGAGGAATTAGTACTAGCTCAGACGCATGCAGCTATTTCGGCCCAGCTGGAAGACATGCTTGGGAAAGACCTTTCGGATTATGAAATCCTTTATATTGATGATGGGAGCAATGACAGGACCTTTGAGCTGATCGAAGGGATTGCCAAAGGCAATGATCGGGTCAAATATATTCGCTTTAGTCGAAACTTCGGCCGAGAGAGTGGTATCTTGGCTGGCTTTAAGTATGCGACGGGAGATGCTGTCATGGTCATGGATGGTGATTTGCAACATCCGCCCTATCTCATCCCGCTCTTTTTAGAGGCCTACAAGGAAGGCTACGATATCGTCAGTGGCCAGCGGACTCGTGACGGTGAGTCCTTTGTGGGGAGCACCTTTGCTCGTCTCTTTTACTTCCTATCTAACAAATCGATGGATGTCCATTTGACGGATGGGAAATCCGAGCTCAGACTTCTCAGTCGCAAGGCCATCAACGCCTTTGTCTCCATGCCAGAATACAATCGATTTAATAAAGGTTTGTATGAATGGATTGGTTTCAAGGAGAAAGTCATCCCTTATAAAAATGAACTTCGCAAGGCTGGAAAGAGTAAGTTTGGCTTCAAGAAATCCATGAACTATGCCATTCAAGGGATTATTTCCTTTAACGACCGCCCTCTTCGCGTTTGTATCCAGTTTGGCTTTATCTGTCTGGGCTTGGCTATTCTGTACTTGGCTTTTGAGTTGTTGAAGTATATCTTTGCTCCGGGGGATTATGTGAGTGGGTATTTCACTACCATTGCGGCCATTATTCTCTTTAGTGGAGTGCAGCTAATCTTTATCGGAATTCTTGGAGAATATATCGGGAAGATTTATTATGAAGTGAAGCGTCGCCCTCATTTCATTATTGAAGACACCAATATTGAGAAGGCGAAAGAAGATAGTATAGTATCGGATAAGGAAGATAGGAGATAGAAGAATGTTTGTCTGGACCAAGCCTTGGCAAGAACTTTGGAAGAGAAAACCCAAGGGCTTGCTGTATGCTTTTAGCGCCATGCTCCCAATGGCTATCATGCTGGTCGTTTGGGCTTTTATGGGGACTTTTCCATTTGGAGACAAAAGCTTGATGGCTGTTGACTTTGGTCAACAATACATCAGCTTCTTTGGCTTGTTGAAAAATGCCGTGCTCTCCGGAGATTTATCTAGTTTGAGCTATTCCTTTACCAAGTCTCTGGGGGGAGATATGATAGGGGTGCTCGGCTACTATTTGATGAGTCCTTTTAATATCATCTATATTTTGACACCCCTCAAGAACTTTGGGTTTGCGGTCTTCTTGACCATTTGGCTTCGTTATGGGGCTATCGGGATGGCCTTTGCCTTCCTCTTGATCAAGCGGTATAAGGGCTTGGAGTCTAGGAAATGGCTGGTGCCCCTCTTTGCGACGGCTTATGCCCTGTCAGGGATGCTAGTGTCCTATCAGATGAATGTCATTTTCTATGATGCCATGATCATGCTTCCCATCGTCATCGTCTACCTAGAAGAACTATTGGATGGA
>NZ_JBKQBL010000001.1:443432-447801 GCF_046824975.1 Streptococcus intestinihominis | reverse complement strand
GGCGCTCCCTACCGCTATGCCTTTGCCTTAGGATTGACCGTCTTGCTCCAATTCTATATGGGCTATATGATCTCCATTTTCATCGCCTTGTATGCTTGCTATTATGTATCGCCAAGGCTGATGGTCGAAGGAGATTGGAAGAAGAAAATAAGAAACGTCAGTCTTCCCCTCTTGCAGGCTGTGATCTATTCGATTATTGGGATTGCGCTAGCTTCTGTCATCCTCTTGCCGGTCTTTTTCAACCTCATCGAAAGTAAGGGCCAGGTCGGAGGAGGGATGACCTTCTCATTGGCCTTTCAAATAAATCCCTTAGATATTTTTGCTAAGCTAGTTGTGGGTGGCTTTGATAACACCTCAGGCTGGTCTGCGGGGCCAAACCTTCCCAATATCTATATCGGAGCCTTGGGCCTACTAGGCTTTGTATCCTATTTCTTGTCGAAAAAAGTTGTCAGAGTCAAGAAATGGGCTGCCGGTCTGGTCACCCTCGTCTTCTTTATTTCTTTTGTCAATGAATTTGTCAGCAAGATTTGGCATATGGGGCAAAATCCAGCTGGTTTCTTTTTCCGTTTCTCTTGGCTATTCTCTTTCTTTATGCTCATTCTGGCCTACCAAGCGATGAAAGAAAAAATGGTGCTTTCGCGCATCGCCAATCTAGTGATTGGTCTGGTGTTAGTGGTGGCAGTCGTCTATATTTATTCGCAGAACTATAGCTTCATTGCCAAGCTTCAACCGTCTGGTGTCACCCGTTACATCACCCGCTTTACCGCCCTTCATTTGTTGGCGCTCCTGGTCGTTGCCTCCTATGGCTTTTATAGCTATTGGGACAAGTCTAAGAAGAGCCAGAAAGAAAAGCTCATTCGGATTGGCTGGACGGCTGGCTTCCTTGTCCTTACCCTCATCCTTTTAAAAGCAGGCTATTTGTTGTCCCAAGTCGGGATCACCGTTTTGATGTACTTGCTTGTCCTTCTGGTCTTAAACCAAAAATGGTCCCGCTTGTCAGTCGTGATCTTATCAGCTTTGACCTTCTTTGAGCTGGGCTACAATGCCTATCTCTCTCAGGTGACCTTAGGCTATGACAGTGTCCATAAGTTTGCGGATGCTGCTGTCTCGGTCAAGCGTGTGACGGACAAGGTCCAGGCTGATGCGGATGAGAAGTTTTACCGGATTGCGACCGACTTTGCATATTCTCGAACGGTCCCATCCTTGGTATCTTATCCGGGATTAAGCACCTTCAGCTCGAGCTTAGAACGGTCGACCATGGACCACTTTGCTTATATGGGGGATCTGGGGGTCAATGCAGCCACAGAGTATACCAATGGGACGCCCCTGACGGATGCCTTGTACGGTGTTCGCTATTACATGCATGCCAAGGAGTTCGATCCAAAAGAGATGGAAGCTCATCCAGAAAAGATGTATTTCTATCGCTTTACCAACCGCTTTGACATGGGGCGTTACTACACAGAGACAGTCTATGAAGACAATCGCTTTGTCGTCTATAAAAACCCTCATTCCTTCCCTTTGGCCTATGGGACTAATTCCCTCGTGAAGAATATTCAGTTTGGGGCCAACAATGCCTTTGCCAACCAGAACATTATCCTCAACTCTATGGAAGGCCATCAAAAGAATACAGGCGATTATGTGGAGTATTTCAAACCCTTGGCCTTTACTGGGATTGAAACGGAGAATTTAATAGAAGAAAAGGTCAACAAGGAGACAGGAGAGGCCATCTATCGACGGGCAGATGCTTCTAAGGAAGGTATTATCCGCTATAAGGTCATTCCCCGTTCCAACAATACCTATTACTTCTTTGTGCCGGCGTCCTTGATTCCTAAGCAAGATTACTCTGTCCTGGTCAACAATAAATGGTTGCCAAATAGTAAGACCTTTACCCAAAGGCAAATCTGGCAGCTGACGGACATGACCGAAAATCAAGAGTCGGTGATTGAGTTTCGCTTTAGAACGGATACCATTGACATGAGCCAGGCGGGTGTTTATCGGGCCGAGCTGGATCAGATCCAAGAAGTACTTGAGAAGCGCAAACAGCAAGGTCTGAAGGTGACCAAGTTCAGCAATACTCATATCGAGGGGGAGGTCACTATTACAGATGATAGTGATGTCATGATGACCTCCATCCCATACAGTGCCGGCTGGCAGGTGAAAGTGGATGGTCAAGCTGTCACGACCGAAAGAGCCTGGAATAGCTTCCTATCTTTCCCAATCACCAAAGGGAAACATCAGGTCGAGTTTGTCTTCAAAACCAGAGGAAGCTTTATCGGTGCCCTACTGTCTATTGTCGCAGTTATGAGTCTCGTCATCATTAGAAAAAGATGGAAAGAGGAGCATTCTTAAGCTTCCCAAGGGTGTAATAAATTTCTTAAAAAGTTGAGATTTCGGTCTCAACTTTTTTCTATATTATTAAGAACAAAAAGTGTCAAAAAACGAATGATAAAAAAATGGACTAAATGGGAAAAAAAGTAAAAAAATGTTAAAAAATAGAGGGAAACTTCATCTGAATATTCAGAAAGTTTTACGGTAAGTAACAACTTTGATATATTTAGTTGACGGTGATGAACAAGTTTGATAATATTTGTTATGTATCAAACAATAAAAATATGAAAAAGGAGATACAAATAAATGAAGGAAATGTTTAATAGACGTCAGCGCTTTTCTTTGCGAAAGTATAGCGTTGGCGTTTGTTCTGTATTACTAGGGACAGCGCTTTTTGCTGTCGGAACTCCGACAGTAGCTGCGGATGAAGCTAGTGCGCCTACTGACACAAGCAAGGAAACAGTAGAAAGCGTTCAACCTGAGTCGACTCAAGGGGCGCAAGATACTGCTACTAAAGCTCCAGGTGAGACATATGCTGAGGGAGCACCTGCACCTAAAGTGGATCTTTCAAGCTCTGCTTTAGCAGCAGAAGCAAAAGCGGCAACGGAAACTCCAGCTGCACCTGAAGCAAAACCCGCTGTAGAAGCAACTCCAAAAGCAGAAGTAGCTGCAAAACCAGCAACAAGTGAAGCAGGAATCTCTTTAGAAGAACATGCTAAATTGTTGGAAACAGAAAAAGCAGCTGAAGCAAAACCAGCAGCAACTGAAGCAAAACCTGCTACAGATGAATCAAACAAGCCACGTGTACGTAGCCGTCGTGCTGCTACTAACGAAGCTGTGTCTGGGGACCACAACTCTAATCCAGTAGCAGTAAGTACTTACTTAAAAGATGGGGAAACTGTTGACCCATCTATTACTAATCCTAACGGGGCAACTGTTAAGTCTCAAGAAGTACCAGCTGGTTACGCTGCTAAAGAGGGAGATTGGTATACATACAGTATCGTAGATCTTGAAAAGTTCAACCAACGATACAATACAAACTACTATTCACGTGCCTATAAGAGATTCGATGAATCTACAGATACAGTTGTAGAATTAATTGATAAAAACACTGGTAATGTCGTAGAAACTAGAACGATTACAGCAACAAGTGGAATTCAAAAATTCACTACGACAGCTACTGCATCTAGAGGAGAGTTAACTTATCAAGTAGACTACGATAAAGGGACACCTGCTAGTAAGGCTGAACCAGCTCAACCATTCTTGCAATACGGATTTGAAGTTGGTGCTGCTATCCAAGCTTTGGTAGCTCCAGGACATAACCTTACTACTGAAGAACAAAAATTATACGATGATGTTTATGCTGCTCGTACATCAAGAGATATTATTAACGTTGTAGAACCAGCTTATAATGGTCGTACAATTACTGACACTAACAGTAAAATCCCACGTTTTGTTGAAAAAACAACTTACTACAGAGTAGTTGATAAAAACAACGCTACATTTAACGCTGGTAAAACTGATCCAACAGTTCAAGATTATGAGCCAAATGGTAATGAAGTTGACTTAGCCAAATACACAACTAAAGCCATGGAAGGACAAAACTTCACAGCGTCTGGCGAGCGTCAATTTGATGGCTACAAATTGTATCAAAAAGCTGACCCAGATTCAACATCTGGTTATGTAAGTCGTCCTTACAAAGTTGGTACGAAATTCATGGACGCTGAGCGTGCAGGAATTAAACGGATTAAAGAAATTGTAGACGAAGACGGATCAGTAGTCGTTCGTGTTTATCTTCTTGATCCAAAACAACAAAGCAAACGTTCTGACGGTAGCTTGAGCACTGATGGCTACATGTTGCTAGCAGAAACGAAACCGATTAAACCAGGTGATTATAACAAACAAGAATTAAATGTTAAGAAGTCACCTCTTAACACCATTCCTTTCACAGATAGTAAAGGTGTAAACTATGCAAATGGTAAGGAAGTTCCATTTGACTTCCAAAAAGCTGCAGGATATACACCGTATAAGACTGTCTTTG
>NZ_JBKQBL010000001.1:437942-443387 GCF_046824975.1 Streptococcus intestinihominis | reverse complement strand
TTCCATTCTTAGGGGATAACATCGGTCACCTTTCTCCAAACGAACAATTGGTTCGTGGAGTAAATGGTATCGGTACAAACGTTGACTTGCTCAACTCATTGACACCGTACAAACAACCAATCTATTACTATGTCAAACAAAAACCAGTTGAAGTTACTCCAGAAGTTGAAAAACAATTGGAAGGACGTGTCTTGACAGATGGTGAGTTTACTTTCAAATTAACAGAAGAGAAAAGTACTCCAGACAAGCACGAAGAAACAGTTACCAATAAAGATGGTAAAGCTACATTTAGCAAACTTACCTTTACTAAAACTGGTACTTATAAATACAAGATCACTGAACAAAAGGGCTCTGATACAAACGTTGACTACGATGCAATGACAGTTACGATGACTGTTAATGTAACTGAGAACGCTCAAGGTGATTTACAAGCTGCAGTTAAATACAGTGCTGAAGGTGGATTCAAATCAAGTGCTGATGATAAGATCTTCAACAACTATGTTGTAGCACCAGTTAAAACTAAATTCGACTTCACTAAGAAATTAGCTGGACGTGAGCTGAAAGACGGAGAATTCAAATTCGTTCTTAAAGATGCAAACGGACAAGAAGTTGAAACAGTAACGAACAAAGCAGACGGAACTGTAACATTTACAGAATTATCATTCGACAACTCTAAAGTTGGTACTCACACTTATACTGTAGAAGAAGTTATCCCTGCAGCTAAAGAAGCTGGAATGGTATATGATACTATGAAAGCAACAATCACTGTTGAAGTTGCTAAGAACGGTCATACTCTGACAACTGTAACCAACGTATCATCAACAGGTGGGGTAGATGCGAATGGTAATGCAACTGATGGAACAGCGGATAAAGAGTTCAACAACAAGATCACTCCTCCGGAAACACCTGAGTTCCAACCAGAAAAATTCGTCCTTAACAAAGAAAAATTTGACCTAACAGGTACAAAATTAATGGATGACGACGATGAGCTTCAGGATGAGTACACAGAAACAAATGCAAATCCATATGCTGACTTGTCTAACAACAACGAAGCAGAAAACATCAATACCAAGACTGTTGAGCGTGGTGATAAATTAGTTTACCAAGTATGGTTGGATACTAAGAACTTCACTGACAAGAACAACATCCAATCTGTAGGTATCTCTGATACATACGATGCAGATAAGTTGACTGTCAACAGTGCTGATATCAAGGCTTATGACAGCGAAACAGGAGTTGATGTAACATCTAAATTTGATATTACAGTAGCTAACGGAGTCATTACAGCTACATCTAAATCTTCTATGAACAAATCTTTAGGTGATGCTGATAACACTCAAGTTATCGACACCACTAAATTTGCATTTGGTCGCTACTACAAATTTGATATCCCAGCTACAGTTAAAGCTGATGTTCCTGGTGGAGTAGACATCGAAAACAAAGCCAACCAAATCGTTCACGTTTACAACCCAGTAAGCAAATCTGTAGAAACTCCAGAAAAACCAACTCAAAAACGTGTAAACTCTGTACCAATTACTGTAGAATTCAACTTCACAAAACGTTTGGAAGGTCGTGAGCTTAAAGCGAACGAATTCAGCTTCGTACTTAAAGATTCAACTGGTAAAGAAATTGAAACTGTTAAGAACGATAAAGCAGGAAACGTTAAGTTCTCAGCATTGAAATTCAAAAAAGGTGAAGAAGGAGCTCACAAATATACTGTTGAAGAGGTAGCGGGAACAGACACAACTGTCACTTACGATACAATGAAAGCAGAAGTAACTGTAACAGTATCTCATGACGGCACAGCGAAAGCATTGGTTGCTAACGTAACTGAACCAGCTGACAAAGAGTTCAACAATACTGTAACTCCTCCAACAGAACCTAAGTTCCAACCAGAGAAGTATGTATTGAATAAAGAGAAATACTCTATCACTGATAACAAGCTTCTTGATGATGATGCTGAGTTGGCAGACAAGTACGCAGATACTAATGCGAACCCATACGCAGACCAAACTAACAACAACGAAGCAGAAAACATCAATACCAAGACTGTTAATCGCGGAGATAAGCTTTACTACCAAGTATGGTTGGATACAACTAAATTCTCAGCTAACAACAAAGAAAACGTTCAATCAGTAGGAATCACTGATGACTTCGATGAAACGAAAGTTGATGTGGATGGTTCAGCCATCAAGGCTTACGACTCAGTAACTGGTGACGATGTAACAAACAAATTCGACATCAAGGTTGAAAATGGTGTGATGACTGCAACTCTTAAAGCTGGCTTCACTAAGTCACTTGGTGATGCAGAAAACACTCAAATCATTGACACAACTAAATTTGCATTTGAACGTTACTACAAATTTGATATCCCAGCAACTGTTAAAGCTGACGTTGCAGGTGGAGTAGACATCGAAAATACTGCGGCTCAAGTAGTCAACTACTACAACCCAACAACTAAGAAAGTTGAAAAACCAAACAAACCAACTGAAAAACGTGTTAACAACGTACCAATCTCAGTTGAATTCAACTTCACTAAGAAATTGGAAGGCCGTGAGTTGAAAGCTAACGAATTCAGCTTCGTTCTGAAAGATTCAACTGGTAAAGAAGTTGAAACTGTGAAGAACGATGCGTCTGGTAACGTTAAGTTCTCAGCTCTTACATTCAAGAAGGGTGAAGAAGGCGTTCATAACTACACAGTAGAAGAAGTTAAAGGAAGCGACGCAACCGTTACCTACGACTCAATGAAAGCAAATGTAACCATCACAGTTTCACACGATGGTACAGCTAAAGCTCTTGTGGCAAATCTTGGAAATATTGCAGATAAAGAGTTCAACAATACAGTAACTCCTCCTACAGAACCTAAGTTCCAACCAGAGAAGTATGTATTGAATACAGAGAAATACTCTATCACTGATAACAAGCTTCTTGATGATGATGCTGAGTTGGCAGATAAGTACGGAGATACAAATACTGATCCATATGTTGACAAAGACACCAACAATGAAGCAGAAAACATCAATACGAAGACTGTTAAACGCGGTCAAAAATTAGTTTACCAAGTATGGTTGGATACAACTAAATTCTCAGCAACTAACAAAGAAAACATTCAATCTGTAGGAATCTCTGATAACTACGATGAAGCGAAGTTGGAACTTGATGTTACTAAGATCAAAGCTTATGATTCAGTATCTGGTAATGATGTAACAGATAAATTTGATATCGTTGAAAACAACGGAGTGATCACTGCAACTCTTAAAGCTGGCTTCACTAAGTCGCTTGGCGATGCAGAAAATACTCAAGTTATCGATACAACTAAGTTTGAATTTGGACGTTACTACAAGTTTGATATCCCAACAACAGTTAAACAAACAGTTAAAGCTGGTGTAGATATCGAAAACACTGCTGCACAAGTAGTCAACTACTACAACCCAACAACTAAGAAAGTTGAAACTCCAGAAAAACCTACTCAAAAACGTGTTAACAACGTACCAGTACCAGTAGAATTCAACTTCACTAAGAAATTAGAAGGTCGTGAACTTAAAGATCAAGAATTCAGCTTCACACTTAAAGATGCCGATGGTAAAGTTCTTGAAACTGTGAAGAACGACGCTGACGGAAAAGTTAAATTCTCAGCTATTGAGTTCAAGAAAGGTCAAGAAGGAACTTACAACTACACAGTAGAAGAAGTTAAAGGAAGCGACGCAACTGTTACTTACGATACAATGAAGGCTGCAGTGAAAGTCACAGTATCACATGATGGAACAGCTAAAGTTCTTGTAGCTACTGTTGGCGAAATCGCTGATAAAGAGTTCAACAACCGTGTAACTCCTCCAGAAGAACCTAAGTTCCAACCAGAGAAATACGTTGTTTCTGAAGAGAAATTCGATATCACAGGTGACAAACTCGTTGATGATGACAAAGAATTGGCAGACAAGTACGCAGATACAAATGCGAACCCATATGCGGACGATGCATCTAACAACGAAAAACAAAACTTGAACACCAAGACTGTGAAACGTGGCGACAAGTTGGTTTACCAAGTATGGTTGGATACAACTAAATTTGACGCAGCTAACAAGGACAATATCCAATCAGTAGGAATCTCAGATGACTACGATGAAGCGAAATTGGAACTTGATTCTACTAAGATCAAAGCTTATGATTCAGTAACAGGCGCAGAAGTAACCGATAAATTCGATATCGCTGTGGACAACGGTGTGATTACTGCAACTCTTAAAGCTGGCTTCACTAAGTCACTTGGTGATGCAGAAAACACTCAAATCATTGACACAACTAAATTTGCATTTGGACGTTACTACAAGTTCGACATCCCAACAACAGTGAAAGCTGATGTACCTGGTGGTGTAGATATTGAAAACACTGCAGCGCAAGTAGTCAACTACTACAACCCAACTACTAAGAAAGTTGAAAAACCAAGCAAACCAACTGAAAAACGTGTAAACAACGTTCCAGTTGAAGTGGAATTCAACTTCACTAAACGCTTGGAAGGCCGTGAGCTTAAAGCCAAAGAATTCAGCTTCGTTCTTAAAGATTCAACAGGTAAAGTTGTTGAAACAGTAAGCAACGATGCGGCTGGTAACGTTAAGTTCAAAGCTCTTGAATTCAAGAAGGGTCAAGAAGGCGTTCACAACTACACAGTAGAAGAAGTGAAGGGTACTGACGCAACCGTTACATACGACACCATGAAAGCGAATGTAACAGTAACTGTTTCTCACGATGGAACAGCTAAAGTTCTTGTAGCTACTGTTGGTGATATCGCTGATAAAGAGTTCAACAACCGTGTAACTCCTCCGGAAGAACCTAAGTTCCAACCAGAGAAATACGTTGTTTCTGAAGAGAAATTCGATATCACAGGCGACAAGCTCGTTGATGATGATAAAGAGTTGGCAGACAAGGTCGCAGATACCAATGCGAACCCATATGCGGACGATGCATCAAACAACGAAGCTCAAAACTTGAATACGAAGACTGTGAAACGTGGCGACAAGTTGGTTTACCAAGTATGGTTGGATACAACTAAATTCTCTGAAACTAACAAAGAAAACATCCAATCAGTAGGAATCTCAGATGACTACGATGAAACTAAATTGGACCTTGACGCTACTAAGATCAAAGCTTACGATTCAGTAACAGGCGCAGAAGTAACAGATAAATTCGACATCACAGTTGAAGGTGGAGTAATCACTGCAACCCTTAAAGCTGGCTTCACTAAGTCACTTGGAGACGCAGAAGATACTCAAATCATCGATACAACTAAATTCGCCTTCGGACGTTACTACAAGTTCGACATCCCAACAACAGTTAAAACTGATAAAGATGATGTACCTGGCGGAGTAGATATCGAAAATACTGCGGCTCAAGTAGTTAACTACTACAACCCAATGACTAAGAAAGTTGAAAAACCAAGCAAACCAACTGAAA
>NZ_JBKQBL010000001.1:437643-437895 GCF_046824975.1 Streptococcus intestinihominis | reverse complement strand
AACGTGTAAACAACGTACCAGTTGAAGTGGAATTCAACTTCACTAAACGTTTGGAAGGTCGTGAGTTGAAAGCTAACGAATTCAGCTTCGTTCTTAAAGATTCAGAAGGTAAGACTCTTGAAACTGTAAGCAATGATGCGGCTGGTAACGTTAAGTTCAAAGCTCTTGAATTCAAGAAGGGTCAAGAAGGCGTACACAACTACACAGTAGAAGAAGTTAAAGGAAGCGACGCAACCGTTACATACGATACAA
>NZ_JBKQBL010000001.1:433946-437599 GCF_046824975.1 Streptococcus intestinihominis | reverse complement strand
TGAAAGCGAATGTAACAGTCACAGTTAAACACGATGGAACAGCTAAAATTCTTATCGCGAAAGTTGGCGACATTGCGGATAAAGAATTTAACAACCGTGTCACTCCTCCAGAAACTCCAGAATTCAACCCAGAGAAATATATCCTGAATGAATCTAAATTCGATATTACAGGTAATAAACTTGTTGACGATGATAAAGAGTTGGCAGACAAGGTAGCGGATACTAATAAAGATCCATATGCCGATAAGGATGATAACAACGAAGCTCAAAATATCAATACGAAGACACTTAAGAAGGGTGATAAAGTATACTACCAAGTATGGTTGGATACAACTAAGTTCACTGAAGCTCACAATATTCAATCTGTAGGTGTAACAGATAAATATGACAGCGAAAACTTAGACGTCAACGTAGCAGAAATTAAAGCATACGACTCTGTAACAGGAGAAGATGTGACAGCTAAATTTGATATCAAGGTTGAAAATGGTGTGATCACTGCAACTTCTAAGACAGACTTGACTAAGTCACTTGGAGACGCAGAAAACACTCCAGTAATCGACACTGCTAAATTTGCATTCGGACGTTACTACAAGTTTGAAATCCCTGCAACTATCAAAGCAACAGCTAAAGATGGTGTAGATATCGAAAACACTGCTTCACAAACTGTTCACCAATACGATCCAACTAAGAAATCTGTTGAAAAACCAGAAAAACCAACAGAAAAACGTGTCGTTAACATCCCAACTAAAGTTGAATTTAACTTCACTAAGAAACTTGAAGGACGTGAGCTAAAAGAAGGTGAATTTAGCTTCGTACTTAAAGATAAAGATGGAAAAGTTATTGAAACAGTTAAGAACGATGCAACAGGAAACATCAAGTTCTCTGCATTAGAGTTCAAACGTGGAGAAGAAGGAACTTACACTTACACTGTGGAAGAGGTTAAAGGTACTGAAACAGGAGTTGAATACGATAAGATGGTAGCTACAGTAACAGTAACAGTTACTAAAGAAGGCAAAGTCTTAACAGCAACTTCTCAATTACCGGTAGATACTGAGTTCAACAACAAGGTAATTCCACCGAAACCACCAGTAACACCACCAACACCACCGGTGACACCACCAACACCACCGGTGACACCACCAACACCACCGGTAACACCGCCAACACCACCGGTGACACCACCAACACCACCGGTAACACCGCCAGCACCAGAACTTCCTTCTACTGGTGAAGAACAATCAGCTTCTGCTGCATTGTTAGGCGCTGCTCTTGGTTTGGTCGGACTGGCTGGCCTTGCAAGACGCAAGAAAAACGAAGACTAAACAAGTGGTAGACACTAACGATTCACACTAGGATCGGAAATGGTTTAGTTTTACACAAGAAGGCCTCGCTCTAAGGAGTGGGGCCTTTTTGTTATTTCTTGAAAGCATTGAAATCACGTCTCGCAATATGATACAATAGAGGATATTTACAATAGTTAGGACAAAGGTATGCTTATTTCGATTATTTCACAAGGTTTGATCTGGGCTATTTTGGGGCTAGGGATCTTTATGACCTTCCGTATCTTGGATTTCCCAGATATGACCACAGAGGGCTCCTTTCCATTAGGAGGAGCCGTTGCGGTAACGCTGATTACCAAAGGGGTTCATCCTTTACTGGCTACCATAGCGGCTGTAGGCGCGGGGTGTTTGGCTGGATTAGCAACAGGTCTTCTTTATACCAAAGGGAAGATTCCGACGTTGTTATCGGGGATTTTGGTGATGACTTCCTGTAACTCAGTCATTCTCTTTGTGATGCAACGGGCCAACCTAGGCTTGCTTGGCTACTCAAAAATCCAAGATATGATTCCCATCGCGAGTGGCGTAAACGAGATTATCATCGGAATCATCTTTGTGACCCTGGTGATTGCTGCTATGCTCTTCTTTTTAGATACTAAATTGGGGCAGGCCTATATTGCGACAGGGGACAATCCTGAGATGGCTAAAAGCTTTGGGATCCATACCAGCCGGATGGAGTTGATGGGGCTAGTAGTTTCTAATGGGATTATTGCCTTGTCAGGTGCCTTGATGGCCCAGCAAGAAGGCTATGCAGATGCTTCTCGAGGGATCGGGGTCATCGTCGTTGGTTTGGCTAGCTTGATTATTGGAGAGGTTCTTTTTTCAAAACTAACCTTAGCAGAACGTTTGCTCAGTATCGTTATTGGATCGATCATTTATCAATTCTTGATTTGGGCTGTGATTGCCATCGGTGTCAATACTAGCTACATCCGTATCTTTAGTGCTATCATCTTGGCGATCTGTCTCATGATTCCAACCTTTAAAGAGAAACTGCTGAAAGGAGTCAAACTCAGCAAATGACCGCAATTGTAGAATTAAAAAATGCCACCATCGTGGTGAACAATGGCTTGAATGAAGAAAAAGTCATATTGGACAATGTCTCTTTGGAGATTCATGAGCATGACTTTATCACCATTCTTGGGGGCAATGGTGCTGGGAAGTCAACCCTTTTCAATACCTTGGCTGGGACCCTGCCGCTGACCAATGGTCAAGTCTTGATCAAGGGGGAGGACGTGACTCACTATGGTCCGGAAAAACGGGCCAAATACCTATCCCGGGTCTTCCAGGATCCAAAGATGGGGACAGCCCCTCGTATGACAGTGGCTGAGAATCTCCTGATTGCAAAATTCCGAGGAGAAAAGCGGGGCTTGGTTCCTCGTCGTCTTGCCCAGTACAAAGACGAGTTTAAAGAGGTTTTAAGCCAGATTGGCAATGGTTTAGAGAAGCATGTCGATACGGCGGTAGAATTCTTATCTGGTGGGCAACGTCAAGCTCTGAGCTTGTTGATGGCTACCTTGAAGCGCCCTGAACTCTTGCTCTTGGATGAGCATACAGCTGCTCTCGATCCCAAGACGAGTCAGGCCTTGATGGAGCTGACGGATCGATTTGTCAAATCGGATCGACTGACTGCCTTGATGATTACCCACCATATGGAAGATGCGCTCAAGTACGGGAATCGCTTGATTGTCATGAAGGATGGAAAGATTATCCAGGACTTGAACCAAGAGGAAAAGGCTAAGATGGACCTGTCTGATTACTACCGTTTCTTTGAATAAATTTAGAAACTAGTTTCAGCGTGTAATCGCTTGCAATACCAATATTAAAGGAGTATACTATAGGTGAAGATAAGGGAGAAGGGGTTGATACCAATGCCTTATAGATTCATACATTAGGTTACTTCGTTATAGGTTTGCCTCGCTGACACTTGATTGTGCTTTTTATAAAAAAGCCAGAACGTCGGAAATGTTAAATCGGTTGAGCCGTCAAGTAAGTCTGCTTAACTTACTAAATGACATTGAAATACGTGGAAATAGTAGTGGAAGCTTTAGATGGTTTTCGAACTTCGGTATGCTCAACTGAGTGCTTTGTAACAAAACTGAAAGAGAAATTGCAAAGAAAACCTCTGGTATGTGAAAACGTACCATAAAAAGAAATGAAAATCATAACTGTTGTTTTCGTTAGCCTGAATGGTTAATCGCCTCTTGTCAGTGAAGCAGACCAGACCTCTAGTCCCGTAAGACTGGAGGTCTTTTTGTTTGTCGTCGTAGAAAGTCGAGGTGAGGTCAGTGGGATTGCCATATGCACATGAATATAGCT
>NZ_JBKQBL010000001.1:426252-433906 GCF_046824975.1 Streptococcus intestinihominis | reverse complement strand
GTCGAGATCACTTTAAAGAAAGAGCAATGGAACGTTTTGGGGTCGATGAAGAACAGTTGAAACGCTGGGTCAATCAACACGTGCCCTCGCTTCATCATTTTGATAGCAGTTTTGATCAACGACCCGATACGGAAGCCTACGTAGCAGAGGACGGTATCGTCTTTGTGTGTGATCTGAAGAATCGGGAATTTATTACTTGCTTCCAAGCGGTCAATTTGACGGTGGATGAAGAACAGAAGGAAGTCTGTCAAGACATTCATCGTGAGAATGTGCTCGCTTATAAGCATAGCCAGAGCAAGCTCCTGAATCGCTACCGGTTGAAAGAAGCCAAAGAATTGCTGGCCAATATTGATGAGCATGTCGATCGATTTTATAGCTTGTCTCAAACCCTTAAGAAGGGGGCGCTTAGCGATCGGAATTACCAGCACTTAGAAGAACTGCTAAATGAATTTCACGTGATCAAGGCGGCGATACGGGTGATTGAGAATAAGAAAAATGACTATCATACGGACTAGAGTCTCTTTAGCAAGCTGACAATCTAAGCTATCGTCTTTGGTCTTAATAAAGGGTCCTCCATCAGATGATGGAGGGCTTTTGTTTGGTCTGACTTTTGAAAAAATCGTGAAAAAATAGTATAATGTTCTAGATATGCAAGAAATTTGCAAAACTGTAATTCGACTTGGTGAGCCAAGGACCGTAAGTATGAACCATCACATAAAGGAGAAAACATGAGTAACATTAAGTTGATTACTTTAGGTGGAGTCCGTGAAAACGGGAAAAACCTCTACATAGCTGAAGTAAATGACTCTATTTTTGTTTTGGATGCTGGTCTCAAGTATCCAGAAAATGAGCAACTAGGGGTCGATGTCGTTATTCCCAACATGGACTACCTCTTTGAGAATAGCGATCGTATCGCAGGAGTCTTTTTAACGCACGGGCATGCGGATGCCATCGGAGCCCTTCCTTATCTTTTAGCGGAGGCTAAAGTTCCCGTATTTGGGTCAGAGTTGACCATCGAGTTGGCCAAGCTCTTTGTCAAGAGCAATGATAGTGTCAAGAAGTTCAATGACTTCCATGTGATCGATACCAACTCAGAGATTGATTTTGGAGGAACGGTTGTTTCCTTCTTCCAGACAACCCACTCTATTCCAGAAAGTTTAGGAATTGTCATCAAGACTTCTGAAGGAAATATCGTCTATACCGGAGACTTTAAGTTTGACCAGACAGCGAGTGAGTTTTATGCGACAGACTTTGCTCGTTTGGCAGAGATTGGACAAGAAGGCGTCCTCGCTCTCTTGAGTGACTCTGCCAATGCTGATAGTAAGATTCAAGTGGCTAGTGAGCAAGAGGTCGGGGATGAAATCCTAGATACCATTGCTGACTGGGATGGCCGTATCATTGTAGCCGCTGTTGCAAGTAACCTATCACGGATCCAGCAAGTCTTTGACGCAGCTGCAGAGACAGGGCGCCGGGTTGTTTTGACTGGATTTGACGTAGAAAATATTGTCCGGACAGGGATTCGTTTAAATAAACTGTCTTTGGCCAACGAAAAAATATTGATCAAGCCAAAAGAAATGCCTCGTTTTGAGGATCATGAATTGATTATTCTTGAAACGGGGCGGATGGGTGAACCTATCAACGGCCTCCGTAAGATGTCCATTGGCCGTCACCGCTATGTTGAAATTAAGGATGGCGACTTGGTCTATATCGTAACAACTCCATCTATCGCCAAAGAAGCGGTTATGGCACGTGTAGAAAATATGGTCTATCAAGCAGGCGGAGTCGTAAAAGCGATTACTCAAAGCTTGCGTGTATCAGGACACGGAAATGCGCGTGATCTTCAATTGATGATCAACCTCCTTCGTCCGAACTATCTCTTCCCAATCCAAGGGGAATACCGTGAATTGGATGCCCATGCACGGCTTGCGATGGAAGTGGGGATTTTACCTGAAAATATCTTCATTCCGAAAAAAGGCACCATCATGGAATATGACAATGGTGACTTCGTTCCTGCTGGTAGCGTCTCTGCTGGAGATGTCCTCATCGATGGGAATGCTATTGGAGATGTTGGAAATGTCGTGCTCCGTGACCGGAAAGTCCTTTCAGAAGATGGTATCTTTATTGTGGCCATTACCGTTAACCGTCGTGAAAAACGCATTATCTCGAAGGCAAAAGTTCACACCCGTGGCTTTATCTATGTGAAGAAGAGTCGCGATATCTTGCGCGAAAGTGCAGAGATTGTCAACCAAAGTGTGGAGGAATACTTAGCCCAGGACAGCTTCGATTGGGGCGAGCTCAAGGGTGCTGTTCGTGATAGTTTGGCCAAGTACCTCTTTGACCAGACCAAACGTCGACCAGCTATCTTGCCA
Organism: Streptococcus intestinihominis; assembly: GCF_046824975.1. Taxonomy (NCBI): domain Bacteria; kingdom Bacillati; phylum Bacillota; class Bacilli; order Lactobacillales; family Streptococcaceae; genus Streptococcus; species Streptococcus intestinihominis. The sequence goes on along the minus strand of NZ_JBKQBL010000001.1, from coordinate 431,537 downwards.
GTCGTCATGGAAGTACGCTAGGATTAAGATAAGAGGAAAAGTCGATCGTCGGCTTTTTCTTATCAAGGAATAAAGAAATAGTGAGGAAAGATAGATGGCAGTAATGCAGATTGAATACTATTCAGAAGCGCTCGCAATGGAGTGGGGTATCAACGTCCTCTACCCAGATGCGTCTCGGGTGGAAAATCCAGATGATCAAGATATCCCGGTCCTCTATCTCCTTCATGGGATGAATGGCAATCAGTACTCCTGGTTGAAACGGACCAATGTGGAACGGATCCTACGTTCGACCAATTTGATTGTCGTCTTGCCTAATACCAATAATGGTTGGTATACGGATACCCAGTATGGCTATCCCTACTACACAGCCATCGCAGAGGAATTGCCTAAGACCTTGGCACGCTTCTTCCCCAATATGACCAAGAAGCGGGAGAAGACCTTTATTGCTGGTCTATCGATGGGGGGCTATGGATCTTTCAAACTGGCCCTTCAAACCAATCGCTTCTCGCATGCTGCTAGTTTTTCTGGTGCTCTTAGCTTTGAGGGACGTCAACTAGCAGATACCGACCTTGGCAGTAAGGCTTATTGGCAAGGGGTCTTTGGAGAGTTAGAAGATTGGACGACGAGTCCTTACTCCTTGGAAAGCATTGCTGAGAAGTACTCAGATAAAAAGACGGTCTTATGGGCGTGGTGTGGCGAGCAGGATGCTCTGTATGAGGCCAACAATACAGCTGTGGATCATCTGAAGGACCTCGGTTTTGATATCACCTACAGCCATGGACCAGGAAAACATGAATGGTTTTATTGGGAGCGGGAGTTGGAGCATTTCTTAGCAACCCTGCCAATTGATTTTGAACTAGAAGAACGACTCGATTAGGAAGCTACTCATGCAGAGATGTGCTATAATAGAGTGAAAAGTGCCTGGGCCAGTTAGAAGAGAAGCCCAGAATCAATGAACAATTAGGAGAAACATACGTGACTAAAGATATTCGTGTGCGTTATGCACCAAGTCCAACCGGACTACTACACATCGGAAATGCTCGTACAGCATTGTTTAACTACTTGTATGCGCGCCACCATGGTGGAACCTTTATCATCCGTATCGAAGATACGGACCGTAAGCGCCACGTCGAAGACGGCGAACGTTCCCAGCTGGAAAACCTTCGTTGGTTGGGCATGGACTGGGATGAAAGTCCAGAGACGCATGAAAACTACCGCCAGTCTGAGCGTTTGGAACTCTATCAAAAATATATCGACCAACTCTTGGCCGAAGGGAAAGCCTACAAGTCTTACGTTACAGAAGAAGAGTTGGCAGCAGAGCGTGAACGCCAAGAAGCAGCGGGTGAAACACCTCGCTACATCAACGAATACCTCGGCATGAGCGAAGAAGAAAAAGCAGCTTATATCGCAGAACGCGAAGCAGCAGGAATCATCCCTACGGTTCGCTTGGCAGTTAATGAGTCTGGTATCTACAAGTGGCATGATATGGTCAAAGGTGATATCGAATTTGAAGGTGGTAATATCGGTGGGGACTGGGTTATCCAAAAGAAAGATGGTTACCCAACTTACAACTTTGCCGTTGTCATCGATGACCATGACATGCAAATCTCTCACGTCATCCGTGGAGATGACCACATTGCTAATACACCAAAACAGCTCATGGTTTATGAAGCGCTTGGATGGGAAGCTCCAGAGTTCGGTCACATGACCTTGATCATCAACTCTGAAACTGGTAAGAAGTTGTCTAAACGCGATACCAACACTCTTCAATTTATCGAAGATTACCGTAAGAAAGGTTACCTTCCAGAAGCAGTCTTTAACTTTATCGCCCTTCTTGGTTGGAACCCTGGTGGGGAAGACGAAATCTTCTCTCGTGAAGAACTCATCAAGCTTTTTGATGAAAACCGCCTTAGCAAGTCTCCAGCAGCCTTCGACCAGAAGAAAATGGACTGGATGAGCAATGAGTACATTAAGAATGCGGATCTTGCGACCATCTTTGAAATGGCCAAACCATTCCTCGAAGCAGCAGGACGCTTGACAGATAAGGCTGAAAAATTGGTGGAACTCTACAAACCACAAATGAAGTCAGTGGATGAAATCGTACCATTGACAGACCTTTTCTTCTCAGATTTCCCAGAATTGACAGAAGCTGAGAAAGAAGTCATGGCTGGTGAAACGGTTCCGACTGTACTTGAAGCCTTCAAAGCGAAACTTGAAGCTATGTCAGACGAAGAGTTTGTGGTAGAAAATATCTTCCCACAAATCAAAGCGGTCCAAAAAGAAACTGGTATCAAAGGAAAAAATCTCTTCATGCCAATCCGTATCGCCGTTTCAGGGGAGATGCATGGTCCTGAATTGCCAGATACCATCTACTTGCTTGGACGTGAGAAATCCATCCAACACATTGAAAAAATGTTGGAAGAAATTGCAAAATAGGAACCAGCTTTTGAAACCATGCTGTTCATTTTTAAAAAGTCATCGATTCGATGGCTTTTTTGCTGAGATAGAGCATAGATTTAGCCAAAATGATTGAAAATAGGATTCAATCATGTATAATCAAGAGAGAATAATTTTTGAGGAGAGAGGGGCATCCTTACCTTGCTGAAGAAAACATGGAATAGAGTGACGAGATTTAAATTAATAAAATCGGGGAAACATTGGATTCGAGTAGCCTGTTCGAATGCTTCTTTTTTGCGAGCTAAAAAAGGAAAAGATGTTTCCAATCATTCTAGTATGGATGCTCCAAGCTCCATAGCCTTAAAAGGCTTGATTGCTGCTGGATCCATTATGGGTGCGACGTCAATTGCGCATCCAACGGATGCTGACGAGCTAGCAGGTCCAACTTTGCAGTCAGAAGTGGATTCGGAAGTGGGCGTAGTAGGTAAGGATAGCTTGGTGTTGAGCAGTGTGGAACAGTCGTTAACGACCAGTCTGTCTACGAGCGAGTGGTCTCCATCAGAGTTACAGAGTGATTCCCTTTCTACTACATTATCTACGACGAGTTCAGCAGTGCCCTCTACTTCAATAGCGGAAGCTAGCGTCCTTTCAAATGGGGACCAAGAGTCTGTAGCCGTCTCAGATCCTGCTCAGCATAAACAGCTTCAACGTATAGCTCAAGACCTTTATTCTTATATAGAGCAAGCGAAAGAATTGAAGGATGGAGAGGGACTTGTGTTGGAAGCGGAAGAAGCTCTGGAGGCCATCCGCAACCAATTAGCCAATCCGGGTCAAGATGGAGAAGTGACGCTCCTTCAGGCTAAGTCTGTTCGGAATCGCTTGGTCAATGCTGTGTTAAGAGAACAATCAGGGAAGAGAGATCCGCGTACAGGTAGTGCCTTAGAAGTGGACAGTGCTTTTCGTGCTCCTTTTGTCATGAGTGGTCCAGCAAATAATCATCTGATCACAGCTTATAATTCAGATCCAATTCGGTTGCAGTACATTGTGAGAGAGCAGAATGGTGGGGTCATTCTCACCTATATGGGTTATGCTCCCAACAGTGAACGGGTTGAGGGTGTTCTCGTTCCCAATGCAACCTTGAAATCACCTTTTGCTCCCATGTTGATCGAAGGGAAAGTCGGAGGCACAGAGGTTGTCGAACCCGGGAAGACGTATACGATAACCGTTCGTTTTACCAATGCTAGAAATCAGTTTCTCGATCGTTCTTTCCGCATTAAGGTCTTGCCTCAAAATGATGGCATTCGGAACCCAATTGCTCCAGTGACTTCTAATACTCAGGTGACTGATTTGACCAATCTGACTGAGTCTGAAAAAGCGCAGGTTTGGGAAAAGTTCAAAGTGGCAAATCCACGTCTGCTAGCGTCTAAAGACTTTAAGAGCTATTCAGTCTCTGCAACTGGAGAAATCACGGTTGTCTTCAAGGATTTGACGTCTAATACTGTGAAGGTACCTTTGACAGAGGATCCTCGCACGCAGTCGCTCTCAGTGAGTTATTCCCAGAGCGTATCTGAAGCGCAAAGTACTTCTCAAATGCGGTCACAATCGACCAAGTTATCAGAGTCTCTGTCTGAGAGCTATTCAGAATCGGAGAGTGCATCAACCTCACTCGCTGTTTCTCAAAGCATCTCGCTCTCTACAAGTCTCTCGGTATCAACAGCAGCATCTCAATCTTTGAGTGTTCTAGAATCAGAGAGCCTTTCGGAATCTGCTTCGGTTTCTGTTAGTGAGTCTAAATCAGTCAGTGCGGTGGTATCAGAGAGTCAGTCTGCATCAGTCAGCGAGTCAGAGTCATTAAGAATCTCTAAATCGATCAGTCAGTCTACTTCAGAAAGTACCTCCGAGTCGGTTTCAGGATCGTTGAGTACTTCGGTTTCTGCAAGCGAGTCTGTTTCGAGGTCTCAATCCGAATCTGTCAGCCAGTCTGCATCGGCAAGTGTTTTGGAGTCGGTTTCGGAATCGTTGAGTACCTCGGTTTCCACAAGTGCTTCCCTTTCGACCTCTGAATCCGATTCGCTTAGTCAGTCTATATCGGCAAGTGTTTCAGAGTCGGTTTCGGAATCGTTAAGCACTTCGGTTTCCACAAGTGCTTCCGTTTCGACCTCTGAGTCCGATTCGCTTAGTCAGTCTATATCGGCAAGTGTCTCAGGATCCGTCTCAGGATTCTTGAGTACTTCGGTTTCTGCAAGTGAATCTGTTTTGACTTCTCAATCCGAGTCGTTAAGTCAGTCTGCATCTGAGAGCCTGTTAGAGAGCGTCTCAGAGTCTTTGAGTACCTCAGTTTCCACAAGTGCTTCCGTTTCGACCTCTGAGTCCGAGTCGTTAAGTCAGTCAGTATCGGTAAGTATCTCCGAGTCTGTTTCAGAATCGTTGAGTACCTCGGTTTCTGCAAGTGAATCTGTTTTGACTTCTGAATCCGAGTCGGTTTCGGAATCGTTGAGTACCTCGGTTTCCGCGAGTGAGTCCGTTTCGACCTCTGAGTCCGAGTCGTTAAGTCAGTCGGTATCGGAAAGCATTTCAGAGTCTGTCTCAGAATCGTTGAGTACTTCGGTTTCTGCAAGTGAATCTGCTTTGACTTCTCAATCCGAGTCGTTAAGTCAGTTTGCATCTGAGAGCCTGTCAGAGAGTGTCTCAGGATCGTTAAGCACTTCGGTATTAAAAAGTGATTCCGTTTCGACCTCTGAGTCCGAGTCGTTAAGTCAGTCTACCTCGGCAAGTGTTTCCGAATCCGTCTCAGAATTCTTGAGTACCTCCGTTTCGACAAGTGATTCCGTTTTGACCTCTGAGTCCGAGTCGTTAAGTCAGTCTGCATCAGAAAGTGTTTCAGAGTC
>NZ_JBKQBL010000001.1:419697-426216 GCF_046824975.1 Streptococcus intestinihominis | reverse complement strand
AGTTTCAGAATCGTTGAGCGCTTCAGTATCCGCTAATGAGTCCATTTCGATCTCTGAGTCATTTAGTCAGTCTACCTCAGAAAGCATTTCAGAATCAGTCTTCGAATCGTTGAGTGCTTCGGTTTCTGCAGGTGAATCTGTTTTGACCTCTGAATCCGAGTCGATTAGCCAGTCAGCATCGGCAAGTGTTTCCGAATCCGTCTCAGAATTCTTGAGTACCTCAGTTTCGACAAGTGAGTCCGTTTTGACCTCTGAATCCGATTCGCTTAGTCAGTCAATATCGGTAAGTATCTCCGAGTCGGTTTCAGAATCGTTGAGTACCTCGGTTTCTGCAAGTGAATCTGTTTTGACTTCTGAATCCGAGTCGCTTAGCCAGTCAGCATCGGCAAGTGTTTCAGAGTCAGTTTCTGACTCCTTGAGTACCTTAGTTTCTGTAAGTGAGTCACTTTCGACTTCTAAGTCCGAGTTGCTCAGTCAGTCGACTTCGGAAAGTAGCTCAGAATCAGTCTTCGAATCATTAAGCACCTCTGAATACGCCAGTGAATCTCTTTCGACCTCTGGATCCGATTCTGTAAGTCAATCGGTATCAGAAAGTGTCACCGAGTCTGTTTCAGAATCTTTGAGTACTACATTCTCAGCAAATGACTCAGCCTCGACTTCTGAGTTGGAATCAGAATCCGTCTCTTTGAGTATCTCGGATTCTACAAGAGGATCAGTCTCAGCTTCCCAATCGCTTTCAACTAGCCAGTTGACCTCAGAAACCGAGTCCGTCTCCGAATTAATGAGTGCCTCAATTTCCGCAAGTGAATCTATATCAACTTCTCAATCTGAGTCGGTAAGGAATTCAGATTCTATCTCGAGTTCCTTGAGTCAATCTGCTCCATCAAGCGAGTCTGCCTCGACACCGGAGTCTAGGTCTGAGAGTCAGTCTGATTCAGTCAGTCTAACCGAGTCGTCATCGGGATCCCTGAGCGGTTCAATCTCAACAAGTGAAACCCTCTCAGAGTCCTCATTTGACTCGCAAAGTCACTCAGAGTCAATCAGTCATTCTCAGTCTCTTTCAAGGCTGGATTCAACAAGCGAAGTTCGGTCTGAGAGTGTTTCAGGATTACTCATCCAGTCCTTATCCAACAAAGAAAGCTCATCGGAAGAAGTTCTTCCGGCAACTGGGGAGAAGAAATCTACAGGATCAATCTTATTTGCTACTCTTGCATCTTTCGTTGGGCTAGCTCTATTGGGGCGCCGTAAAAAAGAAGAGGAAGAATAATCCCGTATCGCTATGTGAAAACACCTATCTGGTATTTTGAGTGTCTACAAGAGAATCTCATTTTGAGATTCTTTTTTTCTGTTTTACCCTATTAGATTTCGCTGATTTTATCAAAAAATAATGAAAATACTTTCGAGGAGGAAATTTTTTGAAAATTGAATTGTTATTTACCTCAAATTACTTGAATATGTATAGTAATAATGTATAATATTTAATGACTATAAAGTTGAGGGGATATTCATGTTTTTTAAACGTTTGAATGGAAAAGTTAGGGAGATGGATCGAACGACTCGTTTCAAGTTAATCAAGTCTGGGAAGCACTGGGTTCGTTCAGAAAATTCTACCTTAGGTTTATTTAAAATTGTTCGTGGAGAAGTAGAAACAAGAGTTGTAACGATGTCAGATAAGGAGCGGGATGGGATCCGTTCTACAAGTCAATTTGTACTGAAAGGCTTATTGGCGACGGGAGCAGCTGCTGGTGCTACCTCCATTATCAACACGGCTTTTGCGGATGAAGCAGGAACTGATGTGGTGACAACTTCTGAATTACAGAAAGAGACCTTAGCAGAGGCCAATAGCTTAGTGATTGGATCTGTTTCTGATGCCAGATCAATGTCAGAAGAAAGTCTTGAATCGACAAGTGCTTCAGTCTCTTTAAGCGAGCACGGTTCTGAGAGCCTTACTGTGGCTCTGAGCGAATCTGCTTCAGAAGCTACGACGACATCAGAGTCAAGCCTGGAAACGACCGAAAGGGTTCTAGGTGCAACGGATAAGGTTGGTCTAGAACAGAATCTGTCAGAAGCGACCTTGTTGACCCAAATGGCCGAAAACTATGCCTCAAACCTTACAAATGCGGATCAAAAAGCAGCTCTTTCAGCTGCTATCGCTAAGGTGCAAACCGACTTGTCAACCAGTACTCAGTTGCTTCATGAAAATGTAGGGACGCAAGCTTATGTGGGTCAGCGTCAACGGTTAAATGAGTCTGTTGATGAAATGATGCTTGCTCTGAAAGCATCAGGTTTTGTGGGGAATAGCAGTGTAAACGGCAAACCTGCCATTGCAGCTCAGTTGGCACCAATTTATGAAACCGTAACGGACTCTGAAGAGTTATCAGAAATTACTCCTGATTTGGAAGACCGAAACGGAGCTAATATCGAAGATGCTGCTTTGAAATTTGCAGGAGTAGAAAAGGATCCGCATTTAGATAAATCTGTAATAAATCTCGATCCTGCGACTCTTAAGTCTCTGTCTGAGAACCATGATGTGACACGTTATACCTTTGCTATTTGGGATTTCGTTAATCGAGTAAAGCCGGATCCTCTGGATTATTATGCAACCTTGTCCGTCGATCGTAGCTCGATTGGTTCAACTACTCCTAAAGGTGTCGACGTATACTTCCGCTTGGTTAAAAAGTCTAGTGGTACGGAGGTTTATGCTCAAACAGTTAAAGCAAATAGTGTAGTTGAATTTGATTTACCAAAGGAATTAGTTGGTTCAGATACAAACCGCCAATACAGGGTCTTTTACTCAATTTATGATGATGGGAAACCTGGAGTTATACGGATGCAAAGTGTAAGTTACCAGACTCCTAAATTTATGATTCAACAGCTTTATGATGTGCTAGAACCTAAAAATGTAGGTCTTTATGCACCATCGACAGTAGCATCCATTGTTCCATCACGAAGTGCTGAACATGTCACCTATTATAAGCTCATTGACGACAAAGGACAATTCTCGCGAGGAGCTTATGTTCCAACTGGCAGGGAAACTGTTTTGGCCTCTTATGCCCAGGTTGGTATTGAAGGCCAAGAGTACACAGCTTCAGCTGCTCGACAATTGGATGGTTTTGTTCAAGTTCCATTAGTAGATTATCATCAGAATAAAATGTCTGGCGTCTTTGATCTTAGGAAGGTTGGAGAACAGAATGTAGATACTTATTGGGGAGGGGCAAGAGACCATTATATTAAGCTTGTCCGTGAAGTGACAAGTCCAAATGGTGATTTCACCTTAAAATACTATGTCTTGGATCCTTCCAAACAGAAAAATTACCGGAAAGGTGATAACGGTACAGTATTTGACCTTGCAAATTATACCTTAGTCTATGAAAAGGCCTTTAGAAATGATCATTGGAATGAAACCTTTGAAAATCTTGAGACGCGAGAGGTAAAAAGCAAGAAAGAGGATTATTCTCTTACAGTCACTCCCGATTTTTCAGATGGAAAAAACTTTAAGTTAAAAATCTCAGGTTGGTTCTCCTTGACAGAGAAGGTGAGCTATACGGATGAAAAAACGGGTAAGGAATATTCTTTCCGTAAACCATATACTTCCGCCCCAGAAAATCAAGCACAGCTTAGTGGTAGCCATATTGTGGGTGATGATGCATCCCTTCAAGGTGCTGACGGATTTTCTAAGTTTTATCATACGGTTTCGACCAGGGTTAGCTACTGGCCATTAAAGAGTGTGAATTACTATTACCGAAGAATGACTCCTTCTGAATTGAGTTCTCAATCATTCATTTATTCAGCTTCTCATTCGATGTCAACACAAGATAGTCTTTCATACTCAGAAAGCAACTCACAGGTAGTTGCTTCAGAGTCTCAATCTCTGTCTGTAGCTGTTTCTCTGTGGGATAGTCAATCAACGTCCTTATCTGAGTCGATGTCAAGTAGTGACTCGGTATCAGATAGTTTTTCTATTTCACAGGAACTCGAATCTCAATCGCTATCTTCTTCTCAGTCTAATTTGCAGAATGATTCGGAGGTCTCAGCTTCAGTATCGGTAAGTAGCTCTCTATCTGCTTCAGAGAAGTTAGCTTCTGAGTCATTGAGTGGCTCCTTGTCTGTATCGGAGTCGATTTCTTCCGCTTCGACAAGCGCATCGTTATCAGCCTCAGAGGTATCCGTTTCGGCTTCAGCAAGCAGTTCATTGTCAGTTTCAGAGAAATCCACTTCTGAATCCTTGAGTGGATCGCTGTCTGTATCAGAGTCAATTGTTTCCACTTCAGCAAGTAGTTCGTTGTCAGCTTCAGAGAAATCCGCTTCTGAGTCATTGAGTGGCTCCTTGTCTGTATCAGAGTCAATTGCATCAACGTCAGCAAGTGCTTCAGTATCAGCTTCAGAGGTATCCGTTTCAGCATCAACAAGTAGTTCGTTGTCAGTCTCAGAGAAGTCATCTTCTGAATCAGTAAGCGAATCCTTGTCTGTATCAGAATCGATTTCTTCCGCTTCGACAAGCGCATCGTTATCAGCCTCAGAGGTATCCGTTTCAGCATCAACAAGTAGCTCTCTATCTGCTTCGGAGAAATTTGCTTCTGAATCATTAAGTGGTTCCCTGTCTGTATCAGAGTCAATTGCATCAATGTCAGCAAGTAGCTCGTTGTCGGGTTCAGAGTCGTCTGCTTCAGAATCAGCAAGCGCATCGCTATCAGCCTCAGAGGTATCCGTTTCGGCTTCAGCAAGCAGTTCATTGTCAGTTTCAGAGAAATCCGCTTCTGAATCCTTGAGCGGCTCCTTGTCTGTATCAGAGTCGGTTGTTTCTACTTCAGCAAGTAGCTCGTTGTCAGCTTCAGAGAAGTCATCTTCTGAATCCTTGAGTGGATCGTTGTCTGTATCAGAGTCAATTGCATCAACGTCAGCAAGTACTTCAGAATCTGTAGCTCGTATGAAATCTTCTGAACTTCAATCCGCTTCAGTATCTGAGTTGATTTCGGAATCAACTAGCGTGTCAACTTCATCATCGATAAGTGCTTCAGAAGCAAGTACGTCGATTTCGGCAAGTGTATCAGAATCAGTCTTAACTTCTGAATCAGTTTCAAGTAGCGCATCAGAATCTGTCTTGAGTTCCGAGTCCGTTTCAGTAAGTAGATCTGAATCAATCTCAAGTAAACAAGCATCTAAGTTAGCGTCTGCTTCGGTCTCTGAGTCAGTTTCAACGAGTGCTTCAAAAACTAGTGCGTCAGTTTCAGCAAGCGCGTCAGAATCAGTCTTGAATTCAACATCCGTTTCAACAAGTGCATCTGAGTCAACCTCAAGCAAGCTAGCATCTGAGTTGGCATCGGCTTCAACCTCAGCCTCTGAGTCAGTCTCAACTAGCACTTCAGAATCTGTAGCTCGTATGGAATCTTCTGAACTTCAATCTGTCTCAGTGTCTGAGTTGACTTCGAAATCAACAAGCGTTTCAGCTTCGGCTTTGACAAGTGTGTCAGAAGCAAGAGCATCGGTTTCAGCCAGCGTATCAGAATCAGTCTTGAATTCAGCGTCTGTTTCAAACAGTGTCTCTGATTCGACCTCACGCACGCAAGTTTCTGAGTTGGCGTCTGCTTCAACATCAGAGTCAGTCTCAACTAGCACATCAGAATCTGAAGCTCAAATGGAATCTTCTGAGCTTCAGTCTACATCTGTATCTGAGTTGAGTTCGGAATCCGTTTCGGCTTCAGCAAGCGCATCAGAATCTGCTTCAAACAAACAAGCCTCTGAATTGGCTTCGGCCTCAGAGTCAGTTTCAGCCAGCGCATCCGAATCAGTCTTGAATTCCGAGTCTGTTTCAATCCGTGCATCTGAATCTGCTTCTCGCAAGCAAGCCTCTGAGTTTGAGTCAACATCAACATCAGAGTCAGTTTCAATCAGCATATCAGCATCTGTAGCTCAAATGGAATCTTCTGAACTTCAATCTGCCTCAGTGTCTGAGTTGACTTCTGAATCAATCAGCGTTTCCGTTTCAACATCGACAAGTGCGTCAGCCAGCGTATCAGAATCAGTCTTGAATTCCGAGTCTATTTCAAACAGTGTCTCTGAGTCGACCTCACGCACGCAAGTTTCTGAATTGGCGTCGGCTTCAGCTTCAGAGTCAGTTTCAACCAGCACATCAGAATCTGTAGCTCGTATGGAATCTTCTGAACTTCAATCTGCCTCAGTGTCTGAGTTGACTTCGAAATCAACAAGCGTGTCAACTTCAGCATCTACAAGTGTGTCAGAATCAAGAGCATCGGTTTCAGCCAGCGTATCCGAATCAGTCTTGAATTCAGCGTCTGTTTCAGAAAGTGCATCCGAATCTGCTTCAACCAAACAAGCCTCTGAATTGGCATCCGTTTCAATCTCTGAGTCAGTTTCAGCAAGAGCTTCAGAATCTATTTTGAGTTCTGAGTCAGTTTCAATCAGTGTATCTGAGTCTGCTTCAAGCAAGCAAGTATCTGAGTTAGAGTCAACATCAACATCTGATTCAGTGTTAACTAGTGAGTCTGTATCAGTAAGTAG
>NZ_JBKQBL010000001.1:419437-419651 GCF_046824975.1 Streptococcus intestinihominis | reverse complement strand
TTCAGAGTCTGTTTCAATCAGTGCCTCTGAATCTGCTTCTCGCAAGCAAGCCTCTGAGTTGGCTTCAGCCTCAGCCTCTGAGTCAGTCTCAACTAGCACTTCAGAATCTGTAGCTCAAATGAAGTCTTCTGAACTTCAGTCTGCATCAGTGTCTGAGTTGACTTCAGCATCCGTTTCCGCGTCAGCAAGAGCTTCAGAATCAGTCTTGAATTCC
>NZ_JBKQBL010000001.1:418415-419387 GCF_046824975.1 Streptococcus intestinihominis | reverse complement strand
GAGTCTGTTTCAATCAGTGCCTCTGAATCTGCTTCTCGCAAGCAAGCCTCTGAATTGGCTTCAGCATCGCATCAAACGAGTGCTTCTGATCAGTCTTCGATTTCTACAGATAGATCGACTTCGTCTACTCATTCTATGTCACAGGCATCAAATTGGTCATCCGCTTCTGCCTTGGCTTCAAATGCGGTAAACGAATCGACAGTGGTGTACGGGTCTGCTTCGGCGAGTCTTCAGGAGACAGCGAGCACACTTGTTTCATTAAAAGCAAGCCAGCTCTCCTCAGAATCGACTTCTCTTTCAACGAGTCGTTCTACCTCTAGCTCGACAAGTCAATCCCATTCACAAAGTCAAGTGACTCCTCAGATGAGCTCTTCTGGCGAGAAATCGGCTGCTTCTGTCTCTGAAGCAAAATCGACGTCGGACTCTCTAGGAGTGACGTCACGTGAGTTGTTTATCACGCTTGTAGTAGCTTTCTTTGCAGGCTTGGCCTCATTTTTCCATCGTAAAAAGTAAATACAATCATCTTTCTTAAATTGAAAATTTGCTTCTTTCGATTCTTCTGATATACCGGCAGATCCATGAGTGGATTTGTCGGTTTTCTTTGAGAATGTCGGGTGAAAAGCCTAGCGAAATATGGTATAATGAATGGAGAAAAGCTAGATGAATAGTGGTTCTTCAGATCATCTTCTGAAGAACTTTTTTTCTCTTATAGATCAGAGATCGTTTAGGTGAGATGGTCAAATTTGATGAGAGGACTTAGTTAGGATAAGCATTCGAAAGAAGGGGGAGTAGAAGAGCAGGATATGATGAAACAATCTGGAGTTAGGAAACGATTATTTTGGACAATCCTATTCGTTTTTGTTTATGTTTTAGGAAGTAAAATCACCTTGCCCTTTGTAGACCTAGCGAAGGTTCTAAATGTGAATGAAGGTGCTGCAAGGGGTCTGGAGTTGACGAGTGCTATCATGGGTG
>NZ_JBKQBL010000001.1:414353-418376 GCF_046824975.1 Streptococcus intestinihominis | reverse complement strand
GGAATCTTCGTGGCATGTCCATCTTCGCTCTTGGACTTTCTCCCTGGATGTCTTCCATGATTTTGTGGCGGTTGTTTACAGTATCTAAACGTCATAACCTGGAGAGGACCAGTTCGGAGCTTGTGGAACGACGGAAGATGTACCTGACACTTGCTCTGGCTCTTGTTCAATCTCTGGCCATCTCTCTTTATCTCCCCTTACAAACAGATCTGAGCCCCCTTCTAGTTGTCTCGCTCAATGCCTTGATAATGATTGCAGGAACCTTTTTCTTGGTCTGGTTAGCTGATTTAAATACGGCCCTAGGCTTGGGGAATTCTATTGTCATCATGATGGCGGGGATGCTCCTGTACTTGCCAGAGGATGTCCTTGGAACCTTGTCAAAGAGTGGGGGTTCAGCATACAGCCTCCTGTTTCTAGTGCCTCTCTTGTTAGGATTTATTTTCATGGTCGTATGCATCGAGTATGCTCGCTATCGGATCCCTGTGAATAAGCTGGGGATTCATAATAGTTTGAAACCTCACACCTTTTTAGAGGTCAAGCTCAATCCAGCTGGGGGGATGCCCTTTATGTATGCCATGACCTTGGTTTCTATCCCGCAGTATATCTTTTTGCTGGTCCAAGCTATCAATCCTCGTGCGTCATGGGCTGCCAGTATCGCAAAGGAGTTGGTAATAGGAGCGCCAGCTTGGATCCTGCTCTACGGTCTGATGATAGCAATTTTGTCCTTTGCTTTTGCCTTTGTGACGGTCAATGGGGAAGAAATTGCGGACAAGATGATGAAAAACTCAGAGTATATTGATTTCGTTTATCCTGGTGAAGAGACACGTCGGTACATCAATCGAATTGTCTTTCGATTAACAGTTTTTGGGACACTTTATTTAATTCTGTTTACAGCATTGCCTTTCCTTCTCCTGCTCTGGGATAGAGGACTTCTACGTTTGGCCATGATTCCAGGGAGTTTTCTCATGTTCGTGGGGATGATGTCGACCATCCGAGAGGAAGTTCGAGCCCTTCGCGTGAACCAAGGCTATACAAGATTGTTTTAGGAGTTGTTATGTATTACTTTATACCAGCCTGGTATGGCAGTGAGCGGATTTGGCACAGTAGGGTGACGCCTTGGTATTGGACGCAAGCTACGATTGAATTTGATGAGACTATTCACCAGCTTCGGGTCTTCCAGGAAGCGGGAGTGGAGCGGAAATTAGTGATTCCGCACTATTGCCCGCAATTGCGTTACGACCTCCATCGGCAAGATTTGTTAGAAACAGATTATCTGTCGATTTTTGATCACATTCAGGGGATTTCCCCTCATCAAGAGATGCTTCCGATTCAGGTCGAGGATTTGGAATGGCTTGCTCACACAAGCTTTACTTATACGCCTTTTCAAATAGTGGCGTTCTGTCGCGGTCAGGAGATTGCTAGTATCGATCTGGGGGTAGACGGGAAAATCCTCTCAGTGAGACGGGTAAAGGATAAGGAAACGGTTTATGTGCAGTATCTGGATGACCGAGGCTTTATTTCCAGTGTTATTTACTACAAAGAGGGAAGTCCCTATTTCCAAGACTATCTAACCCCCGAAGGTGACTGGGTCTTGAGAGAGTTGTTGACAGATGCGAACCACATGGTCTTGGTCAATGAAGCCTTTCAGAAGCAGTTCAAACGAGAAACCTATCCGGACATGGGAGAAGTGGTTGCTGAAAAATTGAAAGCCAACCTAGGAGACCTGGTTCCGGGTCAAGATCGTCTGGTGATTGCAGCCCATCCGGTCAATCTACCCTTTGTCCAACAAGTGGGACTAGGTGTCTCAAAGGTTCTTTCTTTTTATGGACAACGCCAGCCCTTATCTCAAGAAGATTCGTCGCTTCATTTTTCTTTAAAAGAGGTTGACTTGGTGATAACGGATAGTGAAAAAACGAAACAGGACTTGCTTGGTCTTGCTCCAAGTCTTGCTTCTAAGATCCATCGCCTGACGTCTTTTGATTCACGGCTGAGATTGGGAAGCAGTCAGGAGAGGAAAGAGTCGAAAATCTTTTTCCACCTGGATGAAAAGGATCTCCCCTCTCAATCCGTTTTACAGAAAATGTTTGAAATCTTAGCGAAAAATCCCTTGTTTGAGGTCGTTTTCGCGATTTACAATGCTTCTGATGAAGCTGTAGCGGCACTGAATCATCAGCTAGAAGACTTGGCTAGCAAGATGGGGATAGCTTCTCTAGGGGGTCGGGTTGATTCTCGAGAACTGGGAGAAAACCACCTCCTCGAAGATGCCTTTCTCTTTGAAAAGAAGCTAGATCGTTATAAGGTTCGAAATTTCTTTAACGAAAATGATATCATCAAAGAATTAGAACAGACTCGCTTAATAGTAGACGTAAGTGAGGAACCCGATCTGTATACACAAATTGCAGGCATTTCGGCAGGAATTCCTCAGATCAATCGTACCCATACGGAGTATGTAGACCATTTAAAAAATGGATATGTCTTGGGTGAGATGGAGGAAGAGCTAGAAAAAGCGATAGACTATTTCCTTAGAGATCTGAAACCGTGGAATGAAGCGCTGATTTATTCTGTCGAAAAGATCCAAGAATACACAGGCCAGCGCTTGATCGCCAAATGGGAAGGATGGATGAAAAACTAGGATGGACAGGAAGTTGGAAACAGGCCATATTCTTCAAATTGGACCTACAAATTGGCAGGAAGAAGTGACAATTCCAGAAGGTCTGAACTGGCATTATTTTTCTATCCAAACCCCTCTACAGATAGAGGACTACATGACGGAGCAAGGCATCAAGCAGTTTCAGGCCTTGGTGCTGGATCATCCTGAGAGGTTATTGAGCTTCAAAGAAGAGCTGGGTCTCTTTCAGCCCTACACTGTTTTTTATGATCAAGTATATGATCAAGAGTCAGTTACAGAAGAACTGGATCGTTTGATGCAACTGGTTCAGGCTAAGGCTTGGGATTTTTCCGATAAGGCTCCCTTTCTCTATCAACTTCATCGTTTCCTTTATGACGGCCAGTATGGGGATGCCTTTAGTGTCAGAGAGTTACGAGTTATAGCTGACTTTGCAGGCAGTCAAACGGTCAGAGGGAAACACTTTTTGGAGTTAGAGGGTTCATATGGAGAAGAATATACTCCCATAGCCCAGTGGGTCAACACCTATTCGTATGATGGGGTCCTTCCTACGGATCTATGGCTAGAGTACGAGAAAACGCCAGACTGCCAGATACAGTTGCGGGTCCAATTTTTCCAGAGTGGGACCTTAGGATCTTTAGTGAAGGAGCTTGTCTATTCAGAAGCAAATTTGGAAAGGCCGGTTCTAATTGACGAGCCCGATCGTTATTACCTATCCTTTTCACTAGAAGCGAAGGGCCAGGGGCGACTCATAATCGGTGCTTTGCACAAGCGCTTCTCTCATGGCCCTTTTGGAGAAATTGCTCTTGGTTCACAGACTCTCAGAGACAGCAAGCGTCAGGAAATTTTTGCTTATTTCCATCCAGGAGACCTGAAGCCACCTCTGAATGTCTATTTCTCCGGTTATCGTCCTGCAGAGGGCTTTGAAGGCTTTGCCATGATGAAAAATATGGGAGCGCCCTTTATTCTTTTTTCGGATCCACGTCTAGAGGGGGGATGCTTCTATCTAGGCTCTCCAGAGTTGGAAAAGAAGATTCAGGATTTTATCGATCATCATCTTCAATCCTTAGGATTTGGTCCCAAAGAATTGAACTTTTCAGGTCTATCGATGGGCACTTATGGAGCTCTCTACTATGGAGCCTCTTACTCACCTCATGCGATCTTGGTTGGGAAACCGATTGTCAACCTTGGGGATGTAGCTGCCAATCTGAAGTTTAAACGGCCAGATGAATTTGGAACCTCGCTCGATATGATGCAATTACTCCTTGGTCGAGTGTCAAGTGAAGGGATAGAGGCCTTGAACAAGCGTTTTTGGGATCGATTTCATCAGGCAGAGTTAAAGGATACCCTCTTAGCCTTGGCTTATATGAGAGACGATGACTACGACCAGAAGGCTT
>NZ_JBKQBL010000001.1:409251-414312 GCF_046824975.1 Streptococcus intestinihominis | reverse complement strand
ATTCGGATATTTTAGAAGCTCTTTATCACCAGCCTATTCGGATCATTAGTTCAAGTCGCCCGGGTCGCCACAATGATGCAACGGAGTCTATCATTGAGTGGTTCTTGACCCAATACAAAGAAATCATGGAAAGAGATTTTGGAAGAAGTGGATGATTAGGATGAGAAAGCAAAAAGATCGTCACCTTTATTGGGGGCCGATCTCTTCAGTTGATTATTTGTGGGGGTCTGTGATAGAAAGACTAGCAGAAGATCAGATTCGATTTACGAATCCTTTGATGCCTTCTGGCCAAGTCTTAAAAAGTTGGAAATCCCTCACAAGCTATGGGGAGGATCGGATGGCACCCAGTCTGCCACTTTTACAGAGAGGTCAGACCTATGTAGTTGAAGTTCAGATGACTTCTAGGCCTGCTCATACGGTTATGCTAGAAGTTGTTTGCCAGGATCGTTTTGGCAAGATAGTGGACCGGCAGGTCAGTACAGAAGGGCAAGTTAAGTTTGTGTATCCAGAGCAAGCCTATTCTTACCAAGTGCATCTCCTCAGTGCTGGGATGCAAGAGTTTACCTTTCACCATATCACGATTTCACCGATTTCGTCTGAACAATGAGTTATTCTGATATAGATCAGGCAGATGGATAGGAAATGAGGACCCAGTGGATTCTATAAAATTAAAAAAAATAAAAAAGATTTTAAATAAGGTGAATAGCTGGAAAGATCGGATGTCCCAGTTGACAGACCAGCAGTTACAAGAAAAGACAGAGGAATTCCGCCGTCGTTTCCGACAAGGAGAGTCACTAGACGATTTGCTAGCAGAAGCTTATGCAGTCGTGAGAGAAGTCTCTCAGAGAGTCTTGGGGATGTTTCCTTACGATGTTCAAGTCATGGGAGCGATCGTCCTCCACCAAGGAAATATTGCAGAGATGGAAACCGGGGAAGGAAAGACCCTAACGGCAACCATGCCTGCCTACCTGAATGCAATAGAAGGGAAGGGGGTTATGGTGATTACCCCCAATACTTACCTGGCAACTCGTGATGCGGAAGAAATGGGGAAGATTTATCGTTTTCTAGGTTTGACAGTTGGAGTTCCACTTCAAGATACTGAGGGCGAACTCTCCCCAGCTAAGAAGCGGTTGCTCTATCAATCTGACATTGTTTATACCACCAATAGTAGCTTGGGCTTTGATTATCTTTCAGAAAATTTAACCGCCTCTGTTGATGGCCAATTCCTGGCAAATTTAAACTATGCGATTGTAGATGAAATCGATTCTATCTTATTGGATAGTGCTCAGACACCTTTAGTGATTTCGGGTTCTCCTCGTGTGCAGTCCAATCTATATGGGATTGTAGACACCTTGATCCGAACCTTCAAAGAAGGAGAAGAATACAAGGCTGATGGGGACAAGAAACAGGTGTGGTTGACCCCAAAAGGTGTAAAAGCAGCCGAGGCTTTTCTATCCCTGCAGCATTTGTATGATCCTGAGCACCGTGATCTTGTCCGCCATATTAGTCTGGCTTTACAAGCACATCAACACTATAAAAGGGACAAGGACTATGTCGTCCGTTCGAATGAAAAAGGAGAACAGGAGCTTGTCCTTTTGGATCAAGCAACGGGGCGTCTTATGGAATTGACTCGACTTCAAGGGGGACTGCATCAGGCTCTTGAAGCCAAGGAAGGACTTTCCTTGACACCAGAGACACGGGCCATGGCTTCGATTACTTACCAAAATTTATTCAAGATGTTTCAAAAACTCGGCGGTATGACGGGAACCGGGAAGGTTGCAGAAGCTGAATTTTTGGAGACCTATGCCATGTCAGTGATTCAGATCCCAACCAATCGAAAACGGATTAGGCAGGATCTTCCAGATGAGATATACCAGACCTTGCCAGAAAAAGTCTATGCTTCTATGGCCTACATCAAAGAAGTCCATGCAAAGGGAAACCCGATTTTGATCTTTGCCGGCTCGGTTGAGATGTCTGTCTTGTATTCAAACCTTCTCCTTCGTGAAGGAATTCCCCATAATCTGTTGAATGCCAATAAGGCTTCTCGTGAAGCGCAGATTATTGCTGAATCTGGTCAAAGAGGCGCAGTGACCGTTGCGACCTCGATGGCAGGTCGGGGGACAGATATCAAATTAGGGCAGGGTGTAGCTGCCTTAGGTGGCTTGGTTGTCGTCGGGACGGAGCGGATGATGAATCGCCGGATAGATCTCCAGATTCGAGGACGATCAGGACGTCAAGGAGATCCCGGAAAAACCAAGTTTTTTGTCTCTCTGGAGGATGATTTAATCAAACACTGGGGACCAAACTGGATCCAAGATAGGTATCAAGATTACGACGTAGAGGATCGACTTCGAAAAGCCAAACCTCTAACTCGGAGGAAATACCATCGCATCGTCGCTCAAGCTCAGGATGCGAGTGAAAGTGCTGCGCAAGCTAGTCGTCGCTTGACCTTAGAGTTCGCAGAGAGTATGAACATTCAACGCGATTTGGTTTATAAGGAACGGGATCGGTTGATCAGGCTGGACAGACGTTTGGATGGACTAATCGAGAAAATTGCTCGAGAAGTGTTTGCCCATGTGGCTAAAAATAAGAAGTATCAAGACCCGATTGCCTTCTATCACTATATTTTAGATCATATCAGCTATCAGGTTAATCCTGCTCAGATCCATCAAGCCTTTCCTTCCAGGCAGGCAAAAGAGGATTTCCTCTGGGAGCTAGCCCGCTCGGAGTTGCTTGCTAAATATCAAAGGCTGGAATCCGATGAGGTAATTGCTCAGTTTCAACGGATGGTGCTCTTAAAAGCTATTGACGAAAATTGGGTGGAACAAGTGGATTATTTGCAACAATTACGTGTGGCCTTGTCTGGTCAGTACGCCAGTCAAAAGAATCCACTGGTCGAGTTTTACCAAGAAGCCTCTTTATCTTTTGATCGGATGAAGGCTTTGGCAAAAGAGCAGATGGTTCGCAATCTCTTACTCAGTCGAGTAGAAATCAATACAAAAGGGGAAATTGTCCTGTATTTCCCATAAAAGAGGATTTATGACAGTATACAATATCAATCTTGGGATTGGATGGGCCAGTAGTGGCGTCGAGTATGCACAAGCCTATCGGGCCAAGTTGCTAAGACAGATCCAAGAACCTGCAAAATTTATTTTTATGGATATGATATTAGCAGACAATATTCAACACTTAACAGAGAATATTGGATTTAAAGACCATGAAATCATATGGATCTACACCCATTTTACGGATATCAAAATTGCGCCAACCACTTATACGGTGGATCAAGTCCTGGCTGGGTTCGCTGGGAAGCCAACGCGAGAAGAGACCACGGGGAAGGTGAAGCGCTATTTCTATGAAGACCAAGACAGTTTTTTGACCTGCTATCTTCGGGACGAAGAGAGTCCTTATGTAGAGCGCTGTGAGTATGTTTCCAGAGGGATTCTAGTCAGAAAAGACTATTTTTCCTATACTCGCTACTGTACAGAGTACTTTATCCCTAAAAATAATCAAGCCAACTTGATTGAACGACGTTTCTACAATGAAGATGGAAGTGTGGCCTATCGGATGCAGTTGGCAGATGGTCAGGAGATTTACCGTTTTCCAGATCGTTATCTCTTCGGTCGGCAGGAATTGATTCGCTACTTTATGCAAAGTCTCAACTTGACCAAACAAGATCTGGTGATTTTGGATCGGGAGACTGACATCGGCCAACCTATTTTTGAAGAGGCCCAAAAAGCTCGTCTAGGAGTCGTGGTCCATGCGGAGCACTATAGTGTCAATCATACCGATGATCAATATATTTTGTGGAACAATTATTACGATTACCAATTTACCAATGCGGACAAGGTGGACTTCTTTATTGTCGCAACCAATCGCCAAAAGGAAGTTTTAGCAGCGCAGTTCGCCAAATATACCCCTCATGCTCCTGTTATTTACACCATTCCGGTAGGAAGTCTCGCCAGTCTACCGCAAAACGACTCTCGTAAACCTTTTTCTCTGATGACTGCTTCGCGTCTGGCGACAGAAAAACACATCGACTGGTTAGTTCGAGCAGTTGTCGAAGCAAAAAAAGAGCTACCGTCCCTTTCTTTTGATATTTATGGAAAAGGCGGAGAGGAAGGTAAGTTGCAATCACTGATTGAAGAGTTAGGAGCGACGGACTATATCCAGCTCAGAGGCCATATGGACTTGACCGATATTTACAAAGATTATGAAGTCTATCTTTCGGCTTCTACCAGTGAAGGCTTCGGTCTAACCCTGATGGAGGCGATTGGTTCTGGTCTTCCAATCATTGGCTTTGATGTGCCTTATGGCAATCAGAACTTTGTTAGAGATGGGGGAAATGGCTACCTGCTTCCGACTGAACCAGACCAGGTTGTGGACAGGATAGCGAGGTCCTTTGCTGAAATGATCTGCTTGCTATACCAGAGCCAAAAGATGCCATCCATGCGTCAAGCATCTTATGCGCGTGCAGAAGATTTTCTGACCAGTAAGGTTGAAAAAGCTTGGTCTCGATTGATTGAGGAGGTGACCCATGCTGAACGTATTTGATCGGTTTTCGCGTGAAAGCCAAGATCTGCTCTATTCTTTACAAAGAGCAAGTTACACGCATCCAACGATCGTCTTGGAACCGAATGGTTTTTTACCTGATGGAGTGGAGTCGCCTTTTCTTTACTTTTTAGGCCGACCTACAGGTGAAAAACGGGGGCGCTTCTTTAACGAAATTTTAGTCCCTGATTTTTGGGAAATCACTGGTGATGCATCTGGTGGACGGATTTCCTATTACGGCCAAGAAAAAGCACGCATCTATTACCAAGATGCTACTCATAAACGAATCGTCGAACGGGTAGAGTGGTTCCATCAAGAGGGACAAGTAAGCACAGTGGATCACTATGATCAATACGGTCGAAAAATAGCGGTGACCACTTGTGATGGTCAGGGCAATCCTTTGTTAACCACCTACTTTGAAGAAGAGATGGAACGCCTAACAGAAAATCATCAAACAGGTGATCTGATTTTGACGCTGGATCATGAGCCCATGCGGATTTTCAAAAATCG
>NZ_JBKQBL010000001.1:403117-409216 GCF_046824975.1 Streptococcus intestinihominis | reverse complement strand
ACTAGCTTTCTACGTCTTTTATGTCCAATACCGAGGATTTGCTCTAGATCAAGTGCTCTTTAATACGCTGGCTCAGTCTTTTGCTTTAAGTTTGCAACTTGGCAAAATGGGACTGGTAGGCCGGGATGTCTTGGTTTGGCAAGAGCCATTACAGGATAGTCTGCCAGGCAATATGCAACTGATCCTCAATAGTCCAGAGATACGGACGAAGAAGATTTTCATCCCTCAAAGGGAGACCTATCGCCGTGCCCTAGAGTTGGTATCACCAGAGCAAAAGGATTGTTTTGCCCCTCTTGGTTATATCTATGATTTTGCTGTCAAAGACGATATTCGCAAGGATGCTTTTGTATTAACAAATTCAGATCAGATTGAAGCCTTGCCTTATTTGCTAGAGCACTTACCGGATGTGACCTTCCGAATTGCTGCTGTGACAGAAATGTCACCGGAACTCATGTCTCTGGTCCGCTACCCCAATTTGGTCTTGTATCAGAATATTAGCCAGAAACGGATCAAGGAGCTTCTTCACCAGTCCAGTATCTATCTAGATATCAATCATTTTGGGGAGGTACAGGGAATTGTTCGTAAGGCCTTTGAGCACCAACAGCTGATCCTTGGCTTTGAACAGACCTTACATGACCCGCCTTATCTTGCTCAAGAAAATGTCTTTAGGCAAGGAGGAAAAGACGAACTCGTGGCACGCATCAAAGAAGTTTATCAATCAATAGAGAACTACCGACACGCAGTTTCAAATCAAATTGCTCAATCTAACGCGATCGAACAGGAAGAGTTTCGTTCGAGATTCCAAGAAGGGATAGGTGATAGAGATGTCTGATCAGAAGAAGGACTTGTTTTATAAAGAGGTAGAAGGACGGATGAATGCGCTGAAGCGACGATCCGCAGAAAAAGAAAAAGCAACGCGTTCAGAAAACGTCAACCTGACTTTAAATGTCGTCATCGGCCTCGTTATCTTGTTGGGGGTGTTGCTCACCCTTTTCCGAGTGTTTGGAGGCTAAGATGGAAATGCTATTTGTTGTGCTGATTTTTCTTCTATCGATTAGTCTAATCTTGTTGGTGATGTTTCAACCTCGTCAACAACAATCGCTGTCAACAGATACGACCAGTAACCTAGGGAAGCCAAGCTATTGGCTAGCCCGTCGAGGGATCAAACTAGCAACGCTGATCGTTAGTGTTCTCTTCTTTTTAACCTTGTTTATCTATCTGCTCCTTGCACGGGTTTAGAAGGATAGGAAGGACCTTTTTCTTGAAGTAGCGGCTTTGAATGAGAGCAGAAGTGGGATTGGCATGTCTCAATCTTTTCTTCCTGGTGATAACTATTTTTTATGGAAGGTATATGAAATATATATTTTTCAAGCTTCCATTTCTATGATAGACTAAGTGTCACCAAGAGAAAAAAGAGGTACATTTATGACAACATTCCAGATTCATACAGTTGAGACAGCACCGGAAGAGGTAAAAGAGGTTTTTGAAACCGTTCAAAAAGATAATAACGGATACATTCCGAATCTCATCGGTCTTTTAGCAAATGCACCGACAGCTTTGGAAGCTTATCGTACAGTCGGTGCGATTAACCGCCGCAACAGTTTGACACCAGTTGAACGTGAAGTGGTCCAAATCACTGCAGCTGTGACCAATGGTTGTGCCTTCTGTGTGGCAGGTCATACAGCGTTTTCGATCAAGCAAATCCAAATGAACGATGACCTTCTTCAAGCCCTTCGCAATCGTACTCCAATCGAAACTGATCCGAAATTGGACACCTTGGCTAAATTCACCCTAGCAGTGATCAATACCAAGGGGCGCGTTGGAGATGAAGCCTTAGCTGAATTTTTGGAAGCAGGTTATAGTCACCAAAATGCTTTGGATGTGGTGCTAGGTGTGAGTCTAGCTAGCCTCTGTAACTATGCCAATAACCTAGCCAACACACCCATCAACCCAGAATTGCAACCCTACGCGTAACCAAAAAAGCTTGTGCGTGACATGATGGAGTTGAGCTTAACAATAAGGAAATGAGAAGTAGCTTTTATGCCTACTTCTTTTTTTGATATGCTTCCTTCTCTTTTATGGTATACTGAAAGCGATAAAATGATTGGAGATCAAGATGAAAAAGATTCCTTTAGCATTTTCAGGCTGCCTGTTAGGTTTAGCAGGGGCTGGAAACCTTCTGTCTGATACCTTCCCAGTTCTGGCTCATTTCTTCAGTTTGACGGGTTTGATCCTATGGGTTTTCTTTTTATGTCACCATCTGATCTACTGGTCAGAAACCAAGATTGAACTACAAGAACCGGCCCTTCTATCTGGGATGGCGACCTTCCCCATGGCTGGGATGATTTTATCGACTTATCTCTTACGACTCTTTCCGACATTTGGAGGACTCGCCCAGGCAGTTTGGTGGACTGCTTTCCTCTTAGATTGTGGCTTGATCTTCTACTTTACCAAGACCCATATATTGGCAAAACCGAGAGCCAATGCCACCCCTAGTTGGACCGTTCTTTATGTGGGGATTGCTGTTGCTGCCTTGACCTACCCAGTGGTAGGAGTGGTTGAGCTGGCCTATCTGACTCTTGGCTTTGGCTTTGTCTTAACCTTGGTTCTTTACCCATTGATCTATCAGGGGTTGAAAACCACCCCTTTACCGAGCCACTTATTAGGGCAAGAAGGTATCTATTGTGCCCCCTTTTCTCTTCTGTTAGCGGCCCTGGTTCGTGTGGGTGGAGCCAGTCTACCTGTTTGGCTGTTATCCATCATGGTTGGACTCTCTCAAGCTTTTTATTTCTTCGTTTTAACGCGCCTACCCAGAATGATAAAAGAGGGCTTTCAACCAGCCTTTTCAGCCTTAACCTTCCCAACGGTCATCACAGCTACTTCTCTGAAAATGGCCCAAGGTTTATTGCACAGTTCTCTGTTAAGGCCCCTTGTCTGGTTAGAGACCATTCTGTGTCTAGCCATTCTTGTGTCTGTGCTTGTAGGCTTTGTGACTTACAGAAAAGGGGGGAACGAGCATTCCAATAGAAACTAGAGGTCAGAGACGGTTGTCTCGACCTTTTTTGGTTCGCTTTCTAATTGAATCCTAGGAATGATTATGGTAAGATGCAATAAATCATTTTTAATCTCCCTCGAAAGGAATGTATGAAATTTATAAAGACAAAGGCCAAGCTCTTTTATCCACTTTTACTACTGGTCTTCTATATCTTAGTTCGGCCACAATTTCGCGAGTTGGCCCAACTAGTCAGCAACCAAGTCGGCCAAGCTCTTAGCTATTTTTGGACCCTTCTCTTTTTAGAGGCAGGTTATTTGATGCTTGTTTTTTCATTGGTAAAGAAGTATAGTCCACGTACGGTCTTTCAGTGGGCGAAGAAGAAACAATTCCTTCCCGCTATCTACGCAACTATATTCTCCAGCTGTGCCATCTACTGGCTGGACTATTTTCTCAGTGGGTTCACCAAAGGACGTCTAGCTATTTATCACTCTTTTCCGGTGACCTTGGAGGCCTTAGGATCTTTCATCCTTTTTATCCTAGTGGTCATCATCCGACCGATGACCGTGGAATTGATCTTCCGTGGAGCGCTTGTCCAAGCCTATTTTAAAAAATGGCCCTTCTATGCGAGTGTATGGGCGCCAGCTCTTATCTATAGTGGACTTCAATTCCTTCACCATCCCTTTACTGTTTTGAGTTTTTTGATCTATACCATCCCCGCCCTGATTTTTGGATTATTGAATGAAAAGACGGACTCCTTGTATTATCCTATCCTTGCTCATATCGGCTTGAACTTCATTTATAGCTTACCCATCATCTTATCAACCATCCAGCATCACTTCTCCTAGTCGTTTTAACGGCACTGGAGGAGGCTTCAAACCAAGGGCCAGAAGGTCGTTGGTTTTTTTTGAAATTATGGTATAATAGAATAAATTTAAAAGAGGGAGTGGGAGTTTGAGAAAAAGCTATCGTGTCAAGCGAGAAAAAGATTTCAATGCCATTTTTAAAAGCGGCAAGAATTGTGCAAATAGAAAATTTGTCATCTACCGTTTGCCACAAGAGCAGCCCCATTTCCGTGTCGGCTTATCCGTGAGTAAAAAACTAGGAAATGCTGTGACACGCAACCGAATCAAGCGCTTGATTCGTCATGTTTTAATGAAGCACCAGGATCATCTTGTAGCAGATGATTTTGTTGTGATTGCTCGAAAGGGAGTTGAAGAACTGGATTTTGATCAGG
The DNA here is from genome assembly GCF_046824975.1 of Streptococcus intestinihominis. Lineage (NCBI taxonomy): Bacteria > Bacillati > Bacillota > Bacilli > Lactobacillales > Streptococcaceae > Streptococcus > Streptococcus intestinihominis. The sequence continues at coordinate 404,987 of NZ_JBKQBL010000001.1, read as the reverse complement.
TCGAAAAAAATCTAGTCCATGTATTAAAATTAGCGCAAGTCTATCGTCAGGAAAGGTAATTACGTGAAAAAGAAACTAAAAGTAGCTAGCTTACTCGGAGGGGCCCTCCTTTTATTAACAGCCTGTGGAACGTCTGAAGTGACTTCCCAATCATCAGGAGTTTGGGAAAAATTCGTTTACTTCTTTGCAGAAGTCATTCGTTTCCTTTCTATCGGAGGAAACATCGGAGTCGGGATTATCCTCTTCACTCTCTTGATTCGGACCATTCTTTTACCAGTTTTCCAATACCAAATGACCTCCTCACGCAAAATGCAGGAGATTCAGCCACTTGTAAAAGAAATCCAGGCCAAGTACCCTGGGAAGGATTTGGAAAGCCGTACTCGCATGTCAGAAGAAATGCGGGCCCTCTACAAAGAAAAAGGTGTCAAGACTTCCTCTGCCTTCTTGCCATTACTTGTACAAATGCCAGTCTTGATGGCCTTGTTCCAAGCCTTGAGTCGGGTTGAATTCCTAAAAGTAGGTCATTTTCTTTGGCTGGATATGAGCGCAACAGACCCAACCTTTATTTTGCCAGTTTTGGCAGCCGTCTTCACCTTCTTTAGTACCTGGTTGAGCAACAAAGCCATGCCAGAAAAAAATGGTGGAATGACAGCCATGATGTATGCGATGCCCGTGATGATTTTCTTCTTCGCTATGTACTCAGCCAGCGGGGTTGCTCTCTACTGGGTAGTTTCCAATGCTTACCAAGTTGGGCAAACTTACCTATTGAACAATCCATTTAAGATTATTGCGGCGCGTGAAGCAGAGCAACAGGCAATCAAAGATCTAGAAAAACAAAAACGACGTGCATTTAACAAAGCACAGAAAAAGAAAAACTAAGAAGGAGTTTGACAGATGGTCCAATATACAGGAGTCAATGTTGAAGAAGCCATTCAAAATGGTTTGAAAGAATTAGATATCCCGCGCATGAAAGCACATATTACTGTCGTTTCTCGTGAAAAGAAAGGGTTCCTTGGTCTCTTTGGTAAGAAGCCAGCTGTGGTAGATATCGAACCAATTGCAGAAACTACAGTGACAAAAGCCAATCAACAAGCTGTTAAGGGAGTTCCTGAGGAGATTAATGCCCAAAACGAACCTGTCAAGAGTGTCAGTGAAGAGACTGTCGATTTGGGGCGCGTGGTAGCAGCGATTAAAAAAGTTGAAGAAGAAGGCCAAGAAGTTTCTGAAGAAGTGAAGGCTGAGATTCTCAAACATGAGAAGGCTCCTGAAACCATTCTTGAAGAACAGGGTCATGGAGAGATTCTCGATTCAAGTCTTAACGAAGCTGAGTCACGCCAAACGTCTGATTTTGCTGGCTTGGGCATTGAAGTAGAAGAAAGCTATGACATTGAAAAGGTTGTCTCTGATGTCACTGCCTATGTTCAAACCGTTATTGATGAAATGGATGTCGAAGCTAGCATCTCAAGCAGCTACAACCGTCGCACTATCAATATGCAGATTGATACCAATGAGCCAGGTCGTGTCATTGGCTACCACGGGAAAGTTCTCAAGGCCCTTCAATTGTTGGCACAGAACTACCTTTACAATCAGTATTCTAAGAATTTCTACATTGCGATCAACGTTAATGATTATGTTGAACACCGTGCAGAAGTCCTTCAAAGCTATGCGCAAAAATTGGCAAGTCGTGCTTTAGAAGAAGGTCGAGCGCAACATACAGACCCAATGTCTAATAGCGAACGCAAGATTATCCACCGCATCGTATCGAAAATGGATGGAGTCACCAGCTATTCTGAAGGAGAAGAACCAAATCGTTACGTTGTCGTCGATATTGAAGGTTAATCTGCCGTCTAAAAAGGAAAATTTCAAAAGG
>NZ_JBKQBL010000001.1:393092-403083 GCF_046824975.1 Streptococcus intestinihominis | reverse complement strand
GAAAGAGGGGTGTAAGCTTGCTCTTTCCTTTTCTATTTGGGAAAGGAAGACCAAAATGTATAGTAAGATGAGAGACTTTTTGAATTGTCAGGGGATCAAGTACCTAGCCCCTGCTAAAGCTGGTGAGGATGCAGAGCGAATGGTAGAGTATCGCGAGTTAGGGCAAGAAGCTCGGCAGGAATTCACCCACTTGGTCAGCGATTTTCAGAAGCTCTTTCCGCATTTAAAACAAGATCGGACCAGTCAGTGGATGAATCAAGCTCAAATTCTTCGCCCTCATTTTTGGGCTTATCTCCAAGGAGAGGGAGAGATAGCGGATCCGATGTTTGCCTTGCGACTTTATGGAGATGCGAAGGACTTTGGTGTGTCCCTGGAAGTAAGTTTTATCGAACGCAAGAAGGATGAGGAGAGTCTACAAAAGCAGAACCGCGTTTTAACTCTTCCGGTTTTTTCGCCAGTCTATTACTTCGCCCAAATAGAAGGTGTCAGTCAACGATTCCAAGGGACAGAAGCCAATCGCCAGAGACTTCTCAAAGGTGTGGAAACTGGCCAGGTCCGAAAGGTCTTGGTAAAAGTCGATGTCAATCTATCGCAAGCGACGAGTCGAGATGCCATTCTTGAGGAATTAAAAAAAGGAATGGCTAGCTTGCTTCCCTACTATGAAGCGACTCGTCAAAGGATAGAAGGAGATGCCCAATAAAAGCGGTATCATTGAACCTGCCCCAACAAATTTTTCATAGCTATTGACAAACAGACGTGAATCAGATAGAATAGTAAAGTATGTTTAGTAACTGATCACATTATAGCCGGCTAAACGAATACAAAATCTATGAGGAGGTATTCATCGTGAAACGTACTTATCAACCAAGTAAACTTCGTCGTGCGCGCAAACATGGTTTCCGTCACCGTATGGCAACTAAAAACGGTCGTCGCGTATTGGCAGCTCGTCGTCGTAAAGGACGCAAAGTTTTGGCTGCGTAATTCAGATAAAAAACTAAAAACCAGTAGAAACTCGAGACTACTGGTTTTTGTTTTGCCAAAAGTGTATTCAGCTAGGCTTTCTGTTATAATAGAGTGAGAAAAAATCGAAGAAAAGGATCCATATGCAAATTTTTGATACCCATACTCACCTCAACGTTGAAGAGTTTGCAGGGAGAGAAAAAGAGGAATTAGAACTAGCTAAAGAGCTGGGAGTCTTTGCCCACAATGTTGTTGGCTTTGACAAACCAACCATCGAACGAGCAATAGCCTTGGCCGACCAGTACCCGGAAGTTTATCTCACACTTGGTTGGCATCCTACCGAGGCAGGAGACTATAGTCCTAAGGTAGAGGCTTACCTACTGGAACAGTTGAAACATCCTAAAGTCGTCGCCTTAGGAGAAATCGGTCTGGACTATCACTGGATGACAGCACCAAAAGACGTTCAAGAAAAGGTTTTTCGTCGTCAGATCCAACTGTCCAAGGACTTGGACTTGCCTTTTGTAGTGCATACGCGTGATGCTCTTGAAGATACCTATGCCATTATCAAGAGTGAAGGAGTGGGTCCGCGCGGTGGGATCATGCATTCTTTCTCAGGAAGCTTAGAGGAAGCTAAGCGCTTTATGGATCTGGGAATGATGATTTCCTTCTCAGGTGTAGTGACGTTTAAGAAGGCGACAGATGTCCAAGAAGCCGCAGCTGGCCTTCCGCTCGATAAGATCTTGGTTGAGACAGATGCCCCTTATCTGGCACCAGTTCCTAAGCGGGGCCGGGAAAATAAAACAGCCTACACCCGCTATGTAGTGGATCATATTGCAACACTACGTGGTTTGACGACAGAGGAAGTAGCTCAAGCCACCTATGACAATGCGAGAAAGGTATTTGGACTTGACTGAGAAAAGAAAAATACCAGAAGTGATTGTTGTTGAAGGCAAGGATGATACGGCCAATCTGAAACGCTATTATGAGGTGGATACCTATGAGACACGTGGATCCGCCATTAATCAAGATGACCTAGAACGAATTGCTACCTTGCAGGAGTTGCGTGGAGTCATAGTTTTTACGGATCCGGATTACAATGGGGAGCGCATTCGTAAGATCATCATGCAAGAAATTCCGCAGGCCAAGCATGCCTTTTTAAATCGTGGCGAAGCAGTACCCAAATCAAAAACCAAGGGCCGTTCCTTGGGAGTCGAGCATGCCAGCTTTGAAGACTTAGAAAAAGCCTTAGCGGGACTGGTGGCCTCCTATGAAGATGAGCATTTCTTTGATATTACCAAATCAGATCTGATGCGACTCGGCCTGCTGATGGGCAGTGACAGTCGCAAACGGCGGGAATATCTAGGAGAAGCCTTGCGCATCGGCTACTGCAATGGCAAACAACTGCTCAAACGCTTGGAGTTGTTTGGGGTAACATTAGCGGAAGTTGAAGAAACGATGGCTAGTTATTAAAAAAGAGATAGAGGTAGAAGATGGGATTGTTCGACCTGTTTACAGATAAGAAAAAAGTGATCGGCTTTTCGTTAGAGAATGTTCAAGTGGAGCACCAAAAGAACCCGCGACATTTTTTGATTCCTAGTCAAGAAGAAATCGACCAATTGAAGTTTGGAGATCAGGTTCGCCTTATCTTTGTGCTGGATACCGTTTTGGAGAATGGGTGTCGAGCAGAGCGTATGTGGGTTGAACTGACTGAGATTCGTGATGGAAAATTTAAAGGACGTTTAACCAATCAACCGGCTTATATTACCTCCATCCAGCTTGGAGATGAGCTGGAATTTGCCCAGGAACATATCGCAAGCCTGATGGTTCCTCCGCTGAATCTTGATACGCAAAAAGGGGCCATGATTACCAAGGATTGCTTCCTACGACGTGAGATTAATTGGGCGATTTACGATGTACCTCATCATCCACAAGATAGTGGTTGGCAATTCTTTACAGGCTTTGAGTCTCAGGAAGATTTGGACGATCCATCTAAGATCACCATTATCAGTCTTGAAGAGGCCTTGGAAATAGAGCCCTTGTTGGAAACCGTCTTAGATAAGAACGGGGAAGCTTATGTCTACCAAGCGGAGCAGAATGCCTTTGTGGAAGACTGTTAGGCTAGCTTGTAGAGAAACACAAGAGAGATAGAGTGATTATTTCTTACACTAAATGGATTAGAAAAGAGAAAAAATGAGAATTGCAGATTATAGCGTGACAAAGGCAGTGCTAGAGCGTCACGGTTTTACCTTTAAAAAATCCTTCGGTCAAAACTTCTTGACCGATACCAACATCCTTCAAAAGATTGTGGATACTGCTGAGATTGATAAGCAGGTCAATGTCATCGAAATCGGTCCTGGAATTGGAGCTCTCACTGAGTTTTTGGCAGAAAATGCCGCAGAAGTGATGGCCTTTGAGATTGATGACCGCTTGGTTCCTATCTTAGCGGATACCTTGCGGGATTTTGACAATGTCACGGTTGTCAACCAAGACATCCTCAAGGTAGACCTCAACCAGTACATCGCAGAGTTCAAAAATCCAGAGCTTCCGATCAAGGTGGTCGCCAACCTTCCTTACTACATCACGACTCCCATCCTCATGCACTTGATCGAGTCTAAAATTCCTTTCCAAGAATTTGTGGTCATGATGCAAAAAGAGGTGGCAGATCGCATTTCAGCCGAACCTAATACCAAGGCTTACGGGTCTTTGTCCATTGCAGTCCAATACTATATGACCGCTAAGGTAGCCTTTATCGTGCCTCGCACCGTCTTTGTGCCAGCGCCAAACGTCGATTCTGCCATCCTCAAGATGGTGCGTCGCTCAGAACCAGCAGTAACCGTTAAGGATGAAGATTTCTTCTTCTCTGTCAGCAAGGCTAGCTTTGTCCACCGTCGCAAAACGCTTTGGAACAACTTGACCAGTCGCTTTGGCAAGACCGAAGAAATCAAAGCCAAACTGGAAGCTGGGATCCAAGCAGCCGGTTTGCAACCATCTGTACGAGGAGAAGCCCTTAGCTTAGAAGATTTCGCCCGCTTGGCTGACGGACTTCTAGAAGCTGGGATCAAATAATAGAAAAGACATGAGATATGAAGCTCATGTCTTTTTGAATGATGGAAGGAAAGGACGGGATTTGAACCCGCGCGTGAAGAAAATCCACTTGCCGGATTTCGAGTCCGGTGCCGTACCGAGCTGGGCCACCTTTCCAAGATGCGGAGAAAGGGATTTGAACCCTCACGCCCGAAGGGGCACATGCGCCTGAAGCATGCGTGTCTGCCGTTCCACCATCTCCGCATAGTTCTATTATACTCTTTTTAAAAGAAATGCCAAGAAAAAATAGCATGTTTCTTTTTATCGAACCTATTGAGGAAAAAGAAAAGGCTGGATTTTCCCAGCCTCTTTCTTTTTTTATTTATTCATAACTCAGTTGAGGGTAGAGTTCTTCTTGTTCTGCAGAGGTATCTTTGAGAAGGAAAATGGCCCATAAGAGAGCAAGGAGAAAGACGACTAAGCCAGGGATCCCGCCTTCAGGTCCAAACTCACCACCTGTGATAAAGGTCCGGTTTGAAGTTGTGAAGTACATCAGTGAGGATTCACTATCAAAGCCACTGACATGGAAGCCGTAGACATTTCCCATGATGAAGTTCCAAGCGAAGTGGAAGCCACAAGGTCCCCAGATATTTCCTCTCTTCAAGGCATAGACTGCTGTGAAGAGACCGAAAACGAAGAGGTGAACTGTTGAAAGCCAGGAAGCTCCGTTGTTGTTCAAGTGGAAGTAGGAAAACATGGTAGAAGAAATGAGGATGGCTAAGTAAGCATTCTTATGGTAAGAAATAATCGGAATCAACCAACCACGGATATAAATTTCTTCGGCTGCCGTTTGAAAAATATAGCCAATCAGAACCAAGATCCAAGATACGAGGAAAGGAAGACTAAATTGAATACGATCGAAACGGACATCACCAGTGATGAAGAAGACGATTAAGACCGTAGTAATCATAATGGCACCGACCAAGACCCCCTTAGCGAATTCGGAGAGACCATTTCCTTTGGAAAAGCCCATGGTTCGAACCGGTCGTTTTTCAATGAGTTTCACCCAGAGGAAGAAGGCGATGATGGTGTAGAGGAAGGACAAAAGATCCAGAATATTCCACCAGTCGGGAATCCAACTTTGTTTGTTCAAAAAGAAGTTTGTGGAAGCAGTACTGATCGGAGACATGTACTGGGTGATGTAGTAGAGAATAAAGGGAGCTAAAAACCAAGGGGTTAAAAACTTCCCTTTCTTTACATTAGAAACGAGAGGGTTACTTTTGGAAAGAAATGAAAAACTCATAAAGGACCTCCTTATAACTGGCAGGGATTAGTAAGAAAGTCGGAAATTAGGTACCAAAAAAGGTTTCTTTCATTACTAATCAGGTAGCTTCGTCAAGAAATATATCAGTCTCCGTCACTTCCTTTCTATAAAATAGTTTGGACTTCCCACGATAGGCATATATATTATGTCCTTCTCCTCTATTATAAACCTATCTGAAAACGTTTACAACCCCTTGCCTGCATCTTACTCAAAAAAATGAAATAACTTCCTCTTTTTCATCTCCAAGTCAGCGAGCGCTATCGTATATTTTTTGATATAATGGTAGTATTAACTTTAAAGGAGTGCTAGTTGCAAGGAACGATTGTTAAAGCCTTGGCCGGTTTTTATTATGTGGAGTGCGAGGGAGAAATTTACCAAACACGCGCCCGAGGAAATTTCCGGAAAAAGGGACAAACTCCCTATGTTGGAGATAAGGTAGAATTTTCAGCTGAAGAAAATTCGGAAGGCTATATTTTAAAAATATTCCCAAGAAAGAATAGCTTAGTCCGTCCACCCATTGTGAATATAGATCAGGCTGTTGTCATCATGTCTGCCAAAGAGCCAGATTTTAATGTTAATTTATTGGACCGCTTTTTAGTCCTCTTGGAACAAAAAGTGATTCATCCGATTGTCTATATTTCAAAAATGGACTTACTAGAAGATCCAGCTCAGATGCTTCCTTTCCAGGAAGTCTATCGCAAAATGGGCTATGACTTTGTCACGGATAAGGAAGAGCTCTTGCCTCTCTTGAAGGATCAGGTGACGGTCTTTATGGGCCAAACAGGAGTGGGGAAATCCACCCTCTTGAATACCTTGGCTCCGGAGTTGGAACTAGAGACAGGAGAAATCTCCGACAGTCTTGGACGCGGCCGCCATACGACGCGAGCTGTCAGTTTTTATGATCTCAATGGGGGCAAAATTGCGGATACCCCTGGCTTCTCCTCTCTAGATTATGAAGTCGATAATGCGGAAGATCTCAATCATGCTTTTCCAGATATCGCCAAGGTGAGCCAGGATTGCAAATTCCGTACTTGTACCCACACACATGAACCATCCTGTGCCGTCAAGCCTGCTGTCGAGGAAGGGATCATAGCTTCCTTCCGCTATGAGAATTACTTACAGTTCTTGAGTGAGATCGAAAATAGGCGAGAAACCTACAAAAAAGTATCGAAAAAATTACCCAAATAAGGAGACCTGAAGAATATGAAAACAAACAAATTAGCCCCTTCTATCTTGAGTGCAGATTATGCAAATTTTGAAAGTGAATTGAAGAAATTGGAAGCATCTGGTGCGGAGTACGCTCACATCGATGTGATGGACGGCCACTTTGTGCCTAATATCAGCTTTGGTGCTGGTGTAGTTGCTAGTATGCGTCCTCACAGCAAGCTAGTGTTTGACTGCCACTTGATGGTTACCAATCCTGAGCAACATATCGAAGAGTTTGCGCGTGCCGGAGCAGATATCATTAGCATTCACGTCGAAGCGACGCCACACATCCATGGCGCCCTTCAAAAAATTCGTTTGGCAGGGGTGAAACCAAGTGTGGTCATCAATCCAGGAACCCCTGTTGAAAGTATCCAACACATCTTGAACTTGGTAGACCAAGTACTTGTCATGACTGTCAACCCAGGATTTGGTGGGCAAGCCTTCCTGCCAGAAACCATGGATAAGATTCGTCAATTGGTTCAATTGCGTGAAGAAAAAGGCTTGGATTTCGATATTGAAGTCGATGGGGGAATTGATGATAAGACGATTCACGCTGCGAAAGAAGCAGGGGCAAATGTCTTTGTAGCAGGTTCTTATGTGTTTAATGGAGATGTGAATGAACGAGTTCAAACCCTTCGAGCAGCCATCCAAGACTAAGGTTGCGATTGTAGCTGGAGTCCGAGTGGAGACCATTCCGCTAGACTTGGATGTTTATGTTGGGGTGGATGCAGGCTGTCTTTTCCTATTAGAGCAAGGATTGGAACTTTCTTTAGCAGTTGGAGATTTTGACTCTGTCGAGCCAGAAGAATTCCAGAGTATTCAATCTGCGGCTCACGAATTACGGACTTCGGTAGCAGAAAAAAATGATACGGATCTGGAATTGGCGATTAAGGAAGTGTTAGAACGTTGGCCTCAAGCGGAAATTCGGATTTTTGGAGCTTTTGGTGGTCGCCTGGATCACCACTTGGCCAGCGTTTTTTTGCCCAGCGATCCAGAGATTGCACCCTTTATGTCGCAACTTTACTTAATGGACAAACAAAATTATCTCTGCTATCGTCCAGCAGGCCACCATACCATTCTGCCTATAGCAGGCTATACCTATGTAGCTTTTATGCCAGTTGAGGGAGCTTCCATCCAGATTGAAGGAGCCAAGTATCCCTTAAATCAGACCAATTATTTTAAAAAGGCTATTTATGGTTCCAACGAGTTTATCAATCAGCCGATTACCTTAACCATTGATCGAGGCTACGCCCTTATCGTTTATAGCAAGGATGGGAAATAAGATGGAAATAATCCTTTTTGTATTAGGAGTGGGAAATCTTGTCTTGCTCTTCTTGCTCTACCAGCAACGGACAGCTGATAACAAACAGGTCCGTGACTTACTGGAGGACCAAGAAGATCATCTTTCGGATCAGCTGGATTACCGATTTGAGAGAGAGCGACAAGCTCAGCAAATCACTGGCCAGCAGATAGAGATGGCGATTAGTGACCGTCTTATGGAATTACGGACAGAAATGCATCAGCAAACGACTGCTTTACGAGCAGAACTTGCTGAGAATTTCACTAAAAACCGAGACAAAACGGACGAGCGGATGCAACAGATTCAAGCTTCCAATGATTTGCGGTTGGAGCAGATGCGTCAAACGGTCGAAGAAAAGTTGGAAAAAACCTTGCATAGTCGTCTCCAAACCTCCTTTGAGACAGTCTCCAAACAATTGGAGTCGGTCAATAAAGGTCTTGGGGAAATGCAGACGGTTGCTAGAGATGTGGGAAGTCTCAATAAGGTTCTTTCTAACACGAAAACCCGTGGGATTATGGGAGAACTCCAACTCGGCCAGATTATCGAAGATATCCTAACTCCCGCCCAATACGAGAGAGAGTTTGTAACAGTTCCCAACTCCAGCGAACGCGTCGAGTATGCCATCAAGATGCCTGGTCAGGTCAGAGGGGAATATGTCTATCTGCCAATCGACTCTAAATTTCCTCTGGACGGTTATTACCGACTGGAAGAAGCCTATGAAAGTGGGGAGAAAGAGGAGATTGAACGGTGTCGCAAACTCCTATTGGCTAGTATCAAACAATTTGCCAAGGACATTCATCAAAAATACCTCTATCCGCCTGCTACTACTAATTTTGGGATTCTCTTTTTACCGACGGAAGGGCTCTATTCAGAAGTGGTCCGCGACCCAGCCTTCTTTGATCGTCTCCGAAGAGAGGAGCAGATCGTCGTCGCGGGGCCAAGTACGCTTTCAGCCTTGTTGAATTCCCTATCGGTTGGATTTAAGACCTTGAATATTCAACGAAGTGCGGATGATATTAGCAAGGTCCTTGCATCCGTCAAGACGGAGTTCCAAAAATTTGGAGGCGTTTTAGAAAAGACCCAACGGCAGTTGAAGCATGCCTCTGGCAACATTGATGACCTCTTAAACCGAAGAACAAATGCTATCGAGCGCACACTCCGAAACATTGAAACGTCAGAGAATCTAGATATAGCAAGCCTATTGAATTTAGAAGATGGAGAAGATGATGGTCAAAATTAATCAAATGAAAAAAGACGAATTGTTTGAAGGTTTCTACCTCATTAAGTCAGCAGATGTTCGTCAGACACGTGCTGGAAAGAATTATCTTGCTTTTGTCTTCCAAGATGAGACAGGCACAATCGAAGGAAAATTGTGGGATGCTCAGCCGCACAATGTAGAGCAATTTCAGGCTGGGCGTGTGGTTCATATGAGTGGCCGTCGGGAGGTCTACAACAATACGCCTCAGGTCAATCAGTTAACCTTGCGCTTACCTCAAAGTGGGGAGCCATCAAATCCAGCAGACTTTAAGGAAAAACCTCCGGTAAATCCAGTCGATTTGAAAGATTACCTATCGGGAATGATTTTCAAAATAGAAAATCCAGTTTGGCAACGTGTGGTGCGGGCGCTATACAGCAAGTACAACAAAGAGTTCTACTCATATCCTGCAGCCAAAACCAACCACCATGCTTTTGAGACTGGCTTAGCCTATCATACAGCCACCATGGTTCGTTTGGCTGAGAGCATCTCTCAGGTTTATCCTCAATTAAACCAGAGTCTCCTCTATGCCGGCATCATGCTCCATGATCTTGCCAAGGTACTGGAGCTATCAGGGCCTGAAAATACAGAGTATACAGTTCGAGGGAACCTCATCGGGCACATCGCTCTCATCGATGAAGAAATTACCAAGGTCTTACAAGAGTTAAAGATTGACGATCAAAAAGAAGATGTGATCGTGTTGCGCCATGTGATTTTGAGTCACCATGGTCTACTAGAATATGGTAGCCCGGTTCGTCCAAAAATCATGGAAGCCGAGATCATCCATATGATTGATAACCTGGATGCAGAAATGATGATGATGACTTCTGCCTTAGCTTTAGTAGGCCCTGGTGAAATGACCAATAAGATTTTTGCCTTGGAAAACCGCTCCTTCTATAAGCCAAATTTAAAAGATTCCTAA
>NZ_JBKQBL010000001.1:390891-393041 GCF_046824975.1 Streptococcus intestinihominis | reverse complement strand
TAAACTGGCCTTAAATAACTTGCTCTTGGTTTGTTAGTAAAAAAACCAAAAACGAATGTTGTGAGACTAACAATGTTCGTTTTTTGGTATAATATGGTATAATACAATAAAAAAACTATGTGGAGAGAAAATGAAGCTAAGAAGAAGTGAGCGGATGGTTGTAATCTCGAATTACTTGATTAATCATCCCTACGAATTGACGAGTTTAAATACATTTGCCGAAAAATACGAATCTGCTAAATCATCTATTTCTGAGGACATTGTCATTATTAAGCGGGCCTTTGAAGAAATGGAAATTGGAAGCATTGAAACTCTTACCGGTGCAGGTGGAGGGGTTATCTTTACTCCATCGATTTCGGATGCAGATTCAAAAGAAATTGTCCAAAATTTGTGCAATCAATTGTCAGAAAGCAACCGGATTTTACCAGGTGGGTATATCTACCTTTCGGATTTGCTAAGTGATCCAAAAATCTTAAATAATATTGGTCGCATTATTGCCAAGGCCTTCCGAGATCAAAAAATCGATGCAGTCATGACGGTAGCCACTAAGGGTGTCCCATTAGCAAACGCGGTAGCCAATGTCTTAAATGTTCCTTTTGTCATTGTACGACGCGATTTGAAAATTACAGAAGGCTCAACGGTCAGTGTCAACTACGTATCTGGTTCCAGTGGCGATCGGATTGAGAAAATGTTCCTATCTAAACGTAGTTTGAAAGCTGGAAGCCGTGTCCTGATTGTCGATGACTTCCTTAAGGGAGGGGGAACTATCAGTGGGATGGTTAGCCTCTTAGCTGAGTTCGATTCAGAGTTGGCAGGAGTCGCTATTTTTGCGGACAATGCTTCGGCTAGAAGTAAAGATCTATTCGATCACAAGTCACTTCTACGTGTGACCAACATTGATGTGGCAGAAAATAAAATTGATGTAGAAATCGGAAATATTTTCGATAAGAACTAAGGCTGGAGAGGGAGAAAGGAAAATGAAAACAATTTTAGACCGTTTTGATCGTAGTCCCCTATGGCTTCGATTGGCAACGATATTCATCTTGACTGGAGTTCTTGTCGGTGGGCTTTATACGGTTCGTAAAAATTCTGCAGACCAGGTCACAGTGGTAAAACAAGAAGCCAAAAAAACAGGTTCTCTTCCTATTAAGAAGAAAGACCCTAAAAAAGCCAAAGAAGAAGAGGAAACAAAAATCGCTGAAGCGGCTGAAAAAGCAGTTGCTCATTTTGAAACGACTGCAACTCAAGAAACCTTAACCGCTGCCCAAGAGGCCGTAGAAAAAGTGAAGGACGAAACCAAAAAACAGGCCTTTCAAGCTCGTATTCAGTACATTGTAGACTATTACGGAATGCAAACCAATCAATCGGCTCAAACCAATCAAACCCCTCAAGCAACAGATGCAAATCAGGCTGTCCAGGGAGGACAAGCGAATACAGCAACGCAGCAAGTCGTTCCAGCAGAAGTCCCACAGTATCAGTCCAATGAGGTTCCTCAGGTTTCGAATGCTACTACACCGGCTGTAACACAACAAACAGAACAATAATCTGGCGCGGTTTTAAGAAGAGTCAATCGTGCAAAAAAGAGAAAAAAATCTTGACAGTGAAAGTACCGCTATGTTACAATAATAGACGGTACTTTTTACTTTTGGTCTCTCAAGAGTGTACAGGGACGTGCTGACAAATGTTGCAAAAGTACACACAGATGGTAGCTGTCACCAAGTGTATCATCACCAAAAATAAAAAAATACAGGAGAATGTAGATGCCTACAATTAACCAATTGGTTCGCAAACCGCGTAAATCAAAAGTAGAAAAATCTAAATCACCAGCTTTGAACGTTGGTTACAACAGTCATAAAAAAGTTCAAACAAACGTTTCTTCACCACAAAAACGTGGTGTTGCAACTCGTGTTGGAACAATGACACCTAAAAAACCTAACTCTGCCCTTCGTAAATTCGCTCGTGTACGTTTGAGCAACTTGATCGAAGTTACTGCCTACATCCCAGGTATCGGACACAACTTGCAAGAGCACAGCGTGGTGCTTCTTCGCGGTGGACGTGTAAAAGACCTTCCAGGGGTACGTTACCATATCGTCCGTGGTGCACTTGATACTGCAGGTGTTAACGATCGTAAACAAGGCCGTTCTAAATAC
>NZ_JBKQBL010000001.1:389260-390848 GCF_046824975.1 Streptococcus intestinihominis | reverse complement strand
GGTACTAAACGTCCAAAAGCATAAGGAAAGGGGATAAAGAGAAATGAGTCGTAAAAATAGAGCTCCAAAGCGCGATGTATTGCCAGATCCGCTTTACAATTCACAACTAGTTACTCGTCTTATCAACCGCGTTATGCTTGATGGTAAACGTGGTACAGCAGCTTCAATCGTTTATGGTGCTTTTGAGCAAATCAAAGAAGCTACTGGAAATGACGCGCTTGAAGTATTTGAAACAGCAATGGAAAACATCATGCCTGTACTTGAAGTACGTGCACGTCGTGTTGGTGGATCTAACTACCAAGTCCCAGTTGAAGTTCGTCCAGAACGTCGTACAACACTTGGACTTCGTTGGTTGGTAACCATCGCTCGTCAACGTGGTGAGCACACAATGGTTGATCGCCTTGCTAAAGAAATCTTGGATGCTGCAAACAACACTGGTGCAGCAGTTAAGAAACGTGAAGACACTCACCGTATGGCTGAAGCTAACCGTGCCTTCGCACACTTCCGCTGGTAAGATCATGATGCTAGGAACGAAAAGAATGCAAAGTGAAAATAGGAAACTGACGCAGTATTCGATGAATACAAGGAAGTTTATCTTTTTCACACAGCATCCCGTTCCGGCTCAAATCGGCTAACTAACTTTAGCCCGAGTTCAATTGAGCTCAAATCAGCTAAATCAAACAGGATAAACAATGAGAACGGGTAGGTCCTGCCTATCCGTTTTTGTTAAATCATGTTATAATAGTATAGAAATAAAAAATATAGGAGAACAAAACCTCATGGCACGCGAATTTTCACTTGAAAAAACTCGTAATATCGGTATCATGGCCCACGTCGATGCTGGTAAAACAACTACAACTGAGCGTATCCTTTACTACACTGGTAAGATTCACAAAATCGGTGAAACTCACGAAGGTGCGTCACAAATGGACTGGATGGAGCAAGAGCAAGAACGTGGTATCACCATCACATCTGCTGCGACAACCGCTCAATGGAAAGACACTCGTGTTAACATCATCGACACACCAGGACACGTGGACTTCACGATCGAAGTACAACGTTCACTCCGCGTTTTGGACGGTGCTGTAACGGTTCTTGACTCACAATCAGGTGTTGAGCCTCAAACAGAAACAGTTTGGCGTCAAGCAACTGAATACCGTGTTCCTCGTATCGTATTTGCGAACAAGATGGATAAAATCGGTGCTGACTTCCTTTACTCAGTAAGCACACTTCATGATCGTCTTCAAGCAAACGCACACCCAATTCAATTGCCAATCGGTTCAGAAGATGACTTCCGTGGAATCATCGACTTGATCAAGATGAAAGCTGAAATCTACACCAACGACCTTGGTACAGACATTCTTGAAGAAGATATCCCAGCTGAATACCTTGACCAAGCTCAAGAATACCGTGAAAAATTGGTTGAAGCAGTTGCTGAAACTGATGAAGACTTGATGATGAAATACCTTGAAGGTGAAGAAATCACTAACGAAGAATTGAAGGCTGCTATCCGTAAAGCAACTATCAATGTTGAATTCTTCCCAGTATTGTGTGGTTCTGCCTTCAAGAACAAAGGGGTTCAATTGAT
>NZ_JBKQBL010000001.1:384344-389216 GCF_046824975.1 Streptococcus intestinihominis | reverse complement strand
GTTGGATGCAGTCCTTGACTACCTTCCAAGCCCACTTGATATCCCTGCAATCAAGGGTGTAAACCCTGATACAGACGAACAAGAAGAACGTCCAGCATCTGATGAAGAGCCATTTGCAGCTCTTGCCTTCAAGATCATGACTGACCCATTCGTAGGTCGTTTGACATTCTTCCGTGTTTACTCAGGTGTCTTGAACTCAGGTTCTTACGTATTGAACACATCTAAAGGTAAACGTGAACGTATCGGACGTATCCTTCAAATGCACGCCAACACTCGTATGGAAATCGAAACAGTTTATTCTGGAGATATCGCTGCTGCCGTTGGTTTGAAAGATACTACAACTGGTGACTCATTGACAGATGAAAAAGCGAAAATTATCCTTGAGTCAATCGAAGTTCCAGAACCAGTTATCCAATTGATGGTTGAGCCTAAATCTAAAGCAGACCAAGATAAGATGGGTATCGCCCTTCAAAAATTGGCTGAAGAAGATCCAACATTCCGCGTTGAAACAAACCCTGAAACTGGTGAAACAGTTATCTCTGGTATGGGTGAGTTGCACTTGGATGTCCTTGTTGACCGTATGAAACGTGAATTCAAGGTTGAAGCAAACGTTGGTGCTCCTCAAGTATCTTACCGTGAAACATTCCGCGCTTCTACACAAGCACGTGGATTCTTCAAACGTCAATCTGGTGGTAAAGGTCAGTTTGGTGATGTTTGGATCGAATTTACTCCAAACGAAGAAGGTAAAGGATTCGAGTTCGAAAATGCGATCGTCGGTGGTGTGGTTCCACGTGAATTCATCCCTGCAGTAGAAAAAGGACTTCAAGAATCTATGGCTAACGGTGTTCTTGCTGGCTACCCAATGGTTGACGTGAAAGCGAAGCTTTACGATGGATCATACCACGATGTCGACTCATCTGAAACTGCCTTCAAGATCGCTGCATCTCTTGCTCTTAAAGAAGCAGCTAAATCAGCACAACCAGCTATCCTTGAACCAATGATGCTTGTAACCATCACAGTTCCTGAAGAAAACCTTGGGGATGTTATGGGTCACGTAACTGCTCGTCGTGGACGTGTAGACGGTATGGAAGCACACGGTGCAAGCCAAATCGTTCGTGCTTATGTACCACTTGCTGAAATGTTCGGTTACGCTACTGTCCTTCGTTCTGCAACTCAAGGACGTGGTACTTTCATGATGGTATTTGACCACTACGAAGATGTACCGAAATCAGTACAAGAAGAAATCATTAAAAAAGCTAAAGGTGAAGCATAATTTTACCGTCTAGCTAAAAGCTTTCCTCATAGGAGGAAAGCTTTTTTTGATTCGAAAAGAACTTAAGGCCTCTTCCTCATAAGAGATAGTGAAAATGAATATGAAAGTTTGTGTAATATTTCTAATCCTAATGAAATCAGTTGCATTTTAGGGGAAGAAAGTATATAATAATATTGTTGAAAGATGATTTGTAACCTATCAAGTTACTCTTTTCACATAAAAAATTTTTTGATTTTCATAAGGAGGAAATCACGAATGGTAGTTAAAGTTGGTATTAACGGTTTCGGTCGTATCGGTCGTCTTGCTTTCCGTCGTATCCAAAACGTAGAAGGTGTTGAAGTTACTCGCATCAACGACCTTACAGATCCAGTTATGCTTGCACACTTGTTGAAATATGACACAACTCAAGGTCGTTTCGACGGTACTGTGGAAGTTAAAGAAGGTGGATTCGAAGTTAACGGTAAATTCGTTAAAGTTTCTGCTGAACGTGATCCAGAACAAATCGACTGGGCTAACGACGGTGTAGAAATCGTTCTTGAAGCAACTGGTTTCTTTGCTAAGAAAGAAGCTGCTGAAAAACACTTGCACCCAGGTGGAGCTAAGAAAGTTGTTATCACTGCTCCTGGTGGAAACGATGTTAAGACAGTTGTATTTAACACTAACCATGACATTCTTGATGGTACTGAAACAGTTATCTCTGGTGCTTCATGTACTACAAACTGCTTGGCTCCAATGGCTAAAGCTCTTCAAGATAACTTCGGTGTTGTAGAAGGATTGATGACTACTATCCACGCTTACACTGGTGACCAAATGATCCTTGACGGACCACACCGTGGTGGTGACCTTCGTCGTGCTCGCGCTGGTGCAGCTAACATCGTTCCTAACTCAACTGGTGCTGCTAAAGCTATCGGTCTTGTAATCCCAGAATTGAACGGTAAATTGGACGGATCTGCACAACGCGTTCCAACTCCAACTGGATCAGTTACTGAATTGGTTGCAGTTCTTGAAAAGAACGTTACTGTTGATGAAGTAAATGCGGCTATGAAAGCAGCAGCTAACGAATCATACGGTTACACAGAAGATCCAATCGTATCTTCAGATATCGTAGGTATGGCTTACGGTTCATTGTTTGACGCAACTCAAACTAAAGTTCTTGACGTTGACGGTAAACAATTGGTTAAAGTTGTTTCATGGTATGACAACGAAATGTCTTACACTGCACAACTTGTTCGTACTCTTGAATACTTCGCAAAAATTGCTAAATAATTCATCTGTATGATGAGAGGAGGGTAACCTCCTCTTTTTTTGTACTTTTTTTAGTTCCTCCTCACCTTATTATAGGATCTGCTAAAATGAATTGACAGACCTCTCTTTAAAGGGGTAAACTAAATCTGAGTGAAGATTTCCAATTCAAAAAAATGTAAGCGATTGCACGCGAGTGAAGGAGGAGTGTTTTAGGAGATTGGAAATCAGTAAAATAAGATGGAGGTCAAGATGAAAGGTCATCAATTTGAAAAACAACAACGTTTTAGTATCCGAAAATTCAGTGTAGGAGTTTGTTCTGCATTGATTGGATTGGCATTTTTAGGAACGGGGGTAGTCTCAGCAGATGAGACGCATGCGACTAATGAACAACCCTTAGAAGCTTCCACAGCAAATACGGAAGATGTCAATCGTTTGATCAGAGAAGCGGGAGTCTACACTGCAGATGCTGCTTTGCCAACTGCAGAAACAGCAAAACCAGTTGAGGAGGCAACTCCAGCTACGACAGAGGCTGGTCCTGCTAGCACAGAAGCTAGCCCGACGACGACAGATACTCCAGTCGTTTCAGCGACGGAACAACCAAAAGTAGCTGCAGAAAAAGTGGAAGATTTACCAACCAATGAAGAAAAACAATTAAGACCGAAAGAGGTCAAGTTTGATACTTGGGATGATTTGTTGAAATGGGAACCTGGTAAACGAGTAGATGATGATTTGAACAGAGCAAGTGTCCCCCTTGCTAGCCGTTTTCAAGGGAAGCAAATCAACGAGCAAGCCAACCCAGAAGCAAAGATCCAAGCCCTTTCTAACATGAACTCAAAGGCTAAGGATCATGCTTCCGTCGGTGGGGAAGAGTTTAAGGCTTATGCTTTTGACTACTGGCAATATTTGGATTCTATGGTCTTTTGGGAAGGACTTGTCCCTTCAGCAGATGTGATTGATGCGGCCCACCGAAATGGGGTTCCCATTTACGGAACACTCTTTTACAACTGGTCTAGTAGCATCAAGGATCAAGAGCGCTTTGCAGAAACCTTGAAAGAAGATAGTGAAGGCTCAAAAACCTTCCCGATTGCTCGTAAATTGGTTGATTTAGCCAAGTACTATGGTTTCGATGGTTACTTTATCAACCAAGAAACAACAGGGAACTTAGTAGAGCCTTTGGGGCCAAAATTAAGAGATTTCCTTCTTTATACCAAGGAATATGCGAAGAGCGTCAACTATCCGATCAAGTATTCTTGGTATGATGCTATGACTTATGAATATGGTCGCTACCATGAAAATGCACTGGGTGAGTACAACTACAATTTCATGCAGCCTGAAAACGGGGAAAATCCTGTAGATACCTTCTTTGCCAACTTTAACTGGGGCAAATCAGAAGTTGATTATTCGATTAGTACAGCCAAATGGATTAACCGCAATCCTTATGATGTTTTAGCGGGTCTCGAACTTCAAAAAGGAGGTTCTTATAAGACCAATGTCGACTGGAATGCGATTCTAGATGAGCATGGCAAGTTGCGTCTATCTCTTGGGCTTTATGCACCTGATACCATTACAGGTCTAGGAAAGACAGGAGAAGGTTACCATACCCATGAAGATCTATTCTGGACTGGTTTCCAAGGGGATCCAACCAAAGGAAAACCAGCAGACCAATCTTGGTACGGGATGTCCAATCTAGTAGTGGATAAAACGCCAATTACAAGTGCTAATTTCAATACGTCCTTTAATACAGGCCACGGCAAACATTGGTTTGTGGATGGCAAGATTTCTAAAGAAGGGGAGTGGAACTACCGTTCTGTTTCTGGCTACCTTCCAACATGGCGCTGGTGGGTAGAGCATAGTGAAGATAGTACGCCATTAAAAGGTCGCTATGATTTTGATCAAGCCTACAATGGAGGGAACTCTTTAACCTTTGAAGGGGATTTGAAAGCTAATAGCAGTCAAAATGTTATGCTCTATTCTACTAAGATTCCTGTGACAGAAACGACAAAATTAAGTGTGTCTCACAAGGGTGGGGTCGGAGCTGCTGCTTGGGTAGCTGTTGCCACAAAAGAAGACTACTCTGAATACGAATGGAAGGAATTGACACCGAGTGCGGATTGGTCTACTCAAACCTTTGATTTGGGAGGCTTGGCGGGTAAGACTATTTATGCCGTTAAGATGTTCTTTGATCATGATGCAGATGTCAAAGATTACAAGTTCAACCTCGGTCAATTGTCGATTACGTCCAACCAAGAAAAACCAGTAGCCCCATCTGAAGTGACTGTTCGGGCAAAACGCCTGCAAAATGCCCAGGAAGCGGAGGCTGTCCTTAATTTTAAAGGGGTTGCGGACGCAGATTA
>NZ_JBKQBL010000001.1:382631-384301 GCF_046824975.1 Streptococcus intestinihominis | reverse complement strand
TTATGAAGTCTATGAAAAAGACGGCGACAACTGGCGTCTCTTAACAGGGTCTTCTGCGACAACCGTCTATCTACCAAAAGTTAGCCGTTCAGCAAGTGCTGAAGGAACGACTCAGGACCTCAAGGTTGTGGCAGTTGGGAAGAACGGCCAACGTTCAGATGCAGGAACTGTGGCCTTTGATTGGGGTATGACCGTGTCAGATACCAGTCTTCCAAAAGCCCTTGCACCAAACGTGGTGATTGGAGCCAAAGTCATTGGTTCGAGCTTCCCAGATGCGGATGGTAGTGAAGGCATCGAAGGTATGTTAAATGGTACCATTACCAGTCTTTCAGATAAATGGTCTTCTGCTCAATTGAGTGGAACCGTCGATATTCGCTTGACACAACCACGGACCATTGTTCGTTGGGTCATGGACCATGCCGGTGCGGGTGGAGAATCTGTCGACGATGGCAAGATGAATACCCGTGACTTCGACCTTTACTACAAGGATGAAGCGGGTGAGTGGAAGCTCGCTAAGGAAGTTCGTGGCAATAAAGCCCATGTGTCCGACATTACACTCGACCATCCAATCAAGGCTCAAGAATGGCGTCTCCATGTCATTACGGCAGATAACGGAACCCCATGGCAAGCCATCCGGATTTACAACTGGAAGATGTATGAAAGTCTGGATACGGAAACGGTCAACATCCCGATGAAACATGCTGCAGCGCAAAACTTAGGCAATCATTTTGTCCAAGTCGGCTTCAAAGATGTACCGGCCAATACCACACTGACTCTTTATGCCGATAAAGAAGCGACTAGCCCAATTGCGACCATGACAGCCAATCAAGCTGGAAATCTGATCTTTAAACCACTGGCTTTTGAATCAACCCCATCTCTTCTCTACTATCGTGCGCAAGAACCTGGCAAAGATATCAGTAATGTTCTAGCGATCGAAGTTCCAAAAAATGATAAAGAAATTGCGGGACTTCAATTTGAAGATGGTTTGACCAAGAAGGTTTACCGGGAAGGGGATGCTCTTTCCTTGAAAGGGGCGACTCTCCGTGTTCATTATAAAGATGGCCAAGCAGATCAACTGGTCAACCTCACCAACTCAGGTGTAGAGATTCATGGATTTGACAGTAGCAAGCTTGGAGAACAACACCTAGAAGTTTCTTACCTTGGTCAGAAATTGGATAAGACTCTCACTGTTTTTGTGGTCAGTGCAGAGGAAGCAGGTGAAAAAGCAGTTGCTGGTCTAGAATTGACCGACAAACCAAAAGTAGAATATATCGTCGGAGAAGCATTTGAAAAAGAAGGCGGACGCTTTACAGTTGTCTTTGATGATGAAACAACCGAAACGCACGCCTTGACCGATGAAGGTGTGGAAGTAACTGGCTTTGATGCAACCAAGGAAGGCCGTCAAACCATCACCGTCCATTACAAAGGAGCTAGCACAAGCTTTGATGTCCTCGTCAATCCAAAACCAGCTCTCAATGATGAATACCTTAAGCAAAAATTAGCTGAAGCTGAAGCTGCAAAAGCCAAAGTAGACTTTACATTTGCCAGTCCTGAAGTCAAAGAAGCCTTGTTGGCTGGAATGGCTGCTTCTGAAAAAGTCTTGAAAGAGCATGATACCAGCACACAAGATCAAGTCAATGAGCAGTTGAATCAATTGACCGCTCTCTTGA
>NZ_JBKQBL010000001.1:381840-382596 GCF_046824975.1 Streptococcus intestinihominis | reverse complement strand
AAGCCTTGGATGGACAAGCTAATCTAGTCAAAGAGAAAGACGCTCTTTCTGCTCTGACAGAGGAAGCGACTGCTCTATTAGCAAGCAAGCCAAATCACCCTTCTGGTGACGCTTTACAGGCACTGGTTGAGAAAAATAAAGAACTCCTAGACTCTTCAGAACTCACTCCTGAAGCGCTCGCAACCGCAAAAACAGGTCTAGAAACCTTGATTGCGCTCCTAAAAGAAGATAAGCCGGCTGTCTTTGTAGACCCTGCGACTGGAGTCGAAGTTCAATTCTCTAACTTGGAGCCTACTGCTATTAAGGGACTAAAAGTCGCGAAAGTTGAAGCCAATCAGGCAGAAAAAGAAGAGCTGAAGGGACGAGAAGCGACTATCTTTGATATCGAAGGAGTCGATGCAAGTGGTCAGGATGTCGATACCCAGCATCCATCACTTGTGAAAATCCCTGTGGATAAGGATAAAGAAGTGGAGCAAGTCCTCTTCTTCCCAGAAGGTCAAGCACCTCAATCCTTGGCCTTTGAGAGAGTTGGAGATGTAGTTATCTTTACAGCTCCTCATTTTACCCACTATGCGATTGTCTATAAGCCAGCCAAAACGGAAGGACCAGATCAACCGATCCAACCAGAGGAGCCGGCTAAACCTGATCAGCCTGTTCAACCGGCTCAACCAAATCAGCCAGTCCAACCAAGTACCCCAGTGACTCCGGATCCAGCTAATCCACTGAAGCCTACAAATTCATCTCAAGTGGATCAGT
>NZ_JBKQBL010000001.1:379742-381804 GCF_046824975.1 Streptococcus intestinihominis | reverse complement strand
TTGCCCCAACGACTTCTACTCAACCGGGTCATCAAGAGGAAGATCACAAGGATATGGTCGATCAAGAGATCCATCAGTTGTTAAGTGCCCACCAAGGAGCGAACTCACAGCCAACGATTCAGCAAGGAACAAAAGATGCAAGCAAAGAAAGTCAATCGGAACACTTGCCAAATACGGCAAGCCTAGAAGCTTCCTTTGCAGCAGAAGCTGTTCTCTTAGCAGCCTTAGGCGGCTTCCTCTTGGCTGGTAAGAGGAAAGAAGAGTAAGTCTTTTACAGGATTCTTTCGTTCTTTTAAAAAGTCACTCTCAAAAAAACCTCTCTGGTAAAAACCAGAGAGGTTTGATCTTGTTTAGAGGATATTAAAAGGCATTCCAAAGGAGGACAAAAATAAGAATACAGCCCCAAGCGTTTCCTGTACGTCTCTGAACTAGAAGCATTCCATAAATAAGAATGAAAACAGTTCCTTCTTGTAAGAGTGACAATGAGTCAAAACCAATCATCCCGTGGATGAGCAAGCAGATTAAAGCACACACAAATGCTCCTAGATTCCATACTCCTTTTACGTACTGAGGATAGCGGAGGTTGATTTTTTGGACAATCACAACATAATTAAAACCCTCCCAGAATCCCCAAATAAGAGAAATGAGAAGATAGCCCAAGAAATTGGTTGGGAAGGGACTGGATAAGACTTCTTTTGTTAGGAGGATGGATTGAAAAGGAAGATAGGAATGCATCTGACCTGAAGCTATGAGGAAAATGAGAAGAGGTAAGGCAATAAGAACTGTTTGAAGGATAGTTGGAAAGAATTTTTTCTTAACCAGTCCATATTTCTGTATGCTTTCTTTTCTACGAATAAGGACAGCACTAGTTCCCAAGCCAGCTACAGAAAATTGACAAAGTGCGAGAACGATTAAGCGAATCCAGAGAGAATGGTCTGGGCTTCTAGTGAAGTTGATGATTGGCTCCTGAAAAGCTAGAAAGCCCATCAGTGGAAGCAAGGTGAAAAGTGCCAAGATATTTAAATCTTTGTCGGCTTCTTTTTGTTGAGTAGATAATCCTTCTTTCATTTATATCTCCTTTTTATCCCTATTATAGGGTCTCTTGGTTAGACTGTCAATAAGAGGGGAAAAGCATTGGATTTTTCTACCTCTTTTACAGCTTTTGTGATATAATTATCATGTATTAAAAAAAGAAGGAGTCATATCCAATGGCAAAATTGACTGTTAAAGACGTTGACTTGAAAGGGAAAAAAGTTCTCGTTCGTGTTGACTTCAATGTTCCTGTAAAAGATGGCGTGATCACTAACGATAACCGTATCACTGCAGCTCTTCCAACAATCAAGTACATCCTTGAACAAGGTGGACGTGCAATCCTCTTCTCTCACCTTGGACGTGTGAAAGAAGAAGCAGACAAAGAAGGTAAATCACTTGCTCCTGTAGCGGCTGACTTGGCTGCTAAATTGGGTCAAGACGTTGCTTTCCTTCCAGGTGTTACTCGTGGTGCTGAATTGGAAGCAGCGATTAACGCTCTTGAAGATGGACAAGTTCTTTTGGTTGAAAACACTCGTTTCGAAGATGTTGACGGCAAGAAAGAATCTAAAAACGATCCTGAACTTGGTAAATACTGGGCATCACTTGGAGATGGTATCTTCGTAAACGATGCATTCGGTACAGCTCACCGTGCACACGCATCTAACGTTGGTATCTCAGCAAACGTTGAAAAAGCAGTTGCTGGATTCCTTCTTGAAAACGAAATTGCTTACATCCAAGAAGCAGTTGAAGCTCCAGAACGTCCATTCGTGGCTATCCTTGGTGGTTCAAAAGTTTCAGACAAGATCGGTGTGATCGAAAACTTGCTTGAAAAAGCTGATAAAGTTCTTATCGGTGGTGGGATGACTTACACATTCTACAAAGCTCAAGGTATCGAAATCGGTAACTCACTTGTAGAAGAAGACAAATTGGATGTCGCTAAAGCTCTTCTTGAAAAAGCAAACGGCAAATTGATCTTGCCAGTTGACTCAAAAGAAGCAAACGCATTTGCTGACTACACTGAAGTGAAAGA
>NZ_JBKQBL010000001.1:376970-379697 GCF_046824975.1 Streptococcus intestinihominis | reverse complement strand
CACTGAAGGTGAAGCAGTAGACCCAGGTTTCCTTGGTTTGGATATCGGTCCTAAATCTATCGCTAAATTTGACGAAGCTTTGACTGGTGCGAAAACAGTTGTATGGAACGGACCTATGGGTGTATTTGAAAACCCTGACTTCCAAGCTGGTACAATCGGTGTAATGGACGCTATCGTTAAACAACCAGGCGTTAAATCAATCATCGGTGGTGGTGACTCAGCTGCCGCAGCGATCAACCTTGGACGTGCAGACAAGTTCTCATGGATCTCTACTGGTGGTGGAGCTTCAATGGAACTTCTTGAAGGTAAAGTTCTTCCAGGACTTGCAGCATTGACTGAAAAATAAGACGGTTCCTCATGAACCATAGAAGAAGCACCGAAAGGTGCTTTTTCTATTGGATGTGAGTAGAAGGAAGCTAGTCGATCTTCATTTCCCCGCTTGAACCTTTCTAGAAATATGTTAGAATAAAAGAGATAGAAAGATAGGGGACAATGGATTACTTTAAACGACATAAATTTGACCGTTCCAAATTTCGATTAGGAATGCGAACCTTCAAAACAGGGATAGCCGTTTTTCTGGTTCTATTGATTTTTGGTATCTTTGGCTGGCGGGGCTTGCAGATTGGGGCGCTGACAGCTGTCTTTAGTTTGAGAGAAGATTTTGATAAGAGTGTTCACTTCGGAGCTTCGCGCGTGATGGGTAACAGCATCGGTGGTTTTTATGCCCTGCTGTTCTTTATGATCAAGATTCTCTTCCACAATGCTTTTTGGGTGACCCTGATTTTTGTGCCCATTGCGACCATGTTAACCATAATGACAAACGTCGCTATGAACAACAAAGCTGGAATCATCGGTGGAGTTTCAGCCATGTTGATCATCACCCTCTCCATTCCGACAGGAGAAACGTTCCTATATGTTTTTGCCCGCATCTTTGAAACCTTTATCGGAGTCTTCGTTGCGATTTTAGTCAATTCAGATGTGGATCGGATTCGGGACTTTATAAAAGAAAGAAGAAAAACCATGTGAGATTATATGACATTTTAATCTTGACATCGGTTTTTTTTGCGTTATAATAGAATAGAAAGGGGGTTTGTATGAAAGAAAAGGAATTAAGACGAACGTTAGCGGTCTTTCCGATTGGTAGTGTTATGAAATTGACAGATTTAACAGCTCGTCAAATTCGCTACTACGAAGATCAACAACTCATTACTCCAGATCGTACAGAGGGCAATCGTCGGATGTTTTCTCTTAACGATATGGACCGCCTGTTGGAGATTAAGGATTATTTATCTGAAGGCCTTAATATTGCAGGAATTAAAAAACGGATTGCTGAGAAAGAAGCTCAACGTCAAGTTGCCAAGATTGTCAGTGAAAAGGATGTCCGCAAGGCCCTTCACCGTGACATTCTCCAGCAAAGTCGCTTTCATACGACCTCATCGCCATATGGTCAGTTACGCTGATCATTCTTTTTGCTTAATGCTATACTCATAAGGAGACACACATGTCAATTACTGTTGAAGATATTCGTCGCGAAGTCAAAGAAAAAAATGTAACCTTTATTCGGTTGATGTTCTCAGATATCTTAGGGACCATGAAAAATGTTGAAATTCCAGCGACAGATGAACAGTTGGAAAAGGTTCTCTCAAACAAGGCCATGTTTGATGGATCTTCTATCGAAGGGTTTGTTCGGATTAATGAGTCTGATATGTATCTCTATCCAGACTTGGACTCTTGGACTGTTTTCCCTTGGGGAGATGAGAACGGTAGTGTCGCAGGATTGATTTGTGATGTCTATACAACAGAAGGGGAACCTTTTGCAGGAGACCCTCGTGGAAACCTCAAACGTGCTCTTCGTCACATGGAAGAAGTTGGCTTCAAATCTTTCAACCTTGGACCAGAGCCAGAGTTCTTCCTCTTTAAGCTCGATGAAAATGGGGATCCAACTCTTGAAGTGAATGACAAGGGTGGCTATTTTGACTTGGCGCCTACAGACCTTGCTGATAACACTCGCCGTGAGATCGTCAATGTCTTGACTCAAATGGGATTTGAAGTAGAAGCCAGTCACCACGAAGTGGCCGTAGGTCAGCATGAAATTGACTTTAAGTACGATGAAGTGCTTCGTGCTTGTGACAAGATTCAAATCTTTAAACTCGTTGTCAAAACCATTGCTCGCAAACATGGTTTGTATGCAACCTTTATGGCTAAGCCAAAATTTGGGATCGCTGGTTCCGGGATGCACTGCAATATGTCCTTGTTTGATGCGGAAGGAAACAATGCCTTCTTTGATCCAAATGATCCAAAAGGAATGCAGTTGTCAGAAACAGCTTATCACTTCCTTGGCGGTTTGATCAAGCACGCCTACAACTACACAGCCATCATGAACCCAACAGTTAACTCCTACAAACGTTTGGTTCCAGGTTATGAAGCACCTGTTTACATCGCTTGGGCTGGCCGAAACCGTTCACCATTGGTCCGCGTACCAGCTTCACGTGGTATGGGAACACGCCTTGAGTTGCGCTCAGTAGACCCAATGGCCAACCCATATATTGCTATGGCTGTTCTCTTGGAAGTTGGTTTGCACGGTATTGAAAACAAAATCGAAGCACCAGCTCCTATCGAAGAAAACATCTACATCATGACTGCAGAAGAGCGTAAAGAAGCTGGAATCACTGACCTCCCATCTACCCTTCACAATGCTTTGAAAGCCTTGACTGAAGATGAAGTTGT
>NZ_JBKQBL010000001.1:376219-376925 GCF_046824975.1 Streptococcus intestinihominis | reverse complement strand
TAAGGATGCTCTTGGTGAACATATCTATACCAGCTTCTTGGAAGCCAAACGGATCGAGTGGGCAAGTTATGCAACCTTTGTTTCACAATGGGAAATTGATAACTACTTGGACTTGTACTAAGCAAATTTATCCAAAAATGAGCTAGGTTTGATGACCTGGCTCATTTTTCATACAAAGAAAATGGATGGGACCGACCGGTCTCATCCATTCTTTTTACTTAATTTTCTTCATCTGGTGTCAAAATCATCGGGATGATGATAGGTTCACGTTCCGTGCTTTCGTAAAGGAAAGGACGAAGGGCGTTGACAATAGCACCGTGTACGGTTTGAATATTGGCATCTTTGTTCTTCAAGGCGATTCGAATAGCATTGAAGAGGATGCGTTGACTTTCACGGATCAGGTCACCGGACTCTCTCATATAGATGAAGCCACGGCTGAGGATATCTGGTCCAGCTAAAATCATTTTCGACTTGAAGTCAACTGTCGCAACAGCTAGGACAACCCCATCTTCTGATAAATCTTTGCGGTCACGAAGGACAGCCGCTCCGATTTCTCCGATGCGATTTCCGTCGACATAGATATCTTGAGCATTGAAACTTCCTGCGATACGAGCTGAGTTAGCCGTCAGGGCAAGAACATCTCCGTTGCTCATGATGAAGATGTTATCTTTCTCTACTCCACAATCACGCGCAAGTCCAGCGTGAA
>NZ_JBKQBL010000001.1:375774-376169 GCF_046824975.1 Streptococcus intestinihominis | reverse complement strand
TCTTCTGCATGCGGTACTCACCGTGGACAGGCATGAAGTATTTGGGTTTGATCAAGCGTAACATGAGCTTTTGTTCTTGTTGGCCACCGTGTCCAGAGGTATGGATGTTGTTAATCTTACCGTGGATGACATCGACTCCTGCTTCCGAGATGATATTGATCAATTTATTCACACTAGTTGTATTCCCAGGAATTGGACTAGATGAGAAGATAACGGTATCACCCGGTTGCAATTGCACCTGGCGGTGGGTTCCATTAGCGATACGAGACAGTGCCGCCATAGGCTCCCCTTGGCTACCTGTACACATAATGAGGATTTCGTTTGCCGGGTAGTCTTTGATTTCACTTGGTTCAATAATCGTTCCAGGTGGTACCTTGATATAGCCAAGCTCAATT
>NZ_JBKQBL010000001.1:367281-375738 GCF_046824975.1 Streptococcus intestinihominis | reverse complement strand
CCGTTGACAATGGCTTTTTCCATCGAGCGTCCAAAGACAACAATCTTGCGGCCAGTTTTAACAGCGGCATCTGCAGCCTGTTGGAGACGGAAGATGTTGGATGCAAAGGAAGCAAAGATGATGCGTCCATGAATGCCTTCAATAATCTTCATAATGGATTGGCCAACGACTTTTTCAGAGTTGGTAAAGGTTGGGACTTCCGCGTTGGTTGAGTCAGAAAGCAGACAGAGGACGCCTTCCTCTCCTAGTGCAGCCATCCGGTGAAGGTCGGCCGGCTCACCAACAGGTGTGAAGTCAAATTTAAAGTCTCCTGTGCAGACGATTTTTCCTTGAGGCGTATGAAGAACGATTCCCAAAGGTTCTGGAATGGAGTGGGTCGTCCGGAAGAAGGTCGCTTTAATATGCTTAAAGGTCAGCACCGTATTTTGGTTGATTTCATAGAGTTTGGCACCACGAAGGAGACCATGCTCTTCTAATTTTCCACGAATAAGGGCTAGGGCCAAAGGTCCAGCATAGATTGGCACATTGGCTTGCTTCAAGAGGAAGGGAATTCCTCCGATATGGTCTTCGTGTCCGTGAGTAATCAAGACACCTTTGACACGGTCGATATTTTCAACGATATAGGAATAGTCTGGAATCACGTAATCGATCCCTAACAAATCATCTTCAGGGAACTTGATCCCAGCATCTACAATGATGATTTCGTCTTGGTATTCAATCCCATAGGTATTTTTACCGATTTCCCCGAGACCTCCAATGGCGAAAACACCAACTTCTTCAGGTTTTAAGGTATATGCCATGGATTAGAACTCCGTAATTTCAAATGCGCCAGACTCTTTTTCATATTCTAGGTGTTGGTCTGACAAGAGAGTGATAAATTCGATGTTGTAAGATGTATTTTCTTCAACAAGGCGACGAGCTTCAATGCGTCCTTCTAACTCATTCTTCGCATCAATATCGAGATAGAGGGCATGAGTCGTTTCACGACGAGGGTTGCGTTCTTTTGTTTCTTGGTAGAAAACTTTGTAAATCATTTCGTTTCGGTTCCTTTCACTTGTTCGGACTGTAGCAGAAAAGAAACAGCTAGTAGCTAGCTGAGACACCTATTCTTGCTTTCTTTTGTCCTGATTCGATACAATTATTATTCATTATACCATAAATAGGCTCGAAGGAAAAGATGCAAGCGGGTTCTGAGAGCAGAAGGAAGCGCTTTTTTAGAAGGGATAGAGAGCAGGTGATTTCACAGTCTGGGGGTGCTTCCTCTACCGTTTGGCGTCTATTTGTAGTATAATATGAAGCAGACAACGAGGAGAAAACATGAAAGTATTAGCATTTGACACCTCCAGTAAGGCCCTATCCGTTGCCCTTTTGGAGGAAGAAAACCGATTAGCAGAGTTGACACTGACGATCAAGAAAAACCCCAGCATTACCTTGATGCCTACCATTGAATTTTTGATGGCCAGCATTGATTGGAAACCGACGGATTTAGACCGTATCGTAGTAGCAGAAGGGCCTGGATCTTATACTGGCTTACGGATCGCGGTAGCAACGGCTAAAACCCTAGCTCAAACGCTAAAGATTGACTTAGTAGGGGTGTCGAGCTTACTAGCCTTGGTACCAGAAGAGATAGAAGGTCTGGCCATTCCAGTCATGGATGCGCGGCGCAACCATGTCTATGCGGGCTTTTACCAAGAGGATCAGCTGGTCTACCCGGAGGCTCACCTTTCTTTTGAAGCCGTATTAGAAAGAGTAAAGGGAGCTGAAAAGGTAACCTTCCTTGGGGAAGTGGAGGCCTTTCGTGAGCAGATACAAGAAGCCTTGCCAAATGCTCAGATGGTAGAAACCCTACCGGATGCGGTACGGATTGGTCGACTAGGACTTACAAAAGAAGCTGTCTCCGTTCATGGCTTTGTGCCCAACTACCTCAAGCGGGTAGAAGCTGAAGAAAACTGGCTCAAGGACCATCAAGAGTCCGGTCAGTCCTACATCAAACGCCTATGATCCGAATCGAGAAGGAGGTGGGGCGATTCGATTTAGCCCCTCAGTTGGTAGAAATCTTAGACAATGTCTATGGACAAAGTCCTTGGACCTTGGAGCAAGTCCTAGCGGATATCGGTCAAGCTCAAAATTGGTATGCCTTGGCCTATAGTGGGGAAGCATTGGTCGGCTTCTTGGCCATGCAAGAAACTCTCTATGAGCTAGAGGTCGTCCAAATTGCTGTTCGAAAAGAGTGGCAAGGGCGCGGGATTGCTCGTCATCTACTAGAAACTGTTCCTCAGGAGAAAGAGGTCTTTTTAGAGGTGAGAGAAGGAAACACTCCGGCTCGGACTCTCTATCAGAAACAAGGATTTAAAGAAATTGGTTGCCGGAAAGGGTATTATCATGCACCTACCGAAGACGCCATTATGATGAAAAGGGAAGCAAATGAAGGATAGATATATTTTGGCATTTGAAACATCTTGTGATGAGACCAGTGTTGCCGTTTTAAAGAATGACACAGAACTCTTGTCCAATGTTATTGCCAGCCAAATTGAAAGCCATAAACGCTTCGGGGGAGTGGTTCCAGAAGTTGCCAGTCGGCACCATGTCGAAGTCATTACGGCCTGTATTGAGGAAGCGCTAGAAGAAGCGGGAATTACAGAAGAAGAAGTCACAGCGGTTGCGGTAACTTACGGACCAGGTCTGGTTGGAGCTCTTTTGGTCGGTCTTGCTGCAGCCAAGGCCTTTGCTTGGGCCCATGGGATTCCTTTGATTCCTGTCAATCATATGGCAGGGCACTTGATGGCCGCTCAAAGCGTTGAGGTTTTAGAATTTCCGCTCTTGGCCTTGCTGGTCAGCGGAGGACACACTGAGTTGGTCTATGTCTCGGAGGCGGGTGATTATAAGATCGTTGGGGAAACACGTGATGATGCAGTGGGTGAGGCCTATGATAAGGTCGGCCGCGTAATGGGCTTGACCTATCCAGCCGGTCGTGAGATTGACGAGTTGGCACATAAGGGTCAGGATATCTACGATTTCCCACGTGCCATGATCAAGGAAGACAATCTGGAGTTCTCATTCTCAGGGCTCAAATCAGCCTTTATCAATCTCCACCACAATGCCGAGCAAAAAGGCGAGAGCCTGTCCAAGGAAGACCTATCGGCTTCCTTCCAAGCAGCGGTGATGGATATCTTGATGGCCAAGACTAAAAAAGCCCTAGAAAGATACCCTGTTAAGACCCTGGTGGTGGCGGGAGGAGTCGCGGCCAACCAAGGATTACGTGAACGCCTGGCTTCTGAGATCACAGATGTTAAGGTCATCATTCCTCCTCTACGCCTCTGCGGGGACAATGCGGGGATGATTGCCTATGCCAGTGTCAGCGAATGGAATAAGGGAAATTTTGCTAGATTAGACCTCAATGCTAAGCCTAGCCTTGCTTTTGATCCGATAGAAGAGAACTTAGATTAGTTAAAAAACGAACATAAACGACGGGAGGACGATTCCCGTCCCTTTTTTGTTATAATAGAGAGCATCAAAAAAGAAAGGAAGAAAGAGTGGAAAAGAATTTTCAGCAGGGGGTCAGGGATGCCCTTCCGACAGCCTTGGGTTATATCAGTATTGGCTTGGCCTGTGGTGTGGTGGCGTCTCCCTATCTCTCCCCTTTAGAAATGGGCTTGATGAGTCTCTTGGTTTACGCAGGGGCTTCTCAGTTTGCGATGATCTCTTTGATTGCGGTTCATTCGTCCCTCATGAATATTGCCTTAACCGTCTTTTTCATCAATTTGCGTAATATGCTCATGAGTCTGCATACCTCCCCTGATTTTAAGGAGGCTAGCCTGGTCCATAATATTGGAATTGGTAGTTTGTTGACAGATGAAAGTTACGGGGTTTATTTGAGTGAAAAATTGAAAAGTGACCGGATCACTGTTCCCTGGATGCATGGCAATAATGTGGTCGGTTATCTGGCCTGGGGCTCCTCAACCATTTTGGGGACAGCCCTGGGGTCTCTCTTGCCCAATCCTAGTGCCTTCGGCCTGGACTTCGCCTTAGTTGCTATGTTTATTGGGATTTTTGCAGGTCAGTTTCAAGGTATGCGTTTGACGGAGAAGATGGCTACCTTGCTCCTTGTTTTAGGTGCTGTGGCCTTTAGCTTTTTCCTCTTGACCTTCTTTTTGACCCAATCCTTGGCCGTTTTAGTGGCTACTTTAACAGGCTGTTTCGTGGGGGTGATGTGCGATGCGCGTGAATAGTTGGATTTTCTTAGTTATTTTGACGTCCGCAGTGGTCACCTGGATTCCGCGCATTTTGCCCTTCGTTTTGGTCAAATACCGGGGGCTGCCAGATCCAGTTCTGCGTTTTCTAAAATACCTCCCCATTGCTATTATTTTTGCCTTGATCCTTTCCAGTCTGGTAGAGGGGAAAGTAGGCCAGCTTCCTCAGGTCCGGTGGGTGGATCTGGTCGCAACCATTCCGACCATGATAGTAGCCTTTCGCTACAAAAATCTAATGGGTACGGTTCTATTCGGGATTGTCTTGGTTGCCCTCTCACGTTTGCTTGTCGCCTGAATCCCCTGAATTTTTAGATAGATTACTGTTTGTTACAAATATTACAAAAATATTTCAAAAATACTTGACATTGAGTAATATTGTAATATAATAGTTTTTATCAAATGAAGTGAGGGATCATCATGATGAAAAAATGGACAAGTTTAGCACTTTTAGGATTAACTTCTGCAAGCCTACTCGTAGCCTGTGGTTCAAAAAAAGAAGAGAACAAATCTTCTGCCAAAGAAGCACAAACGACGGTGAAGTCTAGTCAGAAAAAAACAAAGGCAGCTTCTGGTAAGAAAGAGACAAAATCTACTGAAACGGATTCGCAAGAAGGGGCACAAGCTGCTTCTCAAGATGCAGGAAACTCAGGTCAAACCGCTGCAGGATCTGGTGCAGCAAGCACTGATAAGGCCACAGATTCGTCTCAAATGGTGCCAGAAGAGCTGGTAGGGACTTGGACAGGAACAACCGAAATTGCCAAAGATGTTCAAATGACCGTGGCTGCAGACGGTACGGTCACTACAACAGCGAACTTTTATCAAGCTGATTTGAATCCTGTTCGTACTGCAACAACGAAAGCCAAGGCAGTTCAAGCATCTGGTAATGTCTATTACTGGGAAACAGACGAACCTGGCGCTTTTGATGCCCTTCTTCCAGGGATTGCTGGACTTGGGGGAGCCAATATGAAGGTAAAACCCGGCTTCATCTTAGAAGAGGGCCATTATACACCGATTGTATTTGTAACAGGGCTTAATGAAGACTTTGATTATAACAAATACAATGATTTCCGTGTTTCCCTTACAAAATAAAGAAAAATCCACGAATCCCTAAGGAGTCGTGGATTTTGTTTTAGATAAATTGTGTAATAAAGACAATGAGGATGACGATTGGGATCACAAAGCGAAGCAAGAAAACCCAGAGCTTGAAGAAGAAGTGCTTGGTTTTCTCTTCTCCCACCTTTAGTTCTTCTTGGGCTAGGACTTGATCAAAGATATAGCCTGTAAATAGGGAGAGGCAGAGAGCTCCAAAAGGCATGAGGAGGTTGGAAACCAAAAAGTCCATGCAATCAAAGAAGGATTTTCCAAAGAGGGTCCACTTGGATAGTACTCCATAGGAAAGGGCAGATGGGATCCCAAATACAAAGGTCAGAAGACCAATGATTTGGCTCCATTTAGCCCGCTTTTTGTTGTTTTGGTTGGTGACGTTCCCGACATTAATCTCTAACATGACGACGGATGAGGTAATAGTCGCAAAGAGGAAGAGAAGAAGGAAAAGCAGGTAGAAGAGAGTTCCAAAAGGCATCTTATCAAAGACTTGTGGAAGGACTACAAAGAGGAGTCCCGGTCCACTAGTAGAAGGGATTTGAAAGGCTGACATAGCTGGGAAGATCGCCAAGCCCGCCATGATGGAAACGGCGATATTCATGAAGACGACGGAAATCCCGGATTGGACCAGGTCAGTGTCCTTGTCCAAATAGGAAGCATAGGTCAACATGGCCGTCACCCCTAGGGAGAGGGCGAAAAACGATTGGCCCAAAGCATAGAGCAGACCTTGGCTAGTCATCTTGGAGAAGTCTGGCTTGAGGAAATAGCTGACTCCCTCCCAAGCGCCAGGTAAGGTCAAGGAACGACCAATCATGACTAAGAAGATAATGAAGAGAAGTGGCATCATGAATTTTGAGGCCTTTTCAATCCCTTGCTCGACCCCCTTGGACACAATCAAGACATTGAGGAGGATGAAGATGGCCTGGGCTCCAAGAGCCAACCAGGGATTTGAAATAATCTCTCCAAAGAGCTGGGTATAGTCACTAACTGAGAGAAGTTGGAATAACTCTCCCAAGGCGACTCCTAGATAAATCAGGATCCAGCCACCGATAACACTATAGAAGGAGAGGAGGATGAACAGGGCAAAGGCACCGATCCAACCAATCCCATCATAAAGGCGACGACCACCGAGCTTTCCAAAGGTCTTAATAGCAGAAACACCAGCTGCACGTCCTAGAGTAAATTCAGCTAGTAAGAGTGGGAAACCGATAAGTAGAGTTGCTATCAAAAAAACAAGAAGGAAACTTCCGCCCCCGTTAGCGGCGGTCATATAGGGGAACTTCCAAACAGCCCCAAGCCCAATTGCAGAACCTGCAGAGGCTAGGATAAAGCCAATTTTGGAACCCCATTGAGATTTTTCCATATGGATTCTCCATTTCTAATTCAAATATAGGAAGAAAGCAAAGGCCAGCAAAGGCTCTTTCATAGACAAAAGAAAAAGGCTATTTAGTACGAACTAAATAGCCATAAAAACGCAAAGTGACATCTCTAAGAAGACGACTCTTATGTTTGTTGCTGGATTTGTTCTAAAAATAATCCTAACATCTTTTGAAAAAGCTGTCAATAGTGGAGACTTCCGGCCACCCAACCAGTACAGAGGGCAGAAGTAATGTTAAATCCTCCTGTATGGGCATTGATATCCAGGACCTCCCCAGCAAAATGAAGACCAGGGACCAACTTACTTTCTAAGGTCTTGGGATTAATTTCCTTGAGGCTGACACCTCCCTTAGTCACAAAGGATTTGGCCAAGGACATCTTCCCTGTTACAGGAATAGGAAGTTCCTTGACCTTAGTTAGTACAGCATCCACCTCTTTTGGGGAGAGTTGTTTCACCTTTTCCGGAAGATCCTGGGCAAAGAATTCCGCCAGTCGTTCTGGCAGATAGGCCTTCAGAACATTCTTTAAGGACTTCTCACGATTTTCCTCTAGGATTGCTGAGAGTTCTTCCTTAGAATAGTGAGGGAGACTGTCTAGTGTTAGGATCTCTCCTCCTTTGACAAAGCTTGACATGCGAAGGGCGGCCGGGCCAGATAGGCCAAAGTGGGTAAAGAGGAGGTCGTGGGTAATGTGGTGTTTGCCATAGTGGAGGGTCACATCGTCTAAGGAAATCCCTTGAAGGGCCTTGTGGGGGAAATCTGTCAGGAGGGGACTTTCAGCAGCTTCTAGTTCCATGATAGTGTGCTTAAAGTGACGAGCGATATCGTGGCCAAAGCCGGTAGAACCCGTCGAAGGGTAGGACTTTCCACCAGTTGTCACAATCAAGCGGTCTGCAGTCCAGGTCTCATCTTTGGATTTGATGACGAATTGTCCATTGATTTTCTTCACAGAGGTTACCTCTACCTGGCAGCGGACTTGACCGCCAAGTTCGGCAATCTTATCTGTCAGAGCTTGAATAATCGTTTGGGAACGATCTGAAGCTGGAAAGACACGACCATGGTCTTCGACCTTGAGTTTGACCCCGTTTTCTGTGAAGAAGCGGATGATATCATGGTTGTCAAATTGAGAAAAGACACTGTAAAGGAAACGTCCGTTTCCTGGAATGCCTGCTAGGAGATCGTCCAGGCTTCCATTGTTGGTCACATTGCACCGGCCTCCACCAGTCCCAGCTAGTTTTTTCCCTAGTTTGCGGTTTTTTTCCAAGAGGAGGGTTGCTTGCCCGTAGAAGGCGCTGGAGATGGTGGCCATCATACCAGCAGGGCCTCCTCCGATGACAATGGTATCGTAGTGGTTCATAAGGTCTCCTTTTTCTCGTCTCGTTTTATTTCCAGTTCATTGTAACATAAAAAATGGACCCTGTCCCCAGGCTCCACTTTTTATGAGTTAATTGTCTTCGTCTGGATTTTGACGGAGGTGGATGGAATAACGCTTAGGTGGGTAAATGCCGATTTCAGGACCCCAGCGTGGGAAGAGCTGATTGGTTTTCTTCCCAGCAGCGTATTTGGCTTCTGCCGCCATTTCCCAGAGCTCTTCGTAGAGATCGCCGAGCAAGAAGTCGAGCTCTTGATAGTAGAGGTCTGGCTTTCCGTAGTCACTAAGGCTTAGTTCCATCAAACCATAGACTTGTAGCTTATGGTCCATAAGTCTACGTCCGTCCACCTTGTTA
>NZ_JBKQBL010000001.1:366776-367245 GCF_046824975.1 Streptococcus intestinihominis | reverse complement strand
GAGTGGACAATGATGCGTCCGAAGGGATCATTTCTTCGGATGCGTTCGAGCTCTTTGTAGGCGTTGATTCCAGAATTTCCTTGACAGGAGAAGAAGTAGATGTTTTTCAAGTCATAGTCGATATAGGAGATATTTCCATTATAGACCAGCTTGACTGGTAGATTACGAACCCGTTTTTTCTCTAGATAGTTGTTAATATGTTCGACCAACATCTTAGAGGGATAATTGTATTCAATGACATAGATCATAGTTTCTTTCCTTTGCTATTGAGTAAATAACTGAGCTATCTTTCAGTTACGAATAGTATACAAGCTTTTGAAGTCAGATAGGGGGAAAAATCTATTTGGTTCATTTTTGAAGCTATTTGGTTCATTTTGGAGGAGAAAAGGAGAAAAAGTTACTAAAGGAATACGAAGAAAATGGGGAAGTGGGGACGAAGAAGGGTATCTTATTTTGAAAATGCAAAGAA
>NZ_JBKQBL010000001.1:359339-366735 GCF_046824975.1 Streptococcus intestinihominis | reverse complement strand
AATTTACCGAAATCTTTCATTTGTGCTATAATCAAGGGGAAGTGACGTCATGGAAAGAAGGGTATCATGAGTTTAGAACAGTTAGAGCGGAAATCGCTCCAAGAAATCAATCAATCTGTCAAGGTTCCCAAGGGAACTTCTTTTTGGAGGACCTTATTATTGTTTTCAGGTCCGGGGAGCCTAGTAGCAGTGGGCTACATGGATCCTGGGAACTGGATCACCAGCGTTGTTGGAGGGGCTCACTATCGTTACTTGCTCTTGTCGGTGGTTCTCTTGTCTTCCTTGATTGCCATGCAATTGCAACAGATGGCTGGGAAACTAGGGATTGTCCATCGGAAAGATTTGGCCCAAACAACAGCGACGCATTTGCCCAAGTGGCTCCGCTATATTCTCTGGATAGTGATTGAATTAGCCTTGATGGCGACAGATTTAGCAGAAGTCATTGGTTCAGGGATTGCACTCCATTTGCTATTCGGATGGCCCTTGCTCTTTTCTATTTTGGTCACCATCCTGGATGT
The DNA here is from genome assembly GCF_046824975.1 of Streptococcus intestinihominis. Lineage (NCBI taxonomy): Bacteria > Bacillati > Bacillota > Bacilli > Lactobacillales > Streptococcaceae > Streptococcus > Streptococcus intestinihominis. The sequence continues at coordinate 366,217 of NZ_JBKQBL010000001.1, read as the reverse complement.
CTTCCTCCTCCTTGGACTTATGCACTTAGGTTTTCGTAAGATTGAGGCTATTGTCTCCACCTTGATTTTGACCATTCTGGGGATTTTTATCTACCTTGTGGTCCTATCAAAACCAGATATAGGTGGCATTTTTGCTGGCTTTCTTCCTCAGAAGGAAATCGTAGGCATCGGTCTTCCCAAGGGATCACAAGCCTTGACGCTGGCCTTGGGGATTATTGGTGCAACCGTCATGCCCCATAATCTCTATTTGCATTCCTCCATTTCACAGACACGCAAGGTTGATTATGAGGATCCTGCAGATGTTCGTCGGGCTGTGCGTTTCATGACCTGGGACTCTAATATTGAATTGACCCTGGCTTTTGTTGTCAACTCACTCTTGCTGATTCTCGGAGCGGCCCTCTTTTTTGGACACGCAGAAGAAATTGGAGCCTTCTCTAGTATGTATGATGCCTTGCAAAACAATGCCATTGCAGGAGCTATTGCAAGTCCTTTTCTGTCCACCTTGTTTGCTGTTGCTTTGTTAGCAAGTGGTCAGAATTCAACAATTACAGGAACTCTAACAGGTCAAATTGTCATGGAAGGTTTTCTTAAATTCCGCCTTCCTCAATGGCTTGTCCGCCTCTTTACACGGATGTTGGCCCTCACTCCTGTCCTGATTGTCGCCTTTCTCTTTGGAGACCAGGAAAGTGTTCTAGATGATTTGTTGGTCTATTCTCAAGTCTTCTTGTCTCTGGCTCTACCATTTTCAATTTTTCCCTTGGTTTACTTTACCTCCAATAAAAAAATTATGGGAGAATTTGTCAATGCAAAATGGAATACTTATTTAGCTTATGGAGTAGCTACTCTTCTGACTCTTTTAAACGTCCAACTCATTGTGACGACGCTCTTTAAATAAAAAATCAGCTTTGTCGGACGGGGAAAACATGCTATAATAGAAGGGAAGTTCCCATCTAGCTAGAAAATGGGCAGAAGTGGGCAGTAAAAACTAAACAAGAGGGCCTAACCCCTTGATACGAAAGGAATCTCGAAAATCTTATGATGAATATGCAAAATATGATGAAGCAAGCACAAAAGCTTCAGAAACAAATGGAACAAAGTCAGGCAGAATTGGCGGCTTCTCAATTTGTTGGCAAGTCTGCTCAGGACTTGGTCGTCGCTACCTTGACAGGTGATAAAAAGGTGGTATCCATCGAATTTAACCCGGCAGTAGTAGACCCAGAAGATACAGAAACTCTTTCTGATATGACCGTTCAAGCTATCAATGCGGCAATCGAAGAGATTGATGCGGCAACCAAGAAAAAATTGGGAGCTTTTGCTGGTAAATTACCATTCTAAGCATACAGAGAAAACCTCTATCGATGATAGAGGTTTTTTTAGTCGTTAAAAAAATTGGAGAGGTCCAATCCACCAAAAGGAGAGGTAGAAAAGGATTCTTGTTCGGTTAGGAGTTGCCGGGCCCGGTCTGATTCGAGAAAGGCTTCATAAACAAGAGCAGTCATCCGGGCATCTTCTAGACTATCATGCGATTTTCCAGCTACTCCTAAAAACTGAGCAACTGTATGGAGCTGCAAGTTTTTAATCCCATGGAGGTCAGAAGGGCGGCGTTTAGAAGCTTCTTCAAAGACATCAACAGCATATTGGTCTGTGAACTCTAGCCCATTTTCCGCTAGGATAGGGAGGTCACTCTTGATGGCATTGTATCCAATGAGGGGACTATCTGCAACAAAATCTCGGAACTCCGCTAGGACTTGCTCGAGTGGGGGAGCTTGGAGGATTTTATCAGATGTGATCCCGGTGAGGCCATTGATAAAGCTCTTTAGTGGTTTATCCGTATAGGCATAGGAATCATAGTGGGCAACTTCTTGGCCATCTGCAAAGCGGACAGCAGAAACTTGGATAATGTGGTACTTTCCTTCAAATTGATTAAATTCTAAATCAAAGGAGACATAGTGGCTTAATTCTTTCAAGGGAACTCCTTCATCTATTGGGTGTTTTTGGATTTTCTAATTATTGAGGGGAGGCAAAGGCATAGAAAAAACTGACCGAAGTCAGTTTTTAGCGACCAAAGACGCGTCTCCAGAAGCCTTTACTCTCTTGTTCTTGAACCTTTTCATTGGCTTGATCTAATTCTAATTTCAATGTTTCACGGTCATTCATAGCCTGAAGGGTTAGCTGTTGTTGTTGGTCGAGCTGTTTGTCTTTTTCAGCAATCTGAACATCTTTGACACGCAACTGCTCATCCTTTTTAGCTAATTGCTCATCTTTGGATTTTAGCTGGTCGTCTTTTGCTTTTAGTTGTTCGTAGAGACGGACGATTTCGGCATTTTTTTCATCTACCAAAATTTCCATCAATTCACGCTGTTTCACATCATCACTGACAGGCTCGTCTTCAAAGATGGTCTTTTTGTAGATTTCTTCTAGCTTGATCAAGCCACTACGGGTTACGACGGTAACTCCCTTATCATTTTTTTCTGTATCTTCAGGATCTAGGGCCTTAACACGGTTGTTGACCGCTTGGCGACTAACTCCTAGAATTTCAGCAATTTCGCTGACTGTTTTTTCGATAGCCATAATATCCTCTAAACTCTTTTTCTATGAAATACTCTCTTAGATATTATCATAAGTAGGCAAGGCTGTCAAATCAAGCAAGGGAAGGGACGACAAGGAAAAAGCATGAAATTCCTTAATCCATCTTAGGAAGGGTTAATCTGGAGTTAGCCAGATCAATGGTGAGTTGGTAGTCCGTTTGGTCGCGGACAGTGATCTCGAAGTCGGTTGTATAAAGGACAAGACGAAGAGTAGTCCCTTTTTCCAGCTTGTAGATGGTTGGTTGGAGTTCAAAGTCGAATTCCATCCATTCCCCTGGGGTTACAGGTTCGACTTGTAAGAGATCATGACGGTTTTGAAGGTTGAGATAGCCCTTTGTAATCACCCGTTGACCGGCTTCCTTAAATGGCAACTCGGTCAAATTGTCTAGCATATGGTAGCGACCGTTATCAAGGGTGCGGACGGATAGGACAGCTGGATAGGGTTGGAGATATTTCTTGCTTCCTAGCTCCATGAGTTGGGCTGAGAGCAAGCCTTTGTTTGTGCTAGATTGGAGCCGCAGGTGAAGGCGAGCTTTTCCGTTGAGGTGTAAGTCTTCTGCGATCGGAAGATCGATGGTCACCTGTTGGGCCTTATCTTGGTAAAGATCAGTTAGGAAGGTTGGATAGGCTTTGCCATAGCGCTCATAATCTTCTGTCGCATAGCGGTTTTGGATGACTCTCTCACCATCTCCCAGTGGGAAGGTCCGCTGGGCTGTTTGATTGCCAAAGTCTTCCAAGGAAGTCCAACTTTGTTCCCCTGTATTGTCCTGCCAGATGACGGTTGGCAATTCATAGCTTGAATCATAGCCCAGTAATTTTTTAGAGAGGAGGGCATTCATACTCTCACGGAAGTCAATGGACTGCCAGTTGTTGAGATAGACATGGGCTCCATTGTGATAGAAGAGGTGTTTCTTGATGTTGGCTGGAAGGGCTTGGAACATTTGGTATACATGGAGGGGCTTGACATTCCAGTCTTGGGAACCATGGGTGAAGACGACCTCTGCCTTGACTTTGTCTGCCTGAAGGAGATAGTTGCGGTCATGCCAGAATTGGTTGTAGTCCCCTGTTTTGCGATCCAATTGCTTCTTAACCTCTTCCAAATCAGCGACATGGGCTGCATGGTGGCGGAGATAGTCTCCAGCCCGAAGGGCACGTGAATAAGTCAACTCAGCAAGCGAATCAAAATCCTCTCCAGGATAGCCGCCAGGACTCGTCACGAGTCCGTTTTCCCGATAGTAGTTGTACCAAGAAGAGATACCGGCTTCTGCGATGATAACTTCTAGGCCATCGACACCGGTGGTAGCCAGTCCATTGGACATGGTCCCTAGGTAGGACAAGCCCGTCGTAGCAACTTTGCCGTTAGACCAATCGGCCTTGACTTGGCGTTGGCGACTGTGGTCTGTAAAGGCCCGGCAACGACCGTTGAGCCAGTCGATAACATTTTTATAGGCCTCGATTTGACGGTAATCTCCATTGGTCATCAAGCCTTGAGAGTCCTTGGTCCCTAAACCGGAGACGTAGAGATTGGCAAAACCACGAGCGAGAAGGTAGTCATTGAGGGTATAACTGGAGTTGATATGAGTGAGGGTTTCTTCAGCCTCAGAGACTAGTTGAGCTGAACCGACAGGATCCACCAATTCTAATTGAGGTTCTTCTACTTGGATGGTATGAGGTTCTTTGACCTCGAGGTCCACATTCATATTATAGAGAGCCTTGTCGCTAGCCTTGTCATTGGTTCCTTGGTGATAAGGGCTGGCAGTCATGACGGCTGGGATTTTTCCTTCATAGCGTGGGCGAATAATATTGACCTTGACCAAATCTGGAAGACCATCCTGGTCGCTATCAACTCGACTCTCCACATAGACCACTTCACGGATTACATCATGGCAGTTAAAGGTAGCTAGACTTTTTCCGTTGAAAAAGTGGTAGCGATTGTCCTCGGGGATCAAGCCATCGCTGACCAACTGCTCAATTAGTAAATTCCCTTTGACTGTTCGAGTATTGAGGAGGTGATAGAGGTTCTCAACCAAGTTTCCATACTCAATCGGAATTTGGACTTCTTTTAAGAAGCTGTCCGTATTTTCAAAGTCAATAAAATAGCGGAAACCGAGCAATTGGAGGGCCACTGTGTAGAAAATATTTGGAGACCATTCGCGGTCAGATTGGAAATAGCTCAGGAGATCTGTTTCAGCATCCGCCACTAGGTTAGAGAGAGGATAATCTGTATTTTTGTAGGTGAAATAAACCTTGCGAACAAACCATTCAAACAGTTCTTTCTCTGTAAGATGAAGGGGAAGGTCAAACCCGATTTCTTTCAGTTCCTTTAGAATGTCTGCTTGGTCGACTGGTAGATAGCTATATTGATTGAATTTCATAGGATGCTCCTTTTATCAGCTTCACTGTTTCTTTACTTCTTATATTATACGTGATAAAATAGTATTTGTCTAAAGACCTTTGATCTCTGAAGGAGGGTGTCATGGTGAGAAAATTATCTGTTGAAGAAGTTGCAAGAAGACGGACTTTATTGTTTGGGGTTCTTGCCGTCATTTTTGGGATCCTCATTTTTCGAAACGGTGTTGGTTTCACAAAATTTTCCTTGGATCTATTAGCCATTTACTTTTTAGTTGATGGACTAGGAAGCTTTCTTCTTCGCTTTTTGTTACGTAGCAAGTCTATTTCCTATAGCCACTCTATTTGGTTTATTTTTCTTTCACTTGCGTTGATCTGGTTGAATCGACTGAGTAGTCTGCCCGTAAACTTAGTTGTGATTTGTTTAGGGGCATATCAGTTGGGGAGTGCCATTGTCTATGGGATCACATTTTGGCTTTATAAGGCCAATCGGGTAAAAGGAGGCTGGCTCTATTTATGGGATGCGCTTTTAAACGGTGGGATTGGTCTAGCAACTGTCTTGGAACCTGGTTCAGATGGGCACTTCCAATTTATCCTCTTGGGGGCTTATCTGGTCTTGTTGGGGATTTCTAATATTCGAGATGGTATTTTATTTGACAAAGACCAACAAGGCCAAGAGTTAAAACGTCGCTTTCGTATTAGCCTACCGGTTATCTTTGCAGCCTTTATCCCTGCTAAGGAGTTAAAACGGTTTAACCAGTTTCTTCAAAAAGGGAGCTCGGCGGGACACACAGGCCCTTATCGATTGGTGAAAAAAGAAGAAGAGGCAAGGGAATTAGAAATTTTGGTTCATACTTCTGACAGCAACTTATTTGGAGCGATTGGGCATGTAGATATTTGTTATCAGGGGAAGGTCATTTCTTACGGAAGTTACGATCCCTTTTCAGAGCGTCTATTTGGGACGATTGGGGATGGCGTACTGTTTAAAGTGGATAAGGAACCATACATCGAACTATGTAAAAAAGAGAGTCAAAAGACGCTGTTTGGCTACAGCCTATCCCTTACCGAAGAAGAGAATCAGGCAGTAGAGAAGCGTCTAGCTGAAATTGATCAGTTGTTAGAACCTTGGGATCCACCTAGTAGGTTACTGGAAGACGGTCAGCCGACCTACGCTTACAAATTGAAATATGATTTAGGGGCTGAGCTATATAAATTTACTTCTTCGCGTTTTAAATCTTACTTTGTTCTGTCTACGAATTGCTGCCTGTTAGCAGATTCCATTGTGGGACAGGCGGGAACGGCTGTATTAGATGTGCGTGGAGTGATTGCACCAGGGACCTATCAGGATTACTTAGAATACGAATTTGAAGCTCCAAACGGGCGGGTCCATACACGAACAGTATATTAAGTAAAGAAAGACAGATTCAAAATTTTGAGAAATCTGTCTTTTTTGCACAAGATTTCTTGTAAAAAAAAAGAAAATCTTTTAAAATATAAAAGACTTGGAGGAATTATGTGCATAAATAAGATTAGTAGTATTTCACCCGTATTAAAAACAAACAATCGAAATGTCAATCAAGAATTTTTTGAAAAGGTCTTAGGAATGAAAACCCTGTTGGAAGATGGGGCTTTATTATCCCTTGGAGATCAATCGAAGACAGACCGCCTCTATTTAGAGGAATCCCCTAGTATGAGAACCCGCAAGGTGGAGGGCCCAAAACGCCTGGCTTGCTTAAAGATTCGCGTGACCAACCCACAAGAAATTGAGTGGCTTCTGGCTCGTGGACATCAAGTTGATCGCCTCTTTAAAGGAAAAAATGGCTATGCCTTTGAAGCCCTTTCGCCAGAAGGAGATCGTATCTTGCTCCATGCGGAAGAGCAAGTGGGCAGTTTAACTGAAATTGAGGAAGTTCCAGATTTTCAAGCGAATGAAGAGTTTAC
>NZ_JBKQBL010000001.1:350245-359296 GCF_046824975.1 Streptococcus intestinihominis | reverse complement strand
AACCTTGACGGAGTTTTTCGTAGAAAAGATGGTGCTTCGAGTACCTAATGTAGAGACTTCTACAGCTTTCTATCAACAACTACCTGGCTTAGAAGATTATTTAGAGTTAGAAGCATCAGATGGTCCGGACCTTACACTAGCAAATGGACAGACTTGGGACCTTTGTCAGGTCAAGGTCATTTTAGAGCCATTTGTAGCAAGTGAACTAGCCTCCTGCTTTGGAGATCAGGTAACTTTTGTACCAAAAAGGCAACAATTTGTCTTGGTTGAGGATCCAAGCAAGATTGAATGGTGGTTCGAAGCCTAAGCAAGTCTTTGGCTGATTGAAATGAGTGAAGAAAAATGGAAAAAATCATCCAAAAAATTCAAGAGCAAATAGGAGCAGGCATCTACCCAGGTGCCTCTCTTGCTCTCTATCAGAAGGGAAGCTGGCAGGAGTATTACTTGGGACTGGCTGATCCAGCCAAGCAAGAGCCAGTTATTGCCGGCTTGACCTATGATTTGGCCAGTGTGAGTAAGGTCGTCGGAGTTGGAACGGTTCTTGCTTTTCTGGTCCAACAAGGGAAAATCGATATCGATCGTCCCTTAGCTTCCTACTATCCGGATATGGAGCAGGCAGAGGTGACCATCCGTCAGCTCTTGACCCATACTTCTGGTTTGGATCCTTTCATCCCCGGACGAGATGACTTGGATGCTGAGGGCTTAAAAGAAGCCCTGCACCGTTTGAAGCTCAAGGACAATCGCCAGTTCCACTATACAGATGTCAATTTTCTTTTATTGGGCTTTCTTCTGGAGAAGTGGTTTGGTCAGGATTTGGCCCAGATTTTTCAGGAGCAAGTTTTTACACCTTGGCAAATGAAGGAGACTACTTTTGGTCCGGTTTCTCAAGCGGTGCCAACCCTTCGTGGCGTTCCAGCTGGCGTCGTCCATGATCCGAAAGCGCGTGTACTGGGAGTCCATGCCGGAAGTGCAGGTCTGTTTTCGACCATTAGAGATATGGAAATTTTCCTGGAGCATTATTTACAGGATCCTTTTGCAGAAATCCTTTCCCAGAACTATGCTTTAGAAGAAGGAAAGACGCGCTCTCTGGCCTGGAATCTGGAAGGAGACTGGTTGGACCATACAGGTTATACAGGAACCTTCCTTCTCTATAATCGTAAGCTCCAGTTGGCAGCTGTTTTCTTATCCAATCGGACCTATGAAAAAGATGAGCGGGCCCAATGGATCCTAGATCGGAATCAACTCATGGAGCTCATCAAAACAGAAATGGAAGGGACCAGTAAAAATCCTTCCTAAGACGGAGAAAGAAGCGTGGTTTAGCCATCGCTTTTTTTCTTTATTTATATTAAAATGGAAGGAGAGAAGATTGTATCTAGCAATCTATAGCAGAAAAGAATGAAGATAACTGAGAGACGTATGACGAAATCGATAGGTGTCGGCCAGGCACATAGCAAGATTATTTTAATAGGTGAGCATGCGGTTGTTTATGGCTATCCAGCTATTGCCCTGCCCCTCCTTCACATTCAGGTCACTTGTCAGATTGTACCTGCGGAGCGTCCGTGGGTCCTTTTTGAGAATGACAGCTTATCGATGGCCGTCTACGCTTCCTTAGAGTATTTGGGGATTGAGAAGGCAGCCATCGCTTGCCGGATTGACTCCATGATTCCAGCTCAGCGGGGGATGGGCTCCTCGGCTGCTGTCAGTATCGCGGCAATTCGGGCAGTCTTTGATTATTTCAAGCGGGATTTGAGTCAAGAAACCTTGGAAATCTTGGTTAATCGAGCAGAAATGATTGCCCATATGAATCCAAGTGGGCTGGATGCCAAGACTTGCCTAAGTGATCAGCCGATTAAATTCATTCGCAACGTCGGTTTTAGTGAGTTAGAAGTTGATTTAGGTGCCAAGCTGGTCATTGCAGATACAGGTATCCATGGCCATACCAAAGAAGCCATTCAAAAAGTCAAGGACTTGGGAACAGTGGCCCTTGCTAGTTTCCATGAAATCGGCCTCCTCACCGAGCAGGCAGAAAAAGCCCTTGCTCAAAAAGATGCTCCCACCTTGGGACGTATCTTAACAGACTGCCATCATCATTTGCAGGCAGTGGGAGTGAGTTGTCCAGAAGCGGATCAACTGGTGGAACTAGCATTAGCGAGTGGAGCCTTGGGAGCCAAAATGAGCGGTGGTGGGCTCGGTGGTTGTATCATTGCCCTTGCTGCAGACCAGGAACAAGCAGAAATCATCGCAAAAGAACTAAAAAATAAAGGAGTGGAGGAGTTATGGATCGAAAGCCTGTAAGCGTGAAATCGTATGCCAATATCGCCATTATTAAGTATTGGGGCAAGGAAAACAGTGAAGCCATGGTGCCATCAACTAGTTCCATTTCCTTGACATTGGAAAATATGTATACAGAGACGCGTCTCAGTCCTTTGGGTGCCGAGGCCAAGGCCCATGCCTTCTACATAGATGGGGTCTTCCAAAATGAAGCGGAGCAGGCCAAGATTGGAGCAGTCATCGACCGCTTTAAACCAGAAGGGGAAACAGGCTTTGTGCGGGTTGATACCAGCAACAACATGCCGACAGCTGCAGGACTTTCTTCTAGTTCTAGTGGTCTATCTGCCTTGGTAAAAGCCTGCAATCGCTATTACCAACTGAGAATGACGCAGGCAGAACAAGCTCAAGCGGCTAAGTTTGCCTCCGGATCATCTTCTCGTTCTTTCTTTGGTCCTCTAGCGGCTTGGGACAAGGATACTGGAGCGATCTACCAGGTGGAAACGGACCTCAAACTGGCGATGATTATGCTGGTGTTAAACGACCAACAAAAAATTCTTTCTAGTCGGGAAGGGATGAAGCGGTGCACTGAAACCTCTAGCAATTTCCAAGAATGGATTCGCCAGTCAGCCCAGGATTACCAAGATATGCTGACTTACCTAAAGGACAATGACTTTGAAAAAGTAGGGGAATTGACCGAACGAAATGCTCTTCTCATGCATTCTACAACCAAGACTGCTAGCCCAGCCTTCTCCTATTTGACGGAAAAAAGCTACGAGGCCATGGATTTCGTGCGCTCTCTTCGAGAGGAAGGGAAACGGTGCTACTTCACCATGGATGCAGGTCCGAATGTAAAAGTCCTCTGTCTAGAAGAGGATCTGGAAGAGTTGGTTCCACTTTTTGAACAAGACTACCGTATTATTGTTTCCAAGACCAAGGATCTATCCCATGAAGAATAAGAAACAAGTTCGAGCAGGTGGGAAGCTGTATATCGCTGGGGAATATTCTATCCTAACCCCAGGACAAACAGCCATTATTCAGTTTATTCCCATTTACATGCAGGCAGATATCCAACCGTCATCTACTTATAGGATTCAGTCAGACATGTTTTCCTTTGCAGTTGATTTGACTCCGCAGGCGGACTATGCCCTGATCCAAGAAACCGTGCATCTGATGAACGCCTACCTCCAGTTACAAGGAGTGGCACTTGCTCCCTTTGATTTAAGTATTGAGGGGAAATTTGAGCGAGAGGGCAAGAAATTCGGGATTGGCTCTAGTGGCAGTGTGGTCTTGTTGACCCTCAAAGCCATGGCAGCTCTTTATGATTTTCCCCTGTCAGCAGACTTGCTCTTTCGTTTGGCCTGTTTGGTTTTGATTCGACGTGGAGACAATGGCTCTATGGGAGACCTAGCTTGTATTGCCTATGAAGGCTTGGTTAGCTACCGCTCTTTTGATAGACGGGAACTGGCTGAGCAATTACAAGATCAGGGTCTGGACCAGATCTTAGCCCTGGATTGGAGATATGAAATCCAGCCTCTGGCCCCTCAGTTGTCCTATACTTTTTTAGTAGGCTGGACCCAGGAACCCGCTATTTCAAGAGACTTGATTAACCAGGTTCGTTCAGCTATTGATTCGGTCTTCTTAGAGAGGACGGAGCAGGCTGTACAAGACCTCTTAGTGGCCTTTCAAGAGGCAGACCGAGACTTGGCCTGGTCTTCTATCAGTCGGGCGAGTGACTTACTTGGATCTCTCAATGAGGTGATTTATACCAAAAAATTGGCCCAATTAAAGAGGGCAGAAGAGGGACTGGAGGCCATTGCAAAATCTAGTGGCGCTGGAGGAGGAGATTGTGGGATCGCCCTCGCATTTGAGGAGGCTGCTGCCCAAGAAATCGTCAGACGCTGGCAAGAAGCAGGGATTGATTTATTATATGCAGAAAGGATGGGAGAGTATGACGACCAACCGAAAGGATGAACATATTCGTTTGGCCTTGGAGCAAACTCCAGGTTACAATAGCTTTGATGAGGTTGAGTTGATTCATTCCTCTTTACCAACTATCGATTTAGATGAGGTGGATTTGAAGACCCATTTTGCGGGTCGTGATTGGGACTACCCTTTTTATATCAATGCCATGACAGGTGGTAGTGCCAAGGCAGGAGAAATCAATCGAAAATTAGCCCAGGTGGCAGAAGCCTGTGGCATTCTCTTTGTGACGGGTTCCTATAGTGCAGCTTTAAAAGATCCCCAGGACAGCTCCTATCGAGTTAAGGACCTTTATCCGGACCTTCTCTTTGCGACCAATATCGGGATTGACAAACCGCTTGAACTGGGCTTACAGACGATTGAGGAGACCCAGCCTCTCTTTCTCCAACTCCATGTCAACCTCATGCAGGAGCTTCTCATGCCCGAAGGGGAACGAAGCTTTAGAAACTGGCAAGACCATTTAGCAGACTATGCAAAGCAATTACCAGTGCCGTTGGTGCTAAAAGAGGTCGGTTTTGGTATGGATGCCGGAACTATCCAAAGAGCCATCGAACTAGGTGTCAGGACCGTTGATATTTCTGGTAGAGGTGGAACCAGTTTTGCCTATATCGAAAACCGTCGGGGAGGCAATCGTTCCTATCTCAATGACTGGGGACAAACAACAGTCCAAGCCCTGCTTGGGGCTCAACCACTGATGGATCAGGTCGAGGTTCTCGCCTCTGGTGGCGTTCGTCATCCTTTGGATATGATCAAGGCACTGGTTCTAGGAGCCAAGGGGGTCGGTCTTTCTCGGACCATTTTAGAATTGGTAGAGACAAAGCCGATTGAAGAGGTCATCGCCCAAGTCAATGCTTGGAAAGAGGATTTACGCCTGATTATGTGTGCTCTTTCTTGTCAGACACTTGCCGATTTGAGAAAGGTTCCCTATCTTCTTTATGGTCGTGTAAAAGAAGGATATGAACAAATCCTCTCCATCCATGATTAACTTGAAGAAACTAACAAAAATCCCTCCGTTTGCACGGAAGGATTTTTTAATTGCTTTGACGAATGTTCTCTAAAATAGCTTGAGCTTTTTCCAGGTTAAAGGGTTTGTCTTCTAACAGGGCTTGGACCACCGGAGCTACCTCTGATGGACTAGCGCCAGCAAGTAGGGCAAGGGACTTAGCTTGGAGTTTCATATGCCCATGCTGAATACCGGTGCTGACCAAGGCCTTAAGCGCTGCAAAGTTTTGAGCCAGGCCGACAGCTACAATGATCCGTGCAAGAGTTTGGGCGTCGGGATTTCCAAGCAGGTCATGAGCCACTTGGACACTTGGATTGAGTCCGATGGAGCCTCCCTTGGTAGCAATGGGCATGGGAAGGGTCAGCTGGCCTTCTAGGACTTGCTGATCTGGATGAGCTATCCAATTAGATAGTCCTTGAGCTTGTCCAGATCGACTAGCATAGGTATGGCCACCTGCTTCAATCGCCCGCCAATCATTCCCAGTTGCCAAGACGACAGCATCGATGCCATTGAAAATTCCCTTGTTGTGAGTCGCTGCTCTATAAGGATCAACAGCCGCTAATTGACTGGCCAGAGCTATTTTCTGAGCGATTTCGGCAGCTTCTTTGGGATCGCGACTGAGGAAGCGGTAGTCTATGTGACAGCTTGCCGTGACCAGGGCATCTGTAGCTAAGTTGGATAGAATAGCCATTAATCCTTGCCCCTCGGATAAATCTTCTAAAGGGTCGACCAGGGCTTCCAACATAGTGTTGAGCATATTAGCCCCCATGGCCTCTTTTGGATCGACAGATAGGTAGCAAATGAGAAAGTCCCCTTTCACCTCTGTCCAGAGATCTCGTGCCCCACCTCCCCGTTTAACGATGGAAGGATAGGCTTGATTGGCCAGTTGGAGCAGTTCTTCTTTAGCTTCTGCAATCGCCTGACTGGCCTTTTCTTTATGGCTAACGTCATAAAGAGCTACTTGACCGATCATTTGACGCTTGTGAACCTGGGTCTGAAACCCACCTGAGCGCTTGATTAGTCCAGCAGCGTAAGAAGCAGCAGCGATGACAGAGGGTTCTTCCGTCACCATTGGGACTTGGATTTCCTGACCATCTACCTGGAAGCCAGGAGCTAGAGCAAAGGGTAAAGCCAAGGTGCCGAGGACATTTTCGACCATTTCATTGGCAAGAGAAAGGGGCAATGTGTCATTGTCCCTTACTGTTTGTAGACCTTCTTCTGAAAGGAGTCCGGCCTGAGCTAGTTTCTCGATGCGCTCTGCTGGACTTGCTTTTGAAAAACCAGTTAATTTAACCATGTTGTTCTACCTTTACATAGGTTCGTTGGTGTTCGTTGATTTCTGATAAGGCATAGGTTTGATCTTGGTAACCTTGGAAGGTTTGATTGCCTTCAGCATCTAATTGTGCCTCTTCGAAGAAGATCTTCTCATATTCGGCAATCGTAAGAGCTTTTCGCTGATCCAATTCTGCCATACGATTTGGATGGAGCATTTGCTCATATCCTTCGACCAAGTGAGCACTAAAAATCTCAGCGACTGCACCACTTCCATATCCATAGAGGGCGATGCGGTCGCCAGCCACTAGTTGAGGCTGATTCTCTAAGAGAGAAAGCAAACCTAGGAAGAGGGAACCCGTATAGATATTCCCAACCTTTTGGCTGTAGAGAATGGATTGTTCAAAATTGTATTGCAATTGGGCTTGTTTCTCAGGAGAAAGACTCTTGTCAAGAATCTTTTTTAAGCCCTTGAGGGCGAGCTTGGGATAAGGCAGGTGGAAGCAGACCGCCGCAAAATCATCCAAGGTTAAGCCAGTCCGTTTTTGATACTCTGTCCAAGTTGTTTTCAAGCAATCCAAGTACTGTTGGGTCGAATAAATCCCATTGACAAAGGGTGTGCTGGAATAGTTGGGACGCCAGAAATCCATAACATCACGGGTTTGAGCTACATTATCATCATTAAAGGCTAGAATACGTGGGTTCTGCGTCACCAACATAGCGACAGATCCGGCACCTTGAGTCGGCTCTCCAGGGGTGTCGATCCCATATTTTGCAATATCGCTGGCAATGACCAAGACCTTGCTCTGTGGGAACTTTTCAACATGAAGTTTAGCATAGTCCAAAGCGGCCGTTGCAGCATAGCAGGCTTCCTTCATTTCAAAGCTCCGAGCAAAGGGTTGGATTCCTAGGAGACCGTGAACGAAAACAGCAGCAGCCTTACTCTGGTCAATTCCTGACTCGGTCGCCAGGATGACCATATCAATTTCTTCTTTTTCTTCTTCGGTTAAAATACTATGGCTGGCACTTGCTCCAAGTGTGACGATATCCTCTGTAATAGGGGCAATACTCAGTTCTTTCAATAAGAGCCCTTTACTGAGTTTTTCTGGATCTGTATTTCGAGCAGCCGCTAGCTCACTTAAGCGCAAGACATACTGGCTGGTCGCAAATCCAATCTTATCAATACCGATTGTCATAAATAACCTCTTTTAATTTGATATCTACTAGTATATTTCGTTACTATTTTACCATATTTGAGATCAAAACTCCCTTGAAAAAGCCAGAACAGTCTGGAAATCATTCTTAGGACCGAGTTGGGCAAGGGGATTTTTTGAAAAAAAGAGGACGAAAAACAAAAAAGGCTGGGACAAAAGTCCTAGCCTCTCAATTGTCTTTGGATTGTCGAGCAAGACGCAGTGGTTGAGTGGGCTCTACTACGCTGAATTCATCAGCTTTTACAGCCCTACTCAACTGTGCGGAGGTGGGACGACGAAATCGAATTCTAACGAATTACCGATTTCTGTCCCACTCACTTCAACTCTTATGCTTGCTTATCTTTCTTAGGGTTACTCATAACCCGTATGAAGAGTTCTTTGCATTTGTCTCTTAGAACATTTTCGTAGAAGACGATTAAAGCGATGTATACAATCAGAAAGTTCAAGGTCAGATAGAACAAGTCAAATGAATTACGGGCATAGATAGTCGCTGATTGATAGGAGGGGAGGGCTCCTAGGATCATCCAAGGAAGATACTTGATATACTTGTTTAGCATCATACAGCACCTCGCATACTTTAAAGGATTTGTTTTTTCACTATCATTGTACTCCTTTTAAATAAAAATGCAAGCGATTACATAGATAAGTTTTGAAAAACCAATGCTAGTTGGCATTGGTCATTTTTCTTTTTTGATGGCGTTGATAAGAATGGTAGAGTTTCAAGACGACAGACCCGCTAGCCATCCCGATAGAGATGACCAAGGCTAGAATAACCACCAAGGTTACGCTGGTCATGGCTTGCCGATATTGGCCGCTAACAAAGAAGGAGGTGGTCCGATAGGAAATATATCCAGGAACCAAGGGAGCAAGAATAGCCAGCATAAAGACAACGACAGGTGTCTTATAGATAATACTTAAAATTTGACTGATACAAGAACCCACAATCGCTGCAATAAACGTCGCGACAATAACATTGGTAGGTCCTTTCAAGATATAGTAGAGCAACCAGATAGCCATTCCTAGAACTCCTCCAGGGACTAACATCGAGCGTTGCACGTTGAGGACGATTAAAAAAGTGATGATGGCAATCAAACTAGCCACCGCTTGGATTAAAAATTCGATTAGATTCATGATTCTATTTCATAAGGACAAGAGCGACGGTCGTTCCGGCACCAAGGGCAAGAGTAATGAGCAGGGTCTCAAAGAGTTTACTCATCCCAGAGTTGAGGTGGTTGTTCATCAGATCCCTGACGGCATTGGTCATGGCAATCCCAGGAACGAAAGGCATGACACAACCGGCAATAATGAGAT
>NZ_JBKQBL010000001.1:348918-350211 GCF_046824975.1 Streptococcus intestinihominis | reverse complement strand
CAGTATTGGAAGGAAAACCACTATATTGAGACCAAATATGGGCCAAAAAGCCAAAGACAAAGGCTGCTGCAAAAGCAGTGGCAAAAGGGATGCGCACGTATTTCTCAACTACTAGAGAGAAAGCAAAGGCAAAGACGGTCGCAATACCTGCTCCAATCGCATCATAAAAATTCCCGCCAAACATAATAGAGAAAAAAGGGGCACTAAGAGTAGCCGCGATGGTTAACTGCAGATTGGTATAAGGGACTGCTTTCTGTTTCAATTGGCTCAAGGCTTGGTAGGCTTCTTCGAGATTGATGTGCCCAGAGACTAATTGGCGAGAAATCTGATTGACATCACAGACCTTCTCGATATTGTAATTGGTCCGCAGGATCCGCTTCATCCGCGTGATATTGGCATTTTCGATTGAAAAGAAAATAGCGACTGGCATCGCTAAGGCATTGCAATCATCGATTCCTTGAGAATGAGCAATCCGGATCATGGTATCCTCCACTCGATGGATTTCAGAACCACTCTCTAAAAGGAGGGTTCCTGCCAACATGAGGACATCAATCACGCGGTCCATATCTTTAGACGCTTCCATTGTTCTTCCTGTTCTGTTAATAGATTGCTTCCATTATATCAAAATTTCACTGATTTGTACTAGTGTTACCACGGATTTAGTCAAGACAGGACAAGAAAAAACCAGCCGTTTCCGACTGGTTTGAAAAATCTATTTGAATCTTAGCTCAATGCATCATCCATAGAAAGAACTTCGTGGAAGACACGTTGTGTCAATTCAGTTTTTTGTTCTGGAGTGAGGTATTTAGTGTTTACACAGTATCCAGAGATACGAACGATAACATCTTCACCGCTCATGATCTTTTCGTAAACGTCTGACAAGTCCATAACGTTCAAGTTAACGTGTTGTCCACCGTTTTCGAAGTATCCATCAAGGATAGTTACCAAGTTGTCTACTTGTTCGTCACGAGTTTTACCAAGAGCACGTGGTGATACTTGAGTTGTCAATGAGATACCGTCAGCTGCGTAACCAAAGTCAAGGCTAGCAAGTGAGTTCAAGTTTTGCAACCATCCACCTTTCGCTTTGTTAGATGGGTTAGCACCTGGTGAGAAGAATTCTAATTTGCTTGTGTTCACAGAACCATCTTCGTTGAGGAATACCCCTTTGTGGACTGGTGAGTTACCAGTTTGTTTAGAGTAAGCAACGTTAGAAGTGATGGTCAGAAGTGAAACTGTAGCTTCAGCGTTCTTGTAAAGTTTGTGGCTGCGAAGACGAGTAGTGTAAGCTTCGAT
>NZ_JBKQBL010000001.1:341463-348873 GCF_046824975.1 Streptococcus intestinihominis | reverse complement strand
CAACCATTCTGCCAATTCGTTAGAACGTGGGTCATCTTCACCCCAACGTGGGTATTCACCGATTGTTTCGTAATCGTAGATGTAGCCATCTTCGTCACGGATTGGTTTAACAGTAGCGTATTTGATTGCTGACAAAGTATCAACAGTGTTAGCGAATCCACAGATACCGAATCCCATGTTTGCGCGTTGGTGAGTTGGCAAGAAGGCCATTTGAACAGCTTCGTAGTTGTACTTATCAGTCATGTAGTGGATGATGTTCAAAGCATCTACGTAAGTGTCAGTCAACCAGTCAAGTGATTTTTCGAAGTTTGCTTTAACAGATTCGAATTCAAGAACTTCGTCACGGATAGGATCGATGTCAAATACTTTGTAGTCTTTATGAACGTCGTCGTAACCACCGTTCAAACCAGTAAGAAGAGCTTTAAGCACGTTTACACGAGCACCGAAGTACTGGATGTTGTGGCGTTGTTCTTCATTTTCTGGGTCAAGTGGAGATACACAACATGAGATACAGCTCATTTCACCGTATCCGTCTTTAGCCATAGTAGTTACACCTTCGTATTGGATAGAAGAGTGTTTGTGGCTCATATGCATACAGTAGCGACGGAAGCTGTATGGCAATTTGTCAGTCCAAAGAACTGTCAAGTTTGGTTCTGGAGAGTTACCGATGTTGTCCAAAGTGTTCAAGAAACGGAAGTCCATCTTCGTAACACGGTGACGTCCGTCGTTACCCATACCAGCCATAGAAGTTGTGATGAAGGTTGGGTCACCTGAGTACAATTGGTCGTAAGCTTTTGTACGAGCAAATTTAACAGTACGCAATTTCATAACGAAATCATCAACGAATTCTTGGATTTCAGACTCAGTGTAAGTACCACGAGCCAAGTCACGTTCAGCGTAGATGTCCAAAACGATTGGCACACGTCCAAGAGAAGTAGCAGCACCGTTGATCACACGGCAGACAGCCATGAAGGCGATGTTTGTCCATTGGATTGCTTCTTTTGTATCGAAGGCAGGACGACGTACGTCTACACCATAAAGGTCACCCAATTTAACAACTTCTTGAAGTGCTTGGTATTGAAGGTTTACTTCTTCACGAAGACGGATTGATTCTTCATCGATTTCAGTGATCGCATTCCAGTCGTTTGCTTTTTCAGCCATCAAGTAGTCAGCTCCGTAAAGGGCCAAACGAGCATAAACCCCGATGATACGTCCACGTGAGTATGCATCTGGAAGACCAGTTACTGTGTGAGCGTGACGTGCACGACGGATGTTTGTAGTATAAGCACGGAAGATACCGTCGTTAACTGTTGTTACATATTTAGTGAAGATTTCATGCACAGCTGGATCTGGCTCATATCCATTTTCTTTCAAAGTAGTTTCCGCCATACGGATACCACCACGAGGCATGAAGTTCAATTTGAACAATTCATCGTTTTGGATACCGAAGATCACTTCGTTTTCTTTGTCGATGTATCCAGCTGCGATATCAGCGATAGAAGTTGGACGAGTATCGTATGGGAAACGAGTTTCTTCGTAGTGTGCTTTTGTTTCTTCAACAATCTTCTTGATGTGAAGAGAACGTTCAGTTGGTCCAGCTAGGAAGCTTTCGTCTCCATCATAAGGAGTGTAGTTAGCTTGTACAAAGCGTGAGACGCTGGCTCTTTCTTTCCAGTCTTCCCCTTGGAAGCCTTCCCAGGCTTTGTCAAAAATGTCTTGTGCTTCAACAACTGTTTTAACAACCATGTTTAAATCCTCTTATATCTTTCTAGCAACAAATCTGTTGCACTTACAATAGTAGTATACCACATAGAAATCGGTTTCACAAAGGGAATAGCAAAAAGATTTTGGATTCTTTTATAATACAGAACAGCACAGATGAATAAACTGTATTATATTTTTGTCTTGAGGAAAGTGAAAATTAGTAGGAAAAAATCGGTGATAGGGATATAATGAAAGAGGAGGTTGCCCATGCTCATATTTCCTTTAGTAAATGATACGAGTCGTAAGATCATTCATATCGATATGGATGCCTTTTTTGCGTCCGTTGAAGAGCGCGACCATCCAGAATTGAAGGGAAAGCCTGTCATCATTGGTCATGATCCCCGTTTGTCTGGTGGAAGAGGAGTGGTATCGACTTGCAATTACGAAGCCAGAAAATATGGTGTCCATTCGGCTATGAGTTCCAAAGAGGCCTATGAACGTTGTCCTCAGGCAGTTTTCATCCCTGGCAACTACGAGAAGTACCAGGCTGTCGGTCTCCAAGTCAGAGAAATATTTAAACGCTATACCGATCTGATTGAGCCCATGAGCATTGATGAAGCCTATCTGGATGTTACCAATAATAAGCTTGGTCTTCAGTCTGCTGTCAAGGTAGCTCGCTTGATTCAGCATGATATTTGGAATGAATTGCACCTAACTGCTTCTGCTGGAGTTTCCTACAATAAGTTTCTTGCAAAAATTGCCAGTGATTACCAGAAGCCTCGGGGACTGACCGTCATTTTACCCGAGCAAGCTCAAGACTTTTTAAGTCAGCTGGATATAGCTAAGTTTCATGGTGTGGGAAAGCGGACAGTGGAGCGACTTCATGATTTGGGAATTTATACTGGTGCAGATCTCTTAGAAGTGCCGGAAATGACTCTCATCGATCACTTCGGTCGCTTTGGTTTTGATCTTTATCGAAAGGCCCGGGGGATCCATAACAGTCCTGTCAAGAGCAATCGTATTCGCAAGTCCATTGGGAAGGAACGCACCTATCGAAAATTGCTGGTGGCCGAGGATGATGTGCTAAAAGAATTAGCCAACCTATCTGAAAAGGTAGCGAACAGCTTGGCCAAGCATCAGAAAATTGGTAAGACCTTGGTGCTCAAGATTCGTTATGCCGATTTTACGACCTTGACCAAGAGACGAAGTTTAGAGGAAGCAACCAGAGACCCTGAAGTCATTCAGAGACTGGCCCAGGAGCTCTACCAGAGCCTAGAAAGTAACTCCTCAGGTATTCGCCTTTTAGGGGTGACCCTCACTAATTTTTCTTCCGAGTCTCAGGAATCATATGAAGGATCTCTAATAGAAGAAACCCCGTAGGTATACTTGACCTACGGGGAATTTTTAGCTAGTTTTTGAAGAATTGTTGAATTTCTTCCTCTGTGAGGCCAATCATAGGATCAATAGTCAAGTAATTGTCCTCTGTTAATCGATAGCCTTGTTGAGAAACTTGGGAAGCAGGTGAGTCAGAGTGGTTTTCAACTGAGACGGGCTCCCTTCGGGGCTCTATTTTTTTTATGGGCTCTTCCAGGTGGACAGGGCTCTGTGAGTCAGAGTCTCTACCTTGAGGGATTCCATCCGAAAAACGCTCAATCAGATAGGTTTTGCGAGCAGTTCCAGTATTCTTTGTCGCAAAGTCAAATGCAGTGTATTCACCGAGGAGAATGAGCTTGCTTTTGGAACGGGTGATGGCCGTGTAGATCAGATTGCGTTGGAGCATCCGTCGACTCTGATTGGTCAAGGGCAGAATGACCACAGGAAATTCGCTTCCCTGTGACTTGTGGATGCTCATGGCATAGGCCAGGCGAATCTTGTACCATTCATTGCGGGGGTAGACCAATTCATTGCCATCAAATTGGATGGTGAGTTCATCTTGCTTGGATTCGGTATACTTAGCTGGCAAGAGGTCGGTGATGTAGCCAATATCTCCGTTAAAGACATTGCTTTCGGCATCATTGACCAGGTGGATGACCTTGTCACCATTTCGATACTGGCAGTCCAGTGCTTGAAAGAATAAAGCATCCGTTTCCAATGGATTGAGAAGCTCTTGCATGAGACTGTTAATCTGGTCAATGCCTGCAGAACCTCGATACATCGGAGCGAGGACCTGGATTTCTCGGGCCGGAATGCCGTTGCGAAGGGCAGCGCTGGTGATTTTTTCAATCATGGGAGCGATGAGCTCACTCGGCGCTTCAAAGTAGGAACGATCAGGTTTTTTCTCTGTGAAATCTGAAGGCAGGTGGCCTTTACGAATCTGACTGGCCAAAGTGACGATGGTCGAATCTTCACTTTGACGGAAGATGTGTTCCAGTTTGACTTGAGGAATGATTGGGATCTGTAGGAGATCGGACAAGACTTGTCCAGGACTCACAGAGGGAAGCTGATCGGCATCTCCAACGATTAAGAGTTTGGTATTGGAAGAGATATTGCTGAGGAGCTGATTGGCCAGCCAAGTATCCACCATAGAGAATTCATCGACAATGATAAAATCCGCATCAAGATAATCGTCCAAGTGACTCGTGTCGTCGTCTCCCGTCATTCCTAAGTGACGATGAATGGTGGCGCTCGGAAGACCCGTCAGTTCACTCATTCGACGGGCTGCTCGACCGGTTGGAGCAGCTAAGAGGATTGGTAATTGAGATTTCTTGCGAAGGTCTAATTGGTGCAGGCGGGCATAGGTCCCGATGATCCCATTGATAACAGTTGTTTTCCCCGTTCCTGGTCCACCTGTAAGGACAAAGACCTTTTGCTGGATGGCTTCTTGGATAGCCTTCCGTTGGATGGGGTCGTAGTGA
This sequence comes from Streptococcus intestinihominis, assembly GCF_046824975.1. Taxonomy (NCBI): domain Bacteria; kingdom Bacillati; phylum Bacillota; class Bacilli; order Lactobacillales; family Streptococcaceae; genus Streptococcus; species Streptococcus intestinihominis. Next base: position 344,314 of record NZ_JBKQBL010000001.1, on the reverse strand, counting down.
ATGTGGAGTTCATCTTCAATGTCATCAATCGTTTGTTCGATTTTTTCTAGGTCGAAAGATTCTTGCTTTCCTTTTTCTAGCAGGCGACCGATATGGCTTCGGATCCCTTCTTCCGCAAAGAAGAGGCTGTTGTTGAAAATCTTGGTGTCAATGTTTTGCACCTTGTCTTCTTCGATGAGACTGGCCAATTCTTGGGCAACACTGGATGGATCGAGCTCAACGGGACGAGATGCTTCTAAGAGTTGGATGGTGGCCTGGAGCAATTCTTTGGCTTCAACGTAGGTATCTCCTGTTTCTAAGGAGAGGGTTAAGAGACTATGGACTAGTCCAGCTCGGAAGCGTTCAGGAGCATCACTGGCAATCCCTAATTCTTCTGCTAGTTGGTCGGCGATTTTAAAGCCCATTCCTTGAATATCTTCGACCAGTTGATACGGAGCCGATTCGACGATTTGCAAGGTTTCTTCCTTGTAGAAATCCTGGATTTGGAAGGCTAGTTTATTAGGAATGCCATAGTTAGCAAGTTGGGCGAGGACCCGTTCCGTACCATAGTTGAGCTGTAGTTTTTCGACAAAGGCCTCGCGATTCTTTTTAGAAAGTCCGGAGATAGAGGCTAGCTTTTCAGGTGCTTGCAGAATTTTATCAATGGTATCCTCACCATAGAGATCGACGATCTTTTGGGCCGTTTTGAGTCCGATCCCTTTAAAATGGTCGCTAGAAAAGTATTTCACCAAGCCTTTGCTAGTGGGTTTGGCTCGTTCATAGCGATTCATTTGCAACTGTTGGCCATATTTCGGATGATGGACCAGTTCTCCCCAGAAGGTATAATCTTCTCCTTCGACGATATCTGCCATCGTTCCAGTGACGATAATTTCAAAGTTATCATAGTCCTCTGCATCTGTATCATTGATATCCAACAATAAGATACGGAAAAAACTACTTTGATTTTCAAAAATGACCCGCTCAATGGTTCCTGAGAAATAGTATTCCATGCAGAGTTTCCTTTTAAGTAATGGTCTGAGAGAACTTATCTCTCATGAAGATATTGAAAGAGATTGGAACAAGAGTCCCAACCTCATCATGGGTTAATACGTCTGGAATGGAAGGAGTGGCCAGAGGCGAAGGACGGCTTCCCCTTTGATTTGTTCCTTCTTGAAAGCCCCCACCTGGCGGCTATCTTTTGAAACGATTCGATCATCACCAAGGAGTAGATACTCATCATCTAAGAGCTTTTTCGTGAAGGTCGCACTTCCATCTTTATCAACGGTGAAAGCTTCGGCTATCTGTGCCATTTGGCGGAAGAGCTCTCCATTTTCTTCGAACCCTTTTCCAGAATAGGTTGATTGCAATTTATCTTCTTTAAATTTTTGAATGTATTCTTTCAAGTAAGGCTCGTCCGTTTCTTTGCCGTTGATATAGAGGACATCGTTTTTGTACTCGATGGTTTCACCAGGGAGCCCAATGACCCGTTTAACGATTTCTTTGGTTTTACCATTATCTGTTTCACTAGCGACTACGATATCAAAACGGTCGATAGGCAGTTTATTGATAACGAGAAGGTATTCACTATCTGCCAAGGTCGGATCCATAGAATGGCCATCGACACGGACAGGCGTCCACAGATAAATACGAGAGAGAATAATGCCTCCAATAATGAGGCCGAAGAGCGCCCATTCTTTCAGGAAAGAACGGACTGGATTAGTTGATTTTTTTGAACGTTTCATGCTTTATCTTTCTATCAATTTTTTTGCTTTTTCTGTATTTTTAAAATGAAGTTTGGCACTGTAGTCAAGGGCTTGAATGCCATAGGCCTTTAATAGTTGAGCAGCTACCTTATCTGAGGGCGTACCAGCTCCACTTGGAAGGGTGTAGCCGAGTTCTTGACTCAAATCTTCCAGATTTTGGAGGAAGAGGTCACGGGCAATAATGGAACTCACAGCTACCGCCAGGTATTTTCCTTCGGCCTTCTCTTCTAGGGTGACGACTTGTGGGACCTGATTCGCTTCTGCTTGAACATAGCGATCATAGTTTTTCTTGGTCGTAAAGGCATCGACTACAATCTTTTGAGCTTTTGCCCCTTGTCGCAAGAGCAAAAAAATGGCTTGATTGTGAAGAGCAACCTTGACAGATACCGCATTGTAGCCAGAGGCGATGACTTGATTGTATTTTTTAGGTGTCAGCAGTAAGGCCTGATGCGGGATTTCTTTTTTGAGAATCGGTGCGAGAGCTCGAATTTTTCGATCATCTAAGGTCTTAGAATCCCCAACTCCTAGACTTTTTAAGCGGGCATGTTGCTCCGGGCTAACCAGTGAAGCCACGACGGCAAGCCCTCCAAAGTAAGAGCCGTTTCCGACTTCATCCGTTCCGATTAAGGGGAAGTCTTGTCCGGCAAGTGCTTGGTCTATCGGATCTTGTTGGTAACCGAAGAAGGCAGCATAGCGCGTCGCCTGACTACCTTGTAGGACAACCTTTCCTGATGTGTAAATCGAAATGGTTGCACCAGGTGCCTTGAAAAAATAACGGATATAAGGATTTTTTGAAGGTGCCTGGTGGTCTTGGTGCTGACGAACAAATGCTTGGATGTCCTCGTTTTGAGGGGACAATGTAATTGTTTCCATAGCCCTTATTGTATCATAAAAGCTAGATGAAAGGCCAGAAAAAGACCAGTCGAATTTAATCTGAAAGAACTTCTTTTAGGCTTGATTCAATTGCTTGAGGATTAGTTTTTGAAGAGAAGCGGTGGATGACTTGGCCTTGGCGATTGATCAAGAATTTGGCGAAATTCCATTCAATGCGGGAGCCCAAGGGACCACTAGCTTGTTCTTTTAACCATTGGTAGAGGGGGCTGGCTTCT
>NZ_JBKQBL010000001.1:336481-341181 GCF_046824975.1 Streptococcus intestinihominis | reverse complement strand
CCGCAACCAGTTGCTGTATTGACGATGAGGAGTACTTGGCCTCGATATGCTTCGAGGGAGAAGGGGCTCCCATCTTGGGCCATTACGGTGAAATCATAGATAGTCATTTTACACGTCCTTTCCTACTTTCTCTATTGTATCACGCTTGAGTCGAAAAAAGTTAAACCGTGGCCCTAGTGCTTCGGTATTTCCTATGGGAAGGGGATTTTCCTACTGACAAGCGGGCTAGATTTTGATATAATATCGTGAGGTGATTTTTATGTCCAGCTTAAATAGATACAAATTTACTTTCGGTAATAAATCGCTGACTCTTACAACCAATCATGATAATCTCTTTATGGAAGAGGTTGAACGGGTCGCGAAGGAAAAATATGAAGCGATTAAAGAACAAATGCCAGCTGCTGATGATGAGACCCTGGCCATTTTACTAGCAATCAATAGTTTATCAACACAATTGAGTCGTGAGATTGAGTTTGACGATAAGGAAAAAGAATTGGAAGATTTTCGTCGCAAGGCCCTAGATGGCCTGGTCGGTAGATCATCTAATTAAGGGGAGTTGCATGTTTTCAATCCTGATTTTATTCATCCTAGCTTGGAGTTTTTATATTGGGTATTCAAGAGGGATTTTGCTTCAAGGATATTATTTTTTAACCATGATTGTGGCTATGTTGGTAGCAGGATCAGGCTATCAGTCCTTGGCAAAAACCATTAGTCTATGGATCCCATTTTCGAGTGCAACACAAGCTTCAAAAACCTATTTCTATGGTGCAGATCAACTCTTTCACTTAGACAAAGTTTTTTACGCTGGTTTGGCTTATTTCATCTTGTTTGTTTTAGTCTATGCGATGGGTCGAGTGATTGGACTTTTTATTCCCTTAATTCCAACGCCTGAAAAATGGGAGGAGTATCCGTTTCAGATTGCCAGTGGTGTGTTAGCTGTACTGGTGACCTACTTTGTTCTGCAAATGGGATTCACGATTTTGTCAACCATCCCCATGGCGGCCATTCAAGATCGACTCCATGGAAGTTTCCTCATTCGATTTATGGTGCAGTATAGCCCCCTTACAGCAGGCCTCTTGAAACAACTTTGGGTTGTAAAAATCTTAGGTGCGTAATCACTTCTCATCATGTCTAACAGTTCATGAGAGATATTATAGAAAGGAAGGGGAGGCTCAGACCAAAATCAGCCTCCTTTTCTGTTGTGGAGAAACATGAATCAAAAAATTCTCGAAACCTTAGAGTTTCAAAAAGTCAAAAACTTAGTAGAGCCTTATTTGCAAACGGAGCAGGGCGAAGTGGAGTTGCAGGAATTATCTCCACTTGCAAAAAAAGAAGCAATTGAAACCGCCTTTCTTGAAATGGCAGATATGGCTCAGATCTTTGTGGAGCATCCGCACTTTAGCGTGCCCACCATCCAAGAAATTCGTCCAGTGACCAAGCGTTTAGAACTAGAAACATCGCTCAATATCGATGAATTGTTAGCGGTGAAGAAAGTCCTGCGCGTGACCCATGAATTGCGAAATTTTTATGATGAATTAGAAAATGTCCGCTTGGAAAAACTGGATCGGATGTTTGAAAATCTAGTCGATCAGCCTCAGTTGCAGGGAAGTCTCCATGCCATTAATGAGGCGGGATTTATTGAAAGCTTTGCCAGTGAAACCTTGGCCAAAATTCGTCGACGGATTCAAGAGAATGAACACCAAGTGCGAGACATTCTACAAGAATTGTTGAAGACCAAGTCCGAAATGCTGGCTGATCAGGTCGTAGCGAGTCGGAATGGACGAAATGTCTTGCCAGTCAAAAACACCTATCGGAATCGGTTTGCCGGTGTGGTGCACGATATTTCAGCCAGTGGAAATACCGTCTATATCGAACCTCGGGCGGTCGTCAATCTTAATGAAGAAATTGCGAACCATCGTGCAGATGAACGCTTCGAGATGCTCCGGATCTTGGAAGAAATTTCAAACCTCCTTCGTCCTCATGCGGGGGAAATCCGGAACAATGCTTGGCTAATCGGTCATATTGACCTCGTTCGTGCCAAACATCGCTTTTTACAGGACCGAAAAGGGACTATTCCAACCTTGTCAGATCAAGGGGAGATTCAGCTCTTGCAGGTTCGCCACCCCTTGATTGAGAAGGCTGTTCCCAATGATATCCACTTTGGTAAAGATCTCACAGAGATTGTGATTACCGGACCGAATACGGGTGGGAAGACCATCATGCTCAAGACCTTGGGACTAGCCCAATTAATGGCCCAGTCAGGATTGCCAATCCTAGCTGACGCTGGGAGTAAGGTGGCTGTCTTCACACAAATCTTCTCTGATATCGGGGATGAGCAGTCGATCGAGCAGAGCCTGTCTACCTTCTCCAGTCACATGACCAATATTGTCTCTATTTTGGAGCAAGTCGATGAGGAATCCTTGGTCTTGCTGGATGAGTTGGGAGCTGGAACGGATCCTCAGGAAGGAGCTTCACTGGCGATCGCCATCCTAGAAGATCTCCGCTTACGAGGGATCAAGACCATGGCGACCACCCACTATCCAGAACTTAAGGCCTATGGGATTGAGACACTGGGTGTCCAAAATGCCAGCATGGAATTTGATACGGATAGCCTGCGTCCGACCTATCGGTTTATGCAGGGGGTGCCAGGACGTTCCAATGCCTTTGAAATCGCGCGTCGTCTAGGATTGTCAGAAGTGATTGTGAATCAAGCGCAGGGGTTGACCAATCAGGATCGGGATGTCAACCGCATCATTGAAAAGTTGGAAGCTCAGACCTTAGAAAGTCGCAAACGACTCGAGTCCATCCGAGATGTTGAACAGGAAAATCTGAAATTCAACCGCGTCCTCAAGAAATTGTACAATGAGTTGACCCGAGAGCGGGAGACAGAGCTCAACAAGGCGCGTAAAGAAGCGCAAGAAATTGTGGATTTAGCTCTAGCAGAAAGCGACCAGATCTTGCAAGGTCTTCATGCTAAATCGCAACTCAAGCCCCATGAAATTATTGAGGCCAAGTCTCAGTTGAAGAAATTGGCTCCAGAAACGGTCGACCTATCAAAAAATAAGGTCTTGAAACAGGCTAAGAAAGCCCGTGCTCCAAAAGTCGGAGACGAGATCTTGGTCATCAGCTATGGACAAAGAGGAAGTCTTACCAAGCAGCTCAAGGATGGTCGCTGGGAAGCCCAAGTGGGACTGATCAAGATGACCTTGGAAGAAAAAGAATTTAATCTGCTAAAAGCTGAAAAAGATGCTTCACAACCGAAAAAACGCCAGGTCCACGTCGTCAAACGTTCCAAGGCCAATGGGCCTCGGGCTCGCTTGGACCTTCGTGGCAAACGGTATGAGGAAGCCATGGAAGAATTGGACAGCTTTATCGACCAAGCCCTTCTCAATAATATGGCCCAAGTCGATATCATCCACGGTATAGGAACTGGGGTCATCCGGGAAGGAGTTGCCAAGTACCTCCGTCGCAATAAACATGTCAAAAGCTTCGAGTACGCTCCTCAAAATGCAGGAGGAAGCGGAGCGACAATTGTGACCTTTAAATAAGCAAAGAGTCAGTCGTGCCTTTTAATCAGGCACGCTTTTTGCTATAATACAGTCAGTTTAAACGGAAAGAAGGAAAGCATATGACCCCTAATCGTTCGTCCGATTCTTGTACTACCATACTTGTCGGAAAAGATGCCAGTTATGATGGTTCAACCATTGTAGCTCGCACGGAAGACTCTCAAAACGGAGTGTTTACTCCTAAGAAATTTATCGTTGTTCAACCTGAGGACCAGCCTCGTCATTATCGGTCGGTCCTATCTCCTTTTGAGATAGACCTGCCTGATAACCCTGTTCGTTACACAGCTGTTCCAGATGCTATTCCTAAGGATGGTATCTGGGGAGAAGCGGGGATCAATCGTTACAATGTGGCCATGAGTGAGACAGAGACCATTACGACCAATAGCCGGGTCTTGGGGGCGGACCCTCTGGTGGAAAGTGGAATTGGGGAGGAAGACATGCTGACCTTGGTCCTTCCTTATGTCCAGACTGCCCGAGAAGGAGTGCTTCGCTTGGGGAAAATCTTAGAGGAATACGGAACCTATGAGTCTAATGGAGTGGCTATCAGCGATGTCCATGAAATCTGGTGGTTGGAAACTATCGGAGGTCATCACTGGATGGCCCGCCGTGTGCCAGACGATGCCTATGTGACCAATCCAAATCAATTGGGAAATGATCGCTTTGAGTTTGATTGCCCAGAAGAATTCTTGTGTGATCCAGATTTGAAAGATTTTGTGGAACGCCATCACTTGGCCTTGGATTTTGACGGTTCGTCTTTTAACCCTCGTTATGCTTTTGGGAGCCAACGAGACAAGGACCGCCATTACAATACACCACGTGCTTGGGACATTCAACGGTTCCTCAACCCAGAAGTGGAGCAAGATCCTCGTTCCTTCTTCCTTCCTTGGTGTCAAAAACCTTACCGCAAGATTACGATTGAAGATGTCAAATATGTCCTCAGCAGTCACTACCAGGATTCAGCCTATGATCCTTACGGTTTAGAAGGGGATAGTCATAGTCGTCGGACCTTCCGTACCATTGGCATTAACCGGACCAGCCAGACGGCCATTCTCCAATTGCGGCCAAATCGTCCTCAAGAGACAACCGGGATTCAATGGCTTTGCTATGGGTCTATGCCTTTTAATACGGCGGTTC
>NZ_JBKQBL010000001.1:322297-336440 GCF_046824975.1 Streptococcus intestinihominis | reverse complement strand
CTTTCTTTACCCAGGTCGATACGACACCGGATTATTTTGCCAATACGACAGAAAAAGTGACGACGGATTCCTTCTATTGGACCAATCGGATTATTGCTGGTCTGGCAGATGCCCACTATAGTCATCATGTTGGAGATTTAGAAGATTACCAAGAAAGCACTATGGCCCTTGGGCATGCCCGGATTGGACGAGTGGATCAAGCCTTGGCAGCAGGACAAACCGTTGATTTCGAAAGAGAAAATCAGGAAATGAGTAATCAGATTCAAGAAGCGACGGATCGCTTATTGGATAAGGTCTTGTTGGATGCTAGCAACCTGATGACCAACCATTTCTCTTTGAGTGACTAGTTGGGTTAAGTTGTACTATTTTCAGGGTAGTTTCTGAAAACATTGACCTTCTTTTCAAATTATGCTAAAATAGAACAAATTAAACATCATACCGGATGAAGTTTTTCAGAAGTAGGGCCTTCCTATGACTGTGAAATGGACGGAACTCTGGAGAGACCGTAAAGGCACCGAAGGGGCAAGGTAGAGCATTCTACTCAAACTCTCAGGTAAAAGGACAGAGCAAAAGATAGAAGCCTTTTTGGTTTTTATTTGGAGCACCAGAGTACATGTTTTGACATGTGCTCTTTCTTTTTCTCCTTGGATGATTGCTTGGATGATGTGGAGGAAGTGGATGGCTATCCCTTTCTAAAGCTAGACAAATGATAAAAGGAGAAATAGATAAGGATGACAAATTGGCTGGCATTTTTTAAACAAGTAGATAATGTGGTCTGGGGGGCTCCCCTTTTGATCCTCTTGGTGGGGACTGGGATTTATCTGAGCTTCCGCTTGGGCTTGCTTCAAGTTTTTCGTTTACCCCAAGCCTTTCGGCTCATTTTTACAGAAGATCAAGGAGAAGGGGATATCTCTAGCTTCGGAGCCTTGGCAACAGCCTTGGCGGCGACAGTTGGGACAGGAAATATTGTCGGAGTAGCGACAGCTATTCAGACAGGAGGTCCAGGTGCCCTCTTTTGGATGTGGATGGCGGCCTTCTTTGGGATGGCGACCAAGTATGCAGAAGGTTTGTTGGCCATTCGCTACCGGACCAAGGATGACAATGGTCATATTTCAGGAGGACCCATGTACTACATTCTCCATGGGATGGGGGAGAAGTGGCGCCCCCTTGCCATCTTCTTTGCCCTGGCAGGTGTCTTGGTGGCTCTCTTTGGGATTGGAACCATGACCCAGGTGAATGCCATTACGGGCGCTTTGAAGACTAGTTTTCAACTTTCCCCACAAGTCGCTAGTCTGGTCATTGCAGGAATCGTTTCGGCTGTCATATTTGGGGGAATTCATTGGATTTCCAAGGTTTCCGAAAAGGTGGTTCCTTTTATGGCTGCAGCCTATATCTTCGCGACAGTTTACATTATTGTCTTGAATATGGACCAAGTGCCGACCGTTCTATCTCAAGTTTTCCAAGGTGCTTTTACAGGAACCGCGGCTATCGGTGGTTTTTCAGGAGCCTTGGTGAAAGAGGCGATTCAAAAAGGGGTGGCGCGTGGAGTGTTCTCCAATGAGTCAGGACTGGGATCGGCACCGATTGCAGCAGCTGCAGCGAAGACGGAAGAGCCGGTGGAGCAAGGTTTGATTTCTATGACTGGGACCTTCATCGATACCATTATTATTTGTAGCCTAACTGGTCTGGCTATTTTAGTATCTGGCCAGTGGACAACAGTGGGGCAAGTTGGGAGTGATTTGACCCAACAGGTCTTTATCTCGACCTTTGGCCACATCGGTGGGATCATTCTGACTCTTTGTTTGGTCTTGTTTGCGACGACGACCATTTTGGGTTGGTCTTATTATGGTGAACGCTGTGTCGAATTTTTGGCGGGTGTTAAACTCATTCCCTATTACCGTCTTCTGTTTATCCTGATGGTGGGGGTAGGTGGCTTTCTTCAGTTGGAGTTGGTCTGGATCATTGCCGATATTGTGAATGGACTGATGGCCTTGCCGAATCTCATCGCCTTGTTAGCCTTATCGCCTATTGTTCTAAAGGAAAGCAAACGGTATTTTAAGAAAAAGAAATAGACCAGATCGTGTAATCTGGTATTTCTGTCTTAATAGCGTTTTTCTTTGGGCCAATCTTTCATTTCTGAAATGGCTGTAAAGAGGACATCTGTCGATGAGTTAAGGGCTGTTTCACAAGAATCTTGGATAACACCGATAATGAAGCCTACACTAACCACTTGCATTGCGATATCATTGTCGATACCAAAGAGGCTGCAGGCGACAGGAATCAAGAGGAGGGAACCGCCGGCTACACCAGAAGCCCCACAGGCTGAAACGGCTGCAACGATACTGAGGACCAGGGCAGTCCCAAAATCGACCTGAATGCCTAAGGTGTTGACAGCAGCTAGGGTCAGGGTATTAATGGTAACGGCAGCTCCGGCCATATTAATAGTAGATCCCAGAGGGATAGAGACCGAGTAAGTATCAGGGTTAAGACCTAGTTCCTTACAGAGCTTCATATTGACAGGGATGTTAGCAGCAGAGCTTCTAGTAAAGAAGGCAGTCAGTCCACTGACTCGTAGACATTTGAAGACGAGCGGATAAGGATTTTTGCGAATCATGATGTAGACAAAAATCGGGTTGATGACTAGAGCGACGAAGAACATGGTGCCAACCAAGAGAAGTAAGAGGAGGCCATAGCTTTTAAGTCCATCAAATCCTTGTCCTGCAATCGTTGTATAGACCAAGCCAAGAATCCCAAATGGCGCAAGGTTAATGATCCATTCGACAATCTTGGAAGTTATATCTGCCAGGGTTTGAAGGAGGTCCTTGCTGTGCTCACTCGCTTCTCTCATAGCAACACCAAAGACGACGGCCCAGGATAGAATCCCGATATAATTAGCCTGAATAAGGGCATTGAGCGGGTTGTCCACGATTTTTAAGAGAAGGTTGCTGATGACTTCCCCTAGTCCATCGGGAGAAGTTCCTTCAGCACTAGTTCCTGTTAAAGAAATGGTAATAGGAAAGAGATAGTTCACCAGGACCGCTACCAAGGCTGCCGCAAAAGTTCCCAGGAGGTAGAGGACAATGACTGATTTCATATTGGTTTGAGTTCCCTTTTGGTGCTGGGAGAGGGCGTTAGCGACAAGGGCGAAGACTAGAAGAGGAGCAATAGCTCGCAAGCCTCCTACAAAGATTTCCCCTAATAGACCAATTGCAGATGCTTTAGGAAGTAGCAGAGCTAAAAGGGCTCCAACGAAGATTCCGATTGCAATCCGCTTCATCAGGTTGGTTTTATTCCAAGTTTGAATGAGTCGTTTAACCATAAGGACCTCCTTTATTGAAAGTTTACCGTCCATTATACGATAGTTAAATCTTAAAATCAAGGTGAGTATAGGAGGAGGTTACTGGTTCTAAAGGTTAAAATCTGATATAATCAAACAAGGAAAAGAGAGAAGGAGAGTGATAGAAGGTATGAAAAACATTTTTTCTCGCTATGTCAGTCAGTTTGATTGGACCAAGATCATGGATGAGTTGGTTTCGAAATTGATTTCGTTAGCTATCTTATTCGTCTTATTTTTGCTTGCAAAAAAACTAATCCATAGTTTGGTGAAACGCATCTTGAAGCCTTCTCTGAATTATGTAGGCCAAGACGAAGCGCGCAGGAATACTATTTTAAGGCTGGTAGAGAGTCTGTTGAATTACTGCCTCTATTTTATCCTGATCTACTGGATTCTTTCTATCTTGGGCTTGCCAGTCTCTAGTCTCTTAGCAGGTGCTGGAATTGCCGGAGTTGCCATCGGGTTAGGAGCACAGGGCTTCCTATCAGACTTGGTCAATGGGTTCTTTATTCTTCTGGAACGTCAGATAGACGTCGGAGATACTGTTCGTTTGACCAATGGTCCGATCACCATCGCTGGAACCGTCTCTAGTGTGGGCATTCGGACGACCCAGGTGCGAGATGCAGATGGGACTTTGCATTATGTACCCAATCGCAATATTATGGTTGTCAGCAATCTTTCTCGGGGCAACCAGCGCGTCCTCATCGATATGCCGATTTCTGCTCAAACTGACCTAGACAAAATCTATCAAATCTTCCAGCAAGTCAACGATGAGCAAGCCCAGAAACATCCAGAAATCTTAGATGGTCCGACGATTTTAGGCCCTCAAATCGAAAAGGGGACGGGTCGCTATTCCTTCCGCGTCGCCATGATGGTCCAGTCTGGAAGCCAAGTGGCCATTTACCATCTTTATTACAAACTCTATCATGATGCCCTCTTACAAAATGGCATCGAGATTCCAACCACTTTCTCTGTCACACCCTAACAAAAAAAGACCCATGGGTCTTTTTTTAGAATATAGACAAACTTTTCTACTTAAAATAGCTAGATAATGTTTAAAAAATAATTTCTATTACTTTGAATCTTTTAAGTAAATATGAAACTTTCCGCCGTGAAAAAAGTGCTTGAAATACAGTGATTTCAAGCACTCGGAATTATTGAGACCTTAGGCTCAATAATTAGTCATGGAACTTCGTAGAAGTTCGCTGGCGTCCGTACTCACCTAAGGAAAGTTTTTAAAAATACTTTTTTCTTATTCTAAAATGAGCATGCCATCTTTGACAGCGAAAGGATCCTTAGGATTGATCCGATCGTAGAACATAACGCCATTGATGTGGTCGATTTCGTGTTGAACTACGATGGAGTTGTAGCCTTTGAGTTTGATACGGTGCTTTTCTCCGGTCTTGTCATAGTAGTCTACCGTTACACGCGCGTGGCGAACCACATAACCAGGAACGTTGCGGTCTACAGAGAGACACCCTTCGCCATCTCCTAGAGCCGCATCTTGGACTGAGTGGGAGACAATTTTAGGATTGTACATGACTTCTTGGATGGAGTAGGCTTCTTTTGGAGGATTTCCTTCTTCGTCCTCTGGATTTGGGACGAGAACGGCAATGATGCGCTTAGAAATATCTAACTGAGGGGCCGCTAGTCCAACTCCACCTCGAAGACCCAATTTTTCTGCCATGACAGGATCCTGCGAATGGTGCAAGAACTGCATCATTTTTTCCCCTAGGATAATGTCTTGATCTGACAGTGGGAAAGTGACCTCTTCAGCAATAGCACGTAAAGTTGGGTGGCCTTCGCGGATAATATCATTCATATCAATTAGATGGGCAGCTTTTGTAATAGTTTCGATTGCAGACATGTTCTCATTCACTCCTTTTTTCTAGAAACCATCATATCATAATTCCTTTTAGAATGAAAGTTTGCCAATTGATTGATGGGTGCTAATGGACTAGACGGACTGTAAACTAGAAAAGGAAAGAATCCTAGTCCGGTTCATGGTATAATGATAAGAAGAATGAAGGAGACAAGCATGCGTCTAGATAAATATTTAGTGGACTGTGGAGTGGGAAGTCGGACAGAAGTCAAGCAAGTCCTCAAGCAAAAAAAGATTCAGGTCAATGGAAAGGTGGAAACCTCTGCCAAGGTTCATATTGATCCAGATAAGGATCAAGTGACCTATCTGGGAGAAAGTTTATTCCATGAAGAGTTTGTATACTATCTGCTCAATAAACCCAAAGGGGTCATTTCAGCAACGGAAGATGACCACCATCAAACAGTCTTAGATTTGCTAGATGACACGGCCAGACGCAAGGAAGTCTTTCCTATCGGACGGCTAGATATCGATACCCATGGCTTACTCCTCTTGACCAATAATGGTAAGTTGGCTCATGCCATGTTATCGCCTAAGAAACATGTGGACAAGGTCTACCGTGCCCAAGTAGCTGGCATCATGACCCAGGAAGATGTCGTCCGCTTCAAAGAAGGAATAGAATTGAAGGATTTCACCACCCTGCCAGCTGAGTTGGAAATGTTGGAAGTTGATCGAGAAGCTAATAGTTGCTTGGTTCAGATCCGCATCGCTGAAGGAAAATTCCACCAGGTCAAGCGCATGGTCGCAGCTTGTGGCAAGGAAGTCACCGATCTCGAGCGGATTTCCATGGGACCCTTGAGCTTGGATCCTAGTCTCGAATTAGGGGAGTGGCGTAGATTGACAGCAGAAGAAATAAAGCTCTTAACTGACTTTCGGGTCAACCTATAATGAGAAGTCATTGTAGTCTTGGGTTTGAAGAACTCTGTTGGAAAAAGCAGAAGTGTTTGACAGAAAGATGAAATCTTGGTAGAATGAATAGGTCGAATAGACAACTAACTCTTTCTTGGTAGCAGGCTATGCCAAACCTGCCACTCGGATAGAGCATAAAGAAAAGGAGCTTATCATGGCAATCTCAAAAGAGAAAAAAAATGAAATCATTGCACAATACGCACGTCACGAAGGTGACACTGGTTCAGTAGAAGTACAAGTTGCTGTCCTTACTTGGGAAATCAACCACTTGAACGACCACATCAAACAACACAAAAAAGACCACGCTACTTACCGTGGTTTGATGAAGAAAATCGGTCGCCGTCGTAACTTGTTGGCTTACCTTCGTAAGAACGACGTTAACCGTTACCGTGAGTTGATCAACTCTCTTGGACTTCGTCGTTAATCTTGCGTCTAAAACGTTTCTATACTTCGTTGACTTCGCCTCGATGTACCGTCAGTACAATCTTCGGTTCGTCGCCTTGTCTAGAAACGTTTTATACAGCAAGAATGGAGCCCTCTGAATTCAGAGGGCTTTTTTGTTATCTTTTTTCGGACAAGATTCATGATTCTGAGTAAGTCGTTTTGTTTGACAGATGTAATTAACGGAGTTACAATAGACACATCTTAAGAAATAGAGGTTATCGATATGATTGATATTACATATCTAGATGGTGCAAAACAAGAAAGAGTCATGCATTTTGATTCCTATGAAGAATTTGAACGCTCCCAACAGACCTGCTTGATCGGTGTAGCGGATTACTATCCTGTACAAAAATTGACCTATAATGGGCACGAACTCGATTACCATGGAACTTACGGAGATGTCTTCTTCTATTTGATGAAGCAAGACCTCGATCAATACAAAAACTAAAGGAGAAAAACAATGGCAAAAGCAATTACAGACGCAACATTTGAAGCAGAAACGAAAGAAGGATTGATCTTGGTAGACTTCTGGGCGACCTGGTGTGGTCCATGTCGTATGCAAGGACCAATCTTGGATAAATTGTCTGAAGAACTTTCAGAAGATGTCTTAAAAATCGTTAAAATGGACGTTGACGAAAATCCAAATACAGCGCGTGCTTTCGGCATTATGTCTATCCCTACTCTTCTTTTCAAAAAAGATGGGCAAGTTGTCAAACAAGTAGCAGGTGTACACACAGCAGACCAAATCAAAGCTATTGTGGCTGAGTTTAGTTAAGAAAAAAAGATTGGAGCTATGTTCCAATCTTTTTTATGTCAGAAATTCAACCATATTTGTTTAGAAGAAATTAACTTCGATTAACTATTCTTTCGTGATAAAATCCAAAATTTCTTCCACACTTGCTTTGCTACCTTTATCTAATTGATTAACTTTTGAACCATGAATAAAATTTGAAAGATTTGGGACTGTCTTGACGTCTAAATCATGGGCAAATTTCGTAATTTCTTTTCGCTCAGAAGAATCATTATCAAGATAATAAACAATCTTATTAGATTTTTGAATGGCTACTGCTAGCTTTGGAGCAAATTTTTGGCAGTACGGGCAAGATTCTCGTCCTATAAAGAGTGTAAACTTCTCCTTGTGCTTAATTTTGGACCGAATGTCAGATAAAGATACCTTCTGAACATATTGCATAGCTTCTTTATAGGTAGTTGGAGTGTTTATTTCCTTTTTTCTAATCATAAGGAAAAGAAAAGCAAGTAAAAGAAGTGAAATTGAATATAAAATGGTGAGAAATTTCTTATTCACAAGCAACACCGTCACCATCTCTATCAAGATGAGAACCATATCCAGGTTGTCCTCTGTATAGTGGTGCAGCACCTGCCGCGCGTGCTTCACGACAATTTCGATAAGCCCCTTGTTGAGGTTGTGAAGCAAATGCTTGTTGTTGGGCTTGTCGAGCTTGTTCAGCCTCAGCAGCTTGTCGAGCTTGTTCAGCTTCAGCAGCTTGTTGCGCTCTGATATTAATAGCATTTTGTACCAATCCGACTCGGTAAGTTAAGCTATCCTTTATTCCTTGATCTGCTACATTTGAGATAGCGGCTTGAGCAGGAGCAACGTTTTCAGTTACTTGGTTCGCTTCTAATGTTTGAACGGCTTTCTCAGCATCCTCTGCTTTTTTGGCTTCTTCAGCCTTTTTGGCGTCCTCTGCTTTTTTGGCTTCTTCAGCCTTTTTGGCATCCTCTGCTTTTTTGGCTTCTTCAGCCTTTTTGGCATCTTCTGCTTTTTTGGCTTCTTCAGCCTTTTTTTCTTTTTCCTTCTTTTCTATCTCCAATTTTTCTTTTTCTGCTTTTTCTTTTTTCTCCTTGTCGCTTTTCTCTGATTTATTTTTATCTTCTTTCTGAACTAAGGCAGTTTGTTTATCAGAATCTTGTTCGGAAACTTCATTTTCCGTTGAGCAGGCTCCTAATAGTAGAGCAGTTAAAGTAGTTAAAATCAACCATTTTTTCATATTTTTTCTCCCTTCGGATACATATATCCAAGGACATCATATCATAAAATGGCAACGTTTTCAATCGCTATTTAGTGATATTTTTTGAATACAAAAAGACTCAGAAAAATCTGAGCCTGATACAGAGAGATATTTATCTTTCTACTGCAAATTGTAGATAAGGCATACATCATTAGGTCATAGGAAGTAGGATAAGCTATCATTGTTAAAACTCCAAATTTTGAAACTTTTTAGAACCAATGATTAGGAGAATAAAGGCATAGACGAGGGTAATGCCCAGTGCTCCCAAGAATGCTTGTGGAGTGGACAAAATGTCGTCATTAAGCAATCTGTTATATCCATTCGGGAAAAGCATTGCAATGCCTCCGCCGATCATGGAAGTCATCATGCTTGCAATTGTTAAAATAATAGCTACCACTATGGTTGAGCCTGTTTTTAAATAAAGGCATAACACAGAGGCGACAGTTACTGAAAAAATGTCTTTTAAAAAGATTCCAAAAATATCCTCTAGAGTTGATAAAGTAATAGATAAATCGTTATCAAAAAAGGTATTCGACGCAAAAGGAAACTGAACGACCCTGGTAAAATAGACTGTTGTAGAAACACAAGTAAATAGAATATAAAATAGTACCAAGATTGAGAGTAAACTAAGATATTTTGAAAAAAATATATTCTTACGGCTTAAATCTCTATATAGGAACATAGTATGATCATCTATCTCTCGTCTAAAGACAGAAATTGTCAAGAAATAGATTGCAAGAGTAGGTAAGATAAATGAATCTGCTGAACTGATCATCATATCTAGAAAGGCTATCCCACTTACTCTATTATCTCCTATTACGGAAATTTGCATGAAATTAGATTTTCCAAAAAAGGAAGCTAGAAGAAAGATAACTGGAAATAAAACGAACAGCAGGTAAATCTTGGTTTCTTTACGCTTCCAGACAGATGTGAAAATGGCAGGTAAGATTTGTTTCATATGTTACTGTCCTTTCGTAAAGATCTCTTTTAGGTGGTTCTCTTTCACCTCTATCTTCTCAATCAAGGTATGATTTCCTAATATTTTAAAAATCTCATTAACCTGTTCAGAGGATATGTTTGTCGAAATGTCTAAAACGCTGCCTTCTAGAATGACATTATCACTTAATAAAGACTGAATCCCTTCAAGATTCTTAGTCTCCTTCAAGTACACAAGCAAACTAGGAGAAGCTGCACCGTCAAAAGCATCTGCTAACTGCCCTGCCTCAATATAGACATAACGTTCGCACAAGGCTTCTAGCTCTCCTAATTGGTGGCTAGAAATAAGCATTGAAATTTGTCTCTCATTAGACCATTTTTTCAAAATATCAATTAATTTCTGAACACCAATCGGATCTAGTCCAACGAATGGTTCATCTAGAATAAGGAAGTCTGGTTCGGCAACCAAAGCAATTGCCAAGGCTGTCCTTTGCTTCATACCAAAAGAAAATCCTTTTGGTTTTCTATTTCTAGCTTCCCATAGTTCTACCAATTTCAGAGTTGGTTCAATATTTAAAAAAAGCTCCTCTTTCCCATGTAAACGTAGATAAAATTTTAAGTTATCAATAATGGACATTTCTGGGTAGAATACTGGATCGATCATAATACCAAAGTCTGTTAATACATTGTCTTTACTATGAATATCGATCCCTTTATAGGTAATAACTCCAGAAGTTGGTTTTAGTGATTTTGCCATTAGCTTCATGAGTGTAGATTTACCCGCACCATTTCTACCAATCAAACCGACAATCTCACCCTTATTGATTTCCATACTGACATCTTTGAGTGAATAAAAGTCATTCCCAACAAATTTTTTTGAAATACTTTCAATTTTTAGCATATCTAGTTTCCTTTCAATTTTTTTAAATAATAAATGAGTCAGCTTGCTCTTTTTAAAACTCTATTCTTTCAAAATTCTTTCTAGCTGAGAAATAGCTAGGTAAGAAGTAAATGCAAGACAATCCAATGATGATGAACAGCGTTAAACCGAACTCACCTGCTTGTAAAGCATTTGCATAAGTGGTTGGAATCACATACTTTACTCCAATCAGTAAGGGAGCTGTGAAGGCAAATAAAGTGAAGAAGATTCCTACTAAAACAGCCACTAAGGTCTTAGATTTAATGGAAACCATCGCAACCATGACGGTTGTTATAAGATTAAGTAAAACCACAGAAAGAATTGACAAGATGGATTTCTCTACTAAAATCGAGCTTGAAGGTAAGAAGTTAGAATCAACTCCAAATCTAGGTAACATAATGCCATAATAAGTAATGAAAGTTGCAAAAAAAGTTCCAGATAAATAGAGGATATAAACTAAAAATAGTCCGAGTATTTTTGCGTTGAAAATTTTAGAACGCTTAATATCTTTGTATAAAAACATGATCTTGCTATCAATTTCATCTCTAAAAACGGAAGAAATCAATATGGAAAAAATGAGTACTGGGATTGTTAAACGATACTGTGTTAAAAGAGTGATATCAAAGAAAGATAAAAAACTATTTGTATAGTCGGTTTTCATATCTTCCATATTTCCTGCCAAAAATGGAACAAGGATAGGTAATAGACAAAAGGATAAGAAGATCTTCGTATCTCTCCTTTTCAAGATAGACTGAAAGACAGAGCTTGTTAATCTATTAAACATGGGCTAGTTCTCCTAACTATAATCATAAACAGAATGTGGGTGAGTTCACTAAACAATTGTAACTCGGTTTTCGTTTTCTAAGTTCTTACACACAACAGTATATTTCAAATTTAATAAAAGAAATGATCAATCTAATAAATGGTCTGTTTTTTATAATGAATGGAATTATAAAAAACAGACCATTTATTCTAATTTTAAAGTTATCCTTCGTACATCTTTAATTCATGAGTAAATTCATGATCTAAACTTTTTGTTTCTAAAGTGACTTTAGGATATTTGGAAAGGATTTGTTTGACATTGGAAAGACCGATACCTCGTCCCTCTCCTTTGGTTGAGACTCCATATTGGAAAATATTTTTAGTATGGATCTTATAGTCAGCAGTGGTATTATAGATAACTAAAATTTTATTTTCATTCTCTTGAAAATAAGTAAAACTAATTCTTGGAGCTTCTGCGTTAACTGCAGCTTCTATGGCATTATCTAAAAAGACAGATAGTATCGTAATAAAATCGACTAAATCTATTTGAGGAGTTCCGATAGGTTCAGCTATTTCTACAGAGACATCAATTCCTCGATTTTGTGCTTCAATCAATTTTGCAGATACAACCGATTTCATTGCTAGGTTTTTTAAATGAACAAGTTTAGCAATGTCGTATTGACTATTGTAAAAGGATTTATCAGACTCTTTTAGTACTGCATTATAGATCCTCTCTACCTCATCTATATCTCTTTTCTTTATCGATTCATTTAAGCTGACTAATATATTTGTATAATCATGACGAAAGCTTCTCACCTCTTTGTAAAGAGATTCAATGTGATTGCTATATTTACTTATTGAATCTATCTGTGAATCTTTCATCTTTTGAATTTCTATATTGATATTTTCTTTAATAATGTGTTGGATATAAAATAGAAAACCTAAAAAGATAGGGACGTAACTGAAGATAACTATTCTTTTGTAGTATATATCGTCTATTTGGATAGGAAATAAACCAGCATATTCAAGTGTAGGTATACTTGAGAGTATATAACTTAAGAGGTAATAGATTATCATCGTTATACTAAAAATCTTTACTACCATTGAAAATTTATTATTTCTAACCTCTTGTGAAAGTAACTCGATATTAATTCGAAATATTTTAAAAAATATAATGTATACAGGAAAGGTTAATAGTATTGGTATCCAATCCATCCAGATATTTTTATCTAAAACCTCCTCTGATACTCTAAATAAAAACTGGAAATAGATAGATGATAGACTGCTCAACATATCAAAAATTGTTAAAGTAAAAAAACAGTAGAATATGTATTGTAACCAATTCCATCTTTCTCGAGATTTTAGAAAGAAAGTGATGGAAGGTAAAAATAATATTTCTCCCCAAAAGACAACATCATAATAATAGTATTCAATCAATGTCAGTAGGGCAGGTATTAAAAACAAATATGGTAATTTAAATTTTGAATAACTAATTTGTTGAAAAATAACTAACCTTATTAACCAACTAACAAAAAACACACCTTCAAACTCTAGAGTCATTTTTTATCTACCTTTTCAACTAGCCCTTTCAGTTTTAAACGTGATACAAAGCATGATTCATCGTTTTCAAAATAAACAATATGGTTTGCTTTATCAATACGCACGATATTCTCTGGATTTACAACGTAAGCTCGATGACTTTGGTAAAGTCGCTTGTCGGTTTTAGCAATATCTGAGACTTTACCATAAAATTCCATGTGTCCTTTTTTAGTTGTTAAAACGACCTTATGAACGGTCGAAGATGTCTCAAAATATAGAATATCTGAGAAAGGAACTTGAATCTGGGAATGCTCTGATTTAAAGCTGAAGGAATCCTCCCCTATTGTTTTATTGACGTTCTCAGCAGCATGTATCAAAACAGATGAGATCGCTTCCTGATAATCCTGATCATTTAATCCTTTATCAATAAAATCCAAAGCGGAGACGCGATAACGATAGGTAACGGGCATGAATTCTGAGTGAGTCGTTACGAATACGATTGAAGCGCTAGGATCTTTTTCACGAATTTCACGCGCAATTTCCATTCCTTTTTTTTCTTCCCCTTTAATTTCAATATCTAAAAAAAAGAATTGGTGATTTCCTGTCTCTTTGATGGCCTCTAACAATTGTGTTGGCTTCCCAAATACCTCTAAGTATTTATACTTTAGATGATGATCTGTCATACATTTCTTGATTGCTGTTTCAATACGTGTTTGTTGTAGAAAATCATCTTCTAATACAAAGATATTTAGCATATTTCTCCCCTCTGAACCTATTGATCCTTTCATCCTAGAAAAAAATCAGTCATATTTTCTCTTTAACTTGTCTTTGAAGACACTGTTTGTTTACCGAATATGGTTTCTCATTTTTCTGTAATGATAGTTTTTGCAGCTGGATGGTTTGTCCATAATCCTTATTTTATCATAAACACTCCTCAAGGAACATTTTTGGTTAAAGTAGATGTTTATTAAAAAAAAAAAACGGGCACAGTAAACTAAGAATGAATCTCTAATTTTTAAATTGCCCTAATAGAGATATTCCCCCATATAGTGAAAGTTTTTGGAAATGCTGATTTAATGCTATTCTTAAGTTTTTTAAATTTTCTCTAGAAAAAGAAAAAGATTGAAGAAAGAGTCCATTTTGAACTCTTTCTTCAATCTGAAGTCAGCAAAAATTGGTGACTTTTTATGTAAATAATTAACAAAATTAAGAAAACCACACTGGAGGAATTCTTACTGACCTAACTCGTCACTGTAAGCAATAATCTGATCAACCGTATCAGACAAGAATTGGATGGTATCGCGGAGTGGTTTGTCAGTCGAGATATCTGCTCCGATGATCATGGCTGACTCAAGTGGGGTCTTGCTGCCACCTGATTTGAGGAGGTCTAG
>NZ_JBKQBL010000001.1:316261-322259 GCF_046824975.1 Streptococcus intestinihominis | reverse complement strand
CCAATCTTTGGCTCCGTTTTCGGAGTTCTTCAAATGCAAGTATCCCGCTGTTGAGATAACCAAGCCAGCTGAGTAGGTGTAGCTGTAAAGCCCCATGTAGTAGTGGCTTTGGCGCATCCAGGTCAACGCTGCGTCATCATCGATTTCAACGGCATCTCCCCAGAATTCGGTTAGGACTTCCTTCATGATGCTGTTGAGCTTGCTAGCGCCGAAGGTACCACCTTCTTCAATCAGGGTGTAGACCTTGCGTTGGAAAGCCGCTTCCAACAAGTGGGTGATGAAGTTGTGGAAGTAGGTATCTGTCAAACGGTGAGCCAAGGCAAAGCGTTTTTGACGAGGGTCGTCAAACTGGTGTTCCAAATAGTCGCTGAGGAGGAGCTCGTTAAAGGTAGAAGGAGCTTCCACATAGTAGGTCGACATGTGGGCGTTGAAGTAGCTTTGGTTGTTGTCTGAGAAGATGAATTGACCAGAGTGTCCGATCTCGTGGATCAGGGTGTAGACATCGCTCATGCGTCCTGTCCAGCTCATGAGGACATAAGGGTGGACACGGTATGGGTCAGCGGCATAACCACCGGAATCCTTGCCTTCATTGGCCGCAAAGTCGACCCAGCGTTCGGTTTGGTAGCGAGCAATTTCACGGGAATATTCTTCTCCAAGGGGTGCCACAGATTTCATGACCAAGTCATAGGCATCATCAATAGTAACATCTGGGTTGAGCGCACTGTCCAAATCCAACTTCCAATCGGCAAAGGTCATTTTCTCAAGACCATTGACCTTGGCTACGTGTTTGAGGAATTTTTGAGCGACTGGAGCGAAATCCTTCATGATCAGGTCAATCTGACGGTCAAACATAGAACGATCCACTTCCTGCTCAGCCAAGAGATAGTCAAAGACAGAGTCGTAGCCTCGCATATCTGCGATCAGTTTTTCGGACTTAACTTGAGCTAGATAGGTAGCAGCAGCCGTGTTTTGGTGCTTGCGGAGACCTTCTGAGAAGGAACGAAAGGCTTTTTCACGGACTTCCGCATTCTCATGGTTTTGGTAGAAGTTTTCATAAGTAACAAAACTATTTTTGTAGACTTTTCCATCCACTTCAAAATCAGCCATTTCAAAGTCGCCAGCCCGCATCTTGGTATAGATGTCTTGTGGTCCGTAGAAGACTTCACCAAGGTTGGTCAAAGTTTTTTCCACATCAGCTCCCAAGTAGTGGGCTTTTTTAATTTTAGCCTGACGAATGGCATAAGTGAGGTGAGGGAGTTGCCCGAGGCGTTCGAGGACTTCTTCATCCGCTTCTACCAAAGCATCATCAAAGAAGGAAAGTTCGACGCTCGCCCAAGTTTCGAAATCCATCCCCGCTTGGGCAATTTCCGCAAAAGATTCATCGCCAAAGTCAGTCGTTTGTGGCATAAAGCTGTAGTTACCAATGTGGCTGAGTTGGATCTGAATCTGTTCAAAGACCGCAAAGGCAGCTTCAAAGTCTTCAAAAGTGTGGAGCTTGCCCTTGTAGTTGCGGACAAATTCATTGATTTCTTCGCGTGTTTTTTCAATGGCGCGCAAGAAGTCTTCCTGATCTTGGTAGAGGGCTGTGAGGTCCCAGAGTTCATTCTCAGGAAATTCAGAACGTTTTTTTAATTCCATAGTGTTCTCCTTTTGATCAAATAACTATACTCAGTATAGCAGAAAATAGGGGAGAATGATAGGTGAAAGGAGAACTTATCAAAGCTAGCTGGATCCAATAAGAAGCCAAGGATTTTCTAGCTTTTTTACCTTCTTTTGGTATAATAAAGTGGAGAAAGTTTTAGGGAGTATACGATGAAGAAATTCTATAAAGTTAGCTTGGCAGCGATGACCTTGCTAACCTTGGTGGCATGTGGGCCTAAGCGACGTCCTCGGACGCAACCTTCTACAGCTCAGAGTGAAGTAACAGATGGAAAAAGTTCCAAGAAAGCATCGTCTGGGCATGAGTACTATCAAACAGTGCTTGAACGTTATCAGGCTTACTCTAGGGCTATCGAAGCAGGTGATAGTGCTGGTCTAGAGACTAAACTAAAAGAAATAGATCCTCAATCGGATGAGTATGTCTATGCCATGTATCTTCAAACTCTGGGTAGTAAACCTAACCTTTCCTATTTTTATACAGATTTGGATAAGGATGGGCGGGACGAACTCTTGATTGGGAATGGCCAAACAGTCTCAGCAATCTACTATCTGAAAGGCCAGCAACCAGAATTGTTGCATACAGCTTTTGTGGCTTCCTCTGGTGGCTCTCGTTCAAGTCTTCAAATTTTTGAGGATGGCTCGGTCATCTATGCTAGCTTTTCGTCTCTTCAACCAGATGTAGATTTGATCCATTACAAGTTCCAAAAAGGAAAGCTGGAGACTGTCAATAAGATCCAAATTAAAAATGGGGACGGTCAGAAGCCAGAAAAAGCCTTAGGGATTACAGCAAAAGAATTGGATCAAGCAAAATTTGGATGGAAAGAACTAGAGACCGGAAAGAAGGCGACCAGCCAAGCAAGTACCTCAGAGCAGCAAACAAGTAGTTTCCAAGTCCGTGTAGCAGTTTCAGATCTTCGAATTCGTAAAGAAGCATCGATCAAGGGGGAAGAAGTTGGAATGATCCCGCAAGGTGTTTACACGATAACTGAGAGGGTGTCAGCTGACGGTTATACCTGGGGCAAGCTCCAATCTGGCCAAGGCTGGATCGCGCTTGAATTTACGACGAGAGTGGAAGGGGGAAATGCATCTACTGTTAAAGGATTGAGTGCGGAAGATCAAGAGGATATCCACTCGGTAGTAGAGAATGGCTATTCTTTAATGTATTCTAGATTGGTCAAACCAACCTTTATATTAGATTTATCAAATGATCATAGCGGTATCTATTCTTATACAGAAGGCATGTTTTTAGATTATTTCAATACTTATACTCCAGGTACCTATCAACTTGCAGATGTCATTAAAAAATTGGAAGCTCAAGAAACATCAGAATCCATTCAATCTATGACTACAGATCAATTAATTCAACTTGCGAAAGAAAGAAAACAAGGATGGATATACTCTTCGAAAGATAAGAAGTTTTTTGAATTCGTTCCAGGTGGACGTGGAGGTGCTGGCCCAGAGGTTGTTATTCCTTCAGCAGATGAGTGGGTCGTTGAGAATGATACAGTTACAGTGACAACTAGAGTTAAGACCTCTTCTCAACCTTTTGAGCGCTATGTGTTGAAGCGGAGCAAGAAAGACTATTCAGGTGGAGAACACAAAACGCGATTCTATGTCGTTAGTAAAGAAAATGTGTGGAATGGAAAATAGACGGTAGCTATATCTAGCTCTAGAATTTTAAAATAAGTGGAAATCAAATATTCCTCGAAAAAGGCTTTTAAAGCCTTTTTCTTTTGGGCTTGAATATGGTAAAATAAAGGTTATACGTGCTTGGATACAAAGATGAGGATATAACATACAGAAAGGCTCTTGAAATCCCGATCTCGTTGAGTTGCTTAACGGCTTAGTATCTTGGGTAATTGAATTTTGGCCTCATTTCCTAGGAAAAAAGATAAGCTTCCTAGCACTCATCGAGTGCGACGTCATCTTTCTATTTTTCTACAGAAATGTTCGGCAAGCCGAACCGTCCAAAATATCTTGATAGTTGAACACGGGCTAAATCCCTAGTGAAAAAGATAGATTTCCTGGTGTGCGTGGCACACTGCGTCAATCTCCTATTTTCATACGGGATTCTTCACGCCCCTTGTATCCTGATTTTTGTAGGCAAGTCGTATAATTTTATCAATCCAAAGGGGATTAAAATGACAAAACAAGTGTTTCAAACGACTTTTGCGGGTCGTGAGTTAATCGTAGAGACTGGTCAGGTTGCCAAGCAAGCCAATGGCTCTGTTGTCGTGCGTTATGGGGAGTCAACTGTCTTGACGGCAGCTGTCATGTCTAAAAAGATGGCAACTGGGGATTTTTTCCCGCTTCAAGTCAACTACGAAGAAAAAATGTATGCGGCTGGGAAGTTTCCTGGTGGCTTTATGAAACGTGAAGGACGTCCTTCAACAGATGCGACTTTGACAGCGCGCTTGATTGACCGCCCAATCCGTCCTATGTTTGCGGAAGGTTTCCGTAATGAAGTGCAAGTCATCAACACAGTCCTTTCTTACGATGAAAATGCATCTGCACCAATGGCAGCGATGTTTGGTTCATCCTTGGCACTTTCTATCTCAGATATTCCGTTTGACGGACCAATCGCTGGGGTACAAGTAGGCTATGTTGATGGTCAAATCATCATCAACCCTACGCAAGAACAAGCTGAGCGCTCTCTTCTTGAATTGACAGTAGCTGGTACCAAACACGCTATCAACATGGTAGAGTCTGGTGCCAAAGAATTGTCAGAAGAAATCATGTTGGAAGCTCTTCTCAAAGGACATGAAGCTGTTAAAGAATTGATTGCCTTCCAAGAAGAAATCGTTGCGGCAGTTGGTAAGGAAAAAGCAGAAGTAGAATTGCTTCATGTAGATGCTGACTTGCAGGCTGAAATCATCGCAGCTTACAACAGCGACCTTCAAAAAGCTGTTCAAGTTGAAGAAAAATTGGCGCGTGAAGCTGCAACTCAAGCAGTGAAAGATCAAGTAACAGCTGTTTACGAAGAAAAATATGTAGACCACGAAGAATTTGACCGGATCATGCGGGATGTGGCTGAAATCTTGGAACAAATGGAACACGCAGAAGTGCGCCGTTTGATCACAGAAGACAAGGTTCGTCCGGATGGTCGTAAGGTTGATGAAATCCGTCCCTTGGATGCGGTTGTTGACTTCCTTCCTCGTGTTCACGGTTCAGGTCTCTTCACTCGTGGACAAACTCAAGCTCTTTCTATCTTGACATTGGCGCCAATGGGGGAAACGCAAATCATCGATGGTTTGGACCCAGAGTACAAGAAACGCTTTATGCACCACTATAACTTCCCACAATACTCTGTAGGGGAAACTGGTCGTTACGGTGCACCTGGTCGTCGTGAAATTGGTCACGGTGCTCTTGGTGAGCGTGCTCTTGCTCAAGTCTTGCCAAGCTTGGAAGAATTCCCATATGCGATCCGTTTGGTAGCAGAAGTCTTGGAATCAAATGGTTCTTCATCTCAAGCATCTATCTGTGCAGGAACACTTGCCCTTATGGCTGGTGGTGTGCCAATCAAGGCTCCAGTAGCAGGTATTGCCATGGGTCTCATCTCAGATGGAAACAACTACACCGTATTGACAGATATCCAAGGTTTGGAAGACCACTTTGGAGATATGGACTTTAAGGTTGCAGGTACTCGTGACGGGATTACAGCCCTTCAAATGGATATCAAGATCCAAGGGATCACTGCAGAAATCTTGACAGAAGCGCTTGCCCAAGCCAAGAAAGCTCGTTTTGAAATCCTTGATGTGATTGAAGCAACCATTCCTGAAGTTCGTCCAGAATTGGCTCCAACAGCTCCGAAAATTGATACCATCAAGATTGATGTGGACAAGATCAAGATTGTCATCGGTAAAGGTGGAGAAACCATCGATAAAATCATCGCTGAAACAGGCGTTAAGATTGATATCGACGAAGAAGGAAACGTGTCTATCTACTCGAGCGACCAAGCTGCCATTAACCGCGCTAAAGAAATCATTGCTGGTTTGGTTCGTGAAGCGAAAGTGGACGAAGTCTACCATGCTAAAGTTGTGCGTATCGAGAAATTCGGTGCCTTTGTCAACCTCTTTGACAAGACGGATGCCCTCGTTCACATCTCTGAAATGGCTTGGACTCGTACCAACCGTGTCGAAGACTTGGTAGCCATCGGTGATGAAGTGGATGTCAAGATTATCAAAATCGATGAAAAAGGTCGTGTCGATGCTTCTATGAAGGCACTCTTGCCACGTCCGCCAAAACCAGAACATTCAGAAGAAAAAGGTGAGAAGGGTCATCGTCATGGCGACCGTCCTCGTCACTACAAACCTAGAAAAGATTTTGCCAAAGATGCAGG
>NZ_JBKQBL010000001.1:304012-316218 GCF_046824975.1 Streptococcus intestinihominis | reverse complement strand
CGAAGCAACGAAAGAATAAGCATTTAAAAGAAAGGAGCACGGTATGGGATGGTGGCGTGAAACCATTGATATTGTAAAAGAAAATGACCCAGCAGCACGTACCTCGCTGGAGGTCCTCTTGACCTATCCAGGCGTTAAAGCGTTAGCTGCTCACCGTGTTTCTCACTTTTTGTGGAATCATGGCTTTAAGCTTCTAGCTCGGATGCACAGTCAGTTCTGGCGCTTTTGGACCCAGATCGAAATCCATCCAGGAGCGACCATTGCTTCTGGTGTCTTTATCGACCATGGAGCAGGCCTCGTTATTGGGGAAACAGCTATTGTTGAAAAAGGCGTTATGCTCTACCACGGGGTGACGCTCGGTGGAACTGGAAAGGATACAGGGAAGCGCCATCCAACGGTTCGTGAGGGAGTTTTGGTCTCCGCTCATGCTCAGGTCATCGGTCCGATTGAGATTGGGGCCAAGGCCAAAGTAGGAGCGGGGGCGGTCGTTGTCTCCGATGTACCGAGTGATGTGACCGTTGTCGGTGTTCCTGCCAAGATTGTTCGTGTTCACGGTAAGAAGGATGAGCCAATCATTCACCAGGAAGAAGAAAAGCGTGAATACTACGTGAATAAGATGGAGCACGCCAAGGAAGCTAGTCACCATTCATCAAGTCTTTAGAAAAGGTTGGAAAAGTTATCGAAGTGAAATATGACAGGAGGAACCGACCTGTCATATTTACCAGATGCTATTTTGAACCAGGTAGTCCTTGAACTGAAAGAAGGCTTGGAGTCAATTTCGCAAGAGTAAAGTCTATCAGTTCTTCTACACAGCTGACTATGTAGATCATCATAACCGAACCTGGGGTGCCCGCCATGAAGAGCGGACAGCTGATGCCATGACTTTTTTCACTATCACTTTGACAATAGCAAAGGAACTAGAAAGGTAACTACAAGAATGGCAGTATATTTTTACGGCTGTATCACCATGGATGGCTACTTGGCAGACAGCCAACACAGGATAGACTGGCTGCATCAGCTTGGTTCTGTAGAGGATACAGGTTATGATGACTTTTACAGGCAAATGGATATCACCATTATGGGCAAGCGGACCTTTGAGGAAATCCAAGATTTGCAAGATGTAGAAAGTTTTTATCAAGCTACGGAAAACTATGTCTTTACGCATGATAGGCACCTGCCTGTCAGCAATTACCAGCCAGTAGCTGGGGATGTGGTGGACTTTGTTCGCCAGATTGACAAAGGCAAAAATGTCTTTGTGATTGGTGGTAATTCCTTGGTAGGACCGCTCTTGGATGCGGATCTTTTCGACCACCTCATTATTCAGATAGCGCCCCTTATCCTAGGAAAGGGGGTTCCCCTCTTTACCCAAGAGGAAGGGCAGCGCTTTTATCAACTGGATAGCCTCAGACAATTTGGCCCTTTTGCAGAGCTGGTTTTCAGCCGAAAAAGTCAGAAATAAAGAAGGGAGTGGACCGCATGATTAAAATTTATGACACCATGTCTCGTGATTTGCGAGAATTTGTCCCAATCGAAGAAGGAAAGGTCCGCATGTATGTTTGTGGGCCAACAGTTTACAACTATATCCACGTGGGGAATGCCCGTTCGACAGTAGCCTTTGACACGATTCGTCGCTACTTTGAGTATCGTGGCTACGAGGTTAACTACATTTCCAACTTTACAGATGTGGATGATAAGATTATCAACCGTGCCAAGGAAGAAAGCATTACTCCTCAGGAAGTGGCAGACAAGTACATTGCGGCTTTTCGTGAGGATGTGACGGCTCTCGGGGTCAAACCTGCAACCCGCCACCCTCGTGTGGTCGAGTTTATGGACGACATCATTCGTTTTGTCGCTGATTTGATCGAAAAAGGCTATGCCTACGAGAGCCAAGGGGATGTTTATTTCCGTGTGGAAAAATCCCACAACTATGCTAAGTTAGCCAACAAAACTCTAGAAGACTTGGAGTTAGGTGCTTCTGGTCGGACAGATGAAGAGACTGCCCGCAAGAAAAATCCAGTCGACTTTGCCCTTTGGAAAGCTGCGAAGCCGGGTGAAGTTTCTTGGGACAGTCCTTGGGGTCCTGGTCGTCCTGGTTGGCACATCGAGTGTTCGGTCATGTCAACGGGGATTTTAGGCGATACCATTGATATCCACGGTGGTGGAGCCGATCTTGAGTTTCCACACCATACCAATGAAATTGCCCAGTCTGAAGCCAAAACAGGCAAAACTTTTGCCAACTACTGGATGCACAATGGCTTTGTCAATATCGACAATGTCAAGATGTCCAAGTCCTTAGGTAACTTCATTACTGTGCATGATGCATTGAAGACCATCGACGGCCAAGTCCTTCGCTTCTTCTTTGCGACCCAGCACTACCGCAAGCCCATTAACTTCACAGAAAAAGCGGTACGCGATGCGGAGACCAACCTCAAGTATTTGAAAAATACCTATGAGCAACCGTTCACAGGAGAAGTGGATCCAGCAGACTTGCAAGGCTTTGTGGACAAGTTTATCGCGGCGATGGATGAAGATATCAATGCAGCGAACGGAATTACTGTCGTCTTTGAATTGGCTAAATGGATCAATTCAGGTCACTACAATCAAGACGTCAAGGATGCCTTGACCAAGATGTTAGAAGTCTTTGGAGTGGTCTTTGTCGAAGAAGTCTTGGATGCAGATATTGAAGCCTTGATCGCTGAACGCCAGGAAGCGCGGGCTAAGAAAGATTTTGCGAGAGCAGATGCCATTCGCGATGAATTGGCTGCGCAAGGAATCAAGCTCTTGGATACAAAAGAAGGTGTAAGGTGGACTCGTGATTGATGTCAATCTAATCAATGGGATTGCCCTGGCCTTTGAGGGAGATGCGGTCTATTCTATGTATATTCGCAAGCACCTGATTTTGCAAGGGATGACCAAGCCCAATAAACTTCATCAGGCAGCTACCCGCTACGTCTCTGCCAAGGCTCAGGCTAGTCTGATTGCGATGATGTTGGAAGAAGAGCTTTTGACAGAGAAAGAAGTCGAGATCTATAAGCGCGGTCGCAATACCAATAGCCATACCAAGGCCAAAAATGCGGATGTCGTGACCTATCGCATGTCGACGGGTTTTGAAGCGGTCATGGGTTACCTGCATCTGACAGATGAAATCAATCGCTTAGAGGAATTGGTAGCTTGGTGTATCCAAAAAGTGGAAGAAGGAACAAAATAGTGAAAAATATCAGAGAGTGGTTCCCTCAGGCAGAGGTGACGGATCACCCCAATCCACCAGTTGGTTATGTAGCCATTCCCCTGCAGGCCCAGCAATGGTTGCTACTGAGGGAAGAAGAGCTAACCGAGCGAGAAAAACAATTGATTGCCTGGTTGGCTAGTGAGGAAGATCTTGTTCCCAATCCTTGGTACCAATACCTGATCGATGGAAAGGGAGAAGCCCCTCAAGTTATCCAAAAAATGCAACTTGTCTATTGCCACCTCTCGCACTCGACAGCGGAAGGAACGGCTTCCTGGTTAGAGATGATGCAGACGCTTTTGCCCAACTTCCGAGCAATCTTGCAACTAAGTGGGCAGGACTATGTGCTCATTCTGGATCAAGAGCAGTCCCTAGATGTGGCTGCTATCTTAAAAGATACTGTCTCTGCCATGGAGTATGATTTTAATCTTCGCTTATCCATCATGGTCGGGCAGGTGTGGACTGAGTCAAAAGCTGGGAAAGTATCTCCTGTCATCCGAGCAGAACGGGCGGCCTTTAGAGCCTGGATCCGAGAAGGGCACCAAGGCGTCTACCGCTTTTCTCAACTCTATCTGTGGGGAATCGAGCAGCCAGATTTGGATCTCCATCCTATCAAAGAAGGCTTGCGTCAGTTGATTGGGAGTCAAGACCAGTTGCAGGATATCATTGTTGCACTGTGGGACAACGGGGCAGTCGTAACCAAGGCGGCCCAGCAACTCTATCTCCATCGCAATTCACTCCAATACAAGATTGATAAGTGGGAAGAGCTAACGGGTCTCCAGTTAAAAAATCTGACTGATCTAGCCCTTTGTTACCATTTGGTTCTACAGGATGTGATTTAACGGAATGAATTGAGAGTTTTGTGCAACTTGCACAAAACTCTTTTTCTTTTTTGTGAGACTTGCCATAGTTTTGTAAAGCGTTTTCATTTACAATAGAATTATAAAAATCAAAGGAGTACCATCATGGTAGAATTAAATCTTAAAAATATTTACAAAAAATATCCAAACAGTGAACACTATTCAGTTGAAGATTTCAACTTGGACATCAAAGACAAAGAGTTTATCGTTTTCGTAGGTCCTTCAGGATGTGGTAAATCAACAACTCTTCGTATGATCGCTGGTCTTGAAGATATCACAGAAGGTGAATGTTCCATCGATGGTACTGTTGTAAATAACGTGGCACCTAAAGACCGTGACATCGCCATGGTATTCCAAAACTACGCTCTTTACCCACACATGACTGTGTACGATAACATGGCCTTTGGTTTGAAATTGCGTAAATACAGCAAGGAAGATATCGACAAACGTGTACAAGAAGCAGCTGAAATCCTTGGCTTGAAAGAATTCTTGGATCGTAAACCAGCTGACCTTTCTGGTGGTCAACGTCAACGTGTGGCTATGGGTCGTGCCATTGTCCGTGATGCAAAAGTGTTCTTGATGGACGAACCTTTGTCAAACTTGGATGCGAAACTTCGTGTATCCATGCGTGCTGAAATCGCGAAAATCCACCGCCGTATCGGAGCTACAACTATCTACGTAACTCACGACCAAACAGAAGCGATGACTCTTGCTGACCGTATCGTTATCATGTCTGCGACTAAAAACCCAGCTGGTACTGGTACAATTGGACGTGTGGAACAAATTGGTTCTCCGCAAGAAGTGTACAAGAACCCTGTTAACAAATTCGTAGCTGGATTCATCGGAAGCCCTGCCATGAACTTCATTAACGTCAAGTTGGAAGGTGGACACATCGTTACTAACGGATTGAATTTGAAAGTTCCAGAAGGTGCTTTGAAAGTTCTTCGTGAAAAAGGCTATGAAGGCAAAGAGTTGATCTTTGGTATCCGTCCAGAAGACGTGAATACAGAAGCTGCTTTCCTTGAAACTTTCCCAGAATCAGTGGTGAAAGCAACCATCTCTGTATCTGAGTTGCTTGGTTCTGAATCACACTTGTACTGCCAAGTTGGTGACAACGAATTCATCGCGAAAGTGGATGCGCGTGACTATCTTGGAACTGGTGAAACCATCGAACTTGGATTTGACTTGAACAAAGCTCACTTCTTCGACAAAGAAACTGAAAAGACAGTATACTAATCAGTACTGACACTATAGAGACTGAGACAATGTGTCTCGGTCTCTTTCATTTTAAGGAGACAAAACATGGAAAAAGACTGGTGGAAGGGGAAGGTCGCTTATCAGATCTACCCAAAAAGCTTTAAGGATAGCAATGGAGATGGTGTTGGGGATTTGAAAGGCATCACGGAGAAACTCGATTACCTTCAAGATTTAGGGATTGATATTCTCTGGCTATCTCCTGTTTACAAGAGTCCTTTTATTGACCAGGGTTATGATATTTCTGACTATTATGCCATTGATCCCCTTTTTGGGACCATGGAAGATATGGAAGAGTTGATTGCGGAAGGAAAGAAGCGAGGCATTTCCATCATTATGGACTTGGTGGTCAACCATTGCTCCAGTCATCACGAATGGTTCCAAAAGGCTCTAGCGGATCCAGATGGCCCTTATGCAGACTACTTTTACTTCATCGAAAGCGACAAGGAACCCAACAACTGGGAAAGTTACTTTGGAGGCAGTGTCTGGGAACCGGTTCCTGGCACCAACAAATACTATCTCCATTCTTTCCACAAGGATCAGCCAGACCTCAATTGGCAAAATCCTGTCTTGCGCGAAGAAATTTATAAGATGATCAACTGGTGGTTGGACAAAGGAATTGCAGGCTTCCGGATTGACGCTATTATCAATATCAAAAAGGATTTAGAATGGCGTTCGCTTCCGTCCGATCGTGACAATGGCCTGGTCCCAGTGCCGGAATCGCTGGTCAATGCCCAACCGATTGAACCTTTCTTGCAAGAGTTAAAAGAGCGTACTTTTGCCAAGTACAATGCCTTCACTGTAGGGGAAGTTTTCAATGAAACCGATGAAGAGTTGCACTTCTTTATTGGAAAAGACGGTGTCTTCTCTTCCATCTTTGACTTCAAACAAACCATGCTGGGGCAAGAAGGAAAAGGCTGGTTTGACCATAGTCTTCCGACAGCAGATGAACTCAAGGAAAGTATTTTCCAAGCTCATGAGCGTGCAGATAGTATTGGGGTCCTCTCGACCATTATCGAGAATCACGACGAGCCTCGTGGGGTGTCCCACTATATTGCAGAAGGTCCAGTAAACGATACCAGTAAAAAAGCCCTGGGAACCATTCAGGTTTTGCGCAAGGGAATACCTTTTATCTATCAAGGTCAAGAAATTGGAATGGAGAACCAAGTCTTTGAATCAGTGGAGGACTTTGATGATATCGCGACCATCAATGGCTACCATGTGGCTAAAGAAGCTGGTTTGAGTGAGGAAGAAGCCTTAGCAGTGATTGCCAACTATAGCCGAGACAATGCGCGGACACCGATGCAGTGGTCAGCGGAGCCAGGTTTGGGATTTAGTGATGGGCCAGCCTGGTTGATCAGTCCCAAACCAAATGTTGCCATCAATGTGGAAGACCAGGAAAAGGATCCAAATTCCATCTTGAATTATTACCGCCAGTTGACGGCCTTGTATCGCCATCCCCTCTATGGAAATACCATCCGGTTTGGAGATATGATCCCAGCTTATCGAGACCGTGAGAACATCATCGCCTTTGAACGCCGTGGGGACAAGCGTCTCTTGGTGATCAGCAATTTCCAAAATCGCCAGGCCACCTTGGAGCTGCCAGCTCCGATTAAAACGGTCATTTTAAATAATACTGTAGGATTATTCCAAGAAGGAGACCATGTGCTAGAATTGGCCCCTTACCAAACTGTTGTGTTGGAATTGGTGGAATAGAATAGAACCTTCGCAGACGCGAAGGTTCTTTTGAAGATATATCTTTCGAAACTTTCCTTAGGTGAGTACGGACGTCAGCGAACTTCTTCGAAGTTCCATGACTTAGTTTTGAACCTAAGGTTTCAAAACTCCCGAGTGCTTGAAACATAACAGTTTCAAGCACTTTTCTCACGGCGGAAAATTTCAGTATAAGACTGAATACTGCTAAATACTAGAGCGAGTTTTATAACTTTTGTCTCATTTCTTAGATTATTTCATATGAAAAACTGATTTTCTATGAAAAGATGAACTTGAGATTCATAGCTAGTCTAAAATCTTACTCAACCTCTTTCTTTTTCAAGAGGAGGAAGCCTCCGCTAACGGCTAGCAAGAAGCTTGAAAGAACAAAGTGTCCGGTTGAGTGATCTCCAGTTTGTGGCAATTGCGCCTTGTCTGGATTTTCTTGGAAGCTTTGTCCTACTTGGTAGCTAAGTGGATGAACGACACCAGATTCTTTTTCAACTTTAGGAGAAGCTGGTAAAGTAGTCTGAGACTGCTCTACTTTTTTCTGCTCTGCTTGATTGTAGATTGGGACTACCACCCGATCTGGTTCTTTGGCTGGTACGTAATCCATCAAGCTTGCTAACTTGCTGCCGAAGATCGCGTTGGTTACCCAGCGGAAGAAGTGGACTGGGTGTTGGCGATTGGTTGGATTTCCGGCATAGACAAAGAGTGGTTGGCCCAGAAGTTCTCCAGAGATGGCCATGACCTTATTGGCTAGGACTTCATTTTTTGGCCACCAGCCTGCAATGTAGTAGTCACTTGAAGCGATACTCATCAAGGTCTTAAAGTTGCTTGGAACCTTTTCAATCCAGTTTCCTGAGTTGGAGTAGAAGAGAGCGTTCTTCTTGTAGCCACTGGTCAGTGGGTCTTGGTCATCGATGATGGCTTTCATCAAGCCCTCGTAGTCACTGCCACCTTTAAGTTTTTCAGCGTCAAAACCTGAAAGAACTCCCAATTTTTCCAGTTTCTGCATGGCTTCCCCGCCGATGACGAGAGTTGGTTTCTTGCCGAAGATGGAGGCATCAAAGCGATTATTTTCAAGCACAATAACATCTGCTTCGTCAGGAGTATCGACGATTTGGAAACCTAATTTTTCAAGGACCAAACTAGTATGAGCAGGCGCATCTACGCCGGTCCAATCGTAGTGATAGTTTGGAGAATAGATCTTCAATGGTTTCAAGGTTGGGCCGTTTGGAACCTTGTAGAGGGCTTCGCCGTAGATGGCATAGTTTGGTAGGAGCGATGCAAAAGTATCGCGGTCAACGATGTAGCCATCATCTGTTAGGTAGACAGATTTACCTTGGGAAATCGCCTTGTTTACTGCTTGAACGGCACTGGCTGAGGTATTGGCAATGACGTAGTAAGGCGCTTTAGGATCGATCTCAGAGGTTCTAGTCGCGCGAGTGGTGGTGACTTCTCCAAGTTTTCCAGCAAAGAGACCGTCTTTGAACACAGGTTCTGCCTTGAAGCCTTTCATATCAGGGAAGTTAACGAGAAGTTCCGCATACATGGCTGCCCAGGCGGATTCGTTAGACCCTTTATAGAGGATATGGTTGGCATAGCCCCGTTTAGCTTGAGCCATGTCAATGACCAGGTCTCCTTTTTTGTAGGTACCTGTATCTTCTTTGAGTTCTTTGACGAGGACACCATTGCGTTTGAAGTAGTCAATCATATTGAAGGCTTCTTGTGCATCATTGTCCTTGTCGAGGCCCATTGGGATAACATAGTAGTCAGGGAAGAATTTCGGACGACCATTCTTCACACGACCGACAACTTCACCAGTTGGTCCAACTAGTTCGTTCTCTGCTTTTGGATCTTCAATCTTGTTGAGGCCACGTAGGTAGAAGTTGAGGCGCATCTCAAGAAGCTTGTCGGGATCTTGGCTGAGGAAGTCAATTCCGCCAAGGACAGCATTACGTCCAGCATAATAGGATTCTTGGTTGGATTCTGGAATTTCGATGGTATGGCCCAAGATGCCGTGGTAAACGGCATAGACACCTGTATAACCAGAGAAGGAATCATCCCAGCCATCTCCCCAATCCAGTTTTGGAATGATGTAGCTGTCGTATTTGGAATTGGCAACCCCTGCGCGACCCATATGACGGGCATTTTCCAGCATGAGATTGGACATGAGGTCGTATTCAAAGTTCGGATCATGTGGAGGTGTTGCAGGCTCGATCAAGAATTCTTTGACAAATCCATGGATATCATAGAGAGCGATCGGATTCCACTTGTTGATCATTTGGATGACGGTGCGCACTTCTGGGTTGGTTTGGTAGCTGGCATCCCGGTTTGGATCCAGTCCATTGGCCAAAGCACGTAGGTTGAGAGCGTCCCCGTCAGGGTTTTCCGTGAAGTCAAACAAGAAGATGAATTTATTGAGCAAGGTTGGGATGTCCAGAGTCACATTCTTGACGTTACCGGCTTCATCCGTAGTCTTAAAGGTGACTTGATTTTCAGTTGCGAAGGTACGGAAGAGTCCCGTGATAATATCAATTCCAGGTTGTTCATCGGCGTGGGTATTGTGAACAAGGACAGGTAGTTTATAATCGAGTTTGTGGTCTTTCAAAGCAGCCAACATCTCACTTGGTTTGGTGAGGGCTTTTGGATTGGTAGATGAGAGGTAGTGATCGATGCTGGCTTGGTCCTTACTCACGATTCCCATCTTCATATCACGTCCTTGTGCGCTCTTACCAAGAGTTTCAAGCTGAACTAGACGGTCCGTTTTGGCTTCTGCCTTTGTCTGCTCAATGGAAGCTAGCATTTCCTCGTGGGTATGGAAATCTTTATATGGACGGAAGGTTAGATTCTTGCGAATAGTCAGCCCAAGATCTGAACTAGTTCCGACTAAAGTATGCTCGCCAATATAGTTCCGATAGGTCCGACGGATATTATTAGGGCTCCGAAGGCTTAAATCTTCGCCAAAGAGTTCCTTGACCGTAAAGGTCAGATCCAAATCGTTTCCGTTTTTGTTCTCTTCAACTGTGATGAAGGGATCTTTGGACAGAGTTCCTGTCTCCATGTCCCAAGTTTTCCACTCTTCCAGTGGTTTGTCGTCCAAAGTCCAGCTAATCTTGCCAGCAGCCTGAGCTTGATCCTTAACGGTATCCGTCAGCGTTCCTTTTTCAGACATGTAAACAGGACTGTCACTAAGGCTGATAGCTGGCTCTGCGTTTGCTGCTCGCTCTGTTCCTGTGTTTTCTGGCTTAGCACTAGGGCTAGTAGTGTCTGAAGCGGTAGGAGAGGCTTCAACTGGGCTAGAAGGATTAGTTGGAGCAGTCTCTGCAGGACTTGCAGTCGCTTCTGTTGCAGGAGCCGGACTGTTAGCCTCTGTGCTTGTTGCCGGGCTAGCGTTTGTTCCCTGTGGCTTGAGGACGTTTTCGACAGGTGCGGCAGGACTAGCTGTCTCAACAGTGTCCGCAGCAACTTGGCCTTGTGCGAGGAAGGCTAAAAGGACAGCGGTAGAGAGACTGAGTGCGTTTGTGTACAAACGCTTCTTATAAGAAGAATGCATAAAGAGACCTCCTTTGTTCTTTGTATACATATACACTTATCATATCATTTTACGACAGCGCTTTCAATAGGGGTTTTAGAATAATTTTCTGAGGAAAGGAGTAGAGTAGGATCAAGAAAAAGATAAAAAGAAGCCGAAACATTTGGCCTCTTTCTGTATATGAGCAGAACTCATGCTTGCAGTTCCTCCTGGTAATTTTGATAGAATTCCACCTTAATGGAGATGAAGGTTTCAAGATCACGGAGGAGTTGCAGAAGGGTCGCTCGGGTTTCAAATTCTTGACGTGATCGAGGAAGAGGTCGCTCACGAAAGACTGCTAGATAGCGGTTGATTTCGTCAAGTAGGAATTGGGCTGGATTTTCTTGACTGAGCTGGCTGGCTGTTTTAGCAAAGAGTTGGGCCAAAATAAGACTCTCGCTCGCGGCTAATTGGCAGTTGTTAACGTTGTTGGCCATATCCCGCAGGATATTATTTTGGCGCTTGCGCATCTCAAAATAATGGATATGGTAGTTGGTCTGATGGAAGAGGTGGTTGGAGTGGTCTAAATAGACTAAATCGAGAGCTTCTTTTAAGATGGTATCTAGCTCACGAATCAAGCTAGCATCGTTGCTCCCGTCTCCTTTTCCTAGAAACTCTGCAAAGCGATAGAGAATCTTCTTGAGTTGCTCCTCGACAATTTCATGATAGCGATCAATTTCTTCCTGTCGAGAAGGCATATAGAGATTGGCTAGGAGGGCAAAGCTGGTTCCGATTAGGAAAATAGCCACTTCATTTCCCAATAAAGAAAGGGAAGTGGATTTTTCTAGCAGGAGATGGGTAACCAGGACAGAGCTGGGCGTGATACCAATTTCCCAGCCTTGTAGGAAAGCAAGGGGAACATAGGTGGCCAGATAAAAACCAAGAGCCCATAGGTTAAAACCAAAGAGTTGAAAGGCTAAGCTTCCAAGGAGGAGAGCAAGAAGCATGGACATAAAGCGATTATAGGCTAGTTTGGCGGTACTTCGACGGGTATCGGTGATGCTGAGGATGGCAATGATCCCCGCAGAGGTGGCATAGCTCAAGCCAAGAAACTCTGCAAGCAAGATGGCCAAACAGGTGGCGAGAACCATCTTGATGGTTCGGTGAATAAGTGGCATAATGCTGATTCTTTCCTTTTTCTAAACTAGTTTCATTATACCACAAGCAAAGTGGCCTACTCCAAATGTTTCACCAGATATGGCAATTGTGTTATACTAGTTTCATGGAAAAAAACGATATTGTTTATGGCGTTCATGCCGTTACAGAAGCACTAGTCGCAAATACAGGAAATAAATTGTATATCCAGGATGATTTGCGTGGAAAAAATGTTGAAAAAATCAAGGATCTGGCAGCGGAAAAAAAGGTCTCTATTTCTTGGACCCCTAAGAAGACCTTGCAAGAAATGACAGAAGGAGCTGTCCACCAAGGTTTTGTCCTGCGAGTTTCGGAATTTGCCTATACGGACTTGACTGAAATCTTGACCCAGGTAGCTGATCAAGACAATCCCTTGCTCTTGATTTTGGATGGCTTGACTGATCCGCATAACTTGGGATCCATTCTCCGAACAGCTGATGCG
>NZ_JBKQBL010000001.1:302767-303974 GCF_046824975.1 Streptococcus intestinihominis | reverse complement strand
ACCCAAGTGGCGGGAGTCATCATTCCCAAGCACCGTGCTGTTGGGGTGACTCCTGTTGTTGCCAAGACCTCAACTGGGGCAGTGGAGCATGTCCCCATTGCCCGGGTGACCAACCTTAGCCAAACTTTGGATAAGCTCAAAGAAGCAGGTTTTTGGATCTTCGGAACCGATATGAATGGAACGCCTTCTCACAAATGGAATACCAGTGGGAAGCTAGCCCTCATTATTGGCAACGAAGGCAAGGGCATTTCAGCCAATATAAAAAAACAAGTGGATGAAATGATTACTATTCCTATGCAGGGGCATGTCCAAAGTCTGAATGCCAGTGTCGCAGCAGCGATCCTCATGTATGAGGTCTTTCGCAATAAATTATAATAGAAGAAATCAAAGGAAGGGGGCAATCCATGAAAGAAAAGATTTTGTTAGTGGACGGCTACAACATGATTGCCTTCTGGCAGGAGACCCGGCAGCTCTTTAAGAAAAGTGAGCTCGATGCTGCACGAA
The DNA here is from genome assembly GCF_046824975.1 of Streptococcus intestinihominis. NCBI lineage: Bacteria > Bacillati > Bacillota > Bacilli > Lactobacillales > Streptococcaceae > Streptococcus > Streptococcus intestinihominis. The sequence continues at coordinate 303,470 of NZ_JBKQBL010000001.1, read as the reverse complement.
CGATCCTCCTAGAGAAGCTAAGTCACTATGCTAGCTTTGAAGGCATTCGCGTGATTTGTGTCTTTGATGCCCAATACATGCCAGGGATTCGCCAGACCTATGAAGAATTTCAGGTCCAAGTGGTCTTCACTGCAGAGGAGGAGACCGCCGATGACTACATTGAACGCTTGGCAGCAGAGCTCAATACACCCCTCCACCAAGTATCAGTCGCGACGAGTGACTTGAATGAGCAATGGACGGTCTTTGCTCAAGGAGCACTTCGGGTGTCGGCACGTGAGCTAGAGAAGAGAGTCGCCGTTGTCAAAGCCGACTTGAACCAGGCGCGAGGAGCTGTCAACGATCAAAAACCACCGATACGGCCTTTTGACCTAGAGGGCCTACGTCAACTACAAAAAGAGATGGGAGCAAGTAAATGACCTTTAAAATTTTAACAGATTCAACTGCAGATTTAGATGAAACATGGGCAAAGGAGCATGATGTAGAGATCGTCGGTTTGTCGATCCAAATCGATGGTACTCATTATGAGACAGTAGGTCCAGATAAACTGACCAGCCCCCAATTATTAGCAGAGATGCAAAAGGGTGCTAAACCAACGACCAGTCAGGTCAATGTTGGGCAATTCCAAGAGATTTTCAAAGGCTACGCTCAACGCAAGGAAAATCTCCTCTATATCGCCTTTTCTTCAGTTTTGTCAGGGACCTAC
>NZ_JBKQBL010000001.1:301202-302733 GCF_046824975.1 Streptococcus intestinihominis | reverse complement strand
CAGAGTGCGGTCATGGCAAGAGACTTGGTCCTTGAAGACTACCCAGAAGCTGTCATCGAAATCATCGATCCAAAAGCTGCAGGGATTGGAGAAGGCTACTTGTCTATGCTAGCAGTTGAGGCGCGTGATACCGGTAAGAGTTTGGATCAAGTTAAGGAAGAACTGCTGGAAATCGCTCCTAAGTTGCGGACCTATTTCTTGGTGGATGATCTCTACCATCTTATGCGCGGGGGACGCCTTTCTAAGAGTTCAGCCATCGTCGGAAGTTTGGTCAATATCAAACCCCTTCTTTGGATTGATGAAGAAGGCAAGTTAGCTCCAATCGCTAAGGTACGTGGACGTAAAAAAGCTATGCGGGAAATGCTTTCTCTGATCCAGGAAGATATCGGTCACAGCACAGCCTTGGTTTCCTATACAGATGATTTGGCAGGAGCAGAGGAGCTCAAGGATCAATTGTTGGAGAATCCAGCTATCTCCCAAGTCTTGATCATGCCACTAGGTCCCGTCATTGCTGCTCACGTCGGTCCTAATTCTCTCATCGGCTTTGTTATAGGAAAAGAAAATCGCAAATAATTTTTTAAATTGGTTGACTTTTATCTTAAAAATTTGATACAATAGTAGGCGGTATTGTTTACCCCATTTGTAAGGCCCCGGAACCTTTCAAATAACTTGCGGACCGGAACATCCGCCCTGTAAACAAAAACGATATTCATAATAGGAGAAATCATGAACAAAACTACATTCATGGCTAAACCAGGCCAAGTAGAACGCAAATGGTACGTTGTTGACGCAACTGATGTACCTCTTGGACGCCTTTCAGCAGTTGTTGCAAGCGTGCTTCGCGGAAAAAACAAACCAACATTCACACCTCACACTGATACAGGTGACTTCGTAATCGTTATCAATGCTGAAAAAGTTAAATTGACTGGTAAAAAAGCAACTGATAAGATCTACTACACTCACTCAAACCACCCAGGTGGATTGAAATCAATCTCTGCTGGTGAACTTCGTTCTAAAAATGCAGTTCGTTTGATTGAGAAATCAGTTAAAGGTATGCTTCCACACAATACTCTTGGCCGCGCTCAAGGTATGAAATTGAAAGTATTCGTTGGAGCTGAGCACACTCACGCTGCACAACAACCAGAAGTTCTTGATATTTCAGGACTTATCTAAGGAAAGGAACAATAAAGTATGTCACAAGCACAATATGCAGGTACTGGACGTCGTAAAAACGCTGTTGCACGCGTTCGCCTTGTTCCAGGAACTGGTAAAATCACTGTTAACAAAAAAGATGTTGAAGAGTACATCCCACACGCTGACCTTCGTCTTGTAATCAACCAACCATTCGCAGTTACTTCAACTGCAGGTTCATACGACGTTTTCGTTAACGTTGTAGGTGGTGGATACGCTGGTCAAGCAGGAGCAATCCGTCACGGTATCGCTCGTGCCCTTCTTCAAGTAGACCCAGACTTCCGCGATTCATTGAAACGCGCAGGACTTCTTACACGTGACTCACGTAAAGTTGAGCGTA
>NZ_JBKQBL010000001.1:300502-301160 GCF_046824975.1 Streptococcus intestinihominis | reverse complement strand
AGAAACCAGGTCTTAAGAAAGCTCGTAAAGCATCACAATTCTCAAAACGTTAATCAACACGATTATATCAACGTTTACAGACATTCAAGAATTTTCTCTTGGATGTCTTTTTTTGTTCAAAAAACTAAAGTTCACCCCAAAATTCACCCCAAGTTCACCCTATTGCTTTTTGAGACTTCTAAAGGCTATTTCTCCTGCTGTTTGATTTACTGTTTAAGTAGTATTGACATAAGTCTTTGTTATTTGGATGTCACTATGAGTAAGTGCTTTTGAAATAGCATTTAATGATGTTCCAGCCCGTCTTGCCATCAACTACATCCAAAACTTGGGACATACTACAATTCCAATTTTTATTTGTTAGCATTTTTTTCCTTACAAAAATGTGCCTACTATTCAGGTAGTTTGTAAAGTATTATAATCTATTTATCATTTATTTTAAAGGAGTCGCTTATGTTTATTGTAAATCTTACCTATATCAAACTCCTTGATACAGTTGAAAAATTCTTAGAAAAATAAAAGTAATTACCAGTAGGGGGATGGTACCCTGGTTTCGTCTTTCCTTGAGCATAGCTCAACCTCCAAAATATAATCTAAAAAAATAATTTGATTAGCAAACTATCTATTTTGTATAGTATGGCATAAATGCTTGACAAATAGC
>NZ_JBKQBL010000001.1:298668-300446 GCF_046824975.1 Streptococcus intestinihominis | reverse complement strand
AAGAATGTGTTATAATGTGAATGAATATACAGATTAATTCATTCATAAAAGAGGCATAGAAATGGATAAAAAAAATGAGCTGTTGGCTGCGGCTAGGGAAGTATTTGCAGAAAAAGGCTATAAGGCAGCTGGAATTTCTGATATTGCTAAGAAGAGCCGTATGGCTGTCGGATCCTTTTACAAGTATTATGAGTCCAAGGAAGCTATCTTCTTGGAGGTTTATGTAGCTGAAAATAGCCGTATACGTGAGGGAATCATGCAACGCGTAGACTGGCGGGGCGAGCCCGAGACAATCGTTGAACAGCTTTTTGCAGTCACTTTTGAATTGATTTCACCCAATAAAATTCTGGCTGAGTGGAACAAGCCAGGCATTTCCCAGATTCTGCACGATTACTATAATCAGGATTCCGGACGAGCATCCAATGCCTTTCATCAGTTTCTGATTCAGACCTTCAGCCAGCGCTTGCAGGAAGAGGGCTTTTCGCAGGAGAAAATAGCTGAGATCATGAAGGTTTATGACTTGATTTTTTACATAGACATGCATGTCACAGAGCAGGAGTTTTCAGGCTACTTCGATAGTCTTGAGACTTTAGTGAAATATTTTGTTAAGGGAATTTTTTCCAAATAGAGGAAATTCCTTTTCTTGGAAGTAGACGTGAATGAATTTATATAACCATTCATTCACGAACAAAGGAGGTGATGGCTTATGTAGTCCGAATAGGAATGGGAAGAAATGTGATTGCATAAGTATAAAGTGAATTATTTTTTAAAAAGCTTTGAATGAATATTTGGAAGCGTTTATTCAAAAATAGAAAGTGAGGAAAAGAATGAATAAGCAAGGAGGATTTGCTATGAGTGGAATGGCTATTTTGGGTATCTGTCTGGTCGCAATTGGTCTTTTGACCATTGGCTACGGCGGTGCGACAGTTGGTTTTAGTTTAAGTGTGGATTTTCAGTCATTTTTAGTCGGAGGTCTCATCATTGTCCTAATCGGAGCTGCTTTGATTCCGGGCTTGCCGGCAGTTGCTAAGCTGATAGCACTGGCTTTGACAACTTTGTCATTGCTGATTTACATTCACATGATGCCAGATTTAGAGTTTATGCTTATGCTCATCTCTGATGTTGTGGTTTTAGGCTTTGCGGCTTGGTTTGCTATTCTTTTTTTAAGAAAGTAGGTGATGAAGATGATTGTAGTTTATGATTCAAATACTGGTATTGGAAAACGATTTGCAGAATCAACGGGCTATCCGACCCAGAGCATCAAGGAGAAACTGGAAGAGCCCTGTATTCTCATTACTCGAAATGCTGGTGCTGGGAAAATTCCGTGGTCTACCAAACGCTTTATTAAGAAGCATCCTGGGCTGATTAAAGGTTTTGTTAACAATGGTGACTCTGTTAAACACGGCCGGACCTTCTGCGGAGCGACTGCCTTGATTATCGAAAAATATGGGCTCCAGCATATCTGCGATATTGACCAAGGCGGTAGTTCAGAAGATGTCAAGACTGTGCAGGCATTTTTGGCGGAGTGCTAGTCTCATCAAGTTTTGTATAAACAGACATTCAAGAATTTTCTCTTGGATGTCTTTTTTTATTCAAAAAACTAGAGTTCACCCCAAAATTCACCCCAAGTTCACCCTATTGCTTTTTAAGACTTCTAAAGGCTATTTCTCCTGCTGTTTGATTTACTGTTTCAGTAGTATTGACATAAGTCTTTGTTATTTGGATATCACTATGAGTAAGTGCTTCTGAAATAGCATTTAATGATGTTCCAGCCTGTC
>NZ_JBKQBL010000001.1:295938-298618 GCF_046824975.1 Streptococcus intestinihominis | reverse complement strand
TTGCCAGAGTTGCTCCAGTGTGTCTTAATTTGTGAGGAGATGCTGGAGGAAGTTCTGGATGTCTTCTTCGAATAGAATTCATTCGATGATTAAGATAATCAATATGAAGTGGAACGTTAATACCGTTTGTTCTATTATTGTATGTGAAAACGAATTGCTTTTCATTCTGTCTGATTCCAAACAGCTTTAGTTGTTTTTTTTGTTCTATTTTCCAATCGGTCAGGATATTCATTAGTTCTTTAGGTGCTTTAAATAGAGTTTTTTTATTTCCTTTTGTTGATTTAACATTCCCGAATTTGTCTAATGCTTGTTCAATGAGAATTTCGTTTTTTTCAAAATTGATATGTTTCCATTGGAGGGCGTAGGTTTCTGATTTTCTATCTGATAAAAAGAATGTCGTATAGAACAAAGCATAATCTTTTAATTCCATTCGATCATTTTTTAGATCTTCATCAAATGCTTGTAGCCATTGTTTAAGTTCCTCCTCATTTAATGCTAAGTCTTCAAACTTTTTACTTTCTTTTAGAGCTAATTTTTTATTAGCTTTAATTCTACTGATGGTCTTCTTTACCTTATTGACCTGAATATATTCAAGCTCTTCTGCCCAGTCTAAGACAGAATTGACGTAGCCTCTAATGGATTTAAAGTTGGCATAAGAATTCGATAGTGGAGTAAGAAGTGACAAAACTAGTTGTTTGTTTTCATTGAGATGATCAATAGAATAATTACCTAGGACTGGAAGAATCTGCAAACGAAAGAGATTTTCTGTTTGAAAGACGGTTACTGCTGTAGGTGGCTTAATAGTAGCAGTGGCTTGCCCTGCTTTATAGGGTTCTAGCCAAATATCTTTGTAAAAATCTTTGAATAGGATGTCTCCTTTTCTTTGAGATAAAGTAGAAGACCTTCCTAAACGTGCATTTTCAATGTCAACAGCTAACTTAATTTCTGCTTCCTTAGCTTCTCTACGAGTTTTAAACCTTTTTTCAAATCGTTTGCCGATTCCTAGCTTTCCTTGGACATCATCGGGTATGTATACCCTTAGCCTATAGGATCCATTTTTTGTTTTTGAAATACCCATTTTTGCCTCCTTAAGCGCTTATCTCTAGTCGAGTCATCCACTGCTTGATACTTTCTTTGCTGAAACGAATGGACTTTCCGACTCGAATATACGGTAGCCCCATTGCAATCCAGATATCAAGAGTATTATGTGAAATTCCTAGATAATGGCAGGTTTGTTTTTTGTTCAGAAATGGAGTGTCTAATCCCATATCTTCTTTGAAATGATGAATCTCATCTTTGATAAGAGTTGCGATCATTTTTTGAATTTCTTGTGTCTGTTCTTCTGGTAACTGTACTAACATATTTTTTTCCTTTCTAATGTCCAATAACATAGGTAAATTGTTTGGCAGTTTCCGCATCAAATGTGCGGTAACTAATGATTCCTAACCCTTTTACATTACACTCTGAGACGAGAATTGAACCATCTGATTTGACCTGTTCCACAAATGAAATGTGTCCGTATATTGGATCAGCTCCAGCTTGTCCAGGGCTAAACGATAGAGCAGAGTGTTCTGTTGGTGTATGGGTTGTTGTGAAACCTGGCTTATTCATCCATTGTCCACCATTTCCCATAAATGGATCAAAGTTGACTCCGACTTGTTTTCCACGGTTGAAGACATACCAGGTACATTGTCCCCAAGGATAGGTACTAGTGATATATCCTGTGGTATCAATAGCTGTTGTCAGACTGTAACCTACCGGTATATCATTTGAAGTTACTCCTCCACCATCTCTAGTTTTTCCTGTAGTTTGTTCAGGAGCTTTTGGTGTTCCTCCATGTTCATCAATGAAGGCATCCAGTTTTTGCATGGTTTCTGCACGTCTTTTTCCCGATCCTGTGGTATCTGTGAAATAGACCCCGCCATCAGTTGCTGGATTGAGCGTTCCATTCGCAAACTTTTTAGCCTTGTCATCTTGAATTTTAAAAGTTTGGTTTTTATTTCCAATGATGGTTTGTTGGGTTAGTCCGACAACAGCAACTTCATCATTAAAGTTATTGGCATATTCTGGATTGGAGTCATAGGCTCCAAAACCAAACATATTGGCTCCATGATTAGTGGCTACCCCAGCAGTTCCAAGGGAACTTTCATTCAGTGCGATCGCAACGATTCCACGGACATCAAGATTAGATTTAGCTTCCCATTCGAGGAGCTTTTTCCCATTAATTCGGTTCTTATCATAGGAGATTCCTAACGTATCTAAAAAGCCGTCTAATTGCTCTGCTGTGATACCGAAGCGATGAACAAGTAGGTTATGAGTATAAGGGTCTCCATCTGACCAGTGATCCGCATAAGTCACTCCATTTTGAGATTGGGGCGAGCCATTCGTTCCACCACCACCGACAGCCCCCATAAGGATAATGATAATGAGGACTGGTAGAAAGAGAGGAATGAGACCAGCTAATAGAAACCATTTTAGTTTTTTCATAGAATCTCCTTTCTAGTTAATGTCTTATATAAGCAGTGAACAAAACAGTCCCAAAAAGCCATTTTGCATCTAAAACGACTGAATAGGACTTAGCCTGTAGGATGATTTGGTCTCTTTCTTGTTCTGAGACTGGAAACAAAAGAAGGAAATCGACTGAGCGTTTTCCTTCTTGGTAAGCTTGATAAAGAGTTTC
>NZ_JBKQBL010000001.1:264013-295894 GCF_046824975.1 Streptococcus intestinihominis | reverse complement strand
TTCAAGAACTCTTGGAAAAGCAGTTCTTGAGCGTATCTTGGTATTCATATCATTCTCCTCTAATTTGTTTTAAGCGTTCTGTTAATCGGTCTCTTCGTTCAATATTGGCTCTCAATTTATCATCTCGTGTCATGGTCTTTCTGTAAGCACGAGTGAAAGCATTCGATCCTTGAGCTTTGTACATAGCTTGAGGGTCTTTATATTCCTCTAATTTGTGCTCAATACTATTAATTCGGAGCTGTTTAAATGGAGAAATCCATTCTTCTTTAAGAGTTTTAAATTCCTCGTTTGAACTTGGTGTTGGCCCCACTGTGATTGGGGATTCCATTGAAGGAGTTGGTATTTTTTCTTCAACTGGTTTAATCCCTTCTAGCGTTGGCTTTGTTTTCGGAATGCTTGATTCTGGAGCATCCGGACTTGTTGGCGTCTCAAGCGTTTCTGTTGGGAGCACTTCATCAGGTTGGTGCTCTGATTCCTTATTAGTAAAGAAAGAACCAACATTTTGGAAGTGATTCTTGGCATTCATCACCATACCAGCTCCGAAACCAGCACCTGCTAGGGCAAAGTTCCCAAGGTGTTGAGCAGATGAAAGACTTCTCGATGGTACTTGTGAAGCCACTTCTCTGGTCTTTGTGACTCCTTTTTCAACTTTGTTTCCAATATCACTCGCAACCATTCGTGCTTTGGAGCCAAGAATGAATTGAATCAGCTCAGCTTTGTATTTCCATAGAAGGAAGTATACAAGTCCTTTTGAGACAACTGAAATGAGTAGTTTAAAGACAAGGCCGAAGATGATCAAGGATGGAAGAGTTTTAAGGATGCCGTCAAAGCCTGTAATGACAATGTTTTCGATCATTTTTTCAATGTAGAAGACCAAAAGCGTTAATAGACTTGTGATAGCTGGAAAAAGCAGCCCACCAAACATGACTTTCAAGACTCCAAAAATCAAATCTTGCATTCTTGGTACAAAGGACATTAGTAGCACAATTGGAAAGAGCAGGATCATCATCAGGACAAGTGTTTGCGCGATGACGTTTAACATCTGAATCAAAATAACCGGTATCGCTAATACGAAGGCTTCACAGATTTTGAAGATGACATAAAACATGCGAGTAAAGATGAAGTCAGGCATAGCTGAAACCCAACGGTTCTTTTCACCATCATCATTGGCTCCATTTCCTAGTTCATCTAGATATTTATTACGATCTTTCGATTTAACCGCTTTAAAGTTTCCATTCTTATCGCCTGTTCCTAATACCTTACTATCGTCAAAAGTTTCTTGTTTCCCATCTTGACTATTCTTATATTTCCCATTTTCTTGACCTGTATTGACAAAGACATAGGCTTTATAAGAGGTTTCTGCAATATAGCTATCTGCCATGGAATCACCAATTTTAATGGATTTATTATTGCCATACTCCACCTTGATATTCGTGATATTTTTAGTGACATCTTGAGAGACATGGTTAATGGTATCTAATAGATACAGACCACCTGATGTTCCAGCGATTGTTCCAAAATAACCAAAGCCAAGGATGAGTACCAGAAAGACATGAAGTAAAGTCCTTGAAAAAGCTCCTTTTGAAAAGAAAAACTGGTAAAAGAGATAGAAAGCTAGGATTAGAAGTAACATTGAAACGAGTGATTGTTTTGCGACTCCGCCAGAACTTGAACCGATAAATCCTTTCCAGATATTCATCGCTCCATTAAATACATAATTCTTATAGCTAGAGTAGAGATCAATCTTTTCAAGAATTCGAATCAGCAAAGAAAAGAAGCCCACCACTGCGTTTAGAATGAAAAAGAAGAAGTTGACGAAAAGCTCATTAATCAGAACCCAAGCCCCGTTAAAGGAAGCGAACCCAGTAGGCTCCATGTAGGACTTGAGAGAGAAGATATCAACTCCCCTTAGTTTGTCAAAAGCTTCTTGCATGGATTCACCTCCTAACTAGCGTATTTATTTTCAAGGCTTGATGATACTGTAGCTTTCATTGGTTTTAGAAGCATATCAATATCTTCAAAGATGTTGTGTACGGAAATCATATTGAGATTGCCATACACGTCATAGTATAGGCATTGGCCAGAGATCATATTATCAATCCATTCGAGATTGCTTTCGGTGACTTCGAGATTGACGTGTTTTAAGATATCTTCACGTTCAGATTTTTCATAAAAAGCAAAGATAGTCCCAAATCCCGTTGTATCATCGTCATTTTCTGCATCATGTACAGATTGCGTAATCAGTGCCAAGGTATTATTTTTGGAGCGTCCAATCCGACGCATATTTTTGATAACTGCTTTTCCTTCTGCGGATTTCATAAGAATCCAAGCTTCATCAAAGAACTCAATGGTATCTTCATTTTCATTTCGTTCTCCAAAGTGGGTACAGAAGGCACCCAGTGCAAACATGAGGGCAATAGAGTTGCGTTCATGATCTGAAATTTTTGTGGAATCGTCTTTTGGTAGTTTGAGGTTATTGACCTCTAAGATAGTCACCCGTGATTCATAGTTAAGTCCTTGAGTGGTTCCATCTGAAAAGGCTAGTTCCAAGATAGAGTTTGTGACAATTGAAGTCAGATAACGACCAACCGAAGCAATTTCAGAGGAAGTGGAGTCTCTAAGCACTTTTAGGACGTGTTTAAAGCCGACTTTCTCACCTGCGACTCGTTTTTCTACAATCGCATTAATAGCTTCTGTGATAGCTGTTTTCTGGTCCATTGTGACATCATCTACAGCTTGTAGTAGAAACTCAAGCATGTTCTTTGCGACCTCTACAGCTTGTTCTTTATCTAGAACGACAATAGGATCTAAGACTCCGTGGTTTGATAGAAGCGAGCTATCCAGTGTCACAAAGTTAAAGTTCTCAATCTGTTTCTTGCGTTCAGGATAGAGACGTGCAAATTCAGGTGAGTTGATCACTTCTTGATAGTGATTTCTAAGTTCACGTTTAGGATCAATATAAAGTGTCTTGACATTCTGTAAAGCCACACTTAAAAAGATGATCTGAGCAAGGAAGGATTTTCCTTGACCTGTTGCCCCCGTGATGATGATATGCGGGTTCTTGGTAATCTTTCCAGCGATATCTTCCTTATTTCCCACTGTCGCATTGTAGAGGACGATGTTCTTTGAAGAATCAATAGCTTTCGCAATATTGTCCCAACGGCCTGTCCAGTTATCTACTCGGCCGATATACCAACCGATACGGTTTCCAGAAGAGGTATTGGTGAAGGGCATGAGTTCTGAAAATCCACGAGCTGTGACCATATGTGTCCAGGTGCGAGTTTTCTTTTGGAGGTTTTCTCCATAAAGCAGAGCTTGAAAGAGATAAGGTCCGTCTTGAGAGGCTTCACTAATTTCAACCCCCATATCGTCAAAGTAGTTTAAAACCACTTGTCGTCTTTGTCGGAGTTGGTTTACGCTAGAAGCAGAGACGATAAGATAGGCTCCGTATTCGATGATATCCTCCTTGTTTCCGACTTTCTTCATTAAGTCTTTTAGGGAGATGGAACCCATGATAATCTCGTCTTGTTGGACAGTATCGGTATTTTCTGCCTCTTCCATAATGTTTCTGTAACGTGTATTTGAACGTCCCATTCGACCCTTGATTTTACCAGTATCAATGAATTCTGCTTTGATTCGTAGTTCTACGGGAAAGTTCAAACGTTGGATAAATTCGCCTAGGTGAAAGCCGTTGAATTGAACAGGAAATTTACCTACAGGAAGAATAGTTACAAAGGAAGAGCCGTAAGGGCTTTCTAGTTTGAGGAAGCCTCCTTTTAAGACTTTGATCAAGGTGTCTGTGATATTGAATTGAGCACGATTGGCGAGCACCTCTTTCTTGTAATGAGGAATATAGCGGAGGTATTGCATCCGCTGGTAATAAAAGAGTTCTTCATTAGATAAACGTTTTGCCCGAAGGACAGAGAAGGCTTGAAAAATAGTGAATTCATCACTTTTGTAGTCTTCATACCAGGTAGGGCTTAACTCATATTCATAGCCAAGACCCTTGGCGATTTTTTCAGTGAACTCATTAAAGCTCTCATAGGCCAAGTCTTTGACGGTCGCTCCATGATTTTGTTTGCGCAAGGTCACTCCAACGACCCAGTCAAACTGATAAGGGATCTCCATTTCATCTGTTAGACGATCCACCGTGTAAAGAAGTAGTTCTTCTCCTAGTTCACGACTGTCATCTGCTAGAGCGTCTGAGAAGTCCCGCATTTTCTCTTCTAAGAGATAGTCTTTAGGGATCAGAGATATTTCAAAGAACTTGTTTTTCTGGAGCTTTTTCATCATTTGAGCAACCGTAATTTTGTGTTTGCCCTTTTTTTCATCATCTGTAATCGTGATGGGAGTGTTTGGAATACGATAATAAGCAACGACTGTTTGATCTTTTTTGAGAGCTAGATTTTCATGTGTTTCCCTAATAGGATAGGTTAAAGTAATACTCATAGGTCCTCCTTTTCTATAGATTTGTTTTTTCAAAGACAATTTCTTCTACAGGTTCTATTCGATCTTCATGGTAGATAGCTTTTTTGTTTAGCTTAAAATCCCAGAAGTAAATCAGGTAATCTCCAATAAAGACGTGCATCTTTTTACCGTGAGGCTCGTATTCAGTATAGAATTTAGCCAATTTGTAAGGGAGATACCAATAGAGCAAGAGAGAAATTGAGTGAGTGATTTTTGCGAGTGGCACAAAGATAAATCCTCCAAAGAGTAACATGGCCACAAAAACGATGATAAAGACAATGAAAAAGGACAACTGCATCGGTGTCGCAAAGTACCATAGTCGAGTGCCCTTTTTTGTCTTGATTTCTTGGATCCAATAAGGAGCATTTAGGCCCTTACTGTAATCATAAAGTCTTTCTTCATTCATACTTAAAGTCCTGATTCAATACCGAAGAGTCGCAGGAACCAGCCGACTGCTTTTAGGATATCTTGTCCTTTGGCAATTGAAACAATAACGGCATAGAAACCAACGACAGAGAAGAGTTGAAGCCAAGAGCTGTTCCGCCAAGCCTTGATCGCTAAGAGCACGGCAATAGCTGTTAGGATCCAAATTCCATCGCCCTGGAGGAAGGTTCGTAAATTGTTTGTATTCATAGAGTTCTCCTATTCTTTATCATTTGCATAGTTTAGTGGAATGGTGTGTTCTAGTTTTGTGACATAGTAGGTCTTTTCTTTTTCTGAGAGAGTAAAGGTGAAGTTTTCTGAGTGAGTGGTTCCTCCAACTTCAAAAGTAGCTTGGACATAAGCGATTAGATCATTACCTTCCTGTTTAAGATAGGTGTAGTCGATCGTTTTGAAAGTGCTATTTGCGATGATATCCACATTTTTAGCGATCAGATTAAGGTTATCTTGATTTGTGGTGTAGTTGGTAAAGAAAACCTTGAGGAATTTTTCTACCTTCTTTCGCTCACTGTCTGAAAAATGATCATTGGCAGTTAATTGGAGCTTATCATCTTCGCTAAAGTGTCCAGCTTGTGAGGATTCAATGGCAGAAAACCAAGGAAGGCCAGAAACGTAATATTTTCCATCTTTTTCATCAAATGGAATATTGAAACCTGTCACAATTTCTTTTTCTTCTGTGTTGTTATCCCGATGGATAGTTTCCTTGTATTTGATCTTATAGGTCGCAACCTTTCCTTCTACAGTCACTAACTGAGAATAGAGAAGCTCACTTGGATTTCGAACTTGCCCTTGAGATTTTACATCAGGGATGAAATTGTAAAATTTATTTAAGTAGTCCACTTGAGCTTTTTGTTTATCGCCTTCTTGTGGAAGAGTGAAATAGGCATAGACATAATCATTCAGGTAATACTGGAGTTTGTAGTCATATTTTCTACTAGACTCCATAGGCTTTGTCTGTTGCTTTTTAGTAGCCTCTACTTGAGCTTGTAGTGTACTTACCTTATTTGAGAGTGTGATCGCTCGAATAGCACCCAAGAAACCAACAAAAAGGAGGAAAGAAATCCCTCCTATGACTGCAATATTGACGGTCTTTTTATTGGTGACTTTTAGCTTTGGTGGACCTCCTTTTTTCTCCACCTTTTTAAAGTGTGAGAGATATTCTTTTGCTTGAAGCAAGTAGCGTTTGGCTTTATCCATAGATCCTCCTTTTAGAGAGTAGCGAGTTCAATGAGCTTTGAGCCTTTTGCATAGAGGCGCTTATTGGCTTTTTCGATCTCGCCATTAATGTAATAGTAGCCTCGTAGCTCAGTTTGGAGTTGTTCGATCAGGTCAGGTTTTAGGTCTTTGGCTTCTTCTTTTTTAAGGAGACTATTTAATTCTCCAGCCTTGGTCCAAGCCTCTCTGTGATCTTTCTTTTTAAGTAATTCTCCCAGTTCATTCGTGACTTGAGAGACTTTCTTTTCAAAAATAGTTTTAGTAGCCATTTCAATTTCCTTTCTAAATTTTTCTTGGTTGTCTTTGATGGTCTTTTGGATATAAGTAATGAGTGAGGGGCGCATTTTTTTATTTACACTCAACACTTGACCATCTAGCGTGAAACAGGCATGTTCATAGTTATAGAGCCCTCTACTATCTGGAAGATCTTCTGTACATCTGCCTGCACATTCGTAGTAAAAGTCTTTGCCCTTTCGTAAGAGGATATACATATGCCAGAATTCTTGTTCTGGAAGAAGCAGAAAGTCTGCTTGATAAATTTTCTTTAGCATCTCAAGAAGCCTCTAGCAGATCATCGTAGCCTAGAGCTTGGTAGATAAAATCTGAATCAAACCATAGCCAGTCATTGATTTGTAATTCTGTTGGTGTATTCCCAGAGAAGATATCTTCACAAATGACGGTTAGAGTATCTACTCCACCACGTTCACGGACAGTGTTCAAGGTGGTTAGTCCACCAGACCAGGCTTTAAAGTTATCTAGTGAATTGATTTGAACTTTGTATTCCATATCGTTTTTCCTTTCTAGTGTTCATAGTGTTTATTAGCTTTGAGAAGTCGTAACATGGCCTTTCCTCGGTCTGTTATTTCTCCGCTGTTCTGAATCATTTTCATGTATTCTGTTTGGAGGATTTTGTCTGCCTCAGAAACTAGTGCAAGGGAGTTAGCAACTTGATAGGTTAGCCAGCGAATGGTTCGCTCAATACTGTATGGTTGTGGGTTGGTTGAGAGTTTTAAGGGTTCGACACCCCCAAAGAGCCGTTGCCATTTTTCGTCGGGTTTATAGGCTCCAAAACGAGTAACTCCATCATAGACTTGGATTTCTTTATTTATGATGCCTCTAGCGATTTCTCCGAGATCTACACCATTGATGTATTCCTCCACAATGCCTTGAGCTTTCTGATCTGAAAAGCGGAGTTCATAGCGATTCCAGATACCAAAAATCTCCAAGGATTCGTCCAAGGAGATGTTTTCCATTCGAGCAATTTCATAGCGCTTTTCATAAAAGTTGAAGTAGAGTTGGCTTTGACGGCTCCCAAAATAAATGGATAAGCCGTGATTCGCTTCCATATCTTCATTATCTGTAAAAGATCCACCACCCGTGATATTCCATTTCTTGATCGTGTCTAGGACAATCTCTTTGGAATAGAGTTTATCAATCAATTTAGGGATTTGAATTTGTTCGTCCTCGTGACCGTAACCCTTATAGAGTTCATCTAGAGCAATATCGAGTCGCTTCACCCGAACATCTTCATAGGAATAAAGAATGTTTTGAAGAAAGATCTGCCAAGTGATTCCCTTGTCTTCTAGAAGCAATTCCAACTCACGGCATCCTTGACCAGATAGTTGAAGACAAGTTTGGTAATCATTGGTCACAGACTTATCAAAGAAATCAAAAATCCAGATGTTTCCTCGTTGCCATAAGTGGGTATAATTCATGAGACGGGTTTCTTGGTCTGTAAATTCGCTAAGGTGGCAGTGAAGGAAGTTTTCACAGAAAGCATCTAAATCCTTTAATCTAGGAAAGGTCAATCGGAGATAGTCGATCTGAGCCCGAAGACTGTTTTTATCGCAATCTTGATAGTAACCGAGTCTTTCTTTAAGTTCTCTAAACTTATCAATCGTCAGTCCTCTTTCGCCTGTTTCATAAGAGCGGTAGGTTCTAGTTGGAAGATCAACAGCTTGTGCAAATGCTTTTTGACTAAGTCCTGTTTGTTTTCTGAAATTCTTAATATAAAAAGGACTAATTTTGTCCATTCATCGCAACACCTCTTTCTAACGAAGTGACACACTTTTTTGACGAAAGTGACACACTTCATAAAAATTGAAAACCCAACTCCCATAAGGAATGAGGAGGGGTGGACTTGGCGTTTTTGCCAAATGTAACCCCCCTATTAGAAAACGGGGGTTGAAGTTTCATCATGGCCTAGAAACTTCGGGCTACGGTCTGCGCCTGACCTGCGGTCAGGCTTGCCCTTGCCCTTGTCCTAGCCCATGATGAACAATCGTCGCTTCAACTGCTTTTGGATAAGACCTGCGTCCTCCCTCTTCAAATTGAGCGAGGATTTCAAGAAGAAGTTTTTCTTGAAAAGGATCCACTAGAATAGCGGATACAGTCCGTTCAAAGATGATCCCTTGTTCTGTTAAGAGATAGATAATCTTGCGTAAGGTTGGCATTTTAAGATTTTGTTCGTCCGCAAATTCCTTGAGTGGTCGTTTGTTTGGTTCGTTTTCTATAGTCTCCTCTTCCTCTACGGGATCGACTACTTCAACTAGTGGTTTGTATTCTTCAAATACTGAAAATTCTTCTCCTTCAAACTCCATGATGGGAATGTTAGAGTAGGCATCATAGAAGGAAAAGCCTTGATCAAGCGGTACATAAGGAGAGAAAAATTCCCCAGCAAGCTCACCGTTGTTTGCGATATAGCCCCGTCCTTTGACTTTGACACCATTAATTTCATCTAGCTTTTTGAACTCTTTGGTTTTATTGGCATCTCCAAACATCATGTCATATCCTGTTGATTCTAAATGACCGACGGAGAGACGCTTCATAAAATTATCCCGAAGAGCAGTTTTAATAAATTCACCATCAGGCCGTTGCATAGCAAAGATGATAAAGACTCCAGCTTGACGACCTTCTAGAACTAACTGTGAGAGATATTCCATGAGTTCTGACTGTTGGCTATAGTCACGATCAATCTTTGCCATAAGAGCTGCCCACTCGTCCACCAGAATGAATTTTGGTTTCATATCATAGTGAGTAAAGTTCTTCCCAGCTTGGAATTTTGTCGAAGTAGACATCCGTTCATAGCGTTTTTCCATGAACTCTACATTCTCTTTAAAACAGTTGATGATATCTTCTTTACTTGTATAGACTCGACCATGAAAGACTGGAATTTTCTTTAATCCAGCTAGATCTGAATTCTTTGGATCACAGATATCGACAAAGCCAACTTTAGCTAGTGCATAGATTATAGTCATGAGAACAACGGTTTTACCTCCACCTGTTCCACCGCCAATGAGAAGATGAGGTTCTTCAATATAATCCCAAGATACATCTTTCATGAGCTGGAGTTTGGATCCCTTGACTTTTACTTCATCGATGGTGATTCTGCTATCAATCCGGTTAATAGCAATTTCATATTTGATAAAGCGATTATCAAAGGTTTTATTACGAAAGTCCCCGTTAAACATGACTTCAAGCGTAGCTCCCAGATTTAAAAAGCGATCTTGGAACTTATTGCCTTCTAGAATGAAGCTCACTTCAATCTTGTAGCGAGATTGTTTGATATACACTTGAGGTAAGGTGATTTTTTCAATAATCTTGTTTTCGCGTCTAACCTTTTTAACTAGATAGAGGTTATTCTCTAACAAAAAGCGAGAAAGAATTCGAAGACTGTTTAGTTTTTGAAAAAATAACATCTTCCTGTAGCAAAGCCGATTGATAAACCAAGAGAAGATCAAAGAAAACAGAAATCCAGCTCCTAGAAAATATCCTTGAGGTAAGGGATGAACTTTTAATTCTTCAATATGTAAGTAGCTGTAGTAACTAATAGCCAACAAAAAAGGAAACCACCAGATAAACCATGTGATCCCCTTTAGTTTACGATGAAAAACTCGAACTCTTTTTCCACGATAGGTAAAGAGTTTCATTCTGCATCACCTCCTAGTTTTCCTTCTTATTTTCTACTGGTTTGTTTTCTTTAGTCGGTGCGCCTCCAGTTTTTTTCTTGATTTTAGAAGCAAAGAGCTTATAGATATCATTACGATTGACGTGGGTATGGGTGATAACAATATCTTCCAATTCAACTTCTTCACGGTATTTAATGCCCAAATCTTCAATTTCAGACTCAGACATATCTGCGATAGTGAAAAAGAGTGTTTCGTGCTGGACAGAAGAATGAATCCCTACGACAATTCCACGGATCTCACCTGTATTGACTTGGACAAATGATCCATCAGGATTTCGTTGTGAACGATCCACTTCAAAGATGATATCAGGACCCTCAATGCCTCGGAAAGACAGTTTTCCAAGGACAGCTGGGACATCTAGTCCATCTGTAATGACACGGTAAGTCTTGTCAGCAATTTGTAGTTTTTCTCCGTAGTTTAATCCAATTTTAGCCATGTGATTTTCTCCTTTGATTTCTTATTTTTTAATTACCAATTTTTCCGCAAAGACATTGAGATAAGGTGCAACAGTATTGCCATTTAAAGCAGTGTCCGGGAAAAAGATTGGGTTAACTGCTTCTACTAGAGCATCTTCTGGGAAGACTGTTGTAGAAGCTGGTGTAATGACATGAAAGGCACCGTGCTCTGCGCTGTTTAGAATGTGACGTTGGTATTTGCCTTCTTTTCTAAAAATAAATTTAGGAGCATCTCCTAAACGTTCGTAGTAAGCAGGACCGATAAATTCTGGTTTCATTTTAAGTGTTTCTGAGATCATAAGATTTTCCTTTCTGAGTGTAAAATAAAAAGAGTTAAGCTAGTTGCTTCACTCTTGAGTAATAGTGGGTAAATAATTTGCGTTTAAACATACGACTATAGAATTGAATATCCCCATGAGCATAGCCATTTCTACGAGCATCATCTGCGAGATGGTCTAAATCAATTTGAGCTTGAGCATAAAGTTTAGCCTGAAGTTTATCAGATTCACTAAACATGCCATAGGTAAATTCGTAATTATCATAGAGTCGTTTACATTGTAATGCGAAAAAAGTTTGTCATATCATTCTCCTTTATTGTAATAAATAAAAAAGCTACTAAGTGAAAAAAGGAAAGAACTTAGTAGCTTGAGAGTAGGTCTATCAATAATGATAGACAGCAGTAAAGAAAAGTTATTTGGTTGGAAAGATCCCTCTTTCCACGGTGGCAACGTTTAGCAAGGTGCTTTGCATGAATTACCATCGCTTTCCCAGCCAATCTCTTCAGGTAGTCATGGTCATACCCAAGGGATTCTCTTACGCCCTTTGGCGAAGCCAGTTCACTTTACTATTCGGAAAAGTGCGAAAGTCCGAAATGCGTGGAAGCCCACAAATACTTGTTTTATATCTTCACTTCAACCATAAAACGGACTTGACTTTTAGTATCAAAACATTTACAATAAAGGTACGAAGTTTATGTGTAGTTCTGATGATCAGTCCTCTGGTTGTCAGACGCACTTTTTATTTAATTGTCAATGATCATAATGCCGATAGCTAGGTATTATTATTTTTAAATCCGATATAACCATCAGCTATATTTGAATTATATAACTAATGGTTATATTTGTCAAGGGATTATTTGAAAAAATTTAAATTTTTTTGAGGAAGTAATTATGGGATTCTCAGAACGCTTAAAAGAATCACGAAAACAAGCTAGATTGACACAAGTTGAAATAGCTGAAAAACTTGGAATTTCCCAACCAGCCTATGCTTCTTGGGAACGCGGCACTAAAAAACCAACCCAAGAAAATCTTATCAAGATTGCTCAGACCTTAAATGTAACAGTTGATTATTTAGTTGGTAATTTCGATGAAGATATTACCAATAAAGAATTAGATAATATTGAAATCCTATTTCGTAAAAACTCAGAAGGTCTTTCTGATGACGAGAAAGTAGTCTTTAGAAATGAACTAATTGCTTTTATGGAAGAGCGGAAGAAACAATTTGGGAAGTAAGGATAATAACATTATGTATATGGAATATTCGAATTTTAAACTATGGTCTGTTGGACAAGGATTATTTTATACTGGGAAAATTCAAAGTGAGAGTAAATCCTTTAATTTTGTTTATGATTGTGGTGGAAGTAATGAAAATATAATTTCAGAAGCAATAGATGATTACTTGAACGATTTTAACCCCCAAAAAGAAATTGATTTCTTAATAATCTCTCATTTTGACCGTGATCACATCAATGGCTTGCATCATTTATTGAAAAATATAAACAAAATAAAAAAAATATTCATCCCCTATTCTGATACTTTTAATAGTTATTTTCTCTTGATTGCCTATCTTTATGGAAACAATGGAGACCTTTCGGAAAAAGTTGATAATATTATTTTAGTTAATACTAGTCAATCTAAAGGAGGGGATGGAATAACCAATCTAGATGAGTTAAGATTAGAGGATAATATAGATGAAACTTATAAAATTGGCAATATAAGTGTATCAAGACTGGATTTTTCATCTTATGTTTCTTTAGGAGGAGTTTGGAAGTTTAAATTCTATAATGTGTTGCTAGAAGAGGCATTAATTGGTAAGGTTAAGCAAGATATAGATAACCTTGTACAGCAATATAGAGCTTCTGGGTTAGAAGACCTCTTATCAAATCATTGGAATAACAGTGTAAAAAACGGACTCAAGAATATCTATGACTCTTATGTGCCTGAAAATAGGGGGAACGGATTTAAAAATTCTTCGCAAAATCAAGCAAGTCTTTGTTTATATCATTCACCATTGATAAAATACAATGACTATGAAGTTGTTTTCAAACATATTAATTACAAACGGTACTTTCCATATTTTTGGGGGGAAGATAATGAAAATGTTGGAACTTTGCTAACGGGAGATCTTTCACTTAGAGTAAATGAAGAATCTCAAAAATATGATCATTTTCGTGATTATTTTTCATCTGAAAAAGACGAGATACTGTTTTTCCTAGTTCCACATCATGGAGCGATGAATAATTGGAATTCATCTATTTTGACGGATTTTAAGAATGTGAATTTTTTCATCAACTCTGCAGGCTTAAATAATCGTTATGGACATCCTGACAGTAATGTGATTAAAGAGATATTAGCTACGGGTTCAAATTTTCTATGGACAAACGAAAACAATTGTGTTGAATATGGTATTTTTTCTTTTGAATATAATTATTTTTGAGCTTTATCAGAATTGACTGCTTTTATTGAAGAGCGTAATAAACATCTTGGAAAGGGTAAACTTTTTGGAAGCTACTTTAAAATATTTAAGGAAAGTAAAAGGTATCATAGGAGTTCAATTATCAAAAGAACTCGATGTCTCTGAAAGAAGTATCATAATATGGGAAAAAGAAGATCTTGGGAATACTAGCTTTAACTATGTGGTGAAAATACCACAATTTTTTGAGGGGAAGATGGAAGAAATTAAATATGGATTCACTAATTAATAATATTGTAAACTGGGTAAATCAAAACACAGGTTCATTTATTTCTATTCTTATAACTGTGTGTTTAGCCCCTTTTCTACTATATGTTTTTAAGAACAAATATGATACTAGAAAAAGTATAAAGGTTGTATCAAATGTAATATATAATGTCAATGGCAAATATGGTACATTGGAAAAAGTCGAAAATTCAACAAATTTTTATTCAAACTATATTTATCACGAACTTACAGTTGAAAGTGTTAACGAACAAGTGATTACCTATATTAGGTTATCTAAAATAAAAAAAAGATTGCTTGAGGTTTCAGATATCAAATACGATGGTGGATTTTATGAAGATAGTCAGAAATTCTTATTAATAGCTTATAATAATGGTAATTCGGCAGGTAAAACTAAACGACTATCTATCAAAGTGTTTGCGAGAAAAAAAGAAACATTTGAAGATGTATTTTTAGGTGATTTCGATATTGAAGAAAGATTAATCAACTCCGGGAATGTCAATAGTCATTGGATTCTTGATGTCTCTGATTATCATAATAATTTTAATGCGAATGAAGATTATTTAGGTCTTGTGGTAGACGTTTCCTCTACAAATGAATCTAAAATAAAGAACTTATCGCCTTTGTTAATATTATTTGATAGAGAAACAGGGAGATTTAAAAATCATCCTCGAGGTGCAGCAGGCATTACTGTCCCCCGTGATGTTCCTTTTTTCAATTTAAGTAATAGAAATAAAAAAATAGGGAAAAACTGCTCCCTAGAAATAAAAAATAATTCTACAATCGGATTTACACTATTTGTTGATGAGGATTGTGAGTTATCATATAAAGTAACTTTGAAGAGTGATAAAAAAGTCATTAAGAATAATACCCAGAATAAATTATTAATACGTATTCCTCAATACATTCAGGAAAACACTTGTTATTTTGGGCATTTTTATCAATTTGTTAAGAATCATAATCTAAATGTAAAAGAATTTGAATATACACCAGATGTCATTAAAACTATGGAAAAATCTCTAGTTTTCAATAAGTATTCTGGAGCAGAACGATTTTCCAAAATTAAATTTTAGTAGACAGTCGTCTACTTTTTTTTGTATAATAAATTTAACCTATTTGGTTAAATTTTGTATTTCCAAAGAAAAAGGAGGTACAAGTTGGAAGATTTGTATGTAGAAACTCAACAAAAAGCCAAGCAATTTCTTTATCAGTTGATGAAGAATCAAGATATTCCCTTATTGAAATACACTTTTCGTTTTTTCTTTGACTATTATGTAGATGAAAATAAAATCTTGGTACTTCCCCACCACTTTTCAGGTCGAAAGATAGAGGGATTGACAATAATTGATGAACTAGGTGTTAGTATTTCATATGAACAGGAGAATCCTATTACGAAACAAAATTTTACGCTTTGCCATGAGCTAGGACACTTTCTTTTAAAACATGAAAGTGGGTATTTTTCTGAGTCAGTAGATAATCAGGACAGTCATATTGAACGGGAAGCCAACATTTTTTCGGCATTTATCCTTATGCCTGATATTGTTCTTCTTTCTAAAATTTATTATGCTTGCTATACTTTTGAGGAAGTCCAGGTCTCATTGGGAGTGTCTAAAGAGGCTCTTGCGTACCGTCTTATTGACCTGCTAAGGGAATATCATCTTGAATTGGAAACAGAAATTAGACGAGTAATCGATGAGTACATTGATGGTCAAAATGCCACTATTCATCATTGTTTTCATAAGATAAAAGATCAAATTGCGGATGACTTTAATCAGTATCGACCCTCCCCTGTTGATGTAGTTATTCAGAAATTGAGCAAGAGTAGTATTGTAACCAGTGAAGAAGTGTCTGAACTATTGAATCAAGAGATTTGGTCAGAGATTACAGATAAGGCAAAGTATATCAAGGTTTGGTTGCTATATAACAGAGGAAAAAGTATTGCTTATGCTTGGGATAAAAATAAATTATCTGAAGAGCAAGCCAAAAAGAAAGCAGAATTTAAATTATTATTGATTTGAGGTGAGAGAATGTATCAACCAGAGAAATTAAAAGCAAGGCGTAAAGAGTTACAAATGACACAGTGTGATCTGGCAGATAAGCTAGGGATTTCCATTCCAGCGGTATCGAATTGGGAACGTGGGGTAAAAGAACCGTCTACTGAAAAGGTTGCTTTGTTGGAGAAATTATTGAAAGTGCCTAAAGGCTATTTTACTGAGATTGATATTGTGCGTTATTACAACACTTTGTCTCCTGGAAATAAAGAAAAGGCAACTCACTATGTTAAAGTTTTAGCAGAAAACGAGCAGAGAAGAATTGTTTCTATCGCAGAAAAACGGATTGCATACCGTGTTTACGAAGAAATGTCTGCTGGTATTGGATCTGCTATCTACGATGATAAAAACTATGATACGGTTTATTTCACCGAAGAATTGGCTCATGACTTTGCTTCTTGGGTATCAGGGGATTCCATGGAGCCCAAGTATAAAAATGGCTCTGTCGCCCTGATTCGAGAAACGGGTTTTGATTATGATGGAGCTGTCTATGCGGTTGTTTGGAATGGTAAGACTTATATCAAACGTGTCTACCGTGAAGAGGAAGGTTTACGGTTAGTTTCTATCAATCCTAAGTATACGGATATGCTAGCTCCTTACGAAGATGAGCCTCGTATCATCGGTCCGATTGTGGGAAATTTCATGCCTTTGGAGGATTAGTTTATAGGGAACTGTGGTTATTCAATAGTATCTCGAGTTACATGCCTTTTTAATATGAAGTTGTTCTATGTTAGTGTTGAATGTAGAGAGAGGCGTGCATTATATAAAAACGTCTCTTTGTTTTATGAGCTGAGTAGGTAATTAAGCAGGTTGCTATTTTATTATCGTATGCTATGTTCAAGAAGGGATTTGGAAAATCTAATGTGCGAAAATGTAAGAAGTATCAATAACTCTCGAATATGCTTGCTATATTTAAGACTGGACAAAGGTGACAGGTGTTGCACCACCACAGATGGATGAGTATATCAAGATTAATAAGTAGAGACAAAAGGTTCTAAATGATTAAGGTAGACCAAAAGACATTTATACCTACTCTATTGATGAAGTTTTTTTGAACTTGAGTTCGACGTTAATCTCCTTCATTTCTGATAAGGATATATCTCCTAAAAATGAGTTGGATTTTGTGTCCGCAAAAATCCAAAAGGAAATTTGTCAGAAGACTAGACTGTTGGGATGTTGAGATTGTAGTCTTAGAGTTGCTCTATTTTTTATTGAGTAATGATTATTAAATTATGATATTATATAGTTAAACTACATGAATATGGAGCTAGGAGTTTTAATAATGAAGTTTAATTACAATGGGTTGTGGAAAATATTAATTGATAAAAATATGAAAAAGAAAGATCTAATGGATAAAACTGGGATCTCACCAACAACGATTTCAAAAATGGTAAAAGGGGAGTCTGTTTCCCTAGTAGTTCTTGGAAAAATTTGTAGGGAACTAGACAGTGATATTGGAGATATCATTACGATTGAAAAATTTATTTTGGAGGATAATTAAATGGATAGTTCATATAGTGCATTGGAGTACAATAAACTTGTTAGTTTCATCTGGTCTGTTGCAGATGATTGTTTGCGAGATGTCTACGTTCGAGGGAAGTACCGTGATGTTATTCTTCCGATGACTGTTATTCGCCGTTTTGATACTATTATCGAAAAAGAAAAAGTGAATATTATGAAAGTTAAAGAGATAGCAGAAAAAGAAGGGTGGGATGTTGAAAAAACATTAGCAACAGCTGTGAACTTACCCTTCTACAATACATCACAATTTCAGTTGAAAGATTTAAAGCACGAAACGAACCGTCAAAATCTTAAGAAGAATTTTGAAGAATATTTAAATGGGTTCTCAGAAAACGTAAAGGAGATCTTACAGAAGTTTGACTTCAATAATCAGCTAACTAAGATGACGGAAGCAGGCATCTTAGGTTCTGTCATTGAAAAATTTACATCGTCTGAATTGAATCTTAGTCCTTATGATGAGGTGAATTCACAGGGTGAAGTAATAAAAAAAGGGTTAGATAACCATGCTATGGGAACACTTTTTGAAGAGTTGATTCGTAAGTTTAACGAGGAAAATAACGAAGAAGCAGGAGAGCACTTCACTCCTCGTGATGTTATTGAATTGATGGCTGATATCGCTGTTGTACCGATTCTTGATAAGTTGAAAGATGGGACATATTCTATCTATGATGGGGCCTGTGGAACACTTGGAATGGCTACAGTAGCAGAAGAAAAACTTCAGACTTTTGCTCAAGAAGCAGGTAAGTCTCTCTCAATTCACATGTTTGGACAAGAGGTCAATCCAGAAACTTATGCTATCTCTAAAGCTGACTTGCTAATCAAGGGTGGGGACACCAATGCAAATAAAGTCTTCTATGGTTCTACCCTATCTTATGACCAAACTTCGGGAGAGCATTTTGACTTTATGCTATCAAATCCACCATATGGGAAGAACTGGAAAACAGATCTTACCATCCTAGGTGGAGGGACAGATGATAAAGCTAAAAAAAGAGTGATGGATTCACGTTTTGTCAAATCTTATAAAGAACAAGAAGACTTTCGTATGCTTCCAGACGTCAGTGATGGACAGTTGCTATTCTTATTGAACAATATAGCTAAGATGAAAGAGACAGCATTAGGATCTCGTATTCTCGAAGTACATAACGGTTCAGCGCTCTTCACGGGTGATGCAGGTAGTGGGGCAAGTAATGCCCGTCGGTATATGATTGAGGAAGACCTTATCGAAGCTATTATTCAGTTACCAGAGAACATATTCTATAACACACCAATTACAACGCATATCTGGATTCTCAACAATCGTAAAGAAGAAAAGCGTAAAGGCAAAATCCAACTAATCGATGCTAGCAGTATTAAGACTTCCTTACGGAAGAACCTTGGTAAGAAAAACTGCGAACTCTCAGAAGAGAATCGTCTTTTCATTCTTGACGAATACCTCAACTTCCAAGAAAGTGAATACTCCAAAATTTTCAATAATGAAGATTTTGGTTACTACAAGGTGACAGTGGAGCGTCCGCTTAGACAAGCTGTTCTTTGCAATCAAGCGAATCTTCAACAATTAGAAGAAACATTGACAGCAGTTGGTGTCTTAGAAGGCAACATCGATAAAGATAAATTATCCAATAGTGGACTTAAAAATACGAAAGGTGCTCTAACAGAACTCAAAAATACTGAGAACATAAAAGCGTACTTGGATGTATTAAAATCGCTTGAGCGAGAATATCTTTACCTTGACTATAATAAATTCAAGAAGCAATTCACTAAAGCTCTTAAAGCTTATAACCTCAAAGGTGCCAGCTTAACAAAGGCACTATCAACAGGCATGTTAGACATTATCCTTATCATTGATGAAAAAGCGGAGGTACAAACAGATAGTAAAGGTAATGTTATTATTGATACGAATTTGACCGATACAGAAAACATCCCACTAACCTATGAAGGCGGTATCGAAGCTTTTATCGCACAAGAGGTGCTACCATATCATCCAGATGCTTTTGTCAATACAGAAAAGACACAAATTGGTTATGAGATAAACTTCACCAAGTACTTCTACAAACCAAAACAATTAGAAAGTGTCGAAACAATTATTGCTCGAATCAAAGAATTAGGAAAACAATCAGATGGCATGATGGCGAGCATCTTGGAGGGATTGTATGAATAAGTACGAACGGTATAAGAAAGTTGATCTACCTTGGCTGGAGAAGGTTCCGGAACATTGGGAACTTGGCCGAATTAGTCGGATATTTAATCTTAGAAAAGAGAAAAATAATCCAATAGTCACACAAGAGGTTCTTTCGTTAAGTGCGAAGTATGGGGTTTCACCCTATTCTGAGAAAAAAGAAAAAGGAGGTAATAAACCGAAAGAAGACCTACGGAATTATAATATTTGTTATCCCGGAGATATTTTAGTTAACTGTATGAATATTGTGGCTGGGTCAGTAGGTATTTCCAATTATTTAGGTGCAGTGAGTCCGGTATACTATCCTTTGGTAAATCAAAATTTTGACCTATTTTCTACTAGATACATGGAGTATCTTTTAAGAACTTATAATTTTCAAAGAAGTTTAGTTGGGTTAGGGAAAGGTATTCAAATGTCTGAATCAGAGGATGGTCGCCTTTTCACAGTTCGCATGAGAATATCTTGGGATATGTTAAAAACGCAGCTCTTACTTATCCCCCCATTAGTAGAACAGGAGCAAATTGCTGATTATCTAGACTGGAAAATCAATGAGATTGATCGGTTGATTATTGTGGAGAAGGAGAAGATATTAGAGCTACAAAGATTGCTCTCAACGAAAGTAGATAGAATTTTTGATGATCTATTAAGAGTTAGTGTATCAAAGATAAGAATGAGATTTCTATATGAATTTCAAAATGGAATTTCAACTTCAAAAGATTACACTAATGGAGAATTTCCTTTTTTAACATATTCAGACGTTTATAATAATCTCATAGTTCCAGAAAAATTAGGTGGACGTATTAATTCTGATGGAAAGGAACAAGAAATTTACTCAATAGATGAAGGAGATTTATTCGTCACTCGTACATCAGAACGAATTGAAGATGCAGGGAAAGTTTCTTTAGCACTTCATAAGGTAGAAAATGCAGTATTTAATGGCTTTACGATAAGATTACGCCCAAAGGCAAATAATAATTTTTTAGCAAAGTTTATTTTATATTACTTAAATAGTGCTATTGTAAGAGAAAAAATAATAAATTCATTAAATATAGTTACTAGGGTGTCAATAAAACAGGAGATACTAAAAGAAGTTTCAGTTCCTGTTGTGAGTATTGAAGACCAACAATATACGGTGGAATCTATTGAGGAATTATCTAATACATTTCAAAGTGAAATAGCGAGTCTTCAATCTAAAATTAACTATTTTAGCTCACTTAAACACTCCCTTATCTCTGAGGTAGTAACCGGAAAGATTGACGTGCGTAACGTCGTTATTCCAATATACGAAAAAGTGGACGTGAGCGTCTCAACAGATGAAGAAGAAATAGAAGAATAGTAGGAAGTTTTATGGGAATACGAAATACCAAAATGGAAGCAGAATTAGAAAACAATATCATTGATTATCTAGTGGAAGAGAACAACTATATATATATTCATCCTAATGAGATGAAGGCGTCTTATAATCGCCAGTATGCATTTGATGAAGTGAGGTTGTTAGAGTTTATTCAGAAATCACAACCAAGTGAGTATGAGATTTTATCTCTCGATACAGTAAATGGGAAGGATAAATTTTTCAAGCAACTAGATCTTGCTATTCGTACGAAAGGAATTGTATCTGTCCTTAAAAACGGAATTAAGTGTTACCCTTCATCAGGGACGATTATCTTTTATCATGCATTAGATCCTAAGCGACCAAGCTCATACGAAGAGTTCAAGACTAATATTTTTGCTGTTACTAACCAACTGACTTATTCTGACAAGAATCGAGGGTTGGAGTTGGATCTAGCGATTATGATCAATGGTTTGCCAATTATGACCATGGAGCTTAAGAGTCGTGCCTCTAGCTCAGGGTGGACATATAAAGATGCTGAAGAACAATACAAGAATGACCGTGATGCTAAGGAAACATTATTTACCTTTAAACGATGTATGGCACATTTTGCAGTTGATGAGAACTTCATCAGCTTTACGACCAGAATAGATGGCCAAAATACTCGTTTCATGCCTTTTAACAAAGGAACAGAAGCTGGAGGGTCTGGGAATCCTGTTAATCCATCAGGGACTATGACAGACTATCTTTGGAAAGAGTTCTTAAAGAAAGAGACATTAACAAGTCTCATTCGTGACTTCGCTTATATTTCAGTGGATAAAGTTAAACATACTGAGGCACTGATTTTTCCACGTTATCATCAGTATCGAGCAGTGACTCGATTGGTAGAGGATGTAAAAGAGCATGGTGTTGGGAACCGTTATTTGATTCAACATAGTACTGGCAGTGGAAAGAGTAATTCCATCACTTGGCTTGCTTATCGTCTTGTAGAAGTGAGCTATAATGATAAGAAGGCTTTTGACTCTGTGATTGTTGTGACAGACCGATTGAATTTAGATAAGCAAATTGAAGCGAACATTCGTAAGTTTATTGATGAGAAGAGTATTGTTGGTCATGCTAATTCATCGACGGATTTGAAAAACCTTCTGACGGATGGTAAAAAAATCATCATTACCACTGTGCAAAAGTTTCCTTATCTCCTAGAGAAGATTGGAACAGACTTACAAGGAAGAAACTTTGCGATTATCATTGATGAAGCTCATTCTTCTCAAAGTGGTAAAGCTGCTGCTTCTCTCAATATGGCAGTCTCAGGAGGCCTTTCGACAGATGATAAAGATATGGAAGATCATTTGAATGAACTCATTGAAGCAAGAAAGATGCCTGAGAATGCGAGCTTCTTTGCCTTTACAGCAACTCCCAAAGCTAAAACAATTGAAATGTTTGGCAGTGTCTTTGATCTCTACTCTATGAAACAAGCGATTGAAGAAGGTTTTATTTTAGATGTTTTAAAAAACTATACGCATTATGAAAACTATTATAAGGTCTATAAAACTATAGAAAGCAATCCTGATTTTGACAAAAAGAAATCTCAATATAAAATCAGAAACTATGTTGAGGGGCAAGAGTTTCCAATTCGAGAAAAAGCAGAAGTAATGGTCAAACATTTTCTGACTACGGTTGCTCCAAAAATAAATGGGAAAGCAAAAGCGATGATTATAACGCAGAGTATTCTTCGTGCTATTGAGTACTATAATATTATTAGCGATATATTGAAACGTTCAAACACTGGTTTTGAGGCAGTAATTGCTTTTTCAGGAGAAAAAGAGTACAAAGGTAAGGTCGTTACAGAAACAAGTCTGAATGGATTTTCAGATAAAGAAACACCAGAACGATTCAAAGAAGATAAGTATAAATTCTTGATTGTTGCGGATAAATATCAAACAGGATATGATGAGCCACTTCTTCATACTATGTATGTTGACAAGGTGTTAAATGACGTAAAGGCTGTTCAAACATTATCTCGTCTGAATAGAAGTGCTAAATATAAAATTGATACATGTGTGATTGACTTTGCAAACAAACCAGAACATATTCAAGAAGCTTTCCAACCTTATTATCGTGAAACGAAATTGGAAGAAGAAACTGACCCAAACAAACTTTATAATCTGTTAGGTACACTTGATGGAATGTATGTTTATGAAGAGGATGAAGTAGATAAAGTTGTAGAACTATTCTTAGAAAATCATTCAAGAAATATGATTGATAATATCATTGATACAGTTGTAGGACGATATAATGCGTTAACTGAGGAAGAGCAAGTGGTATTCAAGAGTGGGGTTAAATCTTTCATTAGAACCTACAATTTTCTGGCATCTATTCTGCCGATTGGTCAATTGGAATGGGAAAAGAAAGTTATTTTCTTCGAGCAGTTAATCCATCGGCTACCAACACCTAAAGGAGAGGATTTCTCACAGGGTATCTTGGATTCCATTGATCTGGAAAGTTACCGTCTGGAAAAGAAAAAAACAATGGATATTATCTTAGAAGATGAAGATGGGACAGTTGAAGGATTAGGAATTGGTACTGGTAAGAAAGGGCAATTAGAGCTAGATTCACTTGAAAATATCGTTGCAACTTTTAATGACATCTTTGGCAATATCGATTGGCAAGACAAAGATAATGTTGCTCGTCAAATTAAAGAACTACCAGAGATGGTGATGAAGAATGAAAAGTTTAGAAACGCTCTGAACAATTCTGATCTTGAAAATATCAAACGAGAGTACGAAACAGCGCTAAGAGAAGTCCTTCGTAAAATTATGCAGGACAATATGGAGCTTTTCGGTCAATGGACAAATAATTCTAATTTCAGTAACTGGCTAAATGATACAATTTTTGATGAAATAATGAAGAAGTATAAGAAAAAAAAATAAAAAATAGGAAGAGTTTGTATTGTGGCTAAAATTACAAAACAGGTAATGAACAATAAGCAATAAATTCATTGTAGTAAAACCTTGAAATATTACTAGAATTAAATTTATCTAATAAGTCATTATATAGCAGTGATATCCCAGATAATTCTGTTATTACAAAAATTCACTTTCCAGAAAATATAAATTTCTTCGGAAAGATAACTAATAATATTTATCAATTATAAGAAGCGCAAGTTTTAACTAATTTGCGCTTTTTTATGTTCTTATTTTTTAAAAATAGGAGGATAAAATTTGTTGAGAAGATTGAAAAGGGTAAAAATCGATTTTGGGCTAAATTAATTATTCGAATCCCCATCATTTTAAATCTAACTAAATATCAATTTTTGAATATCAGTTATTTTTGTGATAACTTCGTGTCAGTTCTAAATTTAAAATTTATAACCTCGTTATTGTTTTGGGGTCAAAAAGTCCCAAAAATAATTATTTAAATTGAAAAATTACGCTATAATCAATTTATAAAACCGAAAGGAAATTATAAAATGAATGAAAATAAACAACTTCCTTATTTAAATAATGAGAAGATAGAGCCTATAGCTTCAAAGAAAGTTGTAAGGAAAGAACATGATATGTCTTTTGTTGATTATATTAGAGTCTTATCAGATGGAAAATTAAGTAAAAGTGGCGAAATTCGTGTGAAAACGAGAGAATTAAGTGAAAGAGTAGGCATTGATTATGAAATGTTTAGAAAAATATTAAATAAGAGAAAGCCAAATCAACCTAGGGACTGTATAATTGCTATTTGCGCAGCATTATTTTGCACAGTTGAAGAAACGAATAAAGCGCTATTTTATTACGATGATATGCCAGGTTTAGATTTTTCTGAAGGGTGCAGAGATTTTTTTATTATGCAAGCTTTAGAAGGAAATATAGGAAAAGAAAATGATCGTGACTATATAAGTAGGGGTGTAGAATTAGTTAATGATACCTTAGAACTAAATGAGTTTTCGTTGCTACGTCTATCTAATAAAACAAAAACCAAAGAGGCTAACATAATAGCCCCGAATGATAGAATAGAAGAAATTATTTCAGAAGCGTATTCCTTACGTGAGAAGTACTACTCATCATTAGGTATTTATTATAAACCTGATAACTATAGTGTGATTACACAAATAAAAGTTCTGGATAATAAGAAAATACATCATCTAGTAAAAAAAAGTAATACAGAAGATGTGTTTGAATTAAAATACGATGAAAGATTTCCAACATATATAAGGCCGGAAGCAGATCTAGAAAAAAAATACGAGTCTATTTTAGATGATTCAAATAAACGAGAATTAAGTAGATGTTACGAAGTTATGTTTGATACTAAAAATTGGGGATTTAGAAAAAGTGCAAAATTGAAAGATGAAAGTATAGTTGTCTATGGGGAACAATTTAATTATAAAATCCCTGAGAGAAATGAATACTTCTATGCAGAAATTAATAATGGGCAATTTAAATTTTCTGTGTTAAATAATAGTATGTTTATGAAAGAATATCTAACTGTAAGTGAATTTAAAAATTATTATTCTCATAAGCAAAATGGTCATAAATCAGAACTTAAAATATTCTACTCTATAGAAGAAATTAAAGAATACTTTAAAAATAATCACAAATATTTTTTTGAAGTACAATATAGTTATCTATCGTACTTTACAGAAATGAAAAAAAGTCTTGAAGAATTGCTCAATGATATAAAGAATAAGAAGCAATTTATTCGTGATTATCAGGATTTATTAGGGGACGATCCAAATATGATTTTCAATTTTTTTGAAGTTGAAAATGAGTTTGAGTGTTTCGAAAAAGAAAATACATTCCCGGTATACAAAGAATATGATCCTTTTGCAGAAGAGTTAGGTTTGAGTGACGGTATCGAGATAGGCACTTATTTAGGAGAGAATAAATATGTCGAAATAGTTTGCAAAAAGGAAGAGGCTATATTTGAAATTGAAAATAAAAAAATGATTTTAACTAGAGAAGATTTGATTACAGCCTTTGAACTAGGGATTAATAATATTGAAGAAGTCATAATACTAAAACATAAAATTTCAGATTTCAAAAAAATTTACGAATAATTCGATCGGGACTGAAAAGTCCCAAAACTTATTGTGTTTCCTAAGTTTATGAAATATAATTATTTCATAAATTTAAGGAGGATCTCTCTAATGACAAATTTAGAATATGTAAATTCATTAATTGGCTTTAACGATATAATATATATAGATACGTCATCGCTCATGAACGTAGAAGAACTTAGGAAATTTTTAGAAAGTTACTCTCAGATTTTTATCGAAAATAACAAAAGAATATTAGTAACTAGAGAAGTGTGTCTAGAAATCGTTAAACATTTAAGATCAAAAATGGAATCTAAACAATACAAGGCACAAAAAGTTATTGAGATTTTTAAGGAGTATTATGAACTTTTTATTTTCGAAGATAATAATTTAAACAATATTGAGGCTAATAGTGCTTTTGCGGATTCAGAACTATTGTCTCGAATAACTAGAGGAAAAACAAAATATCGCCAGTTGTTGATTACTAACGACAAAAAGTTAAGTGTAGATACATATAATTTAAACAATTTAAATTCTTGTTTTGGAGAAAAAATTTCCGTATGTTATATTTCTCAAGATGGATTGTTGCATAAAGGGCAAACAGATTTTGAAAGTCGCGTTATTAGTGAAAAAGATAAAATAGAAGAAGTAAATCTATCCGAAGAACAAAAGGTTACCAATATCGCTGAAGAAAAAAGATCAAAAATTTTATATGTCTTAACAGGATTTTGTCTAGGAGCAGTTGTCACTAATTATGCTCCAAAAATTTTAAAATTTATTTAATAAGCCATACAAATAACATGGCTGACTTTTCAATTATAGGAGGGTATTATGATCTTTCAAACTTATTTAATTGTTCTATTGATTTTTCTTGTTATATATTTATTATGGAAAAAATATATTATAAAAAACAAATTTACACAATATATTATTGATAATGGTGGAAAAGAAATTGATTTTATAAAGAATAATGAGGGAAGCTTATCTGATACAATAAAAATGATTAACAAGAGGTATAAGATAGGGATAGTTAATGCATATACTATTGTCACTTTAGCCAAAGAAGAAAACAATGATAAATGATGAGGAGTTGATAAATTTATTAAATAATCTATGAAAAGGAATAATTAATTTTGGGGTGGAAAAATGGAATTGTCAATTGAAAAGCGAGAACAAATTGTTGACTTACTAAATGCTGAATATGTGATTTCCGAGGAAATGATTGAATGTGTTAAGGATGCTGTTAAGAAGTATTCAACTAAAAATTATACCGACGAAGTGATTGATAAAATTGTAAGGACACCTCAGAGCTTATCAAAAGGTTTAGCTTTGTTAAGGGAAAGAAATGGGAGAAATGATTTAAGTTTGTTTCGTGGTATATTAACAGAGTGGTTAGTTTGTGCAGAATACAACGCGCTTAAAAATAAAGGTTCTGTTGTGATGACAATTACTAATCCAGATCCATCTTCGAAAGCTGATCTTCTTCACATAATAAAGGTTGGTAATGTTTTTAAGGCAGTACCCGGTCCAGATGTAAAAAGTGGTAGTAGCACCTATGTTTTTAACCAATGGAAAAAGATAATTCGAAATAGATATGAAATACCGATGGTTGATGTAGATGGGATTTTAACCACTGAGGACGGATTGGAACAGCTAACTAAAAAACAAAGAGCGCAATTCGAGGAACTGAAAATGCAGTTTCCTAAAAAACAGGCAATAGCAACGACTTGGAATAAGGAAGATATTCTAAGGGTGATTGCTGATTATTTAAAGCTCTTAGAATTTGAAGTTTATCCAAGTATTGAAAGTGACCTTAGCATTAAAGATATTAATGTAAATAATATAAAAGCTAAATTATATAGCCAAATTATGTCTATTAATCAAACTTATGATTGGTCAGTATTTTCAAGTAAATCGACAAATCTATTTAAAACAGAATTTGAAGATAGCAGTGTAGTAGATAATAGTATTGAGTCGATTGATGCAATGTCTGAAAGTGAAGGTTTTAAGAACTCTAGTTCTATAATTAGAAAGAGCAAAATCAAAAAAATATGGAATGGTGCTAAAGAGCTAGGTAGTGAAGGGATTAAATTTGGTAAGAAAGCTATTGGAAATGCTATAAAATTTACGATAGAGCACCCGGAGGTAGCACTTGCAATAGGCGCAACTCTTGTTGGCGCAATTTCTAATAACAGTTCGAACAGAGACGAATCTTATGAAAGCAATAGTTGTGAAAATATGTTTGACTCTAACTTAGATCAAACCTTCAATGATACAGAGTCATTATTTTCTCATCACGCTAGTAAGCATATTAGAAACTTACCTGAAGGACAAAATGCTTCTGCTGAAAAGATTGCAACTGCTGAGGCTAACGGTTTTAAATTAGAGGATGGTCAGACATGGGTTAATGAATACTAAGCTTTTAGGAATTTAGTTTTTCTCGTCTTTGTATAAGAAAATTCATCATTTTGAATTAAACAAGCATAAGAAAGTTAGCTGAAGATTAATATATAGCATTTTTTCAAATTATGAAAGCAACACTTTTCAAAATGTTTTTTTAGAAGGTTGTAAACAATTAAAACACATCTTCCCTATCCATTGGTGGATAGGGTTTTTCATTGTTCATTACACGTTCTAAACATTCAATACTAGATTTTAGATGAAACATTTCATGTTTTCTATATTTTTCATCTTGAGAGTTTAATAGTTCGTTTAGGTGACGTCTAATATGCCAAATGGCTTTTCTAATATTTGTTTCTTTTAAATTATTCATGAAACCATTGTATAATAAAATGTAATCCAATCTTTTTGATTGAGCTAATTTGCATGAAATATAAGCTATTCGGTTAATAATAAGCTTAGAAGTTTTTGAAGTAATCTATTTAGCACAAAAAAACACCTATTTGGTAAAATAGGTGTGAATGATGTTATTTATATCCATATTGTTTTAGAGCGTTTTTATATGCTCCGCTACCTTTAAGATAATAGTCGTGTTTAACTCCGCTAATGTCAACCGAAAAGACACCATCTTTAAATAAATATTCTTCTGTTCGACTTGCAATATTTTGTCCAGTTAATTCGATCGTATTCTTTTGTTTGTTAATGGTAAAGCTATCGGCTTCTCCATGCTCAATGGAAGCATTATCTCCTTTAATAGTAAACGCTAACTCGTTTCTTTCACTTGAGATCCAATAATACTCACCATCTAAAGATTGGTAGTTATTTTTAGAGCAAGCAATTAACGTAATAATTGATAATGAAAGTAGTAGTATACCTATTAATTTTCTCATAATATTTGCCTCCTTCTATAATTTTAATTATACCAAAATAATATTACAAGAGTATGTCAGTGTCTGTTATAACGGAAAAATATAGAAATGTCTATTATAACAGCAAATAATAAACTTTCGGGAAAATACTTGTTTTTCGGAAAGTTATTTTAAATAATGATAAAAAAAGTTAACCATTTTTATAACTGTGGACATGATTTGTCTATAGTTAGTGTTATAATAAAGTTACAAAAAGATTATTAGCAAATTAAGAGAGGAAAGATTTATGGTTTGCATCCCAATACTTAAATGATGGAAACAAGTACAGTGGAGAAGTAATCCCTATGTGGGATGCGGATTCTAAAAAGAAAATTTTAGAAGAGTTGCCTTTTGATTTAGAGAATTCTTATTCTTATGGAGATACAACAGGTGACTTTACAATGCTTCAAATGACTGGTCATCCTACAGCTATAAATCCAAATCAAAAGTTACTGGATAAACTAAAAAAGAGCGAGTGGAATGTAATGTTGTTGTTGAACGTAAGGATGTTATTTATTCTATGACTGATATTAGTAAAGTATAGATCTTAAAGCATAGACGGAGGATAATAATATGGAAATTGATCGTTATTGTAAGGAATGTCTAGGTTACTACAGTTATGATGTTGATGAAACAGATAACTATCAAAAATGCCGATGGTGTGGTTCTGAAGACACAGAAGAAGTGTAATTTTATATATGAGTTTAATAAAAGGTATACTCAGAATTTATTAAAAAGGCATTTGATAATTCTCGTACAAATTAATAGAGAAAGTATGGTGATAAATTGGATTATGTGGCTAGAATACACTTAAAAAGAGACGATAACATTAGAAAAGAGTTAATTGATTTTTGTTTAAATAATTGTGAACAGTATGTTGCGATTGGTTGGAGTTGGTTGAGCGAAGATATTAAATTAGATGATTTTCAAGAATACTATAATCGTATTAAAAAAAAGAATGGTAAAGCAAATTCAGCAATAAATGTTTTTAGAGATGCTAAGATAGATGATTTATTCTGGACCAGAGATTTAAGTGGAAATTACTGGATATGTAAAGTAAAATCTCCAGCTATAGTAGTTTGCGATACTCATTTGGATATTGGTTCAGTTATCCCAGTTGATGCATTTAATGTGGGAATGCAAGTTCCTGGACAGATAAAATCATCGTTTAATAGGCCTCTTGGCGGTACCATTGAGAGGATACGTGATAAAAGCATAATAGAATATTCGAAATTGATATTTAATAAATTTTCGAAAAAGAATCATTTTGAGGTAACAACCTATAGTGGAGGTCTTCTCGATAATCTGCCTGAATTTGATTTAGAAGAACTTGTCATCTCATATCTTCAAATTAAGGAAAACTATTATGTCCTTTCTAATTCAATTGCAAAGAAGTCAACAACTATAAAAATTGAATGTGAATTGATCTCAAGAGAAATTGATAACCCAAGAAAAGCAGTAGTTCAAGTGAAAGGCAAGAAGGCAAAGGAACTTGATGCTTTAGAATTTAAACAATATGTAGATGAAGGATATCTAGTATATTTATATGCACCAAGAGTGATAAATTTAGATAAGATTGAAAATGTAGTTAGGATAGGGGAAAACGATTTGTTAGATTTCTATGAGAAGAATAAGTTAATCCTACCAGCATCTATCACTCAGTGGGAAGATTTATTTAATAGTGAGACTGATTAAGATGAAGAGGTAGCAATTTTGATTGCTGAATTTCTTCTATTTTTTAATCTCTATCTTTTTTTCGTAGACAGTTATAAAGTAGATCAGAATAAACCTTGTAAGTGTATAAGTTAAGTCTTACAGACCTAAACTATTCCCCCGTTTAAAAAATATTGATTTAATTTTTATGAAATTAATCAGTAGATATCGTTCTGAAAAGCCGTGATATTACGCTGTTTTTAATCCAACTGAAACTCATACTTTCCAAACCAGGTCTTAAGAAAGCTCGTAAAGCATCACAATTCTCAAAACGTTAATCAATACGATTATATCAACGTTTACAGACATTCAAGAATTATTTCTTGGATGTCTTTTTTGTTTCAAAAAATCAAAATTCACCCCATATTCACCCCATCAATTTTTTAAACTACGAAAAGCAATATCACCTACAGTCTGATTGACTTTATCTTTGATATTAACGTAAGTTTTTGTAATCTCTTTATCACTATGAGTAAGAGCTTCTGAGAAGGCTTCAAGAGAAACACCTGCTTGTTTAGCAAGAGTAGCACCAGTATGTCTTAGTTTGTGTGGTGATGCTGGTGCTAATTCGGGATGTCTTCGTCTGACTGATTTCATCTTGATAAAACTTAAAATTTTTCTAATTATAACGAAGCATAGTCAAAAAGCTATGACCTCTATATTCACAAAAAAATCCAGACCAATACTAGTCCAGATTTCTTGTCTATTAAACATTCTTTTCAAAGAATGGAAGAACGGCTGTAACGGCTTTGTCAACGCAATTATTTAACTGTGAGAATCCGACGCACATAAATTTTAAATGGCGTCTCAGTCACATTTAAATTTATGAGACGCTTAGACGTTAGGCTTTCAATTTGTCAAATTTTGCTTTGACATTTGCCTTGAATTCTTCAAGTTTAGCCTTGCGTTCGGCTTTACGTTCAGCCTTCATTTGTGCACGTGCCTGGTTGTAGAGGTCTTCTTGGACTTGCAGAGCTGCTTCGATTTCGGCTACGACGGTTGCTACATCCCAACGCACGATTTGGGTGTCGTACTTGGTGAAGTAAGCATCGATGACTGCTTCGTTGTTTTCTTGCACCAAGGCGACAACGGCTGTTTCGCCGTCGATCAATTTTTGAGACACAACGTCAATCAAGCCAGCTTCTGCCGTATCAACGGTATCACCAGCAGCCAAACCATAGAGGCTACCAATACCATAACCAAACAAGACGCCGATAGGACCACCCAAAAGCCCGAT
>NZ_JBKQBL010000001.1:262505-263962 GCF_046824975.1 Streptococcus intestinihominis | reverse complement strand
AACTGCACCGAGCAAGCCACCTTCTAGGGTTGCATCCGTCGTTGAATCTTCAAAGTCATAGCGTTCTTTTTCAACGATGTGACCGTTTTCATTTTTGACCAAGGCGATTTGAGCAACCTTGGTCGTCTGAGTTTGGCGGAAAGCCTTCAAATCCGCAAAGGACTGATAAGCTTCGCTTTCAGTGTTAAAGACTGAAACTACTAGGTTTTCCATAGTTAGTACCTCTTTTCTAAATATATACGTTCATTATAATACAGTTTCAATCACTTTTCAATCATTTTAGTGCGACATTTTAATTGATATGTCGCGTTTATCAGCGTCAAAGAACAGTTTCAGGCAGCGGTATATCTTTGCCATATCCCAGCCCAGACACTCTGGCGACTCTGAGTGATTATCAAGAAAGGCGTCCAGCAACATCTTAAAGCCTCCCGTGCAAAAAGTAAATAAATAGTGTTTTTCCTGTATGCCTGTCACACGGCTAAAAGACCGCTTGACCAAATCTTCCAGAAAATTATAGCAGATATTATGTACCAGCTCTGTGTAGCGAGTCTGATGAGCGTGCCGAATCACATCGACACTTTTATAGAATCTGCCAACTGTTTCCTTATGGTCGAATCCTTGAAAGAAGTCGCTTTATTCGTCGGTCAAGACAATTAATTTGGCTGGTGCAACTGATTCGCCAAGCTATGAACAAGCAATTATTACCTTTTGAAAGCAAAAATGGCAATTATGAAGGTGAAGCTACTCAGGTCTTAGTTCTTCTATCCAATTACTATGCAGACAAAAAACTATTTGATGAAAATACAGATGAATATGGAAATATCTTGATTTTAAAGGATTCATCCATCATTTCTAAATTATCGGCTATCCCAGATTTATTAAAAAGGGGATCTAGTAGGTAACAATAATATCGAATATATCAAAGTACGCAATATTAGGATTTCTTCAGAGGTTGAGTTAGAGTCAGATGTTGATGGGGATAAGTCGGATAATCTGCCAATAGATATAAAAATACTAGAAAACAGGCTTGAAAAAGGCTCGTAAAGCTAGCCAGTTCTCTAAACGTTAATTCGTTGCTGGACAGCAGAATACAAACGAAAACACTTTGCATCTTGCAAGGTGTTTTTTTCTATGAGAACTGGCGGTGCGCAATTAGGATAGCTCTAGCGACTTTAGTCGCATAGAGATATGCTATGCACAGTTGCCTCAAGAAAACAATGCTTCTTGGTCCACCCTGTTAGACAAGCTTCAAAACCAAGGAATCCAACAGATTTCTCTTGTAGTTACAGATGGCTTTAAGGGGCTTGAGCAGATTATCAGTCAGGCTCACCCATTAGCTAAACAACAATGTTGCTTAATTCATATTAGTCGAAATCTAGCTAGTAAAGTGAAACGAGCAGATAGAGCGGTTATTCTGGGGCAATTTATAATGATTTATCGTGCTGAAAATTTAGAAA
>NZ_JBKQBL010000001.1:261229-262465 GCF_046824975.1 Streptococcus intestinihominis | reverse complement strand
TGGCAGGACAAGCTTTAGAGGACTTTCTCGCCGAATGGAAACCAAAGTATAGGAAAGTCATGGAAAGTCTGGAGAAGACGGATAATCTTTTAACTTTTTATCAGTTTCCCTACCAGATTTGGCACAGCATGTATTCGACAAACCTCATTGAGTCTCTTAACAAAGAAATCAAACATCAAACGAAAAAGAAGGTTCTTTTTCCTAATGAGGAGGCTCTGGAACGTTACTTAGTTACGTTGTTTGAAGATTATAATTTCAAGCAAAGTCAACGAATCCATAAAGGGTTTGGTCAATGTTCTGATACACTTGAAAGCTTATTTAATTAACACTCCGTAACTCTACTTAAGTGTTTACACATAATTATTGACAGTATCAAAAAATAAAGTATATTGTTTTCATCATAATATAATTAAATATCAGTATAGAGAATTTTATCTATATATCAGATATCAGCAATTGCTTTTGCTGTCATTTTTCGCTACAATAGTTACAAGGAGGAAATAAACATGTTAAAAGAAGTATTAAACGTCGTAAAAGTTGCGAAAAAATCATCTCTCTTCTTAGGAGGGGTAGCATTTGGGACGCTTGGCTTGAAAGTCTTAGCAAGTAAAGAAGCTAAGAAAGGCTATTCTAAGGCCTTGGCTAAAGCTTACAAATTGAAAGATGGACTGGATGCATCTGTTTCTGTTGTAAAACAACACGGTGATGATGTTTTACAAGACGCTAAATATTTATACGAACAGGAAAAGAAAGAAGAACAATTAGATAGCCTGACAGGTGAATAATATGTCTTTTAAAGTGCTACACAGAGGATATCAACATATCCGATTATCGTCCTCGTTTTCACTGACCTTGGATATTCAAGATTATCTTCGTTCCTTGGCTAAAGATGAAAAAGGGATCGACTCTATTCAGTTTTATATGGATCAGCAGCACTTTACTCTACGTATGAAAGAAGGCTTCTCTGTATTAGAAAATGCAGAGGCCTTTTTAAAAAAAATTGACAAGGGGAAAGTTTCGGACTTGATGACTCTTCCCATTCGTAGAGAAGAGAGTGCTTATTCAATTGTATCGGGTGCAGCGATTAAGCGTTTGCTGTTTCGAAGTTTTGTACCCTACCCTATTCGTTATATTTGGACTTGTTATCAGGCTTTGGGTTATGTCAAAGAAGCCTATCAAACTTTAGCGCGCAAGGAACTAACCATGGAGGTCTTGGACTGTTCGGCCATTTTGTTG
>NZ_JBKQBL010000001.1:256205-261197 GCF_046824975.1 Streptococcus intestinihominis | reverse complement strand
TCCTTGTTTATGAACCAATCCAAGACAGCTAGCAACATCATGTTTATGCTTGATTTGGGTAATCATCTGGATCAGTGGTCTTTAAAAAAAACAGCAACAGATTTGGAACAAAGCCTTCTTGCTAAAGAAAGTGATGTTTTCTTAGTGCGGGGAGACATGGTCATCAGCATCAAGAGTTCTGATGTTCAAGTAGGTGATGTATTAGTTGTCTCCCAAGGGAATGAAATCTTGTTTGACGGCCAAGTGGTTTCAGGATTAGGCATGGTCAATGAGAGTTCCTTGACTGGAGAGAGCTTCCCTGTTGAAAAGAAAGAGGGAGATTCTGTATGTGCGAATACTGTTTTGGAAACAGGAGAGTTAAGAATTCGTGTGACTGATAATCAGATAAACAGTCGTATTTTGCAACTCATCAATCTGATGAAAAAATCTGAAGAGAGTAAGAAGACAAAACAACGTCATTTTATTAGGATGGCAGACAAGGTTGTAAAATATAACTTCTTAGGTGCTGGTTTGACTTATCTGTTAACAGGTTCGTTTTCAAAAGCCATTTCCTTTTTATTGGTGGATTTTTCATGTGCTCTAAAAATATCCACACCTGTAGCCTACCTTACGGCCATAAAGGAAGGTCTAAATCGAGAAATGGTTATTAAAGATGGTGATGTATTAGAAAAATATCTGGAAGTGGATACTTTCTTGTTTGATAAAACGGGTACCATCACGACGAGTTATCCTTTGGTTGAAAAGGTTCTTCCTTTCGGAGATTATACTGAGAAAGATATTTTAAGAATAAGTGCATGTTTGGAGGAACATATCTATCATCCTATTGCCAATGCAATTGTTAAACAAGCTGAAATTGAAGGCATTGAACACGAAGAAATGCATGGCAAGCTTCAGTATGTTGCAAGCAAAGGGATTAAATCGCAAATTGATGGTCAATCGGTTGTCATTGGAAATTATGTACTAATGCAAGACGAACAGGTAAGAATTAGTTCTGAGCAGCTGGCCTTGATTGAGCAATATAAGACTCATTACAATTTATTGTTTTTGGCTTATAAGAAAGAATTAATTGGGATGTTTTGTATCCACACTCCCTTGAGAAGCGAGGCGAAAGTTGCATTGAAAAAGCTAAAGCGCCAAGGGAAAAAACTGATTCTGGCAACTGGTGATACGTTGGCTAGAACAGAAGAGTTGGTTAAAGATCTGCCATTTGACAACGTTTATACTGATTTAAAACCAGATGGTAAGTTTCAGTTGGTTCAGGAATTACAGAAAGCTGGCCGAACTATTTTGATGGTTGGAGACGGGTTAAACGACTCTGCTGCCTTGACGCTTGCAGATATTGGGGTTGTGATGAATGAAAGTGCTGATATTTCTAAGCAGATGAGTGATATTTTATTATTAGATAATCGTTTAGATTTCTTCGAGGAATTGAATTCTTTATCTGAATCGTTGCAGAAATTAATTCAAAGAAATATTCAAGAAACAGTTGTAATAAATGGAAGTTTAATTGGATTTGGGTTGTTAAATTGGTTAAGCCCATCTAATCTTTCGATATTGCACAATCTGACTACTTTAAGAATCGTCCTTCGTAGTCTTTCTATTAAAAGTAGGTAAGAGACCGAGAAGCTGAGGTTATAAAAACTAAAAGGAGTTGTCTCATTTGAGAATAACGGTTCTTTGTCAACTGTAGTGGGTTGGTGGAAAATTATACCCTGGAGAGGACCAAATTGGTTCTCTCCTTTTAAATATTGAAAAAACCATTGGCAGTGGACATACTTTAAGACTATATATTTCTGAAACTAGTTTCACAATACAAATATTGACATGCAATTATTAATTGGTGGATTTTAAGTTGACATCTACAAAGGTTAATGTTAGAATACATTCAAAAATATATTTGAATGAGGTGTTTTATGATTCAAAATATTGTTACTTCAATAATCCTGTATTCTGGGACAGCCGTAGACTTACTTATTATCCTAATGTTATTTTTTGCCAAAAGAAAAAGCAGAAAGGACATCATTAACATCTATTTAGGACAATTTCTAGGCTCTGTTAGTCTAATATTCCTAAG
The DNA here is from genome assembly GCF_046824975.1 of Streptococcus intestinihominis. Classification (NCBI taxonomy): domain Bacteria; kingdom Bacillati; phylum Bacillota; class Bacilli; order Lactobacillales; family Streptococcaceae; genus Streptococcus; species Streptococcus intestinihominis. The sequence continues at coordinate 259,123 of NZ_JBKQBL010000001.1, read as the reverse complement.
TTTGCTTTTTGCATTTGTCTTAAATTATATTCCTAGTAAAGAGATTTTAGGTTTACTCGGTTTGATTCCAATTTTCCTAGGCCTCAAAGTTTTGCTTTTAGGAGATTCTGATGGAGAAGCTATTGCAAAAGATGGTTTGCGAAAAGACAATAAAAACCTGATTTTTCTAGTCGCTATGATTACTTTTGCAAGTTGTGGCGCTGACAATATTGGTGTCTTTGTCCCATATTTTACCACCTTAAATTTAGCGAATTTGATAGTGACTTTACTTACTTTTCTAGTCATGATTTATCTCTTGGTTTTTTCTGCCCAAAAATTAGCACAAGTCCCTTCTGTTGGAGAAACTTTGGAAAAATATAGCAGATGGTTTATTGCCGTTGTCTATTTAGGATTGGGGATGTATATCCTGATTGAAAACAACAGCTTTGACATGCTATGGGCTGTGTTAGGCTAGGAGAAAAAAATATGAAAAAAGATAGTATCTGTCAAGTGGATGTTATAAATCAACAAAATGTTACAACCGCAACGAACTACCTTGAAAAGGAAAAAGTCCAAAAATCACTTCGCATTTTATCAAAATTTACCGATAATAAACAGATAAATATCATCTTTTATCTCCTTGCCGTCGAAGAACTCTGTGTCTGCGATATAGCCTGTTTATTAAATCTCAGTATGGCATCTGCCTCCCACCATCTTCGTAAACTAGCCAATCAAAACATCTTGGACACTAGAAGAGAGGGGAAAATTATATATTATTTTATAAAAGATGAGGAAATCAGAGATTTTTTTAATCAACTAGGATAACAACTATTTTTACTACTTTTCCATGATTATAGGGAGATTATATATGAAATTTTTTGATGAAAATTACTCACAAGAAATACCTGCTCGTATCAAATGTTTAAGAAAAAAGTATAATTTAAAGCAAAGCGACCTAGGTAATGCAGGTCAAGTTAGCCAAGTTGAAAAGGGAGAAATTTGAAAGAATTTGTATCTTTTATTTTTTGTTTCATTTATGCCCTATGCTACTGGAATAGTTAGTAGTCATTTCATGAATCATACGGCACAGCTCTTTTATGGACTGATCGTTATTGTTTCAACGGTAGCAAACTGGTTTTTACATAAAGTAATTGATAAACCCAATATAGATCAGAAAGAATTACTTGAAGCTACCGCACAATATAGGAAGTTATTGATACCTGACCTAATAATTAAAGGAGTGGGATTGATTCTGTCCTTAATTCTCTATCCTCCGATTATGATGTATAGTGTTTTAATTGCGGCATTTTACATCATAACTTTAAAAACACTATCCGAAAAAAGAGTGAATAACTAAAAAACGGTGACCAAAGTTAGGTGTATTATTTTAATGCTTAGAGACCTAAACTATTCCCTATTTTAAAAATATTGATTCAGATTTTATGAAATTAAAAAGTAGATATTGTTCAGAAAATCCTTGATATTACGCTGTTTTTAGTCTAACTGAAATCCATACTTTCCAAACCAGGCTTGAAAAAGGCCCGTAAAGCGTCACAATTTAGTAAACGTTAAAACTTATTTACATTTATTAAAAGCATTTCGTATCAAAAATACGAGATGCTTTTTTTCTAGCTTAATTTTACAAATTGGATTTTGAAGGACACAATGGACCTATTTTCAAGTTGATAACGACTACAAATTTGTTCTGGAGACCATGAAGATTGTAATCGCTCTTTAATTTCCTACTTCAATTCACAGGAGTCTAACTCGATTTTCTTCCCTTCTGCTTCGCCAATTGTTCATTGTGTGTTTGTGCTGCTTGTGCAGAGTAAGTGTCATTACCACACTTAATTCTCTTGAGAAGGTTGATTTGTGAACGCCTAATTTTCTAGCTATTTGGCAGGGTTTGAGACCTAATTCTAGGTAAGTCTCTATCTTAATTCGCTCAATTATGGTAATATGATAGTAGCTTATAGATTTCTCCCGTGTTCTGTTTAGTGTGGTTACTTACAGTTTACACGAGATTGGGCTCTATGAGTTTTTTGTTGCACTATATTTTACCATTTATCAAATATAAAAAAGTAAGCTCAGAAAATCTCTGATCTTATTCTCATATCTCTCCAAACAACTTCCGTAAAATTTTCGGTGTGATACGTTGTCCTGGCCCTACGTAAGTATAGGCGTGCAGGTACATGGCAGGATTGAAGTTGAGTTCGATACAGGTGCAATTTGGTAGCTCCTTACTAGCAGGCTTGGTGTAGTCTGGGATAATCAAATCGACTCCACAGGCCCAAGCCCCCATAGCAGTCGCCATATCGGCAGCTAGTTGTTTGTAACTCTCGCTCATCTGGTCAGTCATGTCAATGGAGTCGCCTCCAGTTGAGATATTAGAATTACCACGCAGAAAGGTTTGGCTACCTTTAGGCAAGACTGTATCAGGTGTGTAACCCTGCTGTTCCAACATGAGTAATTCAATATCACCCAGATTGATGATTTCAAGAGGTGAGCGATGGTCGCGACCACGCAGAGGGTCTTGGTTTTTCTTTTCGACTAATTCTCGGATGCTTGAGCTTCCGTCGCCTACGACATTGGCCGCAACGCGGAGCACGACAGCCTCGCATTTTCCATCCAAGATAAAGAAACGGTACTCGGTCCCTGCCACAAACTCCTCGACTAGCACATGGCTATCTTCCGAAAAGGCGATGTCTAGGGCTTTTTCATAGCCAGAAAGGCTTGTTGACTCTTGGAAGATGGAAATGCCCAGACCGAAGTTGGTGGATTTGGGTTTGACAACAATAGCAGAGTTGGCTATTTGTCCGTAGTACCGCAAGGCATCGTCCTTGTTAGCAAATTCTGCTCCCGCAGGTACTGGAAAACCAGCCTTGTCCAAAATCTTTTTGGTCACAACCTTATTAGCCATGGCCAGTGGAATTACGTAG
>NZ_JBKQBL010000001.1:244384-256156 GCF_046824975.1 Streptococcus intestinihominis | reverse complement strand
TTATCTTTGGATGTCATGTTGCTATTTTTAATGTACTCCACATGGTCACCATGCCAGAGTTTGAGAAATTGGTCTTCCTCATCTAAAATTTCTACGTTCAAGCCCAGCTGAATGGCGTCAAAGAGAATCATTTGGGTGGAGAGTTCCATGTTTTCATAGCCTTTGAGGGCATAAGGTGCTGTCCAAGCATAGTCATGAAAGGCTTGTCCTTGTTGTTGGCCAAATTTTTCAAGGGACCCTTCTTCAACCTGCTCTGCTATTTTTCCAGAAAGGGTCAAACGTGGATCAAGAAGAGAGGCCTCCACCTTAGTGATAAGCTGGCTATAATAGTCATCCAGTCCAAAGTGAGCGACGATGTCCTTCATGGCTGTCACGATAGGTTTAGGGTCAGCCTCTTTAGGAAGTGGTGTGTGGGGATGGCTGAGAGCGATTTGGTTGTTGAGAGTAGCAGCTACTGCCAATTCTTCGTCGACTTGCTCCATGTCGTCTAGCCACAAGAGTGCGAGTGCAAAGAGGTGGGTGGTGTCTAGTGTTTCTTGGCTGATTGCCAGTGGCTCAAAGGGGTTGAGGTCAAAGTTGCGGAACTCTAGATAGGAGATGCCCTTAGTCAAAAAGTCCCGGCTAGTCTTAGCACCGCGTAAACGGATGGCAGAGTAAAATTCTTTTTCAGAGGACAGTTGCCCAGATCCAACAGCGTTTTCGATGTCGGTCACGTATTGCTCCAGTGAAGAGAAGGAAATGTGAACATCGGGGGCATTGACATAGCCGTAGTTGGAGTTACGAATCGACCGCACGCAACCAATTTCATCTGTCAAAAACCCTTTTTCTGCTAGCGGGCTTGCTCCGTAAAGGTAGGTCAAGAGCCAGCGATAACACAAGAAGTTCTGAGCTAACTTGAGATAGAGGGCATTCTTGAAGGTCAGTAAATCGTCATAGTCACTGACTTCAAAGAGCTGCTGGGTCAGATCTTTGCCGAGTTCAAAATTATAGTGAATTCCAGATATGGACTGGAGCAATTTGCCGTAGCGTTCTGCCAAACCAACTCGGTATTGATACTCGTAGTCACTTTCCAACTGGGCAATCTGAATCTCTTCTTCTACAATCACAGGTGGCATGGATAAAGGCCAAAGATATTCTGACTTATCCATTGAGCGAATAGCCACATCGGTGATGGCCCCGAGGAAGCGACGAGCTTCCGTGGTCGACTGTGCTACCGGTGTAATGAGCTCTAGTTGAGGTTCGCTATAATCTGTCTGGATATAGGGATGGAAACTGCGAGAACCCAATTTTTCAGGGTGTGGCGTTTGAGCGACACGGCCTTCAGTATTGATTCGTAGAGATTCGCGCTCCAGACCAAAGGTAGCTTGTAAGATGGGAGTATTTGGGGATAATTTTTGAAATACGTTTGATAGGTTCATGATTGGGCCTCGAAATAACTAGTTTCTCTATTATTTTATCAGTTTGTTAAATAAACTCAACTTTCTGCTACGGAGATGGAGAAGGAAATGCTCAGACGAATTGACTATTTACTTGCATTAAATATAAGCAAAAGCATTAGTAGAAGTATTGAAACTACACCTAATAGTTTTTTCCCCACACTCAATCTCTCATTTCTGTCTTTTTTTCGTAGACAGTTATAAAGTCGATCAGAATAAACCTTGTAAGTGTATAAGTTAATTCTTACAGACCTAAACTATTCCCCTATTTAAAAAATAATGATTCATATTTTATGAAATTAATTAGTAGATATAGTTCTGAAAAGCCGTTATATTACGCTGTTTTTAGTCCAACTGAAATCCATACTTTCCAAACCAGGTCTTAAGAAAGCTCGTAAAGCATCACAATTCTCAAAACGTTAATCAATACGATTATATCAACGTTTCAAAGCACTCAAGAGTTTATCTCATGGGTGCTTTTTTCTATGCTTTCTACGAGAATTTGCCATAAAATTTGCCCTAAATTTGCACTATTCATTTTTAATGTGTTGATAGGCGACATGTCCAGCAGATAGGGGAACAACGTTTGAAGTATTGATATAAGTCTTGGTTGTAATCGTATCACTATGGGTTAATGCTTCTGAGATAGCTTCTAAGCTCATGCCAGCTTTCTTAGCAAGTGTCGCTCCTGTATGTCGCAATTTATGCGGTGTAGCGTGTTTTAACTTTGGGTGTCGCCTTTTTACGGAGTTCATTTTGTTATTGAGATAATCAACATGTAGAGGGCTATTTACATTACCTTTCGTATCTATATTTGTTATAATAAACTATATAAGTAATTGAGGTAAATATATATGAAAAAAGTAATTGAAATGTTCCCAGAATTTCACCAAAAGAAACTAGAAACAACTGATATAAAAGATGAAAATAATTTAATTGTAGTTGATACAAATTTTTTATTACAGATTTTAGAGTTGCCAATTGATATAGCTACTAAGTATGTGGATTCATTAAAATCAATAAAGAGAAATCTTTACATACCTTATTTAGTCGCTCTTGAATTTCATTTCAATAAAAGTAATAAAAAGAAAACTAAAAAGAGAAATGCAGACTCATACTTTAAACAAGTTGAATCTGCATTGAATCAATTAAAATCAAGTGTACAGAATACTGATTTAATTAAAATGGATATTGAAAATGGTAAACTAAAACATTTGGTTGGGAATTTGGAGCTTTTTACTGATGATTTTTTGACTAAGGTGAGTTCATTTGTAAGAGATGAAATTACTGATAAAGAAGATGAAGTTTATAAAGAGTTACTTAATATTATTTCTGATTCTATTGGAGATATGTATGAGCAGGAATGGATATATGAAATAGAGAAAGAAGGAGAAAAACGTTTTGCAGAAGCTATTCCACCGGGATTTGATGACGAAAATAAAGATGGAATAAGAAAATATAATGGCATATCTTATCATCAAAAATATGGTGATTTAATTATTTGGAAGGATATATTAAAAAAAGCAACGGAACAACCTCGTGGTGATAAAGTTATCTTTATTACTAATGACGGAGAATCAAATAAAAAAAGTGATTTAATTTATAAAACTTCAAATATGAAAGTTGGTCCAAGTATTTTCTTGATGAATGAATTATATATGTGTAGTAGAAAAAAATTATATATATTAAACAATACTACACTCGTAAACATGATTACAGAGTTATCAGAAGATGAAATTGATAGGATAGAGGCTCAGGAAGAAAAGAAGTATGTTGTTACGTTTCCAAAATGGATTTTAGATAAAGCAGAAAAAGATGTACGAGCAAGAAATGAGTCAAACAACTCGAGTGTTGTATATTATATTGATTCAGAAAATAGGTTAGCTAACATTGATATTGATGAAGTTGAACCGCTTGAACTCATATCCCTACTAAAGAATCCTGATGTAGAAAAAATGTTAAAAGAAGAAATTTTGAAGAAAATGTTAGATGGTTATTACAGTAAATTACCAAGACATATTATTAAAGACATAATAAATAGTTATCAAGAAAAAAATATTCAATGAATTTAATAATAAAATTTCATCATTTAGGGCAAATTACTGATAAAGCTGACTCGTTTTGGTTGTTTTTGTAGAAAAATTTGCCCTATTTAGATGAAAATAGTTGAAATTAGTTGAGAACTAGTAAATATTTGGTAGTTAAAAATGATTTGATTAAAGGCAATTGAAAGAACTTAGTTATTAGGTTAGCCAAACCAGGTCTTAAGAAAGCTCGTAAAGCATCACAATTCTCAAAACGTTAATCAATACGATTATATCAACGTTTACAGACATTCAAGAGTATTCTCTTGGATGTCTTTTTTTGTCTACTTTAATTTTACAAATTGGGAATTGCATATAATTATTTGAAAAAATAAAAATAGTTAGTTACAATAAAAATGTAAAAGCGCTTACTTGATTATTGGGGAGGTTAATATTGTAAGATATCTGTGTTTCTTTCTTAAGATAGGAGGATTTTTAGGAAAGATAAAATGTCAGAACAAGTATATGCAAAGAATCTCAGCATTTCCGCTTTAAGTTTCAGAAAAATAATTAAGTGAATTAAGCAATGATTGAAATATTAAAAATGGTTTATTGGAGGTAGTTAAAAATGAAAGAAAAATATAAAGTGACTGGGCAGTTATTTTTACTCTCAAATTTACCGATTTGTTGTTTTTTTTTGAAAGATATTTCATTAGTCTATGCTAGGTTGCTATTTGTACTTTTCTTATTTTTTACATTATATTTCTCTTATAAAATAAGCATAAAACATAATGTCATTAATCGTATTCATAAACTAGAGTGGAACAAAGTATTTTATTGCTTAGCATTCGCTGTTTTGTTAAGACTCATAGTTCATTTGTATGTAAGCATTTTTGGAGATACCCAAAATGATGCGTTATTACAAATTTTAAAAGATATTATGGGCGTAGAGTTATTCAATTTTTATGCAATTTTCGTAGGACCAGTTTTAGAGGAATTAACTTTTCGTGGTGCAATAATGAATTATTGCTATAATATGAGCAGGAAAGGTTTCATCATATCAAATATATTGTTTGGATTTGTGCATTGTATGAACGAACCTAGTATTGGAATTTTTATTAGATCGATTTTACTGTATAGTTTGTTAGGCGGTATAATGTCTTACATTTATTATAGAACTAAAAGGATAGAATACTCTGTACTAATTCACATGCTTGCTAATTTTTTGGCTGTAATAGATTTTTAATTATGTATTCTAATTGTTTTTTATTTGTAATTTTATGTAAGGTTTTGCTCAAGAGACCACTAATAAATATGACTGGAGTAATGTTGGCAGCTAAAGAAATGTTCTTCAAAATAGAAAATATCCTCCGTGAGCAAGGAGTACTTGAAAAGTTTGAAGAGGAAAATGGAAAAATAACTGGTCATATGATGATTACGATGACGGAAATACCTCCTGAATAATGAAGTTACACTGTCTAAACAGGATCTTATAGATGAAAATATCGAATTATTAGTAGTAGATGGTCAGTTAAAAGGAGTCGTGAAGGATGTCAAAGGCAGTCCGAATGCAGAAATTGTTTATAATGTTAACTTGAGTAAAGCGAACGGATGAAATGACTTTATCTAATCAAGAAATAAAAAAATCCAATTCCATACTAAAAATAATATTAGAAAAAGTAAAGATGCAAGTCTGTCAATATTTTGAACATATTTTGGGATGAAAATTCGAAGGGTAAGAGAAATCAAAAAAGGAGGTTCTTATGTGTATAGTTAACCAAGTTAGGAAAATAGCAACTTATATTTGTGAAGCTTTTGAAGACTGGGGTTTGGATGATCCTGTAGAGGAAGGATACCTAGAAGATTATCAGGAAATTTCTGGAGCATCTGAGGAGGGAATTCAGGAGTTTGAGAAGAGAATTGGAATTTCTCTCCCAAATGAGCTTAAGGAAGTCTATCGTTACAAAAACGGCAGTAAATTCTTAGCAGTCCTACCCTGTGTGATTGGCCAAAGAGAAATGGCTTTCTCTTTGATGAGCCTACAAGAGATTGAGTCGATAAAAAAATTTTTTCAAAATAGGGATGCTCTGTTGACGGAATTTCCTGACTATTTTTCAAGCCAAGATGTTGAAGAGATGCGTGATAGTAGAGTTAAACCCTATCTTTTTAATAAAAAATGGCTTCCTTTTGCGGAGTATTGCGATTCTTGTTATCTCATGCTTGATTTTGATCCAGACCAGGAAGGGCAAGAAGGGCAGATAATCTGCTACATTCATGACCCTGATGAAATTATCTATGTGGCAGAAAGTTTTACGGAGCTGATCGAAGGGATAATGGAAGTGATCGTATGAAAGAGGGTAGTATATTGTCCTAAATGTTTCAGAATGGTTTGAGAGAATGAAGTAAAATGGTTTTAGGGACCTGCAATTACTTTGCTCAATTTCAGTAAAAGCCCGAGTGTTGTTTGAATTGGATGGCAACCACTGCACTCTAAGTGTTCATTCAAAAGAATTACTATACTTACAGAGAGCACCTTTCGAGGTGCTTTTTCCTATACCCAAACTAAATCAAAGATAAACAAAAAACCACCCTATCTTCCACAGTCAAACGTGACGGTAGAAAATAGAGTAGCTTTAGAACGTTAACGATTAGTTATCGTCTTTGTGAAGGATGTTTTTCACGCCCTTGATAGCTCCTTCAACAGCTTCTTTTGCGTCTTCAGCAACTTCTTTTGCTTTTGATGCAACTTTTTCAGCAACGCCTTCAGCTTCTGTTTTTGTGTCGCCGGTTACTTTACCGAGACCTTCCTTAACAGAACCTTTAACTTGGTTTAATTTATCTTCTAATGACATAGCGCCACCTCCGTTAAGTAAATAGTTTTTTAATCTGAGTTCAAGACAGTTCATTTAAAAAATTAAAACTATTTAGTTCAGATTAATATAAGTATATACCCTCTGAAATGGAAAGTCAAATATTCGCTACGGTATTCTGAAAGTTGGAGTGAGTCCTTACGATATCGTGAAAAAGAGGGATGAATAGGTCCTTGCCTTGTTCTTTAATTGAAGAAACAAAGGTTTTCAGCTATTTCAAAACAAAATCGTCCAGATGATTAAGGAATAATATATTGTAGAATCGTCAGGTTAGAAAATCTAAACGGCTGTTTTCTTCTAGCAAAGTGGAGTAAAAAACAAAAGAAGATGACACTTTCTGTTCAAAAAGGGACAATTGAGGGCTACCTTGCCTACAAGTTTTTCCATGTGTTATACTTGTACATAATTGTACGAAAGAATGATATTGGAGAATAGATGATATGAAATATGCCAAACATGGAGTCGCTTTACTGTTCCTGTTATATCTATTTGTTTTTGGGATCGAAGGTCTTGGTATCTATCTAACTGGAGTTTTCAATGGTGATGTAAGTTTTCTTTATTTCATCTATTTGATTCTCTACTCTTTGCTTCTCATCGGCATTCTATTTTGGTTAAAAAGGCAGAAGATAGTCGTCCGTTCAAATATACAGAAATGGAAGTGGCACTATCTGGGGTATTTTGCTCTGGTGCTCTTGTGGTTCTTTGTTGAAAGGTGGGTGCTGCAAACTTTTCAGGATTTGCTGGTTCCTGTCGTTCATCAAACCAAATTGCCATCCTCCATTTATCTAAATGGCCCTGGTATTTCGGGTACTCTGTTTTTTGTCCTAGCAACTGTTACATCTCCTATGATCGAAGAATTTATTTTTAGAGGCTATCTGATGAATGTCTTCTTTAAAGAAAGTAAGTTTCATTTAGACGTTTTGCTTTCGGGCTTTCTCTTTGCGGCCTTTCATCTGATCCATCAATATCGGGACCCTGTAACCTCTTCTCTTTATTTCTGTTCAGGGCTCTTCTTCGCAACTGCCTATAAGAAATCTAAAGATATCCGGTTACCCATCTTCTTGCATGCCTTTAGCAATTTTCTCACTTTTTGGAAACCAATCTGGATATTCATCTTCAATTATATCTACTGGCATTTTCTTGTTAAATAACCTTGTCTCTGTGGCCGGGCGTGAAATGGGAGTTAGAGGTTGGAGTTGTTTAATGAAACTAGGATCACTTTTTAAAAGTGATCTTATTTTCGTTTAAGGGGTGGTATAATGAAAGTATACTCAAGGTGAGACAATTGATTTATTTACAGAAAAGAAGTTTTAAAATGAAAACGATGATAAAAACCTATCCTGTTATCAGTACGATAGCTCTAATCTGTTTGTTGCTCGGTTTATTGACTTCCTTTTATGGGGATGCTATGTATGACCTATTGGCTTTTCATTCGAAGCCGGTGTATGGTTGGCAATATGTCAGTGGGACCCTGATGCATGGCAGTAAAGGAGCTCCTGTCTGGTTTTTATGGGTTCATTTGATTTTAAACGGACTCATGATCCTTCCCTTCGGTGGACTGCTAGAAAGAAAAAGAGGCTCCATACAAGTCTTAATCGTTTTTGTGACGGCGACAGTCCTCTCTTCCATCGTTTTTCACTTCTTAACACGCGGGCAGGACATTCAGGCAACAGGGATCTCTGCCGTCGGCTATGCCTTTGTGACCGGAGGGATTATGCTCCTGCCAAACGTGTGGAAAGAATTGTCACGCACCGTAAAATGGCTTTATCTATTCTTAATTTTTCTATCTGGTCTCATGCTCTTACCAGTAATCACCGGATGGATCTCAACGCTATTGCATCTTTCAGGGATTGTGAGTTATCTATTGGTCTTTATCGGAAGTAAAAGCTTGAAGGGGAGAGGTAGCAATTAAGCCGACTATTGAGCTAGGTTTTCATCCTGTTTCCTTGACTCTTCCTCTACCAGGCCGTATAATACTCTATATCAATGAAAAAATCACCTTTTGTCATTGTGCAAAGGGTGTTTTTATAACGGTAAATGGGAGACACAATGGGATACATTTCTACAATCAAAACAGCTGTTCAGCTCTTTCCTTTCCTGGCCTTTTTGCTGACCTTGCCCTACATGATTTTGAATTATCGAAAATATGGCTCGGTCAATAAATTGCGGGTGCTGATTTTCTATTCTTTTATGCTTTACTTGATGACGGTCTATCTCTTGGTAGTCTTGCCTCTGCCAGATCCGAGTAAGATCCATACTAGCTACTCGGAAATGGTCAATCTCCATCCCTTTGCTTTTGTGGTGGATTTTTTCAAGGAGAGCCCCTTTGATCTAGCGCAGACTGGTACTTGGCTTCAGGCTATCAAGCATCCAACTTTTTATGTACCAGCTTTTAATGTCCTAATGTTGATTCCTTTTGGGATGTATCTACGTTATTATTTCAAGTGTGGTTTTAAGAAAACGATTCTCCTAACAGCCCTCTTTAGTCTCTTTTTGGAGCTGACCCAGTTATCAGGTCTCTACTTTCTGTATCCGGGCCCTTACCGCCTAGCAGATGTCGATGATATTATTCAAAATACCACTGGTGGTGGAGTGGGCTACTTGCTTGGTTGGTTCCTGGTTTGGTTATTGCCAACACGAGATGAGATTGACGAGCATTCTTTCCGAGTAGGGACGAAAGTATCTGGTTTCCGGATGGGTCTTGCTTTCTTGATTGACTTTGTGATGCTATCCTTGCTTTATGCGGTAATCGAGCGTTTAGAGATGATTCCCTATGTAGCGGTTTTGGTGCTTTACTTTAGTTTGCTTCCCTTGTGGCGGGGCAAAACCTTGGGAATGGCTTTGGTAAAATTCCGCTTGCGTTTTGACAAGCAAAAATGGCTTCGTACCATCTGGCGAGGAATCCTAGTGGTAGGCTATTTCTACTGGATTCCCCAAGGGTTGTTCTATTTGATCTCGCTTTTGAATCAGGATTTGACGGACAATTCCCTTTTGACTCTATCTATGATTTTATTGCTCTTCTTTGTGCTCTTATTGTACCTGATCCTCACCCTTGCCATCATCTTGCTCAGTCGTCGCTTTCCCTTTGACCGTCTAGCTGGAGCCGAGTATGAGAGTACCGTGCGCGTGAAGGAAGGTATCCTAAAGGATGAAACCGAATCGTCAAAATAGAGAGAGTGGGACAGAAATCGGTAATTCGTTAGAATTCGATTTCGTCGTCTCACCTCCGCACAGTTGAGTAGGGCTGTAAAAGCTGATGAAATCAGCGTAGTAGAGCCCACTCAACCACTGCGTCTTGCTCGATAATCCAAAAACAATAAAGAGGCTAGGACTTTTGTCCCAGCCTCTTTATTTTTTATACACGTAAAAATATCCTAACGTTCCCAGTTGAGAACGGCGATTTTAAGGGGAATGTGCTACAATGGAAGCAAATAGATAGAATGGAGCAGTGAAATGAAAGCAATTATTACAGTCGTTGGTAAAGACCAAAAAGGAATCGTAGCGGGTGTTGCAACGAAAGTGGCAGAATTAGGACTCAATATCGATGATATCTCTCAAACTGTATTGGATGAATACTTTATCATGATGGCGGTCGTATCGTCAGATGAGAAAAAAGATTTCACACAGCTCCGTTCAGAGTTGGAAGAATTCGGTCAGTCTCTTCATGTGAAAATCAATATCCAAAGCGCAGCGATTTTTGATGCCATGCACAATTTGTAAGATAGGGGTTGAGAATTTATGGACATTAGACAGGTAACAGAAACCATTGCCATGATTGAGGAGCAGAACTTCGATGTTCGGACCATCACCATGGGGATCTCCCTTCTAGATTGTATTGATCCGGATATCGATAAGGCGGCAGAAAAAGTCTACCAGAAGATTGTGACAAAGGCCAAGGACTTAGTGGCTGTTGGGGATGAGATCGCGGCAGAACTTGGGATCCCTATTGTAAATAAACGGGTTTCGGTCACTCCGATTTCCATTATCGGGGCAGCCACTAATGCGACAGACTATGTACCCTTTGCCAAGGCGTTGGATCGTGCGGCGAAAGAAGTTGGGGTCAACTTTATCGGTGGTTTCTCAGCTCTGGTTCAAAAAGGCTACCAAAAAGGGGATGAGATCCTCATTAATTCCATTCCTCGTGCTCTTGCGGAGACAGATTTTGTCTGTTCTTCAGTCAATATCGGATCGACCAAGACAGGGATCAATATGACCGCTGTCCGAGACATGGGGCGCATCATTAAAGAAGCTTCCCAAGCAGATCCAATGGGACCAGGAAAACTCGTTGTCTTTGCTAATGCGGTAGAAGATAATCCCTTTATGGCGGGAGCCTTCCACGGTGTCGGTGAAGCAGATGTCGTCATCAACGTTGGGGTTTCAGGACCTGGTGTCGTCCAACGGGCCATCGAAAAAGTTCCCGGTGCTAGCTTTGATGTATTGGCGGAAACAGTCAAGAAGACAGCCTTCAAGATTACCCGTGTTGGCCAATTAGTGGGTCAAATGGCTAGTGAACGTCTCGGTGTTGAGTTTGGAATTGTGGACTTGTCCCTCGCACCAACACCAGCTGTTGGGGATTCGGTTGCACGTGTCCTTGAAGCCATGGGGCTTGAAGTGGTCGGAACCCACGGGACAACAGCAGCCCTTGCCCTGCTCAATGACCAAGTGAAAAAAGGTGGCATTATGGCTTGTAACCAAGTCGGTGGTTTGTCAGGTGCCTTCATTCCGGTCTCAGAAGATGAGGGGATGATTGCCGCGGTCCAATCCGGTCATATCAACTTGGAAAAATTGGAAGCTATGACAGCCATCTGTTCCGTGGGTCTGGATATGATTGCCATCCCAGCTGATACTCCAGATACAACCATTGCGGCCATGATCGCCGATGAAGCAGCAATCGGGGTCATTAACCAAAAGACAACAGCCGTTCGGATCATTCCTTATGGAAAAGAAGGCGATATGTTAGAGCTCGGAGGACTTCTTGGGTCTGCTCCAGTGATGAAGGTCAACAAGGCTTCGTCAGCTGACTTTATTGCCCGTGGTGGTCAAATTCCGGCCCCAGTTCATAGTTTTAAAAATTAAAAAATGGCCCTGGAGCAGGAATTTTGCTCAGGGCTTTTAATGTTGGCTGAGGAAGTGAAAGTGAATCGAGAGGTCATCGCTGCCAGTTTCCTTATAAAAAATGATATAATAGAAGGACGTAAAAGGAGATCACATGGCGAAAACAAGATTATTTATTATTCGGCATGGAAAAACCATGTTTAATACGATAGGTCGTGCCCAAGGTTGGTCGGATACGCCTTTAACTGCTCAAGGAGAAGAAGGCATCCGTGAATTGGGGGTTGGTTTGAGAGAATCTGGTTTGGACTTTGTCCGTGCTGTTTCCAGCGATTCAGGTCGTGCTATTCAAACCATGGGAATTGTTTTAGACGAGCTTGGGCTCACAGA
>NZ_JBKQBL010000001.1:244060-244343 GCF_046824975.1 Streptococcus intestinihominis | reverse complement strand
TCAGATTCCTTATACTTTCAACAAAAAGATCCGGGAATGGTGTTTTGGAAGTTTTGATGGTGCCTACGGAGGGGAGCTTTTCCGTGGAGTTGTTCCTCGGGTTCTAGATATTGAAGATTATAAGAAACTTACCCTGGAAGAACTGGCGAATGGAATCTACCAAGTAGATACAGCAGGTTGGGCTGAACCATGGGATGTGTTGAAAAAACGGATTGTAGATGGCTTTGAGGAGATTGCCAAGGAAGTTGAAGCCAAGGGTGGTGGAAATGCCTTGGTTGTTAGT
>NZ_JBKQBL010000001.1:229872-244025 GCF_046824975.1 Streptococcus intestinihominis | reverse complement strand
CACAGCATGACCATTGGTTCCTTTGTGTGTATTTTGAATCCAGAGATTGAGCTGGATCCAAGGGTTGAAAATGGTAGTGTCACCTTTGTAGAATACGAAAATGGACAATTTTCAATCCAGACCATCGGAGATGAGTCATACCGCAAGCTGGGTGCTAACTGGTTAGCAGCCCACTCAGAAGAACTTGATGTAAAAAAATAAGATACTATATATAAGAAGAAAACAATTGCAGGAGGATAAAAATGGCAAAGACAAAATTGTATATTGCCCGTCATGGAAAAACCATGTTTAATACCATTGGTCGCGCCCAAGGTTGGTCTGATAGTCCCTTGACAGAAGCTGGCGAACGAGGGATTCATGAATTGGGGATTGGTCTACGTGAAGCTGGGATTCAGTTCCAACAAGCCGTGTCCAGCGACTCCGGTCGAACCATTCAAACCATGGGGATTGTGCTAGAAGAATTAGGGTTAACGGGTAAGATTCCTTACCGTTATGATAAGCGCATCCGCGAATGGTGTTTTGGAAGCTTTGATGGCGCCTACGATGGAGAACTCTTTTTGGGCGTTTTACCACGTGTCTTTCGTGTCGATGACTTCCATCATTTGAGCTTGATGGAGTTGGCTGAAGGGATTGTCGAAGTGGACACAGCCGGCTGGGCAGAGTCTTGGGAAACCCTTCGTGACCGCATCTTGGATGGCTTTACGACGATTGCTAAGGATGTCGAGTCTCAAGGTGGTGGGAATGCCATCGTAGTCAGTCATGGGATGACCATCAGTACCTTGATTTACCTGATTGATCCAAAAGCCTTTAAAGAATTGGTCTTGGACAATGGTAGTGTGACTGTTATTGAGTATGAAGATGGCCAATTTAAACTAGAAGCAGTTGGAGATCTGTCATACCGCCAGGTTGGAGCGAAATGGTTAGAGGAAAATCATGACTAAATATAAACTTGCCAAGAAAAGAGAAAAGAAAGTTAGCTGGATCGTGCTCTGCTGTATAGGCCTCTGTCTAATCGGAGCAGGAGTGGGTATTTTCTATTTGAAACCTCAATGGCTTCATATGGGCTCTGTTGAAGATAAAAAAGTAGAAACGACTACTCCAAAAAAGGTTGAGAAAAAGGAAGAAAAACCGAAGACAGACCTTCCGCAAGTTTCTAGCAAGGATTGGAACCTAGTCTTGGTCAACCGGGACAACAAGTTGGCTGAGCTGAATCCTCAGTTAGTCGACGTTGAAGAAATCAAGGTGGATAGTCGGATCGCAGAACAAACTAAGCAATTTTTAGCGGCGGCAAGGGCCATTGCTCCTGAGGAGTCCTTGATTTCCGGTTATCGAAGTGTAGAGGAGCAAACAGAACTTTTTAATGAGCGGATAGCTCAATTAGAAGCTACTGGGCTTCCTCATGAAGAGGCAGAACGTCAAGCACAAACACAAGTACAGGTCCCAGGGGCTAGTGAGCACCAGACAGGCCTTGCGATTGATATGAGTGCCCCAAATGGGCTATCCGAAGAGGTAGTGCAACAAATTATTGCCTTGGCGCCACAATATGGGTTTGTTCTCCGTTATCCAGAAGGGAAAAATGCGATCACGGGTGTGGACTATGAAAACTGGCACTTCCGCTACGTCGGTGTAGAAAATGCCCAGTATATGGTCAAGCACCAACTGGTCTTAGAAGAATATATTCAAAAGCTGAAAGAAGCAGGTTTATAGTTTTTTTGGCCTAGTATCGGTCTTAAGAATGATTTTTAGCACTCTTTAAAAAAGAGTGCTAATTTTTTGGATTTTTTTCTTGACTTTCTTTTGAGAGGGTGTATAATAGAATCATGGTTTAGCACTTGAGTGTTTAGAGTGCTAAAAATGAAAGAGAGGTGAGGTCATGGTTACAGAACGTCAAAATGAGATTTTAAATCTTGTCGTCGATATCTTTACCAAGACCCACGAACCGGTCGGTTCAAAAGCACTACAAGATGTCATTCAATCCAGTAGTGCGACCATCCGAAACGACATGGCTGCTCTCGAAAAGCAAGGGTTGCTAGAGAAAGCCCATACTTCGAGTGGCCGCATGCCTAGTCGAGCTGGTTTCCAATATTTCGTTCAGAACTCGCTCGATCTAGAGTTGATTGATGAACAAGATGTCTACCAGGTGGTGAAGGCCTTTGATTTCGAAGCCTTTAAGTTAGACGATATCTTGGATGCTACGGCCAAGTTACTAGCCCAGATGACGGGCTACACCGCAGTGATTCAGGATGTGGAGCCGACACGGCAGCGCTTGACGGGTTTTGAGATTGTTCCATTATCCAACCATGATGCCTTAGCAGTTCTGACCTTGGATGAATCAAAGCCTGTCACCGTACAGTTTGCTATTCCAAAGAATTTCTTAACCAGTGACTTGGAAATCTTCCATCAGCTGGTTCAAGAACGCTTCATTGGAAATACGGTCTTGGATATCCACTACCGCTTACGGACGGAGATTCCACAGATTGTACAGCGCTATTTCAAGACGACAGACAATGTCGTGGATCTATTCGATTACGTCTTCTCGCAACTGTTTCAAGAACTGGTCTTTGTAGAAGGAAAGGTTTCATCTTTGAGTTATGCCGATCTTCAGACCTATAAGTTCTTAGATAATCCCCAACACGTAGCCTTGGAGTTACGAGGAGGAATGCCGGAAGACCAAATGACCCAGATCCTGGTTGCGGAATCCCAAGAGAAGGCCTTGAAAAATGTGACGGTGATTAGTCACAAGTTCCTGGTTCCTTATCGTGGGATGGCCCTCATGCATGTGATTGGTCCCGTAGAGATGGATTACAGGCGGGTGATTAGTCTGGTCAATGTTATCGGCCGAGTGTTGGTCATGAAGTTGACGGATTACTACCGTTACCTCAACAGCAACCATTATGAAGTAAATTAAGACCAAATGAAAGGGGTGTATGCCTTGACAGAAGATATCAAAAAAGAAGACGTGAAAGAAGAGGAAGTTGCCGAGACAACTGAAGAAGTTGTAGAGGAAAGCAACCAACCTTCTGAGTTAGAAGAAGCACAAGCGCGTGCCGAGGAATTTGAAAACAAATACCTTCGTGCTCATGCAGAAATGCAAAACATTCAGCGCCGTGCCAATGAAGAACGTCAGCAATTACAAAAATACCGTAGCCAAGATTTGGCAAAAGCGATCTTACCATCACTAGACAACCTCGAACGTGCCCTCGCCGTCGAAGGATTGACAGATGATGTCAAAAAAGGACTAGAAATGGTGCAAGAAAGCTTGATTCATGCTTTGAAAGAAGAAGGAATCGAGGAAATCGCAGCGGACGGAGAATTTGACCATAACTACCACATGGCCATCCAAACAGTCCCAGCTGATGACGAACATCCAGCAGACACCATCGCACAAGTCTTCCAAAAAGGCTACAAACTCCATGACCGCATCCTGCGCCCAGCCATGGTAGTTGTCTACAACTAGGATACCTTGTCCGAAACGACACTAAACTATGAAAGAAAGATAAGATGCAAGCCGGAGGCTTGCAAGGAAGATATTTCCCGCCGTGGTGAAAGTTTCAGTAGCTTGTGCTACTGAAACAGGGGATTTTTGAGACAGTAGGCTCAAAAATAAGTGATGAAATCCCGGAGGGAGTTGCTCACGTCCCCACCACTTAAGGGAAATATCAAAAAAAGAGAAAAATAACAAGGAGAAAAACATATGTCTAAAATTATCGGTATTGACTTAGGTACAACAAACTCAGCAGTAGCAGTTCTTGAAGGAACTGAATCAAAAATCATCGCGAACCCAGAAGGAAATCGCACAACTCCATCTGTAGTGTCATTCAAAAACGGTGAAATCATCGTTGGTGACGCTGCAAAACGTCAAGCAGTGACAAACCCAGATACAGTCATCTCTATCAAATCTAAGATGGGGACTTCTGAAAAGGTTTCTGCTAACGGGAAAGAATACACTCCACAAGAAATCTCAGCAATGATCCTTCAATACTTGAAAGGTTACGCTGAAGAATACCTTGGTGAAAAGGTAACGAAGGCTGTTATTACAGTTCCAGCTTACTTTAACGATGCTCAACGTCAAGCAACTAAAGACGCTGGTAAAATCGCTGGTCTTGAAGTAGAACGTATCGTCAACGAACCAACTGCAGCAGCCCTTGCTTACGGTTTGGACAAGACTGATAAAGAAGAAAAAATCTTAGTATTCGACCTTGGTGGTGGTACATTTGACGTATCTATCCTTGAATTAGGCGACGGTGTCTTTGATGTATTGGCAACTGCAGGGGATAACAAACTCGGTGGTGACGACTTTGACCAAAAAATCATCGACCACTTGGTTGCAGAATTCAAGAAAGAAAACGGCATTGACTTGTCAACAGACAAGATGGCCCTTCAACGTTTGAAAGATGCAGCTGAAAAAGCGAAGAAAGACCTTTCTGGTGTAACTTCAACACAAATCAGCTTGCCATTCATCACTGCTGGTGAAGCTGGGCCTCTTCACTTGGAAATGACTTTGACTCGTGCCAAATTTGACGATTTGACTCGTGACCTTGTAGAACGTACTAAAGTTCCAGTTCGTCAAGCTCTTTCTGATGCAGGCTTGAGCTTGTCAGAAATCGACGAAGTGATCCTTGTTGGTGGTTCAACTCGTATCCCAGCCGTTGTAGAAGCTGTTAAGGCTGAAACTGGTAAAGAACCAAACAAATCAGTGAACCCTGACGAAGTAGTTGCGATGGGTGCTGCGATCCAAGGTGGTGTGATCACTGGTGATGTGAAAGACGTTGTCCTTCTTGACGTAACACCATTGTCACTTGGTATCGAAACAATGGGTGGAGTCTTCACAAAACTCATCGACCGCAACACAACTATTCCAACATCTAAATCACAAGTCTTCTCAACTGCAGCAGACAACCAACCAGCCGTTGATATCCACGTTCTTCAAGGTGAACGCCCAATGGCAGCAGATAACAAGACTCTTGGACGTTTCCAATTGACAGATATCCCAGCTGCACCTCGTGGTATCCCACAAATCGAAGTAACATTCGACATCGATAAAAACGGTATCGTATCTGTTAAAGCGAAAGATCTTGGAACTCAAAAAGAACAAACAATCGTTATCCAATCAAACTCAGGTTTGACAGACGAAGAAATCGACCGCATGATGAAAGATGCAGAAGCTAACGCTGAAGCAGATAAGAAACGTAAAGAAGAAGTTGACCTTCGTAACGAAGTAGACCAAGCTATCTTTGCGACTGAAAAGACAATCAAAGAAACTGAAGGCAAAGGCTTCGATGCAGAACGTGATGCTGCACAAGCTGCCCTTGATGAGCTTAAGAAGGCCCAAGAAGACAATAACTTGGACGAAATGAAAGCAAAACTTGAAGCCTTGAACGAAAAAGCTCAAGGACTTGCTGTGAAACTCTACGAACAAGCCGCAGCAGCGCAACAAGCCCAAGCAGGAGCAGAAGGCGCACAAGCAACAGGCAACGCAGGCGATGACGTCGTAGACGGAGAGTTTACGGAAAAATAAAATAGTCCAGCGGACTATTTTATCTCGAGCTTGAAAATCGGGGAGCGAGGCGTTAAGAATGACTGTTCACTCTAATGATTGGCATTCTATGGCAATCGCTATGGCGCCTTGCCTAAACGCCTAACTGGCAAATGATAAGAAGAAATCCAGAGGTTGCAACCCAGCCTCTGTTTTTCGGTAAAATAGAGGATGTTGCGTATGAAAAAAGTACTTTGTATCATTTATCCTAATTTTTCTCTTTATGAGATAACCGCTTTAACAAGTACTTTAGCTCTGTCTTTTGATATCACGATTGATTATGTCGCTTCAAATCATTCGATAGTGGTTTCTGAGGATGGCTTGCCCTGTCAACCAACGAAAACACTAGATCAAATCCGTATAGAAGAGTATTCTTGTGTGATTTTGCCAGGAATGATCAATATAGGGCCTGCTCTACAGGATGAGAAATTAATTTCGTTCTTGAGGGACCTTGGTGAGCAAGATATCCTCATTGCAGCCATTTCTTCAGCGCCTCTTTTATTAGCGAAAGCAGGTCTGTTGAAGGACACGAAATTTACAGGTGGAATTTGGCAAAACTTCTTTGATTATTTTGAATTTCTTCCACGTGAGAATTTCCAACCGAAAGTGGTTGTGCAAGATAAACAAATCATTACGGCTATCGGTTTTGCCCATCAAGAGTTTGCAAGAAAAGTGATTCTAAGCTTAGGATTGGCAGAGAATACGGACAACTATTTTAAAGAAAAGAACGAGTGTGCTGAAGAGGATTTGATATTTACTCTATCAGACCAAGAGTTTGATCAAGTGAAGCAAAGTATAGAAAATATCCTCTAAAGATGTACATGAAAATTATAGAAAGGAACAAAGAGTGTTCGGGGAATTGAACCCGAGCGGAAAGCTTGGAAATTAGATAAACCGCCTAAGAAATCAGGATTTCTTGTCGGTTTCCTAAATTTCAGTCGCTTTCTGTTCGCTCTTAGTATCTTGTATGAACAATACTGAATTTTATGACCGTTTGGGCGTTTCAAAGAATGCATCTCAAGATGAGATTAAGAAAGCCTATCGGAAATTATCTAAAAAATATCACCCAGATATCAACAAGGAGCCTGGTGCTGAGGAAAAGTACAAGGAAGTTCAAGAAGCTTATGAGACTTTGAGCGACGAACAAAAACGGGCAGCTTATGACCAATACGGTGCTGCAGGGGCCAATGGTGGTTTTGGCGGCTTCGGTGGCGGAGCTGGTGGCTTCGGTGGTTTTGATGGCAGTGGCTTTGGTGGCTTTGAAGATATCTTCTCTAGCTTCTTTGGAGGTGGTGGTGCAAGCCGCAATCCTAATGCTCCACGTCAGGGAGATGATCTTCAGTACCGCGTAAACCTCAAGTTTGAAGAAGCCATCTTTGGAACTGAGAAGGAAGTGAAGTACCATCGGGAAGCCAGCTGTCGGACGTGTGATGGAACTGGTGCTAAGCCAGGAACAAGTCCAGTAACTTGTGGACGCTGTCATGGTTCTGGGGTTATCAATGTGGATACGCAAACCCCACTTGGGATGATGCGCCGTCAAATCACCTGTGATGTCTGTCATGGACGCGGTAAAGAAATTAAAGATCCTTGTACAACCTGTCATGGGACTGGTCACGAGAAGCAAGCCCACAGTGTCAATGTGAAAATCCCTGCTGGGGTTGAAACAGGTCAACAAATC
This sequence comes from Streptococcus intestinihominis, assembly GCF_046824975.1. Classification (NCBI taxonomy): domain Bacteria; kingdom Bacillati; phylum Bacillota; class Bacilli; order Lactobacillales; family Streptococcaceae; genus Streptococcus; species Streptococcus intestinihominis. Next base: position 236,811 of record NZ_JBKQBL010000001.1, on the reverse strand, counting down.
CGCCTCTCTGGTCAAGGAGAAGCTGGATTTAATGGAGGGCCATACGGAGATCTCTATGTGGTGGTCAACGTTGAGCCGAGCGACAAATTTGAGCGTGATGGATCAACCATCTACTATAAATTGAACTTGAACGTTGTTCAGGCTGCTCTTGGGGATACGGTCCATGTTCCAACGGTTCACGGCGATGTTGACTTGGTCATCCCTGAAGGAACCCAGACAGGTAAGAAATTCCGCCTCCGCGGTAAAGGAGCACCAAGCTTGCGTGGAGGCTCTGTAGGAGATCAATATGTATCTGTTAATGTGGTGACACCAACAGGTCTAAATGACAAGCAAAAAGAAGCCCTTCGTGCATTTGCGGAAGCAAGTGATTTGAAGGTCAACCCAAAGAAAAAAGGCTTCTTTGATAAGGTTAAAGATGCCTTGGATGATTTATAAAATAAAAGAAGATTTGGTTTTTCCAATCTTCTTTTTTTATCAAGAAAAACACCTCCGAAACCAAAGGCTTCAGAGGTGTGGCAAAAGAATCAAATTAAACAAGACCTTGGGCAATCATCGCATTTGCGACATTTTCAAAGGCTGCGATATTAGCACCCGCAAGGTAATCTTTACCAAGACCGTAGGTTTCTGCAGTTGTTTTAGCAGTGTTGAAGATGTTGGTCATGATGTCTTTCAAGCGTCCATCCACTTCTTCACGTGTCCATGAAAGGCGGAGGCTGTTTTGGCTCATTTCAAGAGCAGATACAGCAACCCCACCAGCATTGGCAGCTTTAGCAGGTCCGTAAAGGATGCCGTTTTCTTTGTAGACTTTGATCGCATCAAGGTCGCTAGGCATGTTGGCTCCTTCAGAAACAACTTTTACCCCTTGAGCAACCAAGCGTTTCGCTGCTTCACCGTTGATCTCGTTTTGAGTTGCACATGGAAGAGCGATATCATAGTTACCAGCGTAAGTCCATACAGATTCTTCGTAGTAAGTAGCAGTTGGTTTTTCTGCAGCATACTCAGTCAAACGAGCACGACGTTTTTCTTTGACGTCTGTCAGAAGGTCAAAGTCAATACCGTTTTCGTCGATCACGTAACCGTTTGAGTCAGATACAGAGATAACAGTTGCACCAAGTTCAGTTGCTTTTTGAAGAGCGTATTGGGCAACGTTACCAGAACCTGAGATCACGACTTTCTTACCAGCAAAGCTGTCGCCATTGCCTTTGAGCATTTCCTCCGTATAGTAAACCAAACCATAACCAGTTGCTTCTGGACGGATCAAGCTACCACCGAAACCAAGAGGTTTACCAGTCAAGACACCAGCATCAAATTGGCGAAGGCGTTTGTATTGACCGTAAAGGTAACCAATCTCACGTCCACCAACCCCGATATCACCAGCTGGGACATCAAGAGAAGGACCGATGTGTTTTTGCAATTCAGTCATGAAGCTTTGGCAGAAGCGCATCACTTCAGCGTCAGTCTTGCCTTTAGGATCGAAGTCAGATCCACCTTTACCTCCACCGATTGGAAGTCCAGTCAAAACGTTTTTAAAGATTTGTTCGAAGCCGAGGAATTTCAAGATCCCTTGGTTTACAGTTGGGTGGAAACGAAGTCCGCCTTTGTAAGGACCGACAGCTGAGTTGAATTGAACACGGTAACCACGGTTAACTTGAACTTTTCCGTCACGGTCAACCCAAGGAACACGGAAGCTAATCACGCGCTCAGGCTCAGTGATACGTGCCAAGATGTTTTCTTCGATGTATTCTGGATGTTTTTCAAATACAGGTTCCAAAGTGCTAAGGAACTCTTCAACAGCTTGAAGGAATTCCGCTTCATGGCCGTTGCGAGCTTTTACGGTTTCGAAAGTGCTTTGGATATATTCTTTTGCAGTTGTCATCATGTTTCTCCTTTTTTCATTGAAACGAATTCCAGCAGGTTAGCGAACTTACTGGTATATGGAGGCACTGCTGAGAGCAATGTCATGTTTTATTACGTCGATAATTATAGCAGACTTTTTTTGACTTGTAAAGAAAAAAGTTGAATTTTCTGAAAATTTTCACAACTGCCTATGGAGTGGGAAAATATGGATGCGAAAGAACGATAGGATTGGAAAAATGTCTGATTTTTCTCTTATATATAGAAAATAAATGGATAACGTTTAAGGTGATTTTTTCTATTTCCGGACGATCCTTGTCCTTTTTTAGTTTTCTAGTCATGAATCCTCCTTTTCGTGCTATAATGGCTGTAAGAATTCATTTCAAGGAGAAGAAGATGGTATCGACAAAGACGCAAATTGCTGGTTTTGAATTTGACAACTGCCTGATGAATGCGGCAGGTGTGGCCTGTATGACCACTGAGGAATTAGAAGAAGTGAAGAATTCGGCTGCTGGGACCTTTGTGACCAAGACAGCTACCTTGGAGTTCCGTTCTGGAAATCCAGAGCCACGCTACCAAGATGTCCCACTGGGCTCAATCAATTCGATGGGGCTACCTAACCAAGGCTTGGACTATTATTTGAATTACTTATTGGAGTTGCAAGAAACAGATCCCGATCGGACTTTCTTCCTATCTCTTGTCGGCATGTCTCCTGAGGAAACCCATACCATCTTGAAAAAGGTGCAAGAAAGTGATTTTAAAGGTTTGACTGAATTGAACCTTTCCTGCCCCAATGTCCCAGGGAAACCTCAGATCGCCTATGATTTTGAGACGACAGATCGGATCTTGTCAGAGGTCTTTGCCTATTTCACCAAACCTCTTGGCATCAAGTTGCCACCTTATTTTGATATCGTTCATTTTGACCAAGCAGCAGCAATCTTTAACAAATATCCGCTCAAGTTTGTCAACTGTGTCAACTCAATCGGTAATGGACTTTACATCGAGGATGAATCCGTGGTGATCCGTCCTAAGAACGGCTTTGGTGGGATTGGTGGCGAATACATCAAACCAACGGCTCTGGCCAATGTCCATGCCTTTTACCAACGGTTAAATCCAGAAATTCAGATTGTGGGGACTGGGGGCGTCTTGACTGGTCGCGATGCCTTTGAACATATCCTTTGTGGCGCTAGTATGGTACAAATCGGAACCACGCTTCATAAAGAAGGAGTGGGGGCTTTTGAACGCATTACTGCGGAGCTTAAAGCTATCATGGAAGAAAAAGGCTACCAAAGTCTAGAAGATTTCCGTGGGAAATTGCACTACATTGACTAATCTTTCGAGAAGAACTTCCTCAAGTGGAAACTTGGGGAAGTTTTTTATGAGAGTGGGACAGAAATCGGTAATTCGTTAGAATTCGATTTCGTCGTCCCACCTCCGCACAGTTGAGTAGGGCTGTAAAAGCTGATGAAATCAGCGTAGTAGAGTCCACTCAACCACTGCGTCTTGCTCGACAATCTAGAAACAATTGAGAGGCTAGGACTTTTGTCCCAGCCTCATTCTGTTCCTAGTTTTAGAGATTTCCCATTTTTATAGAGAGAAAAAGGTGTACAATGGAGGTGAAAAGGAAGGTGATTTCGATGGGAGAAAGGGATGTGATTCAAGAGGCGAGGACGACGGTCAGCCTTCTTCAAACAGCCTTTTCTAAAGGATGCACCCCCAGTCCAGATGCCCTTCGATTTAAAGAAAATCTAGATCAGATGTTGAAAGTTTTATTGAAGGCTCAAAGGATAGACAATCGCCTGTTGATCGAGTTGGAAAAGTTTTATCAGACCGCTAGTCTATTGATTGGTCTGAGCGGGTTGCGTTTAAATAAAGAAACCTTTCAAGTTTGGCGAGCTTATGATCACTGGCATTACGAGGTTGTGAAGCCTCAGTTACAGGTCTACGGACCGACGGTGGTTCTTTAATCTTGGTAACGATGTTTAGGAACATCAGATGATTGAGAGGAGGTGTGGGACATGTCTCTCATGCATGATTTTTTCCATCAGTTTTTAGTGTCTCTACGGAATCTTGGTTACTCGCTCTTTTTCTTATTTGAAAAATAAGTGGGAGTGCCTTTATCCCTTTTACTAGTATAGTAGAAGGGATTTTTGATGCAGAATCCTTGAAAATCTGAGACTCTTGGATTATGATGAAGCTAATAGATGTCAAGCGTTCCTCTTAGGGAATGCAGGAAGCGAGGAAAAAAAGATGGCAGAGATTTATCTAGCAGGTGGCTGTTTTTGGGGCTTAGAGGAGTATTTCTCTCGGATCCCCGGTGTAGAACAAACGACGGTGGGCTATGCCAATGGCCAGGTAGAGACGACCAATTATCAACTGATCAAAGAAACGGATCATGCAGAGACTGTACAAGTTATCTACGATCCAGACAAGATCACTTTACGCGCAATTCTGCTCTACTATTTCCGGGTGATCGATCCCTTGTCCGTTAACAAGCAGGGAAATGATCGAGGCCGCCAATATCGGACCGGTGTCTATTACCTAGACGAGGCGGATTGTGAGGTGATTGCCCAAGTGTTTGCGGAAGAAGAGAAGCAACTGGGCCGCAAGATCGCGGTGGAGCTAGAGCCCTTGCGTCACTACATCCTGGCTGAGGACTACCACCAAGACTACCTCAAGAAGAATCCTGGGGGTTATTGCCATATCGATGTGACGGATGCTGCCCAACCCTTGATTGATCCGGCAGCCTATCAGAAGCCAGATCAAGAAACCTTAAAAGCGAAACTGACAGCAGAGCAGTACCAAGTCACCCAAGAAAGCGCGACGGAACGCCCTTTCCACAATGTCTATGATCAGACCTTTGAAGAGGGCATCTATGTGGATATTACGACTGGGGAACCTCTTTTCTTTGGAAAGGATAAGTTTGCTTCTGGCTGTGGCTGGCCAAGTTTCTCTCGTCCCATTGCCAAAGATGTCGTCCACTATTACCAGGACCAAAGCCATGGGATGGAGCGGATTGAAGTTCGTTCCCGCTCGGGTAATGCTCATCTCGGCCATGTCTTCACCGATGGACCCAAAGACCAAGGTGGCCTTCGCTATTGCATCAATTCGGCCTCACTGCGCTTTATTCCAAAAGAGGAAATGGAGCAAGAAGGTTATGGTTATTTGTTAAATGCTTTGAAATAAGAGGGCCTTTCTATTAAATCGAAAAACGGAGTTTATGATGAAAAATAGAAATTTGTGGGTAACAATTTTTTCACTTTCGGCTATGGTAACTCTGATTGGATTAGGATTTACTGCCTATAATCATTTTGTGTTCCATCAACCTTTTATGAATCGGACGACAAAAGGGTTGCTTTCGGCCTTTTTCCTAAGTCTTGTCATGGTTGCGATTAGCTTGTCCAAATCAAACGATAAGAAGTGATGAACGATCATTTACATGAATTAATCAACTGTGCAGGAGCAGGACGATGAAGCGTTTCTAAACAATGGCGCTTCTGTCCTGCTCTCTTTTTTCTCTTCTTAAAATTTGTGATACAATGAAGAGAAAGTATTTCAATGAATACTAGGTTTGATGTGAGTTTAGTGGCTCATTGTATAAACCTGAGATGAGAAAGTTGGAATGTTAGAGAAGTGTGAGAATGTAAAAGGTAGCATCAAGATGCTAGGGAGAGGCCTTTGACAAGTGCAAGAGAAATAGGAAGAGAAGATGATGAAGAATTGGAAGGATCTCTTAAAGAGATGGAGCGAGCTTGGGAAAGATATCCTCAGGATGCTCAACGACTGGCTTGATATTGGCTTGGGAAAGGTGACCGCTTTTCGCCTGACCAACGAACAGTTTGTCTATGGTTTGCTGATTACAGTATTTGCGGCAGCAAATCTGGTCTTGTGGGTTCAAAAATGGAATGGTTTTCCCATTACAGCGCTAGAAATGCCGGAAGTCGTTGAAAAGCAAGAAGAAATTCATCCGGATCAGTTACCGCATACGGCTCGGATCATGGCAAATGGAGATCAACTCTATCATGACTTGATTTATATGAGTGCCGCCAAGGAAGATGGAAGCTATGATTTTTCTGAGAATTATCACTATGCTCAGGAATGGTTGAAGCAAGGGGATCTGGTCTTGGGGGATTTTGAAGGGACCATTAATTCGGATTATGGGCTTTCGGGCTATCCGATTTTCAATGCCCCTGAGGAGGTGGTTGCTTCGATTAAGGATGCAGGCTATCAGGTGATGGACCTGGGACATAACCATATCCTCGATTCTGGCTTGGAAGGGCTGTTTTCGACTGCCAAGGCCTTTGAAGACGCGGGGATCCAAACGGTTGGTGTCTACCCGCATGAGACGAGAGATCAAGCCCCTATCCTGATCAAGGAGGTAAATGGGATCAAGATTGCGATCTTGGCCTACTCCTACGGGTTTAATGGGATGGAATATAATCTAGAACAAGAGGACTATGACAACCGTCTATCGGACCTCAATGAGGAGCGGATGCGTCAAGAAATCCAAAAAGCTGAGATGGAAGCGGACGTAACTATTGTCATGCCTCAGATGGGGATTGAATATGAGTTAGAGCCATCAGAGGAACGAAAGGAGCTATACCATAAGATGATTTCTTGGGGGGCGGATATCGTCTTGGGTGGTCATCCTCATGTTGTCCAGCCTGCTGAGATTGTGGATAAGGATGGGCAACAGAAATTGATTGTTTATTCTATGGGGAATTTCCTTTCCAATCAGCGGATGGAAACCATGGAAGGGATAGACAATGCGCAATGGACCGAACGGGGTGTCCTGATGGATATCACCATTGAGAAGGTAGGGCGCAAGACACGGATCAAAACTGCCACAGCTCATCCTACTTGGGTTAACCGGACGCCCAAGGACAGTTATTCTCCTGAAGGTTATGAACTCTATCATTTCCAGACCTATATCTTGGAGGACTGGATTGAAGGCGGCAAGTACCGGAACCAATTGGATGATGAAACAAAGGCGCGTGTCGATACAGCCTACCAGGAAGTGAAGGACCGTGTGAATCTGAATTGGGGTCAATAATGATTGTAATGTTAGAAGTTATCTAAGATTCA
>NZ_JBKQBL010000001.1:228704-229817 GCF_046824975.1 Streptococcus intestinihominis | reverse complement strand
CAAGAGAAGGAAATAGTATACAGAAAATGGGAACACTATACAATGTGCTGGGCGTTCTAATAGGAGGAGCCCTTGGGCTCTTAGTTGGAGATCGTCTTTCAAAAGAGGTTCAAGAGTCCTTGTTAAAGGTGACAGGAGTAGCGGTTTTTACCTTGGGTATTGCTGGAGCTGTTCAAGGCCTCCTGCGGGTAACAGGGACTAGCTTGAGCAGTCAAAATAGTATGATGATGATTGCTAGTCTAGTGATTGGGACGATTATTGGGGAATTTTTAAAAATTGAGCAAGGGTTTGATCATTTTGGTATTTGGCTTAAGAAGGTTACTGGAAGTGACAAGGATATGCGTTTTGTCGATGCCTTTGTGACAACTTCCTTGACGATTTGTGTGGGAGCTATGGCTGTCGTAGGTTCTTTGCAAGATGGTTTGACAGGTGACTCCTCTACCCTAGTCGCAAAGGCTGTGCTGGATCTCATGATCGTCCTTATCCTAACGGCTTCGAAAGGGAAAGGAGCACTCTTTTCTGCTGTCCCCATTTTTCTGATTCAAGGGTCCATAACTGTATTAGCTCGTTTTCTAGCACCTATTCTTACTGATACTGCTTTGGCGAATCTTTCGTTAGTAGGCTCCGTCCTGATTATGTGTGTGGGGATTAATCTGACTTGGGGGAAACGAATCAGAATAGCTAATATGCTTCCAGCTATTGTGGTAGCAATTCTATGCGCTTTTCTGAATATCTAAAAAAGCACTTATAAGTTGTCGGTTAGACAGCTTATAAGTGCTTTTGGTTTGGCTTAAAGACAAGCTTTTCGGTATTGGCTTGGAGTAACCTGATAGTATTTCTTGAACTGGCGATTAAAGTTTGAGAGGTTGTTGAAGCCGGATTGGCTCGCGATATCAATGATTGCCTGATCGGAATGCTGGAGGAGATGGGCCGCTTTTTTCAGTCGATATTGAATGATGTACTCCATGCAAGAGAGCCCTAATTGTTTCTTAAAGAAATTCATGAAGTGGGTCGGGCTAAAATGGCACAGCTCTGCCAAATGCTCGATCATGAGCTCCTCTTGGTAATGGTTTGAAATATGGTCGAGGACCAAACGGATTTTTTCTTCTCTCC
>NZ_JBKQBL010000001.1:225827-228656 GCF_046824975.1 Streptococcus intestinihominis | reverse complement strand
GGTATGCGTCTGTTGAGAACTTCTTCTCGACGATATAGTTGTGGGAGAAGAGGAGATAGAGGAGTTCATTGAGCTGGGATTTAAGTCGGAGTTCATAGAAGGGGCCTTGCTCTCTTCCGTTTGCCATACAGGTTAAGAGGCTCTGTTTGATTTCTTCGTAACCAGGTGATTGGGCTTGAATGCGTCGGACAAATTCAAAATCCCCATTGTAGAGGGGTTGTAAATATTTTAGAGTGGCGATATTTTTATGGGTAATCCCAATCAGGTCCAGATTAAAATGCAGGACATCCATAGTATGAGAAGAACTCTGGATGGGGTGGATGGAGTGAAGGGCATTGGGGCGGATCAAAATAATATCACCAGGCTGACTATTAAAATATTCATAGTCGATATGGAACTGAGCAGTCCCTTCATTGACATAAATAATCTCAATATCGGTGTGCCAATGAAATAAGATATCTGGCTGGCCATTTTGGGTGCTAATCTGCTTGATTGAAAAAGGGAAATCGCTATTGGTAAAGGATGTTTGGCGGTATAAGGTCTTTGTGTTCATGCCTACCTCTTAGATCTTTTTCGGGAGTAGCAGACGTTTTTCCATGTGTGTGAAAGGGTCTGCTAGTTACTTCATACAGGGAAAATCTACTATCTATATTATAATAAAATTGGACCAAAAATTAAAGAGGATTCGATGGAATTTCTTAAATTTTAAGGAAGGAGGAGAGGGAGGATTTAAGGGAGAGAAGGTTCCAAAATGATGAGGGAATGGTGTATAATAGGGGAAAGATGGAAAGAGGTGGCAGTATGCTACAAATGATTGCGACAGATATGGATGGCACTCTGATGGACGAGCAAGGAGAAGTAGACCATGAGCGCTTGAGCCGCATCTTGGATCAGTTAGACCAAAGAGGGATTCCCTTTGTCATTGCGACAGGGAACGGCTATAGCCGTATGGCTCATGTATTGGGAGACTTGAAAGATCGCGTCACCTTGGTGCTGGCCAATGGGGCACGGATATTAGAGAAGGGGAAGCTCACCCGAGAGTGCAGCTGGCCGGAAGAGCTGGTGCAGGAGGTCTTGCATTATCTAGAAGGCCGAGAGGAAGAACTTCATCTGGTCGTTAGTAGCTTATCGGGAGGCTATGCCAAGAAAGGAACAGAGTTTCCTCTTTTAGAGCAATTGATGACGCCTGAGTTAGCAGCTGCTTTTTACAAACGGATGCGCTTTGTGGATGATTTGGCCCATGAACATGGCGAGCTAGTTTTGAAGCTAAGTGTCGTCACGGAGACTGAAAAAGTCGAAGCCTTTGTGCAAGAGTTACGAGAAAAGTTTGGAGAGCGCCTGCTTCCTGCAGCTAGTGGCTATGGGGCTATTGATATTCTGCAACCGGGTGTCAATAAAGCTACAGCCATTCAATTCTTAGAAGAACGCTGGGGCGTGGATGGTGGGCATCTGATGGCATTTGGCGATAGCCAAAACGATGTCGAGATGCTTGAGTTAGCGACCTATTCCTATGCAATGGAAAATGCGGATCCCCATGCGCGACAAGTAGCCCGCTATATGGCGCCTTCTCATCAGAATTATGGGGTCTACGAAGTCATCGAAGCTTACTTGGATGGAAGGCTCTGCTTCGACTAGGCCTATCCTACCTTGCACAGTTTCTACTATACGAATCGAAAGGAGCCTTTATGGCTGTACAATTATTAGAAACCTGGCTGTTGAAAGAACAGGCAAAAATACAGAAGAATTACCGAGAACTGAATCAGAATCCTTTGAGGGAACCCGATATTCTTTTTATAGGAGACTCTATCGTCGAATACTATCCCCTTCAAGAGTTGCTGTTGACGGATCAGTATATGGTGAACCGGGGGATTAGAGGCTACAAGACAGACCTCTTAAGAGAGCATCTAGATGCCCATATTTTCGGTCAAGCAGTGGATAAGGTCTTTTTGCTGATTGGAACTAATGACATTGGTAAGGAAATGCCCCTGTCGGAAACCATTGAAAACATGAGCATCATCCTGCAGGAGATGGTGCGGCTCTTGCCCTTGGCGCAAATCAAACTCGTTTCGGTTCTTCCTGTGAATGAGGGAGAGCCCTACAAGGGGACAGTTTATATCCGGACCAATCAGAAGATTCAGACCTTGAACCAGGCCTACCACGAATTGGCTCAGGGGATGATAAATGTTGAATTTATCAATGTTTTTGACCATTTGCTTGGAGAGGATGGTCAGCTCAAACCGGCTTATACAACAGATGGTCTTCATTTAACAATTGAAGGATACAGGGTCTTGAGTAAGGCTCTTCAAAGCGAAATCTAACCCATCCTAGCAAGGAAAATGATTTTCCAGCTAGGATTTTTTATGCTTTCTATAAAACAGTTTGGGAAAACACTCTATTTTGTACTAATTCTACAACAAGCAAAAACCTTGCTCTTATGCGGTTTATGACTTCTGTTATAAAATAGTTTGCGGAAACAGAACAGATTTTTGCTTTGTGTTATGTAATAGTTCCAGGCGTTCGGTGAGCATATTCTTATACAAGGACAATAAAACGTGATAAATTGATATAGTAAAGTTATTTGAAACGTTTTCACTCTTTGTCGAATTCAGTTCAAAGACTGACAATTATTTTTATTGAAGGAGAGTTATATTTATGACTCAAGGAAAAATTACTGCATCTGCAGCAATGCTCAACGTATTGAAAACATGGGGCGTAGACACAATCTACGGTATCCCATCTGGAACACTTAGCTCACTCATGGACGCTTTGGCTGAAGACAAAGATATCCGTTTCTTGCAAGTTCGCCACGAAGAAACAGGTGCTCTTGCA
>NZ_JBKQBL010000001.1:220864-225792 GCF_046824975.1 Streptococcus intestinihominis | reverse complement strand
GCGGTTATGCAAGCTAAATTTGGTGGTTCTATCGGTGTTGCAGTTGGTTCAGGTGGACCTGGTGCAACTCACTTGATCAACGGTGTTTACGATGCAGCTATGGATAACACTCCATTCCTTGCTATCCTTGGATCACGTCCAGTTAACGAATTGAACATGGATGCCTTCCAAGAATTGAACCAAAACCCAATGTACAACGGTATCGCTGTTTACAACAAACGTGTAGCTTACGCAGAGCAATTGCCAAAAGTGATTGACGAAGCTTGCCGTGCTGCTGTTTCTAAAAAAGGTCCAGCCGTTGTTGAAATTCCAGTAAACTTTGGTTTCCAAGAAATCGACGAAAACTCATACTACGGTTCAGGTTCATACGAGCGTTCATTCATCGCTCCTGCTTTGAACGAAGTGGAAATCGACAAAGCTGTTGAAATCTTGAACAATGCTGAACGTCCAGTGATCTACGCTGGTTACGGTGGTGTGAAAGCTGGTGAAGTGATCACTGAATTGTCACGTAAAATCAAAGCACCAATCATCACAACTGGTAAAAACTTTGAAGCTTTCGAATGGAACTATGAAGGTTTGACAGGTTCTGCTTACCGTGTTGGTTGGAAACCAGCCAACGAAGTGGTCTTTGAAGCAGACACAGTTCTTTTCCTTGGTTCAAACTTCCCATTTGCTGAAGTTTACGAAGCATTCAAGAATACTGAAAAATTCATCCAAGTCGATATCGACCCTTACAAACTTGGTAAACGTCATGCCCTAGATGCTTCAATCCTTGGTGATGCAGGTCAAGCAGCCAAAGCAATCCTTGACAAAGTGAATCCAGTTGAATCTACTCCATGGTGGCGTGCAAACGTGAAGAATAACCAAAACTGGCGTGATTACATGAACAAACTCGAAGGTAAAACTGAGGGAGAATTGCAATTGTATCAAGTTTACAATGCAATCAACAAACATGCTGATCAAGACGCTATCTATTCAATCGACGTAGGTGACACTACTCAAACATCTACTCGTCACCTTCACATGACACCTAAGAACATGTGGCGTACATCTCCACTCTTTGCGACAATGGGTATTGCCCTTCCTGGTGGTATCGCTGCTAAGAAAGACAATCCAGATCGCCAAGTATGGAACATCATGGGTGACGGTGCATTCAACATGTGCTACCCAGACGTTATCACAAACGTTCAATACGACCTTCCAGTTATCAACGTTGTCTTCTCCAATGGTAAATATGCCTTCATCAAGGACAAATACGAAGACACAAACAAACACTTGTTTGGTTGTGACTTCCCTAATGCTGACTATGCGAAAATCGCTGAAGCTCAAGGAGCTATTGGATTTACAGTTGACCGTATCGAAGACATCGACGCAGTCGTTGCTGAAGCTGTTAAATTGAACAAAGAAGGTAAAACTGTTGTTATCGATGCTCACATCACTCCACATCGTCCACTTCCAGTAGAAGTACTTGAGTTGGATCCAAAACAACACTCAGAAGAAGCTATTAAAGCCTTCAAAGAAAAATACGAAGCTGAAGAGCTTGTACCATTCCGCCTCTTCTTGGAAGAAGAAGGGTTGCAATCACGCGCAATCAAATAATCCTGCTCGTGGAAAATCAAAGATAAACTGCGTTATCTTCACCTTGCCGTACTCCAGTACTGTCTGCGGTTCGATGCCTTGTTTATACTTTGATTTTCTTAGAGAGAAACTTAAAAGATCGGAGGACTCCGGTCTTTTTGTGGAGGATAAGAAATGAATTTAAATCAATTAGATATTATTGTTTCAAATGTTCCCCAAGTTTGTGCTAGCTTGGAGCGTATTTTGGATAAAAAAGCCGATTATGTTGACGACAGTTTTGCCCAGTTCACGATTGGCAGTCACTGTCTCATGTTGTCTCAAAATCATTTGGTCCCTTTGGAAAACTTTCAGTCAGGAATCATTCTTCATATCGAGGTTGAAGATGTAGACCAGAACTACAAACGATTGAAAGAGCTTGGTATCCAGGTTTTAAATGGCCCAATTGTAACCGATTGGGGAACCGAAAGCTTGCTAGTTGAAGGCCCTGCTGGTCTAGTGATTGATTTTTATTGTATGAAATAGGTAATTCTATTATCAAAAAATTTAATCGTTCTTGGAGTGGAACTTAAAAAGATCGGAGCAATCCGGTCTTTTTTATTAAAGACAAAATCTTCTTTGAAACTTTCCTTAGGTGAGTACGGACGTTAGGTGAAATTATCCAGTGGATGATTTCAGCAATCCAGGAAGTTCCATGACTTAGTTTTGAGCCTGAGGTCTCAAAACTCCCGAGTGCTAGAAACAATCGTGTTTCTAGCACTTTTCTCACGGCGGAAAGTTTCAGTAGATGATTGAATAATTCTAACGAATAAAATTTTTCTATTTTAACAGAATTTATTAGATTTAAGAAAGACCAATATTATATTTGGCAAAAAATAATTGGTATGCATTTTAAAAAATCGGAGTCCTCCGGACTTTTTGTATTGCGCGTGAACAAAAACAATCTTAGAATAGTATCAGTTTTTCCTAGATGCTGTAAGATTTTTGGGTTAGAGAAGGGTATAATAGAACTATCAAATCAAGTGAGGTAGAGAGATGACCGATAAACTTCAATTTCCAGATGGTTTTCTTTGGGGTGGGGCGACGGCTGCTAACCAGTGTGAGGGAGCTTATAATGAAGATGGCCGTGGCTTGGCCAATGTGGATGTGGTACCGATTGGGCCTGACCGTCACGCCATTATTACGGGTCAGAAAAAGATGTTCGACTTTGAAGAGGGCTATTTTTATCCGGCTAAGGATGGCATTGATATGTACCATCGCTACAAGGAAGACATTGCCCTCTTTGGGGAAATGGGCTTTAAAACTTATCGCTTGTCCATTGCCTGGTCTCGGATTTTCCCGCAAGGAGATGAACTAGAGCCAAACGAAGCAGGTCTACAGTTCTATGAAGATCTCTTTAAGGAATGTCACAAGTATGGCATTGAACCCTTGGTGACCATTACCCACTTTGACTGTCCCATGCATTTGATTACTGAGTATGGAGGTTGGCGCAGTCGTAAGATGTTGGAATGTTATGAACGACTCTGCCGAACTCTCTTCACTCGCTACAAGGGCTTGGTCAACTACTGGCTAACCTTTAATGAGATCAATATGATCCTCCATGCGCCTTTTATGGGAGCGGGTCTCTGCTTTGAAGAAGGAGAGAATGAGGAGCAAGTCAAATACCAGGCGGCTCACCATGAGTTGGTCGCTTCAGCCATTGCCACCAAGCTAGCCCATGAGATTGATCCCAACAATAAGGTCGGCTGTATGTTGGCAGCAGGGCAAAACTATCCGCATACCTGTGCTCCGCGAGATATCTGGGCTGGTCTAGAAGAAGACCGCAAGAACTATTTCTTCATCGATGTGCAGGCGCGTGGGGAATACCCAACCTATGCCAAGAAAGAGTGGGAACGTCAGGGAATTACGGTCGAGATGACCGAGCAGGACCTTCAATTGTTGAAAGAACACACGGTAGACTTTATTTCCTTCTCTTACTATGCCAGTCGGGTCGCTTCAGGGGATCCAGCTGAAAGGGAAAAAACAGCGGGCAATATCTTTGCTTCTCTGAAGAATCCCTACCTAGAAAGCTCAGAATGGGGTTGGCAGATTGACCCTCTTGGTCTCCGCATTACCCTCAACACCATCTGGGATCGTTATCAAAAACCCCTGTTTATTGTAGAAAATGGACTAGGCGCCGTTGATACTCCAAATGAAGCCGGGGAGATTGAGGATGACTACCGGATTGATTACCTGGCTGCTCACATCAAGGCCATGCGGGATGCTATTCATGAAGATGGCGTTGTCCTCTGGGGCTATACGACTTGGGGCTGTATTGACCTGGTCTCTGCCGGGACTGGAGAAATGAAGAAACGCTACGGCTTTATCTATGTCGATCGGGACAACGAAGGTAAGGGAAGCTTGGCCCGCTCACGTAAGAAATCCTTCTATTGGTACAAAGAAGTCATTGCGTCCAATGGGGCTTCTGTTAATTAAATGCAACACTCGATTAGGAGAAAAGTTCTTCTTGATCGAGTGTTTTCTTTGCTTTTTTGATTGACGAAGGTTCCTTTATTTGATAGGCTAGAGAAATAGAACTGATTTCGCAAGTAAAGAAAAGAGGAGCGAGGCAAGTGGCACGGATTTTATTAATCGAGGATAATAATGATATCCAAGAAATTTTGTATAGTCTCTTAAGTGAAGATCATGAGGTGCTTCAAGCTTTTTCAGGTACAGAAGGTTTGCGGCTCTTTCAGCAAGAAAGCATTGATTTGGTCCTTCTTGATATCATGCTTCCTGGGAAAAATGGAGATCAGGTCCTTGAGGAGATCCGTTTGCAGAGTCAGGTGCCGGCCATCATGATGACCGCTCTTGGAGACAAACACCTCATTAGCCAGTATCTCCTTGCAGGTGCCAATGATTATATCGTCAAGCCCTTTAATCTGGACGAAGTGGCAGCTCGGGTAACGGTGCAGCTGAGAAATAACATCACTCCGGCACAGGAAGCTCCATCATCAAAAATGCTGACTGTTAAAAATCTGGTCCTAAATCCAGAAACCTTTGAACTGGAGTCTGGAGCAAAAACGCTTCGCTTGGGCAAAAAAGAATTTCAAATTTTTGAAACTTTATTGGCGCATCCAAAGAAGATTTTTACCAAAGAAGAATTGTATGAGGCGGTCTGGGACGAAGTCTATCTGCCTGGAGACAATACGCTCAATGCCCAATTGAGCAATCTCCGAAAGAAAATTGCTCAGCTCGATCCTAATGAGGACTATATTGAAACTGTCTGGGGCTTGGGTGTTCGCTTGAAAGGAGACCAGTAATGTGGGGATTGCTTCTAGTTCTAGTCGTCCTTGTCCTCCTCTTGGGACTGG
>NZ_JBKQBL010000001.1:218687-220817 GCF_046824975.1 Streptococcus intestinihominis | reverse complement strand
GCTACCTTCGCCTGCTTTCTGCCTTAAAAGATTTGCAGGAGCAGATTCAAGAGAAGCTCCAAAATGGGAGTGGGGTGCGGTTAACGTCACGTGTTTCAAAAAAAGAAATGGTCGCCTTGACCAAGCAGGTCAGTGATCTCTTTGAACAGATCGAGCGGACCAATCGGATTGCCTTTCAAGAGAAAAAGACCTTGGATATGGCCATCAGTAATATTGCTCATGATATCCGGACGCCTTTGACCATTGCATCGGGATATACCCAACAAATCATCAAGGGTGGGACGCAGGAAGAGGAGAAGCTGAAGAAAATTGCTTCCAATCTTCAAGTCGTCTCAAAACGCCTGGAATCTCTCTTGGAATACAGACGCTTGATGGAGGGAGCCATTCAGCCTCGGCTTTCAGATGTTAATCTCAGCCAAGTCCTGACCCAGCAGTTGTTCCAGTATTATGATAGCTTGTCTGAGGCGGGGATTGCCTTAGAAGTGGAGATAGAGGAGCATCTTCATTATGCTACGGATCCGGAGCTTTGGGAGCGCCTCCTGCAAAATATGCTCAGCAATGTCCTCAAACATGGGAAAGAAAAGGCCCGCTTGACCTTGACCTCTGATGATAAGGCGATTCGGGTTGAACTAGGCAATATCGTGCAACAACCGATTCAGCACTTAGACCAACTGGCTAGCCGATTCTACTCCGAAAATCTATCGGACACAGAAGAGTCTTCTGGTTTGGGCCTCTACATCATTCAAAATTTTGTAGAGATCCTAGAGGGAGACTTGCAACTGGCAACAGAGGCAGATTGGTTTGTTTTGACCATTACACTAAGAAAAAAGGCTTGAGCACCGCTCAAGCCTTTTTGTTATAAATCTTTGTGTTTGAAAGTAGCTAGTCCCAAGAATCCGAAAACAAGGATGAAACCAAGGGCGATCGAGAGAGTGTTGTTCGTTGCTGTGGTGCTTTGGACCATGGAATATTGGAATTCCAAGTTTAGATAGTGGAGAATATCAATATCTTTAAAGAAAAGCGCAGGAAGGCTTAAGAGGATATTTCCAATGAAGTAGCCAACGAAGGCTAGGGTGATGGATTGGCTAGCGTAAAGAAGGAAGGAAATGATGCTGACCCAAGCCAGGGTGGAAAGGAACTGAATCAGCACGGTCAGTCCAAAATGAGCAAGGAAGTGCTCTGGCATGGTTCCAAGTCCATTGTAGAGGGTCGCGATTAAGAAGACGAGACCATAAGAAACAAGAAATTGGAAGAGGGCAATGGTCAGGACAACGGCGCTTTTGGCAAAGTAGTAGCTGGTGCGCGAAACCCCATAGGCCAGATTATTCTTGTATAAGTTTTGCGTTAAGTCTGTTCCTAGAACCAAGGTGATGACAATAATGGTAAAGAGGATAGTCACACTGATGCTGGAAGAGTAGTTGGTCAAGGCTTTAAAGCCCGTCCAAACTTCGGTTGCTTGGGGTAATTTGGATTCCGTATTGACGCCGACGTGGCCGGTAGCTCCAAAGATGACTCCAGACAGGATGTTGAGAACGAGAATGGCTTCTGTAATCCAAAAACCTTTTGAGCGAAAAAGTCTGTAAAAATCTGCTTGAATGGTATGCAACATGATAAATCTCCTAAATGAAATATGTGGGATAAGTAATGCAAGACGGTGGGTTGACTAGTCTACCAAGTCCGTAAAGAATTTTTCCAGATCTTGGCGAGCATAGTAGATTTCATCCACGTCAATATCCTCTTGAACGAGGGCTTTGACAATGACTTTAATATCGTGAGTCTGTCCAAAGATATGGATTTCTCCATCCTTATCGATGACCTTGATACGGTGATGGAGCTGATCCTGGATCAGTTGACTGGCAAGAGCTAGTTGGCTAGTTTTGAGGATGATGTAATCTTCTCCTTGTTCTTCGAATTCAGCCTTGCTAATTTCTTTGATCAGGCGTCCTTGGTCGACAATGCCAAAGCGATTGGCAACCAGATAAAGTTCGGAGAGGATGTGACTGGAAATGAGGATGGTCATGCCGAGTTCATCGTTGAGGCGCTTGATCATCTGACGGAATTCCTTGATTCCGACAGGATCGAGACCATTGATGGGTTCGTCCAAAATGAGGAAGTCGGGCTTGGCAATGA
>NZ_JBKQBL010000001.1:213069-218638 GCF_046824975.1 Streptococcus intestinihominis | reverse complement strand
GCGCAATCGCAATTCCCAACCGTTGTTTCATCCCGAGTGAAAAATCGCGGAATTTCTTCTTACCCGTATTATTCAGGCCGACATAGTTCAAGGTTTCTTTGATGACCTGGTCGGGATTGGGGATATGGCGTGCCTTGCAATAGTAGATTAGGTTTTGATAAGCGGTCATATGCTTGTGAGCCACAGGACTTTCAATGACAGATCCGACCCGTTTCAGGGCTTGTGTCCACTGAGAGCGATTCGTGGAAGCGAAGAGGGAGACGCTTCCATCAGTTTCTTGAATCAGCTGGGTGATGACCTTGATGAGGGTGGTTTTCCCTGCCCCGTTTTTACCGATGAGGCCGTAGACGTCGCCTTTGCGAATGGTGAGATTCACATCATTTAAGGCGTATTGTTGACCGAACTTTTTACTCAAATGGGAAATTTCTAATACTTTTTCCATGGTTTTCTCCTTCGTCCAAATGACTAGTTGTTTTCTTTACACTCTTAGTATACAGCTTGCTTTTCAAATAACTATCAAGCAATTCTAAAATATTTCTAAAAAAATGACTAACCTTTTAAAAGTTAGCCGTGACTTTAAGAATAAGTTTTCTTAGAGGCTTTCCTTAGGTGAGTACGGACGTCAGCGAACTTCGAAGAAGTTCCATGACTTAGTTTTGGACCTAAGGTTCCAAAACTCCCGAGTGCCTGAAACAATTGTGTTTCAGGCACTTTTCTCACGGCGGAAAGCCTCTAGATATTCATGCATAACTTAAAAATATAAACATTTCTTGATTTTTTAAGTTATGTAACATGAAAAAATACGTTATCTACATTAAGAGGAACTGTTTTTTAAGCTAGCCTCTTCATTTTAAAATTCAGCAACAAACTCCTTGATGGCTTGCGCGAGTTCATAGGGTTTCTCGGTATTGAGTAGATGGCCTCCGTTTGCGATTTCTTGATAGCGGCCTTTTGGCAGGAGCTTGGCCAATTTTTTAGAAGAAGATTGATTGACCCAATCTTTGCTACCACAAACAACCAAGCTAGGAAGAGGGCAAGCTTTAACGGTATCGGTTAAATTGAGACTTTTTAATTCGGTCAAGATTTGAAGCATCTGTTGTTTATTGGTCCCCTGCTTTTCAAAGACACGCTTGGGAAGCAGACGAAAAAGGAGAATTTGGAGCCTATAGAGGAGATTGGTGTTGAGTTTGTATTGCGTCCCTGAAAGCACCAAGCACTTGAGTTGTTGCAAGTCTCGGCTGGAGAGATCAAGAGCGAGAACGCCTCCCAGTGAGAGTCCTACCAGAATAAAGGGCTCGCTTTCTTGCTGGAGGTGCTCCGTCAATCTTTCTTTGGCCTCTTGGTAGCTTTCGCTTGGATGGGAGAAAATAGCGAAAGATTCAGATTGCAAGGGGGAAAGTGCATCTTGGACCCCTTGCCAAGAGTGAGCATCCTGACCTAGGCCATGTAAAAAAATAAGTTTCATTCTGATTCCTCTCTAGTGAAATCGAGTGGATAGAGGCCACGCAGGGCATTGCAGGCATAGACTTGGTCAGCGACTTCTAAATCCTTCAGCGTTAACAGTTTTTCTTCTACTTGTCCAGTTTCTAAGAGATGGCGGCGGTAAATCCCGTCGAGGATAGGGAGGTGAGCTGGAGGAGTATAGCGCTTGCCGTCAATCTCTAGGATGAGATTTCCGATGGTCGTCTCTAGCAAGCTGCCATCAGGAAGATAGAAGATCTGCTCGTGATCTTTAGCTGCTAGATGAGCTCGCTGGCTAGTCTTAAAATAAGTAAATGGCTTCGCTAAATCAAACTTTTGCTCGGTCAGTTGAGCCTGCAGATAGCTAGCTGGCAAGTCTGTTAGTTCTGTGATCTCTAGCTGGGCGGTTCCGTTTTTTTGCAAGGCAATGCGGCAACGATAGTCAAGGTTGGAATCCAAACGAGCAAGCTCTTCTTGAAGTTCCTTCAGGAGTTTTGGCTCATCATAAGGGTAGGCAAAGTAGCGGCTGGCCTCTCTCAAACGGGTCAGGTGTTGCTCCAGGAAGGTCAGCTCTCCTTGGTGGATGCGGCCGGTCGTCAGGAGCTCAAAGCGAGGCTCTTGTCGGTAGAGAACAGCAGACTTTTGCTTGGTCTCTTGGTATTCACTTTCCCATTTGCTGTCCCAAGTGATGCCTCCACCTACGCCATAGATGGCTTGCTTCCCCTGCATTTGGAGGGTTCGGATGGCCACATTAAAAATTCGTTTACCTTTTGGAAGAAGGATACCGATCGTTCCACAGTAGACGCCACGAGGAGCAACCTCTGTCTGTTGAATAATTTCCATAGTGGAAATCTTCGGTGCCCCTGTAATGGAACCGCAAGGAAAGAGGGCCTGGAAGGTTTGGACTAGGTCGACTTCGGGACGTAAGCGACTTTCAATGGTCGAGGTCATCTGCCAAACAGTAGAGTATTGCTCAACCTGGCAGAGATGGGTCACCTGCTCACTTCCAATTTCCGAAATCCGGTTCATGTCATTGCGGAGGAGATCCACAATCATCATGTTTTCTGCTCGATTTTTGGGATCGGCTTCTAGCCAAGCGGCTTCCTTGAGGTCGGCTTGGCTAGTGAGACCACGACGAGTCGTCCCCTTCATAGGGCGGGTGGTTAGTAGCCTGTCATCTTGTTCAAAAAAGAGCTCAGGACTGATGGAGAGGATGGCCACATCATCGTGCTGGATGAAGGCATTGTAATGGGCCTTCTGTTCTACTACCAAGCGATTGTAGATGGCCAAAGGATCAGCCTCTAGCTCTTGAGAAAGCTGGACGGTGTAGTTGACCTGATAGGTATCCCCTTGACGGATGTGGTGCTGGATGGTCTCGATAGCTTTTCGATAAGCAGGCGCCTCTACCTCTTCCTGCCAATTGGCTGGAAGATCCACTGCCTCGTAGTCCTCTGGGAAAGGAAGGGTTTCTACTTTCTCGTGGATGGTGAAATAGAGGAGATACTCTCCCATGAGTGGTGCTGGGTGGACGGCTAATTTTTTCTCAAAAGCAGGAGCGGCTTCATAGCTGACATAGCCTACGGCATAATAACCAGTCTCCTGATAGGCTTCCGCCTCTCTCAGAAGAGTCTCTACTTGGTCGAGATCTCTTGTTTTTAATTCCTTTAGCGGCTTGGTGAAAATGTGTCGCAATCCAAGCTCTTTAAAATCAATAATCGTTTGTTTGTGCATGCTTTGAGTATATCAAAAATAGAGGAAAAAAGGTAGATAAGGAGGCAAGGATTCCTTGCTTGGTCCTCTCTTTCATGCTAAAATAACCATAGAATCTGCATTTGGCGAAGGAGTAGGACAATGAAAAAGAATTCCCTCTATAACACTTCCAGTATTAGTCTTTTTCAATACCTCTTTGCGATTGCAGTGATTTTGGTGCATAGTGGTCGCTTAACTTCCTATGAGCCGGTGCATTTTGGTCTCAAGAGTATCCTTGGACGGCTAGCGGTGCCATTTTTTATCGTCTGTGCCAGCTTTTTCCTCAAGCCATCACTAAGAGATGCAAGGAAAATGAAGGCCTACCTGGTCAAAATCGTAAAAACCTATTTATTTTGGAGTTGTGTCTATCTTCCCTATGCCTGGGTCTTTTTTTCTAGTCTCCATCTCCCTGTCTATCTCTTTCCAGCAGGCGTTCTGATTGCTCTGCTCTATCTGGGAATGTGTTACCAACTCTGGTATATCCCTGCCTTTTTGCTGGGCCTGTTTTTGGTCAATCAATTGGTCAAACGCTTAGGTATGGTTTGGACGGGGGTGATCACCTTTCTTCTTTACTGCTGGGGCTTGATCGAGACCTATTCAGCTTATCTGGACACCACGAGTCTTCTCGAGGGTTACCAGCTCTACAGCAATTTATTTTTTACAGCTCGAAATGGTCTCTTTTACACGCCCATTTTTATCTTTATGGGTTACTATCTCTATGATCATTTTCATGCACAAACCTTTAGGGTTCACCGTTGGGAAAAGCTATCTCTCGCCTTTGGCTTGTTCTGTATGGAAGGCATCATCATTTTTCAACATGAAGGAATCGATAAGAACTTTTACTTGCTCCTTCCCTTTGTGACGGTCTATTTGGTCAATGCCTGCCTGCGATCGTCCTTTTTGAAAAGCTATGATTTGCAGTACTTAAAGCAGATGAGCATGGCGCTTTACTTTTCGCATCCGATTTTTATCGAATGGGCTCGCTATGGCTTTAGCAATGTCCCGCTTTCTTATCCAGACAGGGGCAAGTTGATTTTTGTGACGGCCTTGTTGGGAAGTCATCTCTTTGGATTGGCCATGCTCTCTTATCACTCTTGGCAAAAAGAAAAGAAAAACAGAAGTCTTGAAAAGGAAGTTCTCTAGAGAGACTTCTTTTTTTATTTTAAGGGAGACAGATAGGTCAGCTGAGGGTTGCAATTCTTTTCCAGTTTGGTTATGATGTAAGGGATTACAAGTAAAACCAAAAAGGAGAAGCGCATGAAGAAAAAATGGTGGCATGATGCCGTGATTTATCAAATCTATCCCAAGAGTTTTTTAGATAGCAATGGAGATGGAATCGGTGACCTCAAGGGGATCATCAGTAAGCTGGATTATTTGGAGAAGTTAGGTATTACGGCCATTTGGCTGTCTCCTGTCTACCAAAGCCCTATGGATGATAATGGCTACGATATATCTGATTACGAGGATATTGCTTCCATCTTTGGCACCATGGAAGATATGGAAACATTGATTGAGGAGGGGCAAAAGCGCGGTATTAAGATGATCATGGATTTGGTGGTCAACCATACATCTGATGAACATGCTTGGTTCATCGAGGCCAAGGAAAATCCAAACAGTCCAGAGCGAGACTACTATATTTGGAGGGACCAACCTAATGATCTTGTCTCTACCTTCAGTGGGTCAGCTTGGGAATTTGATCCAGCTTCCCAGCAGTATTATTTGCACTTCTTTAGTAAGAAGCAACCGGACCTGAATTGGGAAAATGAGACCCTTCGGCAGAAGATTTATGACATGATGAACTTTTGGATCGACAAGGGAATCGGTGGTTTTCGGATGGATGTCATCGACATGATTGGGAAAATTCCTGATCAGAAGATCGTAGCCAATGGTCCCATGCTCCACCCTTATCTGAAAGAAATGAATCGAGCGACTTTCGGGGATAAGGATTTGTTAACGGTCGGGGAGACCTGGGGAGCGACACCTGAGATTGCTAAGCAATACTCTGGTCCTGACAATGAAGAATTATCGATGGTCTTTCAATTTGAACACATTGGGCTTCTCTTCCAAGAGGGTCAGCCCAAATGGCACTATGCGAAGAAGCTTAATGTTCCTAAGTTGAAAGAAATCTTTAACAAGTGGCAGACGGAGCTGGGCATGGACGAAGGCTGGAACTCTCTCTTTTGGAACAACCATGACCTCCCTCGGATTGTTTCTGCCTGGGGAGATGACCAAGCCTATCGGGTGAAGTCCGCTAAGGCCCTAGCCATTCTTCTTCATTTGATGAGAGGAACGCCTTATATCTACCAGGGGGAAGAGATTGGCATGACCAACTATCCTTTTAAGAGCCTAGACGAAATCG
>NZ_JBKQBL010000001.1:209269-213037 GCF_046824975.1 Streptococcus intestinihominis | reverse complement strand
AAGATATTGAATCTATTAACTACGCCGAGGAAAGCCTCGAAAAGGGAGTGGATCTCGACACCATTATGGACCAGATCCGACATATTGGCCGGGACAATGCTCGGACTCCGATGCAGTGGTCCAAGCAGCCACAGGCTGGTTTTACGACTGGTCACCCTTGGTTAGCCGTCAATCCAAACTATCAGGAAATCAATGTAGAAGCGGCTTTGGCTGATTCCTCATCCATTTTCTATACCTATCAACAATTGGTTGCCCTCCGTAAGGAGCAAGACTGGTTGATCTCGGCAGACTTTGAGCTAGTGGATACAACTGATCAAGTCTTTGCCTACAAACGAGTAGATGGGGACCGGTGCTACTTGGTCGTGGTCAATTTGTCTAGTCAAGTCCAGAGCTTTGAACTGGAGGAAGACTATCAGGAGGTCCTCATTAGCAATACCAATGTAGAGCAGGTCAAACAGACAAAAGTATTGGAACCTTGGGATGCTTTTTGTGTTCAACTAACTTGAGCATAAGTTCCTACAAAAAAAGAAGCGGATAGCTTCTTTTTTTGTTTTAGAGGGGACGAGGACTGTCCAATGGGAGGGAGGCTCAGTCTGTCTGGTAAAAGCCTTATAGTTATTTTTTATAAGGACTATTAGTTCTGGTCAATGGCAAGAGGCGGAAACCCTTGATCTATAAGGTTATAGTTTCTGGCTATACCATAAACCATTGAAAAGCAATTATACAGAAGGCGCTTCTTCTGATAAGATAGACTCAACTTGAATTTTTGGAGGACAAAACATGTCAACTACAATTATCGGATTCCCTCGTTTGGGTGAATTCCGCGAACTAAAATTTACAACTGAGAAATATTTTAGAAACGAAATTACAGCTGAAGATTTGTTGGATGCTGCAAAAGAATTGCGTGCCAAACACTGGAACATTGTCAAAGAAAAAGGGATCACTGAAATCCCATCAAATGACTTTTCTCACTATGACAACTTCCTAGATGCTGCTTTCCTCTTCAACGTGGTTCCTGCATCTGTTCAAAACTTGGACTTGTCTGACCTTGAACGCTACTTTGCCTTGGCGCGTGGTTACCAAGGAGAGAAAGGGGATGTGCGTGCTCTTCCAATGAAGAAATGGTTCAACACCAACTACCACTACATCGTTCCAAAATTTGAAAAAACAACAGAAGTCAAATTGGCTGGTCACAAGATTTTTGATGAGTACCAAGAAGCCAAAGAATTGGGTCTTGACACTCGTCCAGTTGTGGTTGGACCATTCACTTTCCTTCAATTATCAGACTTCGAAGAAGGCGTGAAAGCTGAAGACTTCGTGGATAGCTTAGTGGCTGCTTACCAAGATGTTTTTGCTAAATTGGCTGAGCTTGGTGCAACTCGTATTCAATTGGACGAAGCTTCTCTTGTTAAAGATTTGTCAGCTGAAGAAAAAGCTCTCTTCTTGAACCTCTACAACAAATTGTTGGCTGACAAAAAAGGTCTTGAGGTCTTGATCCAAACTTACTTTGGTGATGTACGTGACATCTACGCTGACCTTGTGAACTTGCCAGTAGATGCGATCGGTTTGGACTTTGTGGAAGGGAAGAAAACTCTTGAACTCGTTAAAGGTGGCTTCCCAGCTGACAAGACTCTTTATGCAGGGATTGTCAATGGTAAGAACATCTGGCGCAACAACTACGAAGCAAGCTTGGAAATTTTGAAACAAGTACCAGCTGAAAACATCGTTTTGACAACTTCTTGCTCACTGCTTCATGTGCCATTTACAACTGCCAATGAAGACTTTGAACCAGCTATCTTGAACCACTTTGCTTTTGCAGTTGAAAAATTGGAAGAACTTCGTGACTTGGATGCTATCCGCAATGGTCAAGGTGAAGAAGCTCTTGCAGCAAACAAAGAACTCTTTGCGACTGAACGTGTCGGAGCAAATGCGGAACTTCGTGCACGTATCGCTGGATTGACTGATGCAGACTACACTCGTTTGCCAGCTTTTGCTGAACGTGAAGCAATCCAAGAAGATGCCTTCAAACTTCCAGCTCTTCCAACAACAACCATCGGATCCTTCCCTCAAACGAAAGAAGTTCGTGCGAAACGTTTGGCCTTCCGTAAGGGTGAATTGTCACAAGAAGAATACGATGCCTTCCTTGCTGAAACCATCGACGAATGGATCAAATGGCAAGAAGAAGTTGGATTTGACGTGCTTGTACACGGTGAATTCGAGCGGAATGACATGGTTGAGTACTTCGGTCAAAACTTGTCAGGTTACCTCTTCTCTAAGAATGGTTGGGTACAATCATACGGTATGCGTGGGGTGAAACCACCAATCATCTGGGGTGATGTGACTCGTCTCAACCCAATCACTGTCAAATGGTCTAGCTACGCACAAAGCCGTACGGACAAACCTGTAAAAGGTATGTTGACTGGACCTGTTACCATCCTTAACTGGTCATTCCCACGTGAAGACATCTCTATCAAGGATTCTACTCTTCAAATCGCTCTTGCAATCAAGGATGAAGTTCTTGATCTTGAAGCTGCAGGCGTGAAAATCATCCAAATCGACGAGGCTGCTCTTCGTGAGAAATTGCCACTCCGTCGTAGCGACTGGTACGAAGACTACCTTGACTGGGCTATCCCAGCCTTCCGTTTGGTACATTCAACAGTAGCACCAGACACACAAATCCACACGCACATGTGTTACTCAGAATTTACAGATATTATCCCAGCCATCGACAACATGGATGCAGACGTCATCTCATTTGAGGCAAGCCGTTCAAACCTTGAAATCTTGGACGAACTCAAAGCGAAAAACTTCCAAACAGAAGTTGGACCTGGGGTTTACGATATCCACTCACCTCGTGTGCCTAACGAAGGCGAAATCGATCACACTATCGAAGCTATCCTTGCCAAAGTACCAAGCAGAAAAGTTTGGATCAACCCTGACTGTGGTTTGAAAACACGTGGAATTAAAGAAACAAAAGAAAGCTTGATCCGTCTTGTAGAAGCGGCAAAAGCTGCTCGTAAAGCGCTATAAAGCAAGTAGAAATTCCTAAGCTTGCTCGATAGCAAAAAAAGAATTGCTCAATCAAGAAAGGAATACATTTGATGACTAAGCAAACACCGTCGCTCTCCTTTGAGGTTTTCCCTCCAAATCCTGAAGTAGGCAATGCCAAGCTCTTACGTGCCTTGGAAAATATGCAGGAATTAGCTCCACACTTTATCAGTGTGACAGCTAGCAATAATAAATACAATATCAAAGAGACGACGGTTGCTTTAGCCAATCATATTCAGAATGAATTGTCTATTCCGACCATTGCCCACTTACCTGCCATCTATCTAAGCAAGGAAAAAGTAGCAGATACCCTTCATGAATTAGATCAAGTAGGGGTTCATCGGATTTTGGCCCTTCGTGGTGATATTATTCCTGGTATTGAGCCTTTAAAAGACTTTCGTTATGCAACGGACTTGATTGAATTTATTAAAACAGAAGCTCCTCACTTTGATGTGATCGGTGCTTGTTACCCAGAAGGTCACCCAGATTCGCCAAACCAAATTTCAGATATTCAAAATCTGAAAAAGAAAGTGGATGCTGGATGTTCGAGCCTAGTGACTCAGCTTTTCTTTGACAATGAGCGTTTCTACGATTTTCAAGATAAGTGTACCTTGGCGGGAATTGATGTTCCCATTCATGCAGGGGTGATGCCAATTCTTAACAGAAACCAGGCCCTTCGCTTGTTGAAGACTTGTGAAAATGTTCATATCCCACGGAAGT
>NZ_JBKQBL010000001.1:208343-209230 GCF_046824975.1 Streptococcus intestinihominis | reverse complement strand
TCAAAGCCATTCTGGATAAGTATGAACATGATCCAAAATCTCTTCGTGCGGCTGGTTTAGCCTATGCGGTGGATCAAATCGTTGATTTGGTCACACAAGATGTTGCCGGTGTCCATCTCTACACCATGAACAATGAAGATGTAGCCTATCATGTCCACCATGCAACAAAAGCCTTATTTGAACACCAACCAAATTTGGAAGTGATTTAATCAACAGTCTAAGCAGGAATTGTAGAGATTGAGAAAAATTTTTCTCAGTCTCTTTTTTACTTGGGCCAATCGCTTGCTAAAAGACAACTTTTTTTTTATAGTATTAATATGAAGATTTTGGAGGCGCTTGCAATGAAGAGAGAACTCACGTTGAAGTTATTTGGACCCCCTAAGGTTGTTTTCCAACAGAAAGACATCCGTTTTTCCTTCTCGAAGATGGAGGCTTTATTTTATTACTTAGCTGTATCGGGTGAGGTCAACCGTGATGAAATTGCGGGTATTCTCTGGGGGGATAAGGAAAACCAAGTCGCTCGGAAAAATCTACGGAATACTGTTTACCAAGCTAATAAAATCTTTGAAGGAGATGTCATTGTTTCTCCAAGTAGGAGCAGCCTGGCCATTAATCCTGAGCTGAATCTTTCTTTGGATGTCCAGCTTTTTGAAAGGAATCCGATAAGCAATTTACATCTTTATCATGGAGATTTTCTAGAAGCCTTCTACGTCAAGGATGATGAGGACTTTGACCAGTGGGCTTCGCGAAAACGGAGCGCGTATAAGCAACTCTATATTGAAAGCTGTTATCAAAAGATTGACAAAGAGGGGCTGGGAGATCCTGGTATAGAGTCCTTACTCCACCATTTAGTAGAGCTGGATGAATTTGAAGAAAAGAACTACCAA
>NZ_JBKQBL010000001.1:201185-208288 GCF_046824975.1 Streptococcus intestinihominis | reverse complement strand
CTCTTGATGGAGTATTATAGAGTCCATCACCAGCTGGGGAAATTTTTTGAGACCTATTACAAGCTGGTTGATTTATTGGATCGTGAGCTGAATGTTCGTCCCAGTCGAGTGATAGAAGAACTGTATCATTCTGTTTTGGAAGCTAAACGCACCCGTAAGCAGAGCAATCGTGTGAATGTCCGAGAACTCCCTTTCTTTGGTCGCAAACAAGAACTGTCCCAACTGGAAGAATACCTCTCCTTAGTAGAGAAGGGGGAAGCGGTTGGCCCTCTCTTGGTCATGGGGCAATCTGGAACAGGCAAAAAACGTTTATTGCGTCAATTGGTCTTGATGTCCAATCGTAGTTTTAGCTTTGTCAAGCTGGAAGGCAAAGTCGGAAGTCGCCAAGAAGAAGGAGGGATCTGGGACGACCTCAAAGCTTCCCTAGAGAAAGTGAGTGGGGGCTTGGAAGCTCCTCCTCTAGGAAAAGCGGACAATCTCCCTGCTGTCCGGAAGCACCTTCAAAGACTCAGCCAAGAAAAACCTCTCCTGATTCTGCTTGAAAATGCCCAGTGGATGGATGCAACCTCATTCAATAAAGTAAAGCAATTGGAGGAGAAAAGTAGCGGGGAAAGATGGCAACTGATTGTTACAGCTGAGGGGCCTTTGCCGGAATTCTTGGTCACCTTCTTTGGGAGTTTAAAAGTCGAGAGACGGTTGTCCCAGCTAGAGTTGACCAATTTTGATCCGAGTGAAAGTAGATTACTCTTGCAAGGGCAACTGGGGCAGATAGAACCAGCCCTGATCGAGCAAATGATGGAGTGGAGTGAAGGTAGTCCCTTCTTGTTGTCCAGCTATATAGAGGAGTGGAAAGAGAAGGAAAGTTTAGAGCCCTTACCTGATATCATTCAAGCCTATCTGTCTCAAGAGCTGGGTGACTTGAGCAGTGAAGAGGAGTCCCTTCTTCATTATTTGTCTTGTTTTCATAAGCCGATATCCATGTCTATCTTGGCCGATTTGACAGCTACAGATCTTTCAGTTTTAACTGCATTATTAGATCCTTTAGCTCAAAGAGGAATCATCTCAATAGTGGAGGAAGGGGAGGATCTCTTGGTCCAATTTTGCAAGCAATTGGTAGCCATGTACTTCTACCAACTCCTGTCACCAGCCAGACGGCGTCTCTTCCATCAACAAATCGCGCAAAAACTGGAAGAAACCTTAGAAGATTCGACAGACCTGCTCTTCTATAAGGAAATAGCTTACCAATACAAGCAGTCCCAAAATCACTTGCGTTCCTTGTCTTTTGAGCTGACCTACTTAGAAGAAATCCTCCAGTTGGAACATGAACTATTCCCAATATACTCCAAGGGAGAAGAGGGAGTAGTATCAGATGGTGAAAATAGCCATTTGGACATTTTTGGGGAACTCTCTCGTCTTCGTCGAGAACTGGATCAGCTTTTTTCGCGACACCAAAAAGATAGAGACTACAAGTATTTGCAACTGCGCTACTTGTATCTAGAGGGGCGATACTTCATTCGAAGTGGTGAGTACCAAAAGGGGATTCATGATATTCAAAAGGTCATCTCCTATGCGCGGGAACTCAAACGGCTCGACTTCCTTTTAGAAGGGTACCGGCAAATCATTTATTATTGCATTCAAACAGAAAATATTTCTGAAATGGCCTATTACACAGATTTGGCTTTAGAAGATGCGATTCAGGCCAACAACCATGAAGCGATTGCGATTCAGTTACGCTTGAAGGGGTTGTACCATTTGATGGTAGGGGATGAGGAGCAGGCGACCCGCCACCTCTATCGCTCCATTGATTGCTTTAGTCTGACCAATAGCATGCAGGCCAAGTATGCCATTCAAATTGCAGCATCTTTAGCCTACCTGGCTGAAATAGAGCAAGTGAGAGGGCATTTTCAAGTAGCTGTCACCCATTTGGAAGAGGTCCTACGCTTGGTGGGAGATCAATCTGTTGATTCAGTCCGAGTGGTGTTTGAAATCGATCTTGGGATTGCCTACTATTGGAAGGGAGACTTGGTCCAAGCTCGCCTCTATTTTGACAGGGCTCAAAAGGTTTTGTCCAGCGTTCGCTTCCCTTGGAAGGAAGAATTGCTCGGATTTTATCAAGCCTTAATCGCCTGTCATTTCGGAGAGCAAGAGAAGGTGGCAACTTACCTGGCTCGTAAAGAAGGAACCATGAAGCAAACGACGAATGCACGAGACAAGGGGATGGTTTATTATCTCTTGGCTTTCCTATCGGCCCAGAAGGAGCAAGGAGAGCAATTGGTTCCTGCTTTGAGCGCTTTCTTGAAAGAAGATAAGAATTACTACAAGAAACTGGCAGAGCAATACCTGACTCCGTATAGAGACCGTCCCTTCCTCAAGAGATTAAAAAACCTTTAGTGTAGCTCATCAAATGTCATGAAGGAAGAATAAAAAAAGGCTTATCAACACCCAATGGCTGGATGTTGATAAGCCTTTCGTATGTTAGAGAGGTTTTGAATCTTATTTTTGTTGAGACAAGATTTGGGTCAGGTAAAAGATAAAGGTTGCAGCAAGGTTGGAGGTATGATTGTCAATATCATGAGGAGGGGAAACTTCCACAATATCAAAGCCAATCAGTTTGCCACTAGCAGCAATGTGTTGGAGTAGCATTAGGGCTAGTTTTGGATCCACACCAAGTGACTGGATGGCGCTGACGCCAGGGGCAGAACCGACGGCAAAGCAGTCCATATCGATGGAGAGGTAAACCGCTGTCTGTTTTTCTAAGAATTGATCAATCCGATCAAGAATAGCCTGGTGGCTCATCCGGAAGAGATCTTGACCTGTTAAAAAATCAATGCTTGGTGTTTTTGCCACATAGTTGAATAGGAACAGGTTGTTGCTATGTTCCTGAATACCCAAGATTAAGTAAGGGAAATCTTTGCTCTCTTCTTTTGCGTGGTCTGCCATTTGGCGAAATCCTGTTCCAGAGTTGGGACCAGTTTGGTCGTAAGGACGCAGGTCAAAGTGAGCATCTAGGTTGATGACAGCCAATTGTTCATCTGGTTGCAAGGAGGATTTGAGGCCCAGGTAGTGGCCATAAGCCGTTTCATGCCCTCCACCGAGGACGATTGGTTGAATATTTAACTCCAACATCCGTTTGACAGTTAGAGAGAGGCTCTCTTGCAAATCTTCAAGAGAACGATTGGGACCATCGATATTTCCGACATCAAAAACTGTGACGTTGGTGCCCCAGTGCCAAGGAAGTTTAGCGAGTTGGGTTCGAATAGCATTAGGACTTTCGACGGCACCGACGCGACCGTTATTGATATAGACTCCTTTATCGCTTTTAAAACCAAGGATTCCAAAGGTGACTTCTTCAAAAGGAGTCAAGGTTTCATCGTTCAAATCCAAAAACTTTGTCAGCATTCCCCATTTGGCAGTATAAGGATTGTCTTCAATACTGCCTTGGTAATAACTGTAAGTCATTGGGTAATAATCTCTAAGCACGTTACATGCCTCCGTTTGTTTGTATTAGGCTAGAAAGGGAAAGGCTGAGAAATTTTCTCAGCCTTTTTCTGCTGTATCCTTACTGTATCAGTATTGAATGCTTAAGTCAACTGCTTTTTCGATGGTTGCTAAGAATTCTTCACTTTCAACAACGGCAGATGCCTTATTGAGTTCTTCAAAGATTTCGATGTCCTTGTCAAATTCAATGAAGGCCACCTTGCTGCGAATCATGTCATAGGCTGGTTTTGTACCTTTACCAAGTTCATGATTTTCTGGTTTGAGATCCAAGGCTTGGCAGGCTGCCATAATTTCAGTAGCAACGATGCGGCGTGAATTCTTGAGAATCTCAGCTGCTTTACGTGCTGCTGTTGTTCCCATGCTGACGAAGTCTTCTTGGTTTTCACAAGATGGGATAGAGTCAACGCTGGCTGGGTGAGACAAGATTTTGTTTTCAGATGCAAGAGAAGCACAAGCATACTGCGTAATCATGAAGCCTGAGTTGAGGCCAGGGTGTTTGACCAAGAAGGATGGCAATTTACTAAGCTGGCTGTTGACCAAGCGTTCCACCCGACGTTCAGATACGTTTCCGATCTCAGAAAGGGCAATACCCAAGAAGTCAAATGGTTGTGCCATTGGTTCACCGTGGAAGTTACCTCCGGAGATGACGTGTCCTTCCTTGGTGATGATTGGGTTATCTGTCACAGAGTTGATTTCGATTTCAACTTTTGTTTTTACATAAGCAATAGAGTCTTTGCTGGCTCCATGGATTTGAGGGATACAACGGAGTGTATAAGGATCTTGTACCCGTTGTTGGGTCGCAACGGTTGTGTTTTTGCTTCCTTCAAGGAGGTTACGGATATTACGAGCGGTTGCCAATTGCCCACTTTGAGGACGGATAGTATGAAGGTCTTCTTCAAATGGGCTGGTAATACCATTGTGGACTTCCATTGAGAGAGCACCGGCAATGTCAGACAGTTTGAGCAATTGGATACCATCATAAGTCGCAAGAGCGCCGATACCGGTTAGGACAGTCGTACCATTGATCAAAGCAAGCCCTTCTTTGGCAGCCAATTGAATCTTTTCAATACCAGCTTGGTCGAGAGCTTCTTGACCGCTCAAGAGTTGACCTTTGTAGTAGGCGTGTCCAAGTCCCAACATTGGGAGCACCATATGAGAAAGGGGGGCAAGGTCTCCGGAAGCTCCGAGTGATCCTTTTTCTGGAATATAAGGAGTCACTCCTTTGTTAAGCAATTCTAATAGTTTTTCAACAGTTGACAGACGAATGCCAGAATAGCCTTTTAAGAGAGAGTTGATCCGGATGAGCATGATGGCGCGAACGGCATCTTCTGGAAGTGGATCACCAAAACCAGATGCGTGGGTACGAATCAAGTTTTCTTGCAGTTGGACAGTATCTTCTGGAGAAATGCTGACATTACAGAGGGAGCCAAATCCAGTGGTTACACCATAGACGACTCGTTTTTCACGGACGATATCATCAACAATTTTACGGGATGCGATGACAGCTTCTTTTGCATTTTCATCAAGCTCACATTGGGCTCCGTGGCGAGCGACGGCGATGACTTCTTCGAGTGTTAAGCTATTACCATCTAAATGAATCAATTGAGTCATATAAAACCTCCGATTATGAATTGATCTGTAGAAGTAGATGTGTTTACTTCGGTTTGAATACCAAACGTGAGCCCATTGTCTATTACTCTTAGGATAATTAAAAGAAGTTTTAGAGAAAAGAGCTCAGGTTTGATATTCGTGGATTCTTAGATGGGCTAGGGAGCAAAAGTGAGCTTTGCTCCCGCTTAAGTTCCCATCTAGTGTGTAAATAGAATTGGTGAGGACTGTTTTATTTCTTAGGTAGTTTATCACCGTGGAAAACGAAATAGAGCCCACTAGCGATCACTAGACCGATAGCTCCCCATGCAAAGTTCATTAGATTGTCCCCTGCAATCATCAAGATACTGATGACAACAGCTAAAATTGGGATAACAGGACCAAATGGCACTCGGAAGGTAACCTTTTTGTCTGGGTACATTTTTCTAAGTTTGATAGCAGCCAAAGCAGTTGGAATATATTGGAAGAAACGGAAGACAACACTGAAAGTTGCTAATGATTCGAAAGAGCCAGATAACAAGAGTAAGAATGCAAAGGCACCGGAAATGATAATGGCTACGACTGGAGCATTCTTAGAGTTTGTTTTTCCAAGACCTGCTGGCAAGAGTTTTTCGTCTGCTAGGGCCGCACCGAAACGAGGAACCATGATGGATTCACCAATGTTTAGACCGGCGATTGAAATGAGGGCACCGTAAGAAACGAGAGGAGCTCCGATAGGGCCAATCATTTCAACAAATGCATCTTGTACAGGTGCGTCTGTTTGCATGATATGACCACCAAGCATGGCGATTGTTCCAGCAATGATCAACATGTAGAGGACAGATACGATACTGATGGATCCCAAGATAGCACGGGGAACGTTCTTTTCAGGGTTACGCATTTCCCCTGCAACGATGGACATGGTTTCGAATCCGATAAATCCGTAGAAGATGTAGACGGCAGTACTCGAAACAGCACTAAAGAGATTTGAACCGCTTTCCAATTGGAGGAAAGGTGTGAAGTTGCCCTTGCTCACGCCGCCAGAAATAAAGAAGATGGCAAAGAGCGAGAAGAGGACAATAGGGATTAATTTTGCAACAGTAGCTGTCAGAGTGAACATCTTAGATGTTTTCAGACCGGCAATGTTCATCAGACTTAAGAGAACCAACATAACGATACTAATCGGTAGGTTATAGCCTTCGAATGCTGGGAAAGTAATGATGAAGATCTTAGCAAAACCGGCTAACATGGCAGCCCAAGCAATGACAGTAACGGCCCAACCGAGAATTCCGACGTTAAAGCCGACGAAGTCTCCAAAAGCTGCTTTTGAGTATTGCATGGCTCCACCGTTTTTGTCGAAGTAGCCAGCCGTTTCAGCCAGACAGGCTGATAGTAGCATGACGAGAACAGCTACCCCGAACATGACAGCTAGAGAAGCTGGTCCTAAACCGGCATAAATTTTTTGAGGTAAGAGGAAGATACCAGATCCGATCACGGCATTGATACCGTATAGAGTGGCACCGCTAAAGCTGAATTTCGCTTTTTCTTGTTCCTCAATCGACTGTTTATGTGCTCCGTTCATAATGTCTCTCCTTTTAAACATTATTTTAGCGCAGTCCAGATAGCAATCGGTTGCTCCCCAGACTGATGGGGTGAAAACGTGATTGTCATCTCTTGAAGAGGAGATGCTTGTTCGATAAACAGGAGCTCGTGAGTTTGGAGGGAGTAGGATTGTCCCTTTTTCCATTCAAGTGTTAGTGGACAGAGAGCATAGATCCATTGATAGCGACTCTGACTCGTGACACTTTCTTTTGGGGATATAGCACTCATATGCCCCTGATAGGAAGGTTTATAGATTAGATTAAAATCTTGACAGGTCCCTTGGCTAGATACGGGATCTCCCCCGTCAAAGAAGTAGCTTTGAAATGGCTTAAAAAGCACTTCTTGATGTTGATGGGTGAGTGTAATCGATGAAGTCAGAGGCATCAAGATTCGGTGGTAGCCAGTGAGATCGGAAA
>NZ_JBKQBL010000001.1:198167-201148 GCF_046824975.1 Streptococcus intestinihominis | reverse complement strand
AGTCACTTGTTTCAACATCTACCGTTGCTGTAGAAAGGCGAAAGTCGAAGGTCCGATCTGGATAGCTTCCCTCTTTTGGAGAGAGGAAGAGTTGGGTGGTTTGGCCACCAGACCAAGTAGAAATTTGATAATCTGCGGGGGTAAGATGAAGGATAGTCACCATAGGACGTCCTCTTTCTTAAAAGAGACCAGTGATATTGCCGTGGGCGTCGATATCAATCTTTTCACTGGCAGGAACTTTAGGTAGGCCAGGCATGGTCATGATGGTACCCGTGAGAGCTACAATGAAGCCAGCTCCGGCAGCTACCTTGAGATTGCTGATTTTAACAGTAAAATCTTTTGGTGCTCCCAATTTCTTCGCATCATCTGAGAAGGAGTATTGCGTCTTGGCCATACAGATTGGGTAATTTGAGAAGCCCAGAGCTTCCAATTCTTTGAGTTCGCGTTTGGCAGCTGGTGTCAAGCTAATGCCTTTACCACCATAAACTTTTGTGACAATCTTAGTCAATTTCGTTTCAATGCTGTCTTCTTCGTCATAGACATAAGAGAAGTGGTTTTCTTCTTGAGCTAGTTGAATGACTTTTTCAGCCAAGTCACGGCCGCCAGCGCCACCATGTGCCCAGACATCCGAAATGACAACATCTACATTGCGTTTCTTACAAGATTCATAGACAGCTTCTAGCTCTGCCTCTGTATCCAGTGGGAATTTGTTGATGGCAACGACCACAGGTAAGCCGTAGACTTCTTGGATGTTGGCCAAGTGTTTGTCTAGGTTTGGCAGACCATCGATAACGGCTTGGACATTTTCAGTAGCCAGGTCTGCTTTGGCAACTCCACCATGCATCTTGAGAGCACGGATGGTTGCGACGAGGACTACGGCAGAAGGTTTGAGTCCGGCAATGCGGCACTTGATGTCAATGAATTTTTCAGCGCCTAAGTCTGCTCCGAAACCAGCTTCTGTCACGACATAGTCTGCATATTTGAGGGCTAGTTTAGTAGCCAGCACACTGTTACAGCCATGAGCAATATTGGCAAATGGTCCACCGTGGATGATAGCAGGAGTATGCTCCAAGGTTTGCACCAAGTTGGGATGGATGGCATCTTTGAGGACGGCTGCCATAGCGCCTCCAGCCTTGAGGTCTTTAGCTGTGACCGGTTGTCCTTGGTAGTTGTACCCAATGATGATGCGATCGAGGCGTTCTTTGAGGTCAAGGATATTTTCTGAGAGACAGAGAATAGCCATGATTTCAGAAGCCACTGTGATATCAAAGCCATCTTCACGAGGGACCCCATTTGTTTTTCCTTGGAGGCCATCGACAATATGACGGAGTTGACGATCATTCATATCGACCACCCGTTTCCAGGTGATGCGACGAGAATCGATGCCCAACTCATTGCCGTGATGGATGTGATTGTCAATCAAGGCAGCAAGCAGGTTGTTGGCAATCCCAATGGCATGGAAGTCACCTGTAAAGTGAAGGTTGATGTCTTCCATTGGAACCACTTGGGCGTACCCACCACCTGCAGCTCCCCCCTTGATTCCAAAGACAGGGCCAAGTGAAGGTTCGCGGAGGGCAATAACCGCTTTTTCACCAATAGCAGAGAGGGCATCCACTAGTCCAACAGAGGTGGTTGTCTTTCCTTCTCCGGCAGGTGTCGGAGAGATGGCTGTCACAAGGATCAGCTTTCCATCTTTCTTGTCCTTTAGTTGTTCCAGTTGATTGCTATCGATTTTTGCCTTGTACTTTCCGTAGAGTGAAATATCCTCTTCGGTCAATCCAAGTTCAGCAGCGATTTCCGTGATGGGCTTCATTTGGACAGAATTGGCAATTTCAATATCCGATAAAACCATAGAATCCCTTCTTTCTTTGTAGGTATTAAAGTTATAAAGTTGAATGATAGGTTTATGATAGGCTTTCTAAAATGCTTTGGTAAATGCTATCTGCAAGGTCAGAGCCTGTTTGGAGGAGTTCGAGACCCTTGCCGTGATATTCTTGGACAAAGTCTTGGTCCTTGATTCCTGAAATGTTGATTAGGACATTGAGCCAAGCCCCCTGAAGGCCAGCTTTAAGGTTGAGAGCAGCCACCCCTAGGTCACTCGCCGCATTGGTGTTGGACTTGCCAACAGCTTCTTTGGTGGTTTCAAGCGCCTCAACGATGAGCTCCATCATAGAGAAAGGAGATACTGTCGCATGTTTCAAAGCTTTTTGCATGGCTTCACGACGAGCGGCTTTCTCTTCTTCCGTTTCTTTTGGAAGATCAAAGACAGCTGATACGACGTTGAAAGCTTCTGTATCCTTGTCAATAGCTTCTAGTAATTGATCTTGGAGGTGGGCACTTTTTTCGTGAACCCCTTTGATGTGGTCTTCAAATTCAGCGTATTTTTTCTTACCAATGGTCAGTTCGCAGACCATTTTTGTAAGGGAAATCCCATTTGCAGCAGATAGGGCGGCAGCAGAACCACCACCTGGAGCTGGGGCATCTGAACCAAGAACCTTGGCAAACTCAGTAATACTTAAGTCAACTAGTTTCATAGAACTCCCTTTCTAACCCAACAAGTGATTTTCCAAGACTTGTTTGCTGTAGTCAAAGTCTTCTAATTGCAAGTAGTATTCCGCTGAGTCGATCAAAGCCTTAGCTGGAGCAAGTCCGATGAGTTCTGTTCCGATGATTCGAACCCCGTAGCGTTGTGCTTCGAAACGAACGGTTTCAACGACGCGATACAATGGGAATTTTTCCAAGTTGACCATGTTGATAGAAACTTGGGCAATGTTGCGATCTTCTAGCATAACACCAATCGCTTTACAGTATTTGTATCCACCGCTGGATCCGCGAATGATTTTAGAAATGTTATTGGCAATTTCTAGATCATCTGTGTCCAGGTTGACATTGAAGGCAACGAGCGGCATACGGACACCGACAGCAGTAACCCCTGCAGTTGGGTGAATCTTGCGTTCACCGTAGTCTGGTTTCCAGTCTTC
>NZ_JBKQBL010000001.1:190929-198118 GCF_046824975.1 Streptococcus intestinihominis | reverse complement strand
TTCCAACAATTTTTCTGGCATTCCTTCGAATTGGCCTTTACGAACTTTAGCGAGGTTGGTGCGTTCTGGACGGGTTGCGGCATCTTCATAGAGGAAGATTGGAATACCCAATTCACGATTGATGCGTTCCGCCACTTTATTAGCGATTTCGACACATTCATCTGTTGTGATATCTTTGACTGGAACGAATGGACAAACGTCTGTTGCTCCCATCCGAGGGTGTTCGCCTTCGTGCTTGGTCATATCGATGTTTTCAGATGCGTATTTTACCAATTGGAAAGCCGCTTCTTGAATGGTTTCTTCATCCCCAACGAGTGTAAAGACGCTGCGGTTGTGGCTAGCATCAGACGAGTAGTCTAATAATGTAACACCTGGAATGCTTTTTGCAGTAGCGACTAATCCGTCGATTACAGCTTGATTGCGTCCTTCAGAGAAGTTTGGAATACACTCAACAATTTTTGCCATATGATTACCTCTTTTTATAGGAGAAGTGGGGAAGGAGGGCAATGTATTCTCCTCCCCTTTCTCAATTTTTATTTTTTTGAATTAAAACAA
This sequence comes from Streptococcus intestinihominis, assembly GCF_046824975.1. Lineage (NCBI taxonomy): Bacteria > Bacillati > Bacillota > Bacilli > Lactobacillales > Streptococcaceae > Streptococcus > Streptococcus intestinihominis. Next base: position 197,563 of record NZ_JBKQBL010000001.1, on the reverse strand, counting down.
TTTTTGAACCGCATCTTTGACCAAATCTTCGTCTGCAAGATAAGGAATAGTGATGTGGTCTGTTCCTGCATGGAGACGGTTGTATTCGATTGCTGTTTCAATAGCATGGTTATTTCTTGCCCAGTTCCGACGAGCAACCCCGCCCATGGTATCCCAGGCAATCGCAGATTTGATGATTTCATCGATCCGGTGGCTACCGTCTAGGACGAGACCGAATCCTCCGTTGATAGCTTTACCGATACCAGTACCACCACCATTGTGGAGAGCAACAAGACTCATACCGCGAGCAGCGTTACCAGCGTAACATTGAACCGCCATATCACAAGTAACATTAGATCCATCTTTGATATTGGATGTTTCACGGAATGGAGCATCTGTACCTGATACGTCGTGGTGGTCACGCCCGATCATGACCGGTCCGATCTTACCTTGGCGGATGAGTTCATTGAATTTCAATGCAATGTTGACACGGCCCATACAATCTTGATAGAGGATACGTGCTTGTGTACCAACCACCAATTGGTTCTTTTCAGCATCGCGGATCCAGTTGTAGTTATCGCGGTCTTGGTAGCGACGAGTTGGATCGATCGCTTCCATAGCTGCATGGTCAGTTGCGATCAGGTCTTCGTGTTTACCACTGAGGCAGACCCAACGGAATGGACCATAACCATAGTCAAAGAGCATAGGACCCATGATATCTTCTACATAAGATGGCCAAATGAAGCCATCTTTGTCATCCAATCCATTCTTAGAAATTTCCTTGATGCCAGAGTCGTAAACAGATTTCATGAAGGCATTACCGTAGTCGAAGAAGTAAGTTCCCTTAGCAGTCAAATCTTTAATCACTGCGAAGTGACGAGCCAAGGTTTCATCGATGAGACGGTGGAAGGTTTCTTTGTCTTCTGCCAACAAGCGTGTCCGTTCTTCAAAGCTAATACCAGCTGGACAATAACCACCATCATAAACGTTGTGGCAAGAGGTTTGGTCAGACAAGAGATGAACGTGGACATTGTGTTCATTGACATATTCAAGCAAGTCTACGATATTACCATGGTAGGCAATAGAAGTAGATTCACCAGCTTCCAGTGCTGCTTGAGCCAATTTCACAGCTTCTTCGGCACTGTCTGTCACTTGGCTAATCCAACCTTGGGAGTGACGAGTTTCGATCCGAGAGCGGTCTACTTCTGCAACGATCGCAACAGCTTTTGCAATTTCAGCTGCTTTCCCTTGAGCTCCACTCATCCCACCAAGACCAGACGAAATAAAGAGCTTACCAGTTAAGTCGCCATCATCAGCCACACCGAGTTTCAGACGTCCAGCATTAAGAAGAGTGTTGAAGGTACCGTGAACGATCCCTTGAGGGCCGATGTACATCCAGCCACCAGCAGTCATCTGACCGTAGTTGGTAACGCCCATCTCTTCAGCAATTTCCCAGTCGCGCATATTGTCATACTCACCAATCAAGAGACCGTTGGTAATGATAACGCGAGGAGCTTCTGGTTTAGATTTGAAGAGACCGAGTGGGTGACCAGATTCAACGACCAAGGTTTGGTCTTCCGTCATGACTTCCAAGTATTTCTTGATCAAGTTGTATTGCATCCAGTTGGCACAGACAGAACCTGTTTCTCCATAAGTAACCAATTCATAAGGATAAAGGGCAATTTCAAAGCTCAAGTTGTTGTCAATCATGACCTGCATAGCTTTAGCAGCAGTGCAGTTTCCTTTGTACTCATCAATTGGTTTTCCATAGATCCGATCTTTTGGACGGAAGCGATAGCCATAGATCCGACCGCGAGTTTTTAGTTCTTCTAGAAATTCTGGGATCAACTCTTGGTGGAATTTTTTAGGGATGTAACGCAGAGCGTTTTTAAGGGCAATCTCAGTCTGAGCTTGCGTTAAGCGGAAGCCTCTATCAGGTGCACGACGGATGCCTTCTTGAAACGTTGCCTTTTCAGGTAGGACATCAAAGTCAAGTTTGACAGACATAGCAGCTGCAATTTCTTTATCGTCTATAAATGACATAGTAGGAACCTCCTTATGTATAAACTATGAATTTATATTTTCTTTATTGTATCCAAGAAACGTCAATAAAGAGTCAAAAATAAATTTAATTTTTAATAAAGCAAAAAAAAATGAGGGAAAAACTTTTTGACTTTTTTTTGACGCTTTTGCTTTAGAATTATAAAATGAATAACAATGGAAATAGAAAGGAAAGTATTCATATGTCTGCTGATGTAATCTTAACCCACTTTAACCAGTTGTTTTGTCCAAACGACCTCGGTCATCCTCTTTATGGCAAGGAGATGGCAGAGGCAAAAATCCTTTCTGATGCTTATATTGCCATTAAAGATGGAAAGGTACTTGCAGTGGGGACCGGTCAACCAGATCCAGAACTGATGGATGCCCATACGGAAGTAAAATCCTGTGAAGGAAAAGTTGCGACCCCTGGCTTGATTGACTGCCATACCCACTTGGTCTATGGAGGCAGTCGTGAACATGAATTTGCTAAAAAGTTAGCGGGTGTTTCCTACTTAGACATCCTCGCTCAAGGCGGTGGAATTCTAAGCACTGTTCGGGCAACACGAGAAGCGTCCTTCGACAACCTTTATGACAAATCCAAACGACTGTTGGATTATATGTTGCGCCATGGGGTGACAACTGTTGAAGCCAAGAGTGGTTACGGTTTGGATTGGGAAACGGAAAAACGTCAATTAGATGTAGTAGCAGCCTTGGACCGAGACCATGAAATTGATCTGGTTTCAACCTTTATGGCAGCTCATGCGATCCCGACAGAGTACAAGGGCCGTTCTCAAGAGTATTTAGATCTGATTATTGAACAAATGCTTCCAAAGGTAAAAGAAGACAATCTGGCTGAATTCTGTGACATCTTCTGTGAAAAGGGTGTCTTTACAGCGGATGAATCACGCTATCTTCTTTCGAAAGCCAAGGAAATGGGCTTCAAATTACGAATTCATGCGGATGAAATTGAGTCCATTGGTGGCGTGGATGTGGCAGCCGAATTGGAATCTACCAGTGCAGAACACTTGATGGTCATTACTGATGAGGGCATTCAAAAACTAGCAAAAGCAAAAGTTATTGGAAATCTTTTGCCTGCAACAACCTTCAGCCTCATGGAAGATACCTATGCACCAGCTCGTAAGATGTTGGACGCTGGCATGGCTATTACCCTAACAACAGACAGCAATCCAGGATCCTGTCCGACAGCCAATCTCCAGTTTGCCATGCACCTTGGTTGCTTCATGATGCGCCTAACTCCAGTGGAAATTCTCAATGCAGTGACCATCAATGCAGCCTACTCAGTAGATCGTGCCAAAACGATTGGCTCTTTCGATGTTGGAAAACAAGCTGATATCACGATTTATGACGCACCAAATCTAGATTATCTCTTCTATTTCTTTGCGACTAACCTAGTGACAGATGTCTATAAAAATGGTAAGAAAGTGATTTAATTTTCTTCGTTTTAAATGTGACCTAAATAGAAAAACCCCCTCATCAGAATTGGTTGATGAGGGGGTTTTAGGGCTTAGAAAAGTATTTCAAAAGAGGAGTTAGAAAGCTTTAAATTCCAACCTTGACATCTGGGAATCGCTCAGACACTTGTGCAAAGAGAGTGTAGAGTTGTTCTTCAGCGTTCTTCTTATTTTTAATGGCTAGGCGGTGCTGTTTCTTTGGCTTGTCCTTGCGGATGTAGCACAATTGGAAGATAGAGCGGGCAATACCTGATTGACGAACTCGAGTGACATGTAAGTATAGTTGTTGAACATCTCGTAAATCAATCGTTTGCGTTCCTCTGAAATAGGTAATCAAATGATTTTTGTACAAGATAACTTTTAAGTCTTGATTGTAGTAGCTGGCTTCATCAGACAGGCGGGACAGATCTCCTTGGAGTTCGGGATAGTTTTGGTGGAGTTCCTGATAGGAAGCAATGGTCCGTTTCCGAACGGAGAAGCTGGCTACGACCATTATGATAGAAAGTCCAGCAAGAGCAGCTGAACCAATTAAGAGGAATAAGGAGTCTTTGTTATATTCCGTAAGGCTCAAGTAATAGCTAGTCGTCATATTGAGTGATACGATAGAAGTAGGGTCAAGGAGGGAATGAATGTACTCACTGTAGCCAACAATGCGACCGTTACGAGATGTATTTTTGCTATCCTTTGCCAAAGGAGCTAATTGTGTTCCTTTTAGTTGATAAGGATCAGACTGCAGTTCTCCTTTTTGAGCTTTATCGACAATCGCTTTAATCGTCGCATCGTCTTTTTTTGCTTCGATCCCTGCATATTTACCATCATTTTGGTTATCGTATTGGACAATATAGAGGACATGTCTTTTGCCCACAGTACCGACAGGTTCTGGGGTAATATCATAGATCAGCATCGTTACAGGGTCCCCAGACTTTTCTGCCTTAGCAAAGCTAGTGGCAGGATTTTGGTGACGCATCCATAATGAAAATATTAAACCTGCGAATACTAGGAAGAAAAGGGCAAGTACTAGACCTGAAACAAATCCTTTATTGCGTTTTTCCTTAATCATATTGATCTCCTTTAGTTTGATAGCTAAAGTATATCATGAAAAATTTTAGGTGACAAGGAGATTTATAACTAGTTGATCCCCAAGGAGTTTTAGGCAGTTTAGCCCCAAAGATAATTGTAAAAAGATGGGAAAATGGTTTGATTATAAAAGAATTTTGCAACTTTTTATAATAAACTATATTTTTTTTATTTTTTTCTATATACAAAAAGATAAATTATTGATAGAATAGAAAAGAATTGAATTAAATTTGGTTCGCGCTCGTTCTGTTTTCATTTAGTAATACAGAATGTTTATAACCTAAATACTTGCACTGGATTCTAATTCATCAGAATCATAGCTAGAATTTGAGAGGAGACAATATGACTGTTGATTTTAACAGCAAAGCATACTTGGATAAAGTGGATGCTTGGTGGCGTGCAGCGAACTACATTTCAGCTGCTCAAATGTACTTGAAAGACAACCCATTGTTGAAACGTGAAGTGGTTGAAAACGACTTGAAGGCTCACCCAATCGGACACTGGGGAACTGTTCCAGGACAAAACTTTATCTACGCACACTTGAACCGTGCAATCAACAAGTATGACTTGGATATGTTTTACATTGAAGGACCAGGTCATGGTGGACAAGTTATGGTGTCCAACTCTTACTTAGATGGTTCTTACACCGAATTGAATCCAAATATCCCACAAAATGAAGAAGGTTTCAAACACCTATGTAAAATCTTCTCATTCCCAGGAGGGATTGCATCTCACGCGGCACCTGAAACTCCAGGATCTATCCACGAAGGTGGAGAACTTGGTTATGCATTGTCACACGCAGCTGGAGCTGTTCTGGATAATCCAGATGTGATTGCTGCAACAGTAATCGGTGATGGTGAAGGGGAAACTGGACCATTGATGGCTGGTTGGTTAGCCAATACCTTCTTGAACCCAGTCAACGATGGTGCTGTTCTTCCAATCTTCTACCTCAACGGTGGGAAGATCCACAACCCAACAATCTTCGAACGTAAAACAGACGAAGAATTGGCCCTCTTCTTTGAAGGTCTTGGTTGGAAACCAATCTTTGCTGACGTAACCGCTATTTCTGACGACCATGCAGCAGCTCATGCTCTGTTTGCAGAAAAATTGGATGAAGCAATTGAAGAAATCAAGAAAGTCCAAGCAGAAGCTCGCAAAGGATCTGCAGCAGAAGCAACTCAACCGGTATACCCTGTTTTGATTGCTCGTATTCCGAAAGGTTGGACTGGACCAAAAGCTTGGGAAGGAACACCAATCGAAGGTGGATTCCGTGCCCACCAAGTTCCAATCCCAGTAGATGCTCACCACATGGAGCATGTAGATGCCCTTCTTTCATGGTTGGAATCTTACCGTCCAGAAGAATTGTTTGATGAAAACGGTAAATTACTTCCTGAGATTGCTGAAATCGCACCAAAAGGTGACCGTCGTATGGCCATGAACCCAATCACAAACGCAGGTGTGATCAAGCCAATGAACACTGCTGATTGGAAGAAACATGCCTTCAAGATTGAAACACCAGGTGCGATCATGGCACAAGATATGATCGAGTTTGGTAAGTATGCAGCAGACCTTGTGGATGCGAACCCAGACAACTTCCGTATCTTTGGACCAGATGAAACCAAATCAAACCGTCTTCAAGAAGTCTTCACACGTACAAGCCGTCAATGGTTAGGACGTATGAAACCTGACTATGATGAAGCTTTGAGCCCTACTGGACGTGTGATTGACTCTCAATTGTCAGAGCACCAAGCAGAAGGAATGCTTGAAGGATATGTCTTGACAGGTCGTCATGGATTCTTCGCTTCTTATGAATCATTCCTTCGTGTTGTAGACTCTATGATCACTCAACACTTCAAATGGTTGCGTAAATCTAAGACTCACACGACATGGCGTAAAAACTACCCAGCCTTGAACTTGATTGCAACTTCAACGGTCTTCCAACAAGACCACAATGGATACACTCACCAAGATCCAGGTATCTTGACTCACTTGGCTGAGAAAACTCCAGAATACATCCGTGAATACTTGCCAGCAGATACCAATAGCTTGCTTGCAGTGATGGACCA
>NZ_JBKQBL010000001.1:181948-190896 GCF_046824975.1 Streptococcus intestinihominis | reverse complement strand
AGCCTTCAAGGCAGAAGATGTGATCAACTTGATCGTTTCTTCTAAACACCCACGTCCTCAATTCTACTCAGCAGCTGAAGCTGAAGAACTGGTTCGTGAAGGATACAAAGTGATCGACTGGGCTTCAACTGTTTCAGCAGATGAAGAACCAGACGTAGTCATTGCAGCTGCAGGTACAGAGCCAAACTTAGAAGCTCTTGCAGCCATCACAATCTTGCATAAGGCGTTCCCAGAATTGAAGATCCGTTTTGTCAATGTTGTAGATATCTTGAAATTGCGTCACCCTTCAGTAGATGCGCGTGGACTTTCAGATGAAGAGTTCGACAAAGTCTTCACAACTGATAAACCAGTCATCTTTGCCTTCCACGGTTACGAAGGCATGATCCGTGACATCTTCTTCAACCGTCACAACCACAACTTGCGTGTGCATGGATACCGTGAAAACGGAGACATCACAACACCATTCGACATGCGTGTCATGTCTGAATTGGATCGCTTCCACTTGGCACAAGATGCAGCCAATGCAGCTCTTGGAGAAGCAGCAAGTGAATTTGCAACTCAAATGGATGAGACAATTGCCTTCCATAATGCCTACATTCGTGAACACGGTGATGATATCCCAGAAGTACACAACTGGAAATGGGAAAATGTAAATAAATAAGTTTATTTCAAAAGAAATCAGAAATTATTCTGATTTCTTTTTTTTATAATTTTAAAGCAGATATCTTTGTACAGAAAATATTACTTGGCAAAAACAGATTCTCGAATACTGGATAGAGAAATCTGTCAAAATTCAATAAAATAGTATATTTTTTTAGATTGCATTGACTTTGCATAAGATTAGGACTAAAATATAGGTGCGGAAACCGCTTACAAATTTAAAAGGAGGTCTGGTTATGGTGAGCGACAGACAACAACGTTTTTCTTTACGAAAATATGCAGTCGGCTTAGTATCAGTGCTTGTCGGATGCTTTTTTTGTGGGGCGACTGTTTTAGCCCAGGAGCAGGAAGGACAGGTAGATGTACCTGCTATTGTAGCAAAAGAAGAAAGCCAAGAGGTGAATCTGTCAGCAGGACAGGATAAAGGCTCAAACGAAGATTTATCGACGGATAAAGGGAGGGAAGAACCTTCTCCACAAGAGCAACCGAAGGCTGAGAAAACTGTTGAAATAGCCCCTTCCCCTACTCAAACCAATCCAGCTTCGAACCCTATTCCTGAAAAAGATGGTATTGAAAAGAAGGAGCAAGAAGATCGCACTATTTCAGCACCTCAGGTAGTAGCCAATAAAGAAGCTACCTCAGCAACCGTAGTAGATGAAAGCCGTGTTCAGGCCTTGGTGCGTTTGGAGACCAAGAAACAAGATGCAACGGCTCCTCTCAGTATTGCAGAGCAGATCAAGGATAATGCACCAATCAAGGAAGCGGTATTAAATGAACTAAAGGAAAAAGGCATTGAATATACGAAATTAGCCGATTTTGATCTGATCTTTAATGGTTTCGTTCTAGAAACCAAGTACAAGGATGCCTTGAAGATTCGTCAGTTAGCGCGTGTGGAAAAGGTAGAAATTACTCCCTTAACGGCTCAGGCGGATGCACAGCCTAGCGCAATGAAGCAGAATACCCTACTTCCTACAAAAGTTAGTGATGAAAATGAGTTGATCAATTTACAGCCTCTCTGGGACAAAGGAATCAAGGGCCAAGGTCGGGTGGTAGCCGTTTTAGATACGGGCCTTGATGTCCACCATAATTTCTTTAGTTTAACGGATAAAAGCAAAGCCAAATACCAGAATAAAGAGCAGATGGAAGCTGCTATGAAAAAGGCAGGTATCACTTATGGAAAGTGGTACAACGATAAGGTGGTTTATGCCTATAATTATTCAGATATGAACGATGAGATTCGAGAAGACGATCCACGTTCGCATGGGACCCACGTGGCAGGGTCGGCTGTTGGGAATGCGACAAAACCTGTGCCAACTGGTGAATATCTAAAGGGTGTCGCACCAGAAGCTCAGCTTATCTTTATGCGTGTTTTCTCTGATAAGAAAGGTATGACAGAACAGGGCTTTATCGTAGCCAAGGCCGTTGAAGATGCGGTCAAGCTAGGTGCAGATACCATCAATATGAGTTTTGGTGGGGTCAATGGGTCTGAAGCAGATACCAATCCCTTAACCCGTCAAGCCTTCGAATTCGCTCGTAAAGCCGGTGTTGTCATCAATGCTGCAGCAGGGAATTACGCCGTGAGTGGATACTGGCAGGCTAAGCCAAAAGCAGATGCGCCGGATACTGGAACGATTGATGAACCCGCCATTGAAGATGGGGTTCTAGCTATTGGTGCCTTCAATAATCAGATCAATCACGAAACGACCATGCGTCTGGAAATCCCGGCTCTAAAGGATAAGAAAGAATTCCAAAATGGCCTCGTAGATCTCCCTGTCTATCGACTGATTTTCCCAGCAGAAGGTCCTCAGTCCTATGTTTCAGTTCAAAAAGGTGGAGTAGATACTTACCGAAATGCTGCGGTGAAAGGAAAAATTGCTCTGGTTGAGAGTGGCGGGGATGTGACGGATGAAGAGAAGGTCAATGCCCTCAGACAAGCAGGTGCAAAAGGTGTTTTGGTTTATCAGAATGAAGAGCAAGGAGATAGCCTCCAAAAACTTCCGATGGGCTATTGGGGTTCCTTCTATCCGGTCAGCGTCTTGAACCATGCTATCGGAAAAGAGCTAGCTGCTCATGCTGGAGACTACGAGCTCATCTTCCACCAAGAAGTCAAGAAAGTACCTTATAGTGAAGCAAACAAGATGCTCTTCTTTACGGGTTGGGGGCTTTCTGCAGAAGGAAAACTAAAGCCAGACGTTACTTTACCTGGTGGAATGGTCTATTCAGCGATTCCAGATGGTTTGTATGATATGGATGAAGGGACTAGTATGGCGACGCCCCATGCAGCAGGGGCAACAGCCTTGATCAAGCAAGCTCTAGAACAGCGGTTCCCAACTTACAGTCCAGAGCAAATCCATACGCTTTTGCGCCAATTAGTCATGAGTACAGCCAGACCTCATTTTGATCAGGAAAGTAAGAGCTACTCATCTGTCCGTCAACAAGGATCTGGTCTCATGGATGCTGCAGCTGCAGCTTTTGGGGATGTCTTTGTAACAGGTGGAAAAGGAACAAACAGCAGTTTGACGCTTGGCAATGTCAAGGATACCTTTACGTTCGAGGTTACGGTGCACAACCTAAGCTCAGAAGCAAAAGACCTCGCTTATCATACGGTCGTCAATACTGATCAGGTGGAAAATGGTCGCATTAGCTTGAAGATGCGTCAGCTATTGGATCAAGTGGGAGAAAAAAACATTCATGTTCCAGCTATGGGAAGTGTGACAGTTCCAATTTCTGTAGATACCAGTGCCTTTACAAGTGAACTCACCAATCAAATGAAGAATGGTTACTTTTTAGAAGGATTTGTCTTCTTTAAAGATACCAAAACCAAGAAAGACCTTGTCAGTCTTCCATATATCGGCTTCAAAGGGCAGTATCAGGACTTACCAGGTATCGAAAAGCCTATCTATGCCTTCACTGGGGATGAAAAACCATTCTATTATTATGCAAATGAAAAAGCAGATAAACCTGAAAAAGACTCAGGAGATCACTTTACAGCCTTGGTCAGCACTATTTGGCGTGGGGGTAAAGAAGTACAGGTTGTTCTAGGAGAAAAAGACGGGCATTATGATGGAAACCAACTAGTCTTCTCGCCAAATGATGATGGTTCCTATGATAGTGTCAAGCTCAATGCAGTAGTTTTGAGAAATGTAGACAATATTCATTTGTCGGTCTATCGTGCAGATGACCTCAAACGCGAGCACCCTATTTTTGAACAAGGCAATGAAAGTCAGAAGAAATCCGACTATGGTTGGCGAATTAATGACCGTAGTAAGATTCTTTATGCAACTCAGTGGGCAGGCAAGGACAATAACAATCAGCTAGTGCCAGATGGGGACTATCAATATGTAGTCACTTATCGTCCAAGCACACCAGGTGCCAAACCTCAAGAGATTGTTCTAAAAGTCCGAGTCGATAAGCAAGTGCCACAACTGGCTAATACCAAGGATCTCTTTGATCCAGCAACTCGTATCTTTAAGCCAGGTGAGATTATTGAAACGGGTAGTGGGCTAGCTGGGAAATACCTCTCCTACCAAAAAGATGGTCAGGAAGTGGAAATTAGTCCAAATGAAGATGGAACTTACTCTATTCCAGAAGGAGTAGATCTAAAAACTGTGCGCTTCTATATTTGGGACCAGGTCAACAATACCAACACCTTAACCTTGGATGGTAATACTGTTTCAGAAGAAAAAACGACAGAAAAATCAGGGACGGAGGAAGCAAGCCCGATAGCTGCGACCAGCCAAGCAACCGTCGGTCGCCTAGAGGTACAAATTGTAGATGAAAAAGGCGAGGCAACCAATCAATACCCAGAAATGATGCGTTACCAAGTCTTTGATAGCAAGGGAAATCGGGTTGACCAGGAATTTAACAGCTATTACGAAGACCCACTACCAAGTCTTCCATTTGGGACCTATACTGTAAAAGTTGTCGGCCAAGATCAAAATTACTCTTGGGTATCTCCAACCACTGTGACAGTCGAACTGAGCAAGGAGCACCCTGAAGGAGTGGTCAAATTTGTCTACCACTATATCGATAAAAATCGCTTTGACCTCGTCTTTGATAAAGAACTTCCAGATGGAACCCGCGTCTTTGCTATTGATCGGAAGACTGGGCAAAAAGTGGAGTTGGATCAAACCCTATATGAACCAAAGACATTTGAAAGCATCCTAATCAATGGAGAGTATCAGATCCATATTGAACTGCCAAAAGGTTATCGGGCAGTAGAAAATGATTTCGTCTATACAGTAACTAATGGCATCAATCGCTACTTGACCAGTTTTGTAGAAGTCTCAGAAGAACAGGTGGAAAATCCAACTGTCCCATCCACTCCCCAACTGTCATCTATGACACAAAAAGGTAAAACAGAAATAGATCAGGGGGCTCAACAAGTCACTCCTCAACCGTTACCTATGACACAAAAAGGTGAAACCGAAATGGATCAGGAGGCTCAGCAAGTCACTCATCGACCAGTCACTTCTCTACCAAAAACAGGACAGGAAAATGAGCAGCTAGGGATTGTAGGCTTTATGGTTCTTCTTCTCACTTTCGGTGTGATCCGAATGAAGAAAAATCATCCAGATCAAGTATAACTATCTCTTAGTAGAGAGAATCGAGTTGGGTTAAGGTGGTGTAAGAGCTGACTTAACCAAGTATATAAAAAGGAGTTTTTATGGAATTTCATCGACAACAACGTTTTTCCATCCGTAAATATGCGGTTGGAGTTGCTTCAGTCTTGATTGGTATGGTCTTTATGGGATCGGTGGCTTCAGCCGATACTGTAACACCGACTCCAACAGCAGTAGATTCTTCGGTACTAGTATCCGATAGCACAACGACAGATGAAAAGGCAACAGAGCCGCCAATCGTTGCTGCTAAGGAAGATATCCCTGCTGTACCAGTAGAAGAATCGGCTTCCGTTGTCCCTGCTCCAGCAGAGACAGAGGGGAAGGACCAGGCAAAGCAACCCCAGAACACTTCTTCAGTTGCTAGCATTCCTTCAAATGAGCACTTAAAAGAAGAAAAGTCCTTGTCCCCTTCTGTTATTGCAAGGCCAAAAGACAATCCTGAAGTTGTTGCGACGGACACTCCCAAGGAAGTAGCTAAAGAAACTCTAGAAGATGCAAGTCCAGTCGAGGTCCTAGTTCGCCTGAAAGAAAAGGTTTCGGATGGAAGTGGAGCAGGATCTCCGACTTCAAAAGAAGCTCGTATCCAGCAAACCAACCAAGATCATGAACAATTTTTGAAAGAACTTGAAAGACAATCCATTCAGTTCAAAAAATTGTATGACGTTAATTTGCTCTTTAATGGACTGGCTCTAGAGACGACCTATGGAGATGCTAAAAAGATCCGGGGACTAGCACGTGTAGATGCCGTAGATTATGCTCCACTCGGTCGGACCAGAGTAGCGGAGGACCAGCCTGCTCCTGCATCACCAGCTTCAACTACGACCAAGGTCAGTGAAGAAAATAGCCTCATCAATTTACAGCCACTCTGGGATAAAGGCATCAAAGGTCAGGGACAGGTTGTAGCAGTTATCGATTCAGGGGTGGATCCGGCACACGATATTTTCCGCCTGACAGATATCAGTAAGGCCAAGTACAAGAGTGAAGCAGAAATTGAAGAAGCCAAGAAAAAAGCAGGCATCACTTACGGAAAATGGTACAACAATAAAGTCGTCTACGTTCACAACTATAGTGATATGAATGATAATGTTAAAGAAGACGATCCAATCTCTCACGGAGCCCACGTGGCAGGAACGGCTGTGGGGAATGCCTCTCAACCATCCCCAAATGGTGAAATTATCCGAGGTGTCGCTCCAGAAGCCCAGCTCATGTTTTTACGTGTTTTCTCAGATACTAAGGGCGGGCAGGTTCAAAATTTCATCTATACCAAGGCGGTAGAAGATGCCATCAAATTAGGGGCTGATTCCATCAATATGAGTTTAGGAACTGCATCAGGCTCTATTTATGATGTTGGAGAAATCACGCGCCAAGCCTTTGATGCAGCAAGAAAGGCGGGAGTAACCATTACAGTTGCTTCTACCAATATGGCCACCAATGGCTTCTGGCACAGCAAGCCACTTGCAAGCACACCAGATTATGGAATGACAGGGACCCCTTCTGTCAATCCCAATGTCCTTTCGGTCGCTTCGATTAATAGTCTGACCAAGCATGAGTCGACAGAAGCAAGCCTGACAGTAGAAGCATTAAAAGGTTCAAAAGACTTCCCAGATGGCAAAATTCCGATGCACTCCTTTGTAGAACGCGACGCCTTTCGTACGACGACCCCTCAAAGCTATCTCCATGTGGAAAAGGGAGGGATCGATCACTACCAAGCTGATAGCATCAATGGTCACTTAGTCCTTACTGAACGAGGTGGCGAAGTTTCTGATGTGGATAAGATCAAAGAACTTAAAAGAGCTGGAGCAACAGGTGTGATCTTTTATCAGACCGAGGAGCAGGGCAATAATCCCATAGGATTTGACTTAGAAGGACTTGGAGAGCGATTCCCAGTTGGGGTCATTGGGCACGATGCTGGAAGTGTCCTAGCTCAACATGCCAATGACTACCAGCTCCATATTGCCAACAAATTCAAACGTGTGCCTTATGATGCGGCTAATCAATTATCCGACTTCTCCTCTTGGGGGCTATCAGCTGATGGCGACCTCAAACCAGATGTCACCCTTCCAGGAGGTATGATCTATTCATCTGTTAATAATGGAGAGTACTATATGGATAGGGGAACCAGTATGGCCTCTCCCCATGCAGCAGGAGCCACTGTACTGGTGAAACAAGCCTTGAAGGAGCGCTTCCCTCATCTCAGCCCAGAACAGTTGCAAGTTCTTGTCAAACAAATGACCATGAGTACGGCCGTTCCGCATGTGGATGAGGAAACCAAGGCTTATTCCTCTGTACGTCAACAGGGAGCAGGGGTTATGGATGTTACAGCTGCAGCTCTAGGGGATCTCTATGTAACAGCCAAAGATGCAAAAAGCAGTCTAACACTTGGCAATGTCACTGATACCTTTGAGTTTGATGTAACCATCCACAATCTTTCCAATCAAGATAAGTCTATCCACTATGAAACCACCCTTCAGACAGACCAAGTTCAGGATGGCAAATTCACCCTTCATCCGCGTCTGTTAGAAACCCTAGATGGCAAGGAAACCATCACGATTCCAGCCAATGGTCAGCGGACAATCCACGTGTCAGTTGACGCGAGCAAGTACAAGGAAGAGCTCAGCAAGCAAATGCCAAATGGTTATTTCTTAGAAGGTTTTGTACTTGTCAAAGATGCCAGCAGTAACAAACATCTGGTTAGTCTCCCTTATGTTGGCTTCCATGGAGAATACCAAAATCTTCGCGGGATCGAAAAGCCTATCTACGAATATACAGGTAGTGATAAGCCATTTTACTACTACAAGGACAAGACAGACTATCCAGATGAAAAGGTCCCAGAAACACCAGAGCGTCACCCAGACAACCACTTTACTTCTTTGATCAGTTATGTCTATGAAAATGGGGAGTCTGTAGCCAAAACTCTAGGTCAGGATGGGGATAACTTTGATGGGGACCAACTCTACTTCTCTCCAAATAATGATTCCAGCTTTGATAGCGTCAAGGTAAAGGCCGTCATGCTTCGCAATGTCGAAAATGTCCATCTTTCTGTCTACAAGAAGGATGACACAGCTCGTACCAACCCGATTTACGAAGTTGGAAATGAAGTGCATCGAAAGACCGACTGGAGTTACCGGATTGGGAATCGCAGTGAAGAGTTTTATGAAATCTCTTGGGAAGGCTTGGACAAAGATGGCAAACAATTGCCAGATGGAGAATACCAATTTGTGATTACCTACCGTCCGACTGCTTCAGGAGCCAAACAACAAGAACTCAACTTCAAGGTTAAGATTGACAATACGGCTCCAAGCATAGAGACTGGAAGTGCTCAGTACGATCCAAAGACCCGGATTTTCCGTCCAGGTAAGGTGATTGAAACCGGTAGTGGCCTGGCAGGAACTTATCTGTCCTACGTCAAGGACGGAGAAACAGTAGCCTTGGAACCTCAAGAGGACGGCAGTTATCAGCTTCCAGAAGGGGTAGACCTCTCTACTGTCCGTTATAGCATTTGGGATAAGGTCTACAATACCACTGAGATGGACATTGAAGGGAAGAAAATAGAGGCAACACCCCCAACGAATGAAGCCAGCTCAGATGAACAACCAACCGAGACAGAGACTGAAAAACCGAAGGCTGAAAAGGGGACATTAGAGGTCGTCTTTAAAGATAGCAGTG
>NZ_JBKQBL010000001.1:173958-181900 GCF_046824975.1 Streptococcus intestinihominis | reverse complement strand
GAGAAGTGATTTCTTATTATCCATCTGTCGTTCGTTACCAGGTAGTGGATAACCAAGGGCGGGTTGTGGAAGGAGAGTTCAATGCTTCCTACAATGGCGGTACCTTCCCAGACTTGCCTTTCGGTACTTATACAGTCAAAATCACCTTATCGGATTACCATTATGATTGGGGAACAGAACTGGTGAAGAAGGTGACCATTTCACCTGAAAATCCACAGCCGAAAGTGACCTTTGCCTTCCACTATTTAGATGAAAATAAACTCACTATTGGATTTGATCAGCCAGTTCCGATAGGCACGGTCGTAAAAGTGGTAGGCAAAGACGGTATTAGTCGCCTTCTTCCACAAAGCATCTATGATTTGCAACGCTTTGAGACCATGCTGATGAACGGATCTTATCGTGTCCATGTGGAACTCCCGGCAGGCTATCGTGCATCGGAAAATGATTTCCTTTATGAAGTGGCCAATCAGATCAATTTCCATCTTCTATCTTTCGTCAAAGCTAGCCAAGAAGAGTACGGTGGAGCGATCGTAGCACCAGTGGATCCAGCAACTCCTGTAGCTCCAGTGCTGCCAACCGAACCAACAGTTCAACCAACTGAATCAGAAAGCAAAGAATCAGACAAGGTTAAACCAGTCGCTGTTACCTATCATACAGGTGCTCAAGAAGCTGTAGTTACATCTACACCAGTAACCGGTCTTCCAAAAACAGGTCAAGAAGACTTGGTTTCAACAGTCCTCAGCCTCCTTGGTATGACTTCACTTGCCTTGGCAGGAATGCTTGTCAGCAAAAAACGTGAAGAAAACTAATAAAAAAGGAAGATTCCTCTTTAGGAGGACTTCCTTTTTTACTATTCTTAAGAAGAAACCTATAAAAAAGCGTAGCCTATATTGACTACGACATTTTATCAATAGTTGATTAAGTGTTCACTCCCATTTCTTCCACCCAGACACTACGGACAAAGAAGAGGCTGATGAGGGCGAGGGCTAGGAAGATCCCTGCGACATAATAGTAGGGTTGGTCCAGAGTTGTCGAACGACCCGATAGATTGACAATGCCTCGGTAGAGGGCCCCCGTAGTTGCCGTAGCAACCGCTGAGTTCCAAAGGTTGAGAGTGATTCGAGAAAGACCTTTAATCACTAACTGGATAGCCACTAGTAGGGCACCACCAATCAAAGGAATCAAGAAGAGGTAGTGCATGAAAGCAGAGGTCTCCCCAAAACTAAAGTGTTCGTAGATGCGACTTCCGACAAAGAAGAAAGCTGAGATCAGAGTGTAGCAGAGGATGGTCTTTTTCAACCGTTGTTTAATAGGATTAGTAACCGATGTAGACAATGTCACTCACCGCCCTTTCTGAAATAGTACCATTTGTTGTTGGTTTGTTCATAACCTGGCCATTGAAGTAAAGTGTAGAAGATCCACCACCATCCAGGTTATAGGCTGTTTTAACGCCATAAGATTTCATCACTTCAGCTAATTGGTAGAGGGAGAGACCTTCACTCTCTGAAGTCCGCCCATCTGAGACGACAATAATGTAGTGGTTTTCATCGATGATCCCGATGGCTGTTCGTGGGTTCGAAGACATGGATTGTCCCACCTCTGAGTTAGTATCGACGGTAATTTCTCCATCTTCGACTAAGGAAGGTCCGAAGGCAAGGAGATTGACGACCCCATCTTTGACCAATTGCTCAGCTGAGATTTCATCCTCGTAGATAATCTTGAAGGAACCATCCTTATAAATGGCTAGGTCGCCATTGCTAGAGTCTTCCCGAACCGTATCGCGATAAACCACTCCGTTTCGGATGACATAGCCGGTACTATTGGCTCCGTAGTAGTCACCATTGACGGCTAGAATAGCATTATTATTAGCTGCCGTGACAGATGTCTTGGCTGTCACGTTTGTTCCATAGGTGTTTTGGGCTAGAGCCGTCTTGAGATAGTCTGAGGAGCTGACTGTAATATCTGCAATGTAAACCTGGGTATTTTCAACTGTTTTTTCTGTCAAGTTTACCTGGATATTGTCATCGGAGTAACTGCTATCTGTTGTGGTAGCGGATGCCGCAGCTTGTTCAGCAACTTTAGTATCAGTAGTCGTAGCTTTGACTGTTTGGATAGCATCCGATAAGACAAAGGTCTTGAGCATAGAATAGCTGAAGGAGCTTGTTAGCAGGATACCAAAACAAGCAGCATAGGTATAAGATTTTTTAAAGAATTTCATGAGTAGGTGCAGTCCTTTCCTTGAAAATGATTTTTTTCTGAATCAACCATGAGACGACGAAGAGCAAGAGTCCGACAATCACCTTGCTGAGAAGCAAATGGAGACCGAAGCTTGTATAGAAGAGTCGAATCAAGAGGGTATCGAGAATAAAGAGTCCAATAGCAAGTCCCAAGTAACCACTTCCGGTTCGGGCCACGCTGTCTTTGTTCTTAAAGACGAGACGTTTATTGGTCGAGTAGTTAAAGATGGAGCTGGTCACACGAGCGATCCCGTTTGCAAGGAGGATCCGGAGACTAATCGGCACAGCCATCATCACGAAAAGGAAGAAGGCGTAGACCAGGTAGTCCACGATAAAGCTACTCAGGGAAGAGAGGGCAAACTTGAACATGTCCTTGTAGATCATGAGGCCGTCTCGAACAGGGCGGAAGTGGGACCCTTCATTGTCATTGATATAGACTGTTTCAATCGGAACTTCCAAGATGGGGAAGGACTTGCTCGCTGCAAGGAGCACATTCATTTCGTACTCATACCGTTGCCCCTCAATTTCTAACATAAAGGGAATCATGTTAGTTGTAAAGGCTCGAAGTCCAGTCTGCGTATCCGTCACAGGGACCCCTGTTTGTTGCTTGAACAAGAAGCGGGTCAACTTATTTCCAAAAGCAGAACGTAAAGGAACCTTGCCTGAAAAGGCGCGTGCCCCTAAAATCAATTGGTTCGGATTTTCTTGTGACTGATTGGCCACGCGGAAGATATCCCATACCTTATGTTGGCCATCAGCATCGGCAGTGATGACTGTCCCGTATTGCCCTTGCTCTTGAATGTAGGTGTAGGCTGTTTTGAGAGCCCCTCCTTTTCCAAGGTTCACTTCGTGGTGAAGGACTGTAGCTAGCCCGTCTAATTTTTCAAAAATAGCTTGGCACTCCTCAGAACTACCATCGTCCACAACGATAATGGAGAAGTCACATTTTTCTCTTAATTTATGAACCAGTTTGAGAAGTTTTTGATCGGGTTGATAAGCAGGGATGACTAAATAATTCATAACCGTTCCTCGTTTCTTGTTTGTGATGAAGGTAGTATAACGGCTCTTTCTTAAAGCTAACTGATATCAGTTTTCTTTAAGGAAAGGAAGAGATTCCCTTGCTGTAAAAAATTATAGAGAGTAATAGTAGAAAAAGAAATCTTTTTAAAAAGAATGAAGAGAACGTATTTTCACTTGCCTTCTATCCTAAAGTCTGGTATAATAGTTTCTTGTGAGCAAACCTCACTTACCCCTTGCAATGACTTGGGGTCATTAGACCAAAAGGAGGAACATATCAATGGCTAAATACGAAATTCTTTATATTATTCGTCCAAACATTGAAGAAGAAGCTAAAAACGCTTTGGTAGCACGCTTTGACTCTATCTTGACTGACAACGGTGCAACTGTTGTTGAATCAAAAGATTGGGAAAAACGTCGTCTTGCATACGAAATCCAAGATTTCCGTGAAGGACTTTACCACATCGTAAACGTTGAAGCGAACGACGATGTAGCTCTTAACGAGTTCGACCGTCTTTCAAAAATCAACGGTGACATTCTTCGTCACATGATCGTAAAAGTTGACGCGTAAGCCCTAACGAATAAAGAAGGTGACTAATGATTAACAATGTTGTACTTGTAGGTCGTATGACTCGAGATGCTGAACTTCGTTATACCCCTCAAAATCAGGCTGTTGCGACATTCTCACTCGCTGTTAACCGTAATTTTAAAAACCAAAATGGTGAACGAGATGCGGACTTTATCAACTGTGTGATTTGGCGTCAACAAGCTGAAAATTTAGCAAATTGGGCTAAAAAGGGTGCCTTAGTTGGGATTACAGGTCGTATCCAGACTCGTAATTATGAGAATCAGCAAGGTCAACGTGTTTATGTCACTGAAGTCGTAGCGGACAGCTTCCAATTGTTGGAAAGCCGCGCGAATCGTGAAGGACAAGCAGGTGGTGGTTATGCCTCTGCTGGAGGATTTGCAGGAAATGCAGCTCCAAGCTTTGGAGGATCTGAACCATCTAATGCAACACCAAACTTTGGACGTGATGACAATCCATTCGGAGTTAATCCAATGGACATCTCGGATGACGATCTACCATTCTAAGAATGGGTTTAACGAATTAAAACTATAAAGGAGAAATAAACATGGCTCAACAACGTCGTGGCGGATTCAAACGCCGTAAAAAAGTTGATTACATCGCAGCAAACAAAATTGAATATGTTGATTACAAAGATACTGAGCTTCTTAGCCGTTTCGTTTCAGAACGTGGGAAAATCCTTCCTCGTCGTGTAACTGGAACTTCAGCGAAGAACCAACGTAAAGTAACAACAGCTATCAAACGCGCTCGCGTAATGGCTTTGATGCCTTTCGTAAACGAAGATTAAAGAAAAGACCCTTACGGGTCTTTTTTTCAGGTCCGGGGGACCTCTTTGACCTTTCCCAAGCTCTAATCATGCTATAATGAGGGGAGAAATGTATCAAGGAGCGCAACATGAAGGAAAGTACGATCATCAGAAGGATGATGAAATCTGATATTGAAGAGATCTCTCAAGCCTTTATCCATCAAGGGTGGCCGGGTAGAGAGGATATCTTGACCAGCTATTTGCAGGATCAGGAGAATGGAGAGAGGGACGTATTAGTAGCTGAGTCGGATGGATTTGTGGCAGGTTATATCACTATATTGCCTGATGCCAAGCACGGTCCTTTCGTGGGAGTCTATCCTGAACTAACTGATTTTAATGTTTTTGAGCCATTTAGAAATCGAGGAATTGGAAATCAACTCCTAGAGGAGGCGGAAAAAAGAGTCGGGCTACTGTCAGAGATTGTTACTTTAGGGGTTGGTTTACACTCGGGTTATGGCCCGGCTCAAAGGCTTTATGTTAAACGGGGGTATATCCCAGATGGATCTGGAATTTGGTTTAGGGATCAGCCCTTGGCCCCTTACAGTTCTTGTGAAAACGATGATGACTTAGTTCTCTATTTTTCAAAAAGGTTGAACACGGAAATGTAGTAAAACAAAAACGGATGAAAACTTCATCCGTTTTTGTTTAGCGTCGTTGAGGTGCTGTATTGGCACTCTTGATATTGTATTTTTTCTTCAAGTAGTAGCGGAGAAGAAGAGCCCCACCACCGAGTAAGAGCATGAACCAGTTTGGTACACGCGGGTTGAGGAATTGTGGGAGCAGAGCAGTGACCATGAGAATCACCACCCAAAGAATCATCGCCAACATTAAGATAGGAAGTGACTTGGTTAGAGCCGGACGTTTCATGCCACGTTTTGAAACATCGTAGTACTGATAGAAGTAGTAATACATCAAATAGAGCACAACCCCACCAGCCAAGCTACCAAGAGTCAAGGTGAGAAGTCCATAAGTAGTTCCCTGAGGTGCAAATAAGTTCATGAAGGCTGAAATCGCAGCAAAGAGACCGAAGACGAGAAGGAAGGAATCCGTAATCATGAGAAGAGGAGTATCATTTTCTTTTGGATGCTCTTTTTCATAGCGTTCCTGATTGCTAAATGCATTGGCCCAAACAGTTGGCGCTCCAAAGAGAGTTCGCGCCGTTACTCCTTTTGGTTGGTTTTCAAAGATAGCTGGAAGAATCTCTTCAATCAGGCTGGTAGCCTCTTCTTCCGTTTTGCCATTTTCAATCAATTGGTGTTTAGCGATACGAACGAATTCTTGGTTTTTCTTACTTAATTGGGTCAAATCAAATTGAGACATACATACTCCTTAGTTATATTTGTAGGTGTTAGAACCATTTTTTATGGATGAGGTAGACGACGAGGGAGCCGGTCATGGCGAAGGCGATAAAGATAATGAGCCAAAAGGCATTAGGTTCCCCGTTGAGCGGAAGATCATTGTTCTTGAAGTTCATCCCGTAGGCTGAGAAAATCATGGTTGGGATGGACATGACGATGGTTACCATGGCCAAGGTCTTCATGATGTTATTCTGGTTGTTGGAGATGATCGATGCGAAGGTATCGGTCATGGAGTGGAGGATGTTTCCATAAATATCCGCCATCTCGATGGCCTGTTGGGTCTCGATCAAGGTATCTTCCAAGAGATCCTCGTCTTCCAGGTATTTCTTGATGTTACTAGTAGCGCTGGTCAATTTCTTGATCACGCGCTCATTGGTTTTCAAAGAGGCCTTGAAGTAGACAATGGTCTTTTCCAGCTCCATCAACTCAATCAGCTCTTCATTACGCGTCGATTTGTGCAATTGGCTTTCAATCTGCTCGCTTTTACGATCCAAGGTACGAAGCGCAGACAAATAAAGCTCAGCATTGCGATAAAGAATCTGGAAGATGAAGCGGGATCGCATGAAGGTATAGAAATTCCGCAAGCGACGATTGATAAAAGTATCTAGAAGAGGCAACTCTTCCAAGCAAGTGGTGATGATGGCCTCTTCTGTTAGGATGATTCCCAAAGGGATGGTGACATAGTAGGTCTGATTGTTCCGTTCTTCCTTGATGGGAACGTCTACGATGATCAAGGTATACTCATCTTCGATGGTCATACGAGACATTTCTTCCGCATCGAGTGGTGCCCGTAAGTCAGCAATATCGATGTTAAAAGCAGAGGCGATTTCCATCGATTCACTTTGGGAAGGATTGACAAGGTTGATCCAGCTACCGGGTTCCAGTGTCTCTATTTCTTTAAATTCAGTCGTTGTTGATAAAAAGACCTGTTTCATGGTGCCTCCCCTTGTTTTTTTACACCTTAACATTATAACAGAAAAAGCACGCTTTTGGATAAAAGAATGTTGAAAAATTTGATATAATGAAGGATAAATAAATTGATGAAAAGTGGAAGAAATGCTCGATAAAATTGTCATTCATGGAGCGCGTGCTCATAATTTAAAAAATATTGATGTTGAAATCCCTCGAGACAAGCTGGTCGTGGTTACTGGTCTATCGGGTTCTGGGAAATCGAGCTTAGCCTTTGACACTCTCTATGCAGAAGGACAAAGACGTTATGTAGAGAGTCTATCAGCCTATGCTCGTCAGTTTTTAGGAAATATGGAAAAACCCGATGTGGACTCGATTGATGGCTTAAGTCCCGCCATTTCCATTGACCAAAAAACAACCAGCAAGAATCCGCGGTCAACGGTTGGAACGACAACGGAAATCAACGATTACTTACGCCTTCTATATGCTCGTGTGGGGACTCCCTACTGTATCAATGGCCATGGGGCGATTACCGCTTCTTCGGTCGAGCAGATTGTAGACAAAGTTTTGGAACTGCCGGAGCGCCAACGCCTGCAAATCTTAGCTCCCATTGTTCGCAAGAAAAAAGGCCAGCACAAGACGATCATCGAAAAGGTCCAAAAAGACGGCTATGTTCGGGTGCGTGTGGATGGTGAGATTTTTGATGTGACAGAGGTCCCAGAGTTATCAAAAAGTCAGCAGCACACCATCGAGGTTGTTGTAGACCGGATTGTCATCAAAGACGGCATTCGTTCTCGTCTCTTTGACTCTGTAGAAGCAGCCCTCCGGATCGCAGATGGTTACGTGGTCATTGATACCATGGACGACAATGAACTGCTCTTTTCAGAGCATTATGCTTGCCCAGTATGTGGCTTTACCGTCCCTGAATTGGAACCTCGTCTCTTTTCATTTAATGCCCCCTTTGGCTCTTGTCCAGATTGTGATGGACTAGGGATCAAGCTCGAGGTGGACTTGGATTTGGTTGTTCCAG
>NZ_JBKQBL010000001.1:163926-173913 GCF_046824975.1 Streptococcus intestinihominis | reverse complement strand
ATTCTAGCAAGACTCTCCGTGAAGGAGCGCTTGCACCCTGGAACCCGATTTCCTCTAATTACTATCCTCAGATGTTGGAGCAGGCCATGATCCAGTTTGGGATTGATATGGACAAGCCCTTTGAAGACTTATCTCCAGAAGACCGCCACTTAATTTTTTATGGGTCTGATGGCAAGGAGTTCCATTTCCATTATGAGAATGAATTTGGTGGGGTTCGCGATATTGACATTCCTTTTGAAGGAGTCGTCACCAACATCAATCGCCGCTACCACGAAACTTCTAGTGACTTCACCCGCAATCAGATGTTGTCCTACATGAATGAATTGACTTGTGCCACCTGCCATGGTTATCGCTTGAATGACCAGGCCTTGTCTGTCCGGGTAGGAGGAGAGAAGGGGCTGCATATCGGGCAAATCTCTGACTTGTCCATTGAGGACCATCTTAAGGTGATTGCCGATCTCAAATTAACCAAGAATGAAGAGACCATTGCTCGTCCGATTCTCAAAGAAGTCAAGGATCGCTTGAGCTTCTTGAACAATGTTGGCTTGAGTTATCTGACCCTTTCTCGCTCGGCCGGGACTCTATCTGGGGGAGAGAGTCAGCGCATTCGCTTGGCTACCCAGATTGGTTCCAACCTCTCAGGAGTTCTCTATATCTTGGATGAGCCTTCGATCGGTCTTCACCAGAGGGACAATGATCGCCTGATTGCTAGTCTTAAGAAGATGCGTGATTTGGGAAATACCTTGATCGTCGTTGAACACGATGAGGATACCATGAGAGAAGCTGATTACTTGATCGACGTCGGTCCAGGGGCTGGAGTCTTTGGAGGCGAGATTGTTGCGGCTGGAACGCCTAAGCAGGTAGCCCGCAATAGCAAATCCATCACTGGTCAGTATCTTTCTGGTAAACGGGCCATTCCAGTACCAACTGAACGGCGGGTAGGGAACGGACGCTTTATCGAGCTGACAGGGGCCGCTGAAAATAACTTAAAAGATGTGACAGCGCGCTTCCCGCTAGGTAAGTTCATTGCTGTCACTGGCGTTTCTGGTTCAGGGAAGTCAACCTTAGTTAACAGCATTTTGAAAAAGACGCTGGCGCAAAAATTGAATCGTAATTCGGAGAAACCAGGGAAATACAAAACCATTTCAGGTGTCGAGCACATTGATCGACTAATCGATATCGACCAGAGCCCGATTGGCCGCACTCCACGCTCCAATCCAGCTACCTATACAGGTGTATTTGACGACATTCGCGATCTCTTTGCCCAAACCAATGAAGCCAAGATTAGAGGCTACAAAAAAGGCCGCTTTAGTTTCAATGTCAAAGGGGGCCGGTGTGAGGCTTGTTCGGGAGATGGTATTATCAAGATTGAGATGCATTTCCTACCGGATGTCTATGTACCGTGTGAAGTCTGCCATGGCCGCCGCTACAACAGTGAAACCCTGGAAGTTCACTATAAAGAAAAGAATATCTCCCAGGTTTTGGACATGACCGTCAATGATGCAGTCGATTTCTTTAAACACATTCCAAAGATCAATCGCAAATTACAAACCATCAAGGATGTCGGCTTAGGCTATGTGACCCTGGGACAGCCGGCAACGACACTTTCCGGAGGAGAAGCCCAGCGGATGAAGTTGGCTTCAGAGCTTCATAAGCGCTCAACTGGTAAGTCCTTCTATATTTTGGATGAGCCGACAACAGGTCTTCATACAGAGGATATCTCTCGTTTGCTCAAGGTCTTGGAACGCTTTGTGGATGATGGCAATACCGTTTTGGTCATTGAGCACAACTTGGATGTGATTAAGACAGCGGATCATATCATCGACTTAGGACCAGAAGGTGGTGTCGGTGGTGGTACCATTATTGCAACAGGGACACCAGAAGAAGTAGCCAGCAACCCAGCTAGCTTTACAGGACAGTATTTGAAAGGGAAATTACAATGAACCAACGAATTACAAATCTACGAACTAAAATGAAGGCACAGGATCTAAAAGCTGTCCTCATTAACAACTTGAAAAATGTCTACTATTTGACAGGTTTCTGGGGATCAAATGGGACTGTTTTGGTGACAGAAGAGCGCGTGGTCCTCTTCACCGATTCGCGCTATACCATTCATGCCCATGCGACTTGTTTCCCCTTTGTTGAGATTGTTGAAACCCGCAATGAATTGGAAGAAGCAGCAAAAATTGTCAAAGATGCAGCGATCCAAGAACTTGGCTTTGAGGATGAGATCACAGTTGCCTACCATACCCGTCTAGCGACCGCTTTCTCAGGAGTCGCTCTAAGAGCCTTGTCTGATTTTGTAATGGAGTTTCGTTTGATTAAAGATGAGACAGAAGTAGCAACCATCCGCAAGGCTTGCAGTATTTCAGATCAAGCCTTCCTAGATGTGCTGGAGTTTATCAAGGTTGGCCAAACAACAGAATTAGAAGCGGCGACCTTCCTCGATTTCAGAATGCGGGAATTGGGAGCGTCAGGTGTATCCTTTGATATCATCTCCGCTGCGGGAGAGCGCTCTGCTATGCCCCATGCGACTCCAAGTGATCGCATCATCTCTGCTGGGGATGCCTTGACCTTAGACTTTGGCTGTCTCTACAACCATTACGTCAGTGATATGACCCGGACCATTTATGCAGGTCATGTCAGTGACAAGGAAAGAGAAATTTACGAAACGGTCTTGAAAGCCAACCAAGCTCTCATTTCTGAAGCCAAGGCTGGACTCGGTTTCCGTGAGTTTGATAAAATTCCTCGAGACATTATCGAGGCGGCAGGATACGGCCAGTACTTTACTCATGGAATTGGACATGGTATTGGCTTGGACATCCATGAAGAGCCTTATTTCAGTCAAACTTCCAAAGAAGTTATCAAGGCCGGCATGGTCTTGACAGATGAGCCAGGGATCTACATTGAAGGCCTATCTGGTGTCCGGATTGAAGATGATCT
Organism: Streptococcus intestinihominis; assembly: GCF_046824975.1. Taxonomy (NCBI): domain Bacteria; kingdom Bacillati; phylum Bacillota; class Bacilli; order Lactobacillales; family Streptococcaceae; genus Streptococcus; species Streptococcus intestinihominis. The sequence continues at coordinate 170,970 of NZ_JBKQBL010000001.1, read as the reverse complement.
CCTGATTACGGAAACCGGTTGTGAAGTCTTGACCTTGGCACCGAAAGAATTGATTGTGATCTAAGGAAATTTGCAGAGACAGATTTGAGAAATCTGAGCATTTGTGATAGAATAAAGAGTAATATATTTTTAAAAAGAGGTATGAAAACATGATTGAAGCAAGTAAGTTGAAAGCTGGTATGACCTTTGAAACAGCTGATGGAAAATTGATCCGCGTTTTGGAAGCGAGCCACCACAAACCAGGTAAAGGAAACACGATCATGCGTATGAAATTGCGTGATGTTCGTACTGGTTCAACTTTTGATACAAGCTACCGTCCAGAAGAAAAATTTGAGCAAGCTATTATTGAAACTGTACCAGCTCAATACTTGTATAAAATGGATGATACAGCTTACTTCATGAATACTGAAACATATGACCAATATGAAATTCCTGTTGTCAATGTTGAGAACGAATTGCTTTACATCCTTGAAAACTCAGAAGTGAAAATCCAATTCTACGGAAGTGAAGTGATTGGGGTGACGGTTCCTACAACTGTTGAATTGACAGTTGCTGAAACTCAACCATCTATTAAAGGTGCTACAGTTACAGGTTCTGGTAAACCAGCTACAATGGAAACAGGTCTTGTGGTAAACGTTCCAGACTTCATCGAAGCAGGACAAAAATTGATTATCAATACAGCTGAAGGAACTTACGTTTCTCGTGCCTAATCAGCTCTAAAATAGGTCTGATAGAAAGGAACTTCTATGGCAACTGAACAATACGGCGAAATCGTCATTGCACCTCGTGTGCTAGAAAAAATTATTGCGATTGCGACTGCAAAAGTAGATGGTGTTCATTCTCTTGAAAACAAGAGTGTATCGGATAGCCTTTCAAAACGTGCTCTAGGACGTGGGGTTTACCTTCGTACACAAGAAGATGGTCAAATCTCTGTTGATATTTACCTTTATCTAGAGTATGGTGTAGCAGTCCCTAAAGTAGCGGTTGCGATCCAAAAAGCAGTAAAAACAGCTGTCTACAATATGGCAGATGTCACCTTGGATGATGTCAATATCCATGTGGTTGGAATCGTGACTGAAAAAGCAGCGAAACCTGATTTGAAAGATTTGTTTAATGAGGATTTCCTCAATGACTGATATTTTATTTGAATCACGTCGTGATCTACGGGAGCGTGCCTTTCAAGCTCTAATGAGTTTAGAGTATGAAGGGGATGTTGTAGAAGCGTGTCAATTTGCTTTTACTCATGACAAAGAGGAAACTGACCAGGAAGTGGAAATTCCAGCTTTTCTACTCAATTTGGTATCTGGTATTCGTCAATCAAAGGATGAATTGGATCAACAGATTGCCCAACACTTGAAAACTGGATGGACCGTCGAACGCTTGACTCTAGTGGAGAAAAACATTCTTCGTTTGGGTGTGTTCGAAATCACTTCCTTTGATACCCCTCAGCTGGTTGCAGTGAATGAAGCAATTGAATTAGCTAAAACATTTTCAGATGAGAAATCTGCTCGGTTTGTGAATGGTGTCTTAAGTCAATTCGTAACGGAAGCAGAATAAGATAGAAAAGAAACCACCTTTGAGGGTGGTTTCTTTTTGAGTATAGAGCTTTGCTTGATCATGATAAGGAAAAAGACTGGTACAAAAGTTCGGTCTTCTCAATTGACTTTGGATTGTCGAACAAGACGCAGTGGTTGAGTGGGCTCTACTGCGCTGATTTTATCAGCTTTTACAGCCTTACTCAACTGTGCGGAGGTGGGACGACGAAATCGAATTCTAACGAATTACCGATTTCTGTCCCACTCTCTTTTAAACACTTTTTCCTGGTAAAACACTAACAGGGAGAAAATAGCCTGTTGTTTTTACATCTTTTCCTTCGATTTTTTGAAGAAGAAGGTCGACCGTCAGGCGAGCAATCTCCTGTAAAGGTTGCTTGATGGTGGTGAGACGGGGGAAATAATTTTCGATAAAGTAGGTCCCGTCATAGCCAATGATCTTCAGGTCTTCTGGAATGTCAATCCCGAGTTCGTCAGCGATTTTCATCACCAAAATAGCCGTTAGATCGTCAGACGCAAAGATGGCATCCGGTTTTTGCTGTGTCAAGATGGACTTGATTTCCATTTCTTTGCGAATGGGTGAATAATCACTGGAAACATTGATAATTTGTGCTTCTGGCAAGACGGAAGCAAAGCCAGCATGGCGAAGACCGGTTGGGGAATTGGAGTTATCATTCCCTGTGAGCATGATAATCTTTTTTGCCCCTGTCTTGGCAAGGGTTTCCGCAGCGAGAACGCCCCCAGCGTAGTTATCCGACGAGACGACTGGAATCTCAGGGGAGAGGTTCCGGTCAAAGGCGATAATAGGAGCTGTGACCCGGTTATAGTCTTCAATTCCCAGATTATGACTACCAGAAATAATCCCATCTACTTGATTGGCTTCTAGCATTTCGATGTATTCACGTTCTTTTTCCGAATCATGCTCGCTATTACAAATAATAGTTTTGTACCCATGTTTGAACAATTCTTCTTCCAGTTTATCGATTAATTCTGCATAGAAGACATGGCTGATTTTTGGGAAGATTAAGCCGATTAACTTGGCTGATTTTCCTTGTAGGCTCCGAGCGATCGTATTCGGCTTGTAGCCCAATTCCTTCATGGCCTCCTTAACTTTTGAGACAGTTTTTTCAGATAAATAGCCCTTTTTGTTAATGACTCGTGAAACTGTCGTGGGGCTGACACCAGCTAGTTTGGCGACATCAGTGAGCTTTGCGACCATAGTCTAGTTCGTAGTATGTTCCAGTAGGTGTTCCGGATTTGATCAAGATACCAGTTTGATCAGCATGCGGGAAGACGCGACCAGAGAATACTTTTTCTCCTTTGTTGATAAAAATTTCAAAAATCGAGTTATCGATGAAAATTGTAGCTGTTGTCGCTTGATTTTCGATCGGGCAAGTACGAGTAGTTCCAAACTCTTGGGCATACTGTTCGCCAGCTTGGCTACGGTCGACAATGACTTGACCATTTGCAATATCAAAAGTAATAGAAAGTCCTTTGCCTTCTTTATCGGCTAGGAGAACAATCTCACTTTTGCTATTGGCTTCAAAGGCTAATTCTAACTCGTAGCAATTATTGGTTGTTTCCTTGTTTGTAAACTCGGAAGAAGTGGAGCGGAGCTCTTTTACTGCTTCGACCGGATATTGATAAAGTTTACCGTCCTGAATAGTTAACTCTTTGACTAAAGAGAAGGCTCCTTGGTGGTCATAGCGATTGGATGGGTATGCGACATCTGGTAGACCTAACCAGCTAACCGTTAAGGCTCTTCCATCAGGAGTGTTGAAGCCTTGAGTTGCATAGGCTTCGAAGCCGTAGTCCAAGTTGTGTAATTCAGATACGTCAACGAGACGAGCTTGTTCAGGATCAAAAGAAGCCCCGATCTTATACATATTTGGGTAGATATTGTCGTAGTCGAGGACTGCTTTGTCCAAACCTTGAGGGCAATACAGAAGGACAGGTTGCTCGCCGACGAAGACCAAGTTAGGACATTCCATCATATAAGCTGTACGATCATTGTTGAAATCAAAATCGCCTACTTCAACCCAGTTGGTATAATCGTTATTCACCGCTTTGTATAGGCGAACGAATCCTTTTTTCTCAAGGTCTTGACCACCGACGATGGCATAGTATTGATCTTTGAATTTAAAAATCTGTGGGTCGCGGAAATGATCGGTAGCATCCTCTGGCTGATCAATGAGGATTTGTTCGATTTTTTCAAGATTTCCATCCTGATCTAAGAGGGCCCCGATTTGGTAGGGATGACGGATCCACTTCTCGTCTCGTACATTTCCTGTATAGAATAAGAAAAGTTTATCATCGAATTGCATAGCCGAACCAGAATAGGCTCCATGGCTATCCAAAGGTGTGTCTGGCAAGACTTTAAGGCCGGTTTCTTTAAAATGAACTAAATCATCGCTTTCCAGTTGTACCCAAGACTTCAATCCGTGAGCGGCTCCAAAGGGAAAATTCTGGTAAAAGAGAATCCATTTACCATTAAAATAGGAGAAACCGTTCGGGTCATTTAAAAGGCCAGTTTTGGGTTCGACATGGTAATGAGTATGCCAAGGAGAATTAGCCATGTTTTCTTTTATTTGTTTCTTTTCTTCTTCGGTCCAGTCTTCATATCGTTTGTACCGAAGTTCTGTTGTCCATTCCATTTGACTCCTCCAAAATTTTTCTTACTTCCATAGTACCGATTTCTATAAAAAAAAGCAAGACTTTGGCCAAAGAATTGAGAAAAAATGTCAAACGTTTATCATAAAATTTAGTAGTGAGAACTAGATTGAGTTTTTGAAAATGAATGAAAATATGAAAGTTTTTGAAAACGAATTAATATAAAACATCCAATAGGACACGTAGATTAGGTATTTATGTGAATGAAAATGAAAAACAATTGTTTCAAGCAATCAAAAATCACAAAATATTGTCAAAAACTTTCTGCAAAACGGTTGACATATTCTTAATACGTGGTACAATTAAATGCGTAGAGACGGGTGAACCGTTTTCAAAACAATAAAAAATAAGGAGATTTTTGCAAATGTCAAATACAGAAATTGCAAAAAAAGTCATCGATGCAATCGGTGGAGTTGAGAACGTTAGCAGTGTAGCTCACTGTGCGACTCGTCTTCGTGTGATGGTGAAAGATGAAGCGAAAGTCGACAAAGATGCTGTCGAAAACATTGAAAAAGTACAAGGTGCTTTCTTTAACTCAGGTCAATACCAAATCATCTTTGGTACTGGTACTGTGAACAAGATTTATGATGAAGTAGTAGCTCTGGGCTTGCCAACTTCATCAAAAGATGAAATGAAAGCAGAAGCTGCTAAGCAAGGAAATTGGTTCCAACGGGCTATCCGTACATTTGGTGATGTCTTTGTACCAATCATCCCAGTTATTGTTGCGACAGGTCTCTTCATGGGTGTCCGTGGACTCTTGAATGCCCTTGGTGTGACTCTTCCAGAAGATGTTACGACTTATACTCAAATCTTGACAGATACGGCCTTTATCATCTTGCCAGGTCTTGTCGTTTGGTCAACCTTCCGTGTCTTTGGTGGGAATCCAGCAGTTGGTATCGTTCTTGGTATGATGCTTGTGTCTGGTTCACTTCCAAATGCCTGGGCGGTTGCATCCGGTGGTGAAGTGACTGCTATGAAATTCTTCGGCTTTATTCCAGTCGTAGGGTTGCAAGGTTCTGTTCTTCCAGCCTTTATTATCGGGGTCCTTGGTGCGAAATTTGAGAAATCACTTCGAAAAGTTGTTCCAGATGTACTTGACCTCTTGGTAACACCGTTCGTAACACTCCTCGTAATGTCAATTCTTGGTTTGTTTGTTATCGGACCAGTCTTCCACGTTGTTGAAAACTACATCCTCATTGGAACTAAAGCAATTCTTAACTTGCCATTCGGACTTGGTGGTTTCTTGATTGGTGGAGTTCACCAATTAATCGTCGTATCAGGTGTTCACCACATCTTCAACTTGCTTGAAGTTCAATTGCTTGCTGCTGACCATGCTAACCCATTCAACGCTATCATCACAGCTGCCATGACTGCTCAAGGTGCTGCGACAGTAGCCGTTGGTGTGAAAACTAAAAATCCTAAATTGAAAGCTTTGGCTTTCCCGGCTGCTCTTTCTGCCTTCTTAGGTATTACTGAGCCTGCGATCTTCGGGGTGAACTTGCGTTTCCGTAAACCATTCTTCCTTTCATTAATCGCTGGTGCCATCGGTGGTGGATTGGCTTCACTTCTTGGCCTTGCTGGTACTGGTAATGGTATCACTATTATCCCAGGTACAATGCTTTACATTGGTAATGGTCAACTCTTCCAATACTTGCTTATGGTTGCAGTATCATTTGCACTTGGTTTTGCTCTTACTTACATGTTTGGTTTTGAAGATGAAGAACCTGCAACAGTAGCTGAAAGTGCTACAACAGATCGTTTTGTTGAGGAAGCTGTGACTGGAACTGTTCCAGCATCTCTTCAAGATGAAACTATCATCTCTCCAATCGTTGGTCAAGCTGTTGCTTTAGAAAATGTGAATGACCCTGTATTCTCAAGCGGTGCGATGGGTCAAGGAATTGCAGTGAAGCCATCTGAAGGTGTCGTTTATGCTCCTGCAGATGCTGAAGTAACCATTGCTTTTGCAACTGGACATGCCTTCGGTTTGAAGACAGCGAATGGTGCTGAAATCTTGATCCACGTTGGGATTGACACTGTTTCAATGAATGGTGACGGTTTTGAGCAAAAAGTTGCTCAAGGTGACAAGGTTAAAGCTGGTGATGTTCTTGGAACATTTGATTCTGCTAAAATTGCAGCAGCTGGTCTTGATAATACAACAATGGTCATCGTCACAAACACAGCCGACTATGCTTCAGTAACTCCAGTAGCTACTGGTGCAGTTGCTAAAGGCGATGCGATTATTGAAGTAAAAGCATAATCTAAAATATGATTGCTCAAGGACTGGTTAGGGTATCCTCCAGTCCTTGAATTTTGTTTGGAGATGAGGTTTGGAATAAAAAAAGTTGCTCACCTAATGTTTAAACATAAATAAGAGTAGTTTTTTCTATAAGGAATAGAAGTGAACCGTTTTCCTTTATGATATAATAGAAAAAAAGAGAATTGAAGAAGAGGATTGATATGACTAAATTATATGGAAGTCTTGAAGCTGGTGGAACAAAGTTTGTTTGTGCTGTAGGTGACGAAAATAATAACGTCATTGAAAAGACACAGTTTCCAACAACAACCCCTATTGAAACCCTTGATAAGTGTATTGAGTTTTTCTCTAAATTTGAAAGCCTTGCTGGTTTAGCGATTGGTTCATTTGGACCGATTGATATTGATAAAAATTCAAAAACATATGGTTTTATTACAACAACTCCCAAACCCCATTGGGCGAATATTGATGTGGTAGGTGCTTTCCGTCGTGCATTAAATGTACCGATTTTCTTCACAACTGACGTCAATAGCTCAGCTTATGGTGAAGTTGTCGCTCGTAATAATG
>NZ_JBKQBL010000001.1:162979-163674 GCF_046824975.1 Streptococcus intestinihominis | reverse complement strand
GGTGTGTGTCCATTCCACAGAGGCTGTTTAGAAGGTCTTGCGGCTGGTCCAAGCTTGGAAGCTCGTACTGGTATTCGTGGGGAAAATATCGAACTCAATAGCTCTGTATGGGATATCCAAGCCTACTATATTGCCCAAGCTGCTGTCAATGCGACTGTAACCTTCCGCCCAGATGTGATTGTATTTGGTGGAGGAGTGATGGCACAACAGCACATGTTGGATCGCGTTCGTGAAAAATTCACAGTATTATTGAACGGCTACTTACCAGTTCCAGATGTTCGTGACTACATCGTGACTCCTGCGGTAGCTGGAAATGGTTCAGCAACCTTGGGTAACTTTGTCTTAGCAAAACAAGTCGGCAAAAAAGACTAATCAGGTAAGGCTGAAACAACAAAAAGCATGAAATGCTAGGGGAGGGAGTTCTTCGTCGGGAAGATGGATGAATGACCTTCTCTTTTTTAAGCAAGAGAGGAGAAATGATGGAAAAAGCCATTATGAAGGATCCCTTCTTTTTGAGTCAAGTATCTGAAGAAGCGACAAAAGAGGATTTGTATCTGGTACAAGACTTACAAGATACCTTACGAGCTCACCAGGATTCCTGTGTTGGCATGGCGGCTAATATGATTGGTGTACGCAAGCGAGTGATCATTATCCAATTTGGTTTGATGCCCTTGGTTCTCTTTAACCCTGTTCTA
>NZ_JBKQBL010000001.1:161788-162944 GCF_046824975.1 Streptococcus intestinihominis | reverse complement strand
GTAAAGAAAGAAGGAGTTTATGAGACAGAAGAGGGGTGCCTTTCTTTGGCAGGGAGCCGAAAAACGAGCCGCTTTGAAAAGATTCAGGTCTCCTATCGCGACATGAATTGGAAGCCTCAGCTCATAAGCTTAGAAGGTTTTGCGGCCCAAATTTGCCAGCATGAGCTAGATCATCTGGAAGGGATTTTGATATAGGTCCAGTTGCTGTTTATTAAGGAATCGATCGAAGAGAATTTGTTGATGAAAAAAGAATATTTGTTCTATGAACGGGTTAGACCATTTTTGGTCTCCCATCCCAATTATCTTTCTTTATTAAAGTGGGTCAACCACCTCGTCACCCTCCTGATGCCACTCCTTTATTTTTATGTTCTTTGGGCAGCATATTTGAAAGCTTCCGAGATTTGGGTTGTTCTTGCCTATCTATTGGTTCCGGCATCTGGCTTTATTTTATTGAGTGTCATTCGAAAAGCAATCAATTGGCCCCGTCCCTATGAGCTTGGCGCGCTTCCACCTCTCCTAGAGAGAGAAGGTAAGGGAAGTTCCATGCCAAGCCGGCACGTCTTTTCAGCGGCCATCATTTCGACAGTAGCTTGGGGAGTGAATCCTCTTCTATCTAGCCTTGGCCTCTTCCTGGCTCTTCTATTGGCAGGAGTTCGTGTTCTGGCAGGACTCCATTTTGTCCGTGATGTCGTGGTCGGATTTGTTGTTGCACTCCTATGGGGAATCGTCAGTTTTTCTCTATTAGGAATTTTCTGATAGAGGTTGGATGGGAGAAGTAAGAAATAATAAAAACTGCCTAACTTAGTTTGGTAGTTTCAAAGTGTAAAAAAGTATTCTTGGAAACTTTCTTTAGGTGAGTACGGACGTCAGCGAACTTCTCCGAAGTTCCATGACTTAGTTTTGAACCCCCTCGCTCTTTAATTTCTGGGCTCGGGCTAAAACAGTTTCCCAAACTGTTTTACTCTCAAAACTCCCGAGTGCCTGAAACTATTGTGTTTCAGGCACTTTTCTCACAGCGGAAAGTTTTTATCTTCTTAAATGGCAAAATAAGTCATTTTTGAAGAGTAACTAGATGTTTTATGTATAATAATAGTTTGTCTACATTAAAAACTGCCTAACTCAGTTAGGCAGTTTTTAATTATGTGAGATTTGGTGT
>NZ_JBKQBL010000001.1:132835-161563 GCF_046824975.1 Streptococcus intestinihominis | reverse complement strand
AATCAACCAAGTCAGGTGTGACTTCTCGAATCAGCTCTCCCAGTGACCAAATAGCTGTTGCAATATGAATCTGGTTTTGCGAGGTTTCGATGATTTCTAACAGTTTAGGAATAGCAGACCGGTCATTAGCATTGGCCAAAGCAATGATAGCATTACGCTGGAGAATATTCTTTCCCCGCCAACTACCAGCGACCATTCCAAATTTTTCCTTGAATTGTCCATTGGATAACTCGATAAAGGGGATTAATTCTGGATGAGCTAGTTCAGGATCGATATCAGTGGCTAATGGATTGTCCAGACCACGGTTGTAGGGGCAACAGATTTGACAGATATCACAACCGTAGATGACCGTTTTAATCTTTTTACGGAATTCCAGATCCATCATCCCCTTGTCTTGGGTCTGAAAGGATAGGCAACGTCGGGCATTCATAGAGCCATCCCCGATTAAACAAGAAGTCGGGCAGGCTTCTACACAGCGGTTACAATCTCCGCAACCATAGTCAACGGCTTGATCGGGTTCAATCTCTAGGTTGGTGATAAGCTCCCCTAAAAACATATAAGAACCGTATTCTTTTGAGATGACGAGGCCGTTCTTTCCGATAAAGCCAATCCCAGCTCGTTGAGCAACCGCAGTATCCACTAAGGCACCAGTATCCACCATCCCCTTGTATTCGAAGTTGGCGGTTAATTCTTCAATCCCTCTTGCTAGGCGGTCTAATTTATCCTGCAGGACATAGTGATAATCAAGGCCCCAGCTATTGGGGGTGAATTTTCCGCGTTTATAGGCCGTCTTCTGAGGTTGTTGTTTTAACTTGTGGGGATAGGCAACGGCAATGGAAATAATCGTTTTAGCAGAAGCTAAACTTAAGCGTGGTTGGATTCGTTCTTCAATATTTTTGTGCTCAAAACCAGAATTTCGGCCTTCTTCCACAGCTAGGCGGAGGGATTTTTCTAAATAGGAAAAATCATCCGCAGTGGTAAAGCCAATTTTTGAAATACCAATGGAGTGAGCCAATTCGATAATGGATTCTTTGAGGTTCATATTCCTATTATAGCGGAAAGCCGGTAAAAATGCGAAAAACGTGCAAAAAATTAAAAAGGGGCTAAAGAGCTTGGCAGGGCTTTCAAAAAAGAGTGGAATTTGGTATAATAAGGTATTGAATACAAGGATATATGGAGGCAGGTATGTCACAACCGCTATTTTTACAATCAGTTATGCAGGAAAAGATTTGGGGTGGAACTAGATTACGAGATGAGTTTGGCTATGAAATCCCGAGCGATCATGTTGGTGAATACTGGGCTATTTCGGCCCATCCACATGGTGTTTCTGTTGTTAAGAACGGACCTTATGCTGGAATGGGCTTAGACCAACTATATGCTGAGCATCGCGAATTGTTTGGGAATCGACCAGAACCGGTCTTTCCTTTGTTGACAAAGATTCTAGATGCTAATGACTGGCTTAGTGTTCAGGTTCACCCAGATGATGCATATGGAATGGAGCATGAAGGAGAACTTGGGAAAACTGAATGCTGGTATATTATTGCCGCTGATGAAGGGGCAGAAATTATCTATGGTCACCACGCCCAGTCTAAGGAAGAATTACGCCAAATGATCGAAGCCAAAGAATGGGATGATCTTTTAGCGCGGGTTCCTGTGAAAGCGGGAGATTTCTTCTATGTGCCAAGTGGTACCATGCATGCCATCGGTTCAGGTATCTTAATCTTGGAAACCCAGCAATCGAGCGATACAACTTATCGAGTTTACGACTTTGATCGCAAAGATGATCAAGGGAATTTACGTGAGTTGCACATTGAACAGTCCATTGATGTGCTGAACTTAGGCGCTCCAGCGAATAGTCGACCGGTTGAGGAAAAAGTCGATCACTTGTCGTCTACTTTGTTAGTGACCAATGACTTCTTTGGTGTTCACAAGTGGGTAGTCAATGGGGAAGTTCGATTTGAAAAGACCCATGATTATAGCTTGGTGAGCGTTCTCTCAGGGCAAGGAAGTCTTCAAGTAGATGGGGTAGATTATCCGATTGGAAAAGGAGACCACTTTATCTTAACGAGCGATGTTGAATCTTGGACTTTGGAAGGGCAAGATTTAGAATTGATCGTGAGTCATCCATAAAAAAGAAAGGGTTTGAGTTAAAAGCTGTGGAACAACTCAAGCCTTTTTTTATCTGAAAACTATTTTTATGTTAAGTCTTGACTCTGACCTAAGGGGAGGGATTATACTATCTTTGTAAGGAGGAAATCATGTACCATATCAAAGAAGCTGCAGAGCTGTCGGGTGTCTCTGTCAAGACCTTGCACCACTATGACAAGATAGGACTTCTCGTCCCTGTGAAATCTGAAAATGGCTATCGAACATACAGTCAAGAAGATTTAGAACGATTACAGGTGATTCTCTACTACAAATATCTAGGATTTTCCTTAGACCAAATAGTAGAACTCTTAGCGGAAGAAAAATCTAATTTATTGCCCCATTTGACCAAACAGTTGGACTATTTGACTCAAGAAAGGCAACGCCTGGATACCTTGATTTCCACCTTGCAAAAAACTATTCAGGAACAAAAAGGAGAAAGAAAAATGACCATTGAGGAAAAATTTACTGGATTTAGCTACCAAGATACTAAAAAATACCATCAAGAGGCGGTAGAAAAGTACGGTCAAGAAGTCATGGACCAAGCGCTTGAACGCCAAAAAGGTCGAGAAGAGGAGGCGACAAGAGCCTTTAATCAAGTCTTCCAAGTCTTGGCGAAAAACTTCCAGGCTGGTTTGCCAGTAACAGCATCGGAAAATCAAGAAGAAGCAACCAAACTTTTAGACGCGATTCGAACGTATGGATTTGACTGCTCTATAGAGGTTTTTGGCCATATCGGCAAAGGCTATGTCTATAATCCAGAATTCAAGGAAAACATCGACAAGTTTGGCGCTGGTACAGCCCAGTACACTTCGGATGTCATTGCCTTTTATGTCGAAAATCAAGCAAAATAAAAAAGTGAGAGTGGGACAGAAATCGGTAATTCGTTAGAATTCGATTTCGTCGTCCCACCTCCGCACAGTTGAGTAGGGCTGTAAAAGCTGATGAAATCAGCGTAGTAGAGCCCACTCAACCACTGCGTCTTGCTCGACAATCCAAAAATAATTGGGAGGCTAGGATTTTTGTCCCAGCCTCGTTTTTTGCTTGGATCAATTTGAGAAGAAGCTGACCGATCTAAGAGAGCTTGAATGAATGAAGACAATGAAAACTTTATGAAAATTTCACATTTTCAGTTGACTGTCTTGAAAAAAAGGAGTAGAATAGCCCCTGTTTTATGAAAAAGAGGCAGGGAACCCCAGCCTCCTAATCTTTTTTCAAGGAGTTTTTTATGTTTTCAACATTGAAAAAATGGTTTATTGGCCGTCCGTTGAAATCTGGTGCAGAAGGTGAAGGAGGATTGCTAGGGAAAATGCAGGCCTTGGCTATGCTCTCTAGTGACGCACTTTCTTCTATTGCCTATGGTCCAGAGCAAGTTATCCTGGTCTTGATGACCGTATCAGCAGGAGCCATTTGGTGGTCCATTCCAATTGGGATTGTGGTCCTGGTTCTCCTAGCCAGTTTAACGATTTCTTATCGTCAGGTCATTCATGCCTACCCTCAAGGGGGAGGAGCCTATATGGTGACTTCGGAGAACCTGTCTCCCAAAGCGGGGTTGATCGCTGGTGGAAGTCTTTTGGTTGACTATATGCTGACAGTAGCGGTATCTGTTTCTTCCGGTGCAGATGCTATCACGTCAGCGATTCCCTCTCTTCATACTTATAATCTTCACATTTCCATTTTGTTGGTCTTGCTTTTGATGCTGATGAACCTTCGTGGACTACGCGAATCGGCCACATCCTTGATGATCCCGGTCTACCTGTTCATCGTCAGTACCATTGCCTTAATCGGCTATGGCGTGATCCAAATTTTGACAGGACATTTGGCCTATAACGCGACTGCGCATGTTGGCCAAACTATTTCAGGGGTTAGTATTATTCTCTTGTTGCGGGCCTTTACGAGTGGATCGGCTTCCCTAACAGGGGTTGAAGCCATCTCCAATTCGGTTCCCTTCTTTAAGAAACCAAAAGCAAAGAATGCTGCCTCTACTTTGACCATTATGGCTTTGATTTTGGGGATCATGTTTGCAGGGATTACCTTCCTTAATTACTGGGTGGGTGTTGTTCCGGCAAAAGGGGTAACGACTCTAGCCCAAATGGCCCAAGCCATCTTAGGGAATTCCCCAGTCGGTCAAGTCTTCTTTTACGTCTTTCAATTATCAACAGCCTTGATCTTGGCAGTTGCGGCTAATACTGGTTTCTCTGCCTTTCCAATGTTGGCCTTTAACATGGCCAAAAACAAATACATGCCACACATGTATATGGAAAAAGGGGATCGTCTGGGCTATTCTAATGGGATTTTGACCTTGGCGATTGGTGCCATCGTCTTGCTCTTGATCTTTGATGGACAAACAGAAAGCTTGATTCCGCTTTATACCATTGGGGTCTTCATTCCTTTTGCCCTTTCTCAAACAGGGATGGTCATTCATTGGAAACGCCAATATCAAAAAGGATTTCTCAAGTATTCGCTGGCTAATATCCTCGGGGCTGCTATCTGTTATGGGATTGTCTTGATCCTCTTGTTGTTCCGTCTGAGTGAGATCTGGCCTTTCTTCCCTATAATCGGTCTTTTACTTTGGATGTTCTTAAGTATTCGCAATCACTATGATAAAGTTGCGGCTCAATTGCGTTTGGGAAGGAAGATCGAAAAGACAAATTACGCAGGCAATACTGTCATTGTCCTTGTTGGGAATGTCACTCAGGTGAGTGTGGGGGCTATGAGTTATGCAAATAGCCTAGGAAACGATGTTGTAGCGATGCACGTATCAACGGAAGAAACCAAGGTTAAAGATGCGGAAGTGGCGGAAGAATTTAAACATTATTTCCCTCATATTCGCTTTGAAAATGTTATGACAAGTTACCGGGATATTATCCAACCAACAGTTGAATTTGTCTCAAAAGTAGCTGAGGAGGCCAAGGAAAAAGGAAATACCGTCACAGTCTTAGTTCCTCAATTTATCCCTAAAAAACATTGGCAAAATATTCTCCACAACCAAATGAGTTTGAAATTGAAGTATGCACTTCGTTGGCATGAAGAAGTGGTTGTGGCAAGCTATTCTTACCATTTGTCTGAATAACTATCGCATAAAGAAGAGATGTCTACTATAGAGGTGATTCGGATTAAAAACAAAGTTGCCTAAAACTATCCTAATGTGAGTGCGGACGTCAGCGAACTTCTTCGAAGTTCCATGACTAAATCAAGATACAAAGGGCGTCTGCGGATAAAGTCAAAATAGGAAGTTTGACGCAGAATCTTTTGATTCTAGGAAAACTTATCTTTTTGACACAATCCGTAGCCCGTGTTCAATTTGTATTGAGCCCCTTCGCTTTTTGGTTTTCAGGCTCAGGCTAAAACAGTTCACCGAACTGTTTTACTCTCAATAATTCCGAGTGCCTGAAATACAATTGTTTCAGGCACTTTACTCACAGCGGAAAGTTTTAGTAGATGATTGAATAATTCTAACGAGTATAATTTTTATAGAATTTATTAGATTTGTATCAATGAACAGTTTGTCTCCACTTTCAGATGTCTGCTTGAGCAGGCATCTTTTTGAATTTTCTCACACGAAAAACCCACACGAAAGTCTTGTAAGATACAGCCTTTATCTTGAAAAAATGTTTAAAAAATGCTATAATAAAAAGAACGTTTAAAATTTAAGAAATTTGAAAAGTAAGGAAACTAATGGCTAATTTATTAAAAACAATTATCGAAAATGATAAAGGTGAATTAAGACGATTGGAAAAGATGGCAGACAAGGTCTTCTCATACGAAGATCAAATGGCTGCCTTGTCAGATGATGAACTGAAAGCGAAAACAGAAGAGTTCAAGCAACGCTACCAAGATGGCGAATCATTGGATGACCTCCTCTATGAAGCTTTTGCGGTAGTTCGTGAAGGTGCCAAGCGTGTCTTGGGCTTGTTCCCTTATAAAGTACAGGTCATGGGTGGGATTGTTCTTCACCATGGTGACGTTCCGGAAATGCGTACAGGGGAAGGGAAAACCTTGACTGCGACCATGCCGGTGTATTTGAATGCCCTATCAGGTAAAGGGGTTCACGTTGTCACTGTCAATGAATACCTGACAGAACGGGATGCGACGGAGATGGGAGAACTATACTCATGGCTTGGTCTTTCAGTAGGGATTAACCTAGCAGCAAAATCTCCATCTGAGAAAAAAGAAGCTTATCTCTGTGATATTACCTACTCGACTAACTCAGAGATTGGATTTGACTATCTTCGTGATAACATGGTTGTTCGTGCCGAAAACATGGTACAACGTCCTTTGAACTATGCCTTGGTCGATGAGGTAGACTCTATCTTAATCGATGAAGCCCGTACGCCATTGATTGTCTCAGGTCAGACTTCTACAGAAACTAGCCAACTTTATCACATGGCGGATGCCTTTGTGAAATCTTTGGAGGAAGAAGACTACATTATTGATGTCCCTTCAAAAACCATTGGTTTGTCAGATTCTGGGATTGATAAGGCTGAAAGCTACTTTAAGCTTGAAAACTTGTATGACATTGAAAATGTTGCTTTGACGCACTACATTGACAATGCACTCCGTGCCAACTACATCATGATTTTGGATATCGACTATGTGGTCAGTGAGGATCAAGAAATCTTGATCGTCGACCAATTTACAGGTCGTACCATGGAAGGTCGTCGTTATTCAGACGGCTTGCACCAAGCGATTGAGGCTAAAGAAGGTGTACCAGTCCAAGAAGAAACCAAAACATCCGCTTCTATTACTTACCAAAACTTGTTCCGGATGTACAAGAAACTTTCAGGGATGACAGGTACTGGTAAAACAGAAGAAGAAGAATTCCGTGAAATCTACAACATTCGCGTCATTCCAATTCCAACTAACCGTCCGATTGCTCGTGTCGACCATCCAGACCTTCTCTACCCAAGCTTGAAATCGAAGTTTAAAGCTGTAGTAGAAGATGTAAAAGCTCGCTATGAAAAAGGACAACCAGTCTTGGTGGGTACCGTTGCCGTTGAAACCAGTGACTACCTATCTAGTCTCTTGGTTGAAGCGGGCGTTCCTCACGAAGTCTTGAATGCGAAAAACCACTACAAAGAAGCGCAAATCATCATGAACGCTGGTCAACGTGGTGCCGTTACCATCGCGACCAACATGGCCGGACGTGGTACCGATATCAAGCTCGGCGAAGGGGTTCGTGAACTCGGTGGACTTTGTGTGATTGGTACAGAGCGTCATGAAAGCCGTCGTATTGATAACCAGTTGCGTGGACGTTCTGGACGTCAAGGGGATCCAGGTGAATCTCAATTTTATCTTTCTCTTGAAGATGAGTTGATGCGTCGTTTTGGTTCAGAGCGCATCAAAGCCTTGCTGGACCGCTTCAAACTAAGCGAAGAAGAATCTGTCATTAGATCTAACATGTTTACACGCCAAGTCGAAGCAGCTCAAAAACGAGTGGAAGGGAACAACTATGACACTCGTAAGCAAGTCCTTCAGTATGACGATGTCATGCGGGAACAACGTGAGATTATCTACTCTCAACGCTATGATGTTATTACAGCGGATCGTGACTTGGCGCCAGAAATCAAGGCCATGATCAAGCGGACGATTAAACGGATCGTTGAAGGAGCAAGCCACTCAAGCAAGGAAGAACGAATCGAAGCTATCTTGAACTTTGCCAAATACAATTTGGTCCCTGAAGATACGATTTCAGAGAGTGATATTGAAGGCAAATCTGATAAAGAAGTGATTGATTACTTGTTTAAACGTGCTGAAGAGGTTTATGAAAACCAAGTAGCGAAATTACGCGATGAAGAAGCAGTCAGAGAATTCCAAAAAGTCTTGATCCTTCGTGTTGTGGATAGCAAATGGACCGATCACATCGATGCCTTGGATCAATTGCGTAATGCTGTCGGTCTCCGTGGTTATGCACAAAACAATCCTGTGGTTGAATACCAATCAGAAGGATTCCGTATGTTCAACGATATGATTGGCTCTATCGAGTTTGATGTGACTCGTTTGATGATGAAAGCTCAAATCCACGAACAAGAGCGTCCACGTACAGAACACAGTATTTCAACGACAGCGACTCGTAATATTGCCGCTCAAAAAACTGATTTACCAGAAGATCTTGATTTGAGTCAAATCAAACGCAATGACATTTGTCCATGTGGATCTGGTAAGAAATTCAAAAACTGCCACGGTAAAAAACTCTAATCGTATGAAAGGATCAGCCTATGTCTTTTACAGCTACTAGCTCAATCATTGATGAAACAGCAGTAACTTCTCTTTATCGCTTAGAAGGTGAACATTTAGCTCGTAAAGAAGCACGTGACCGTGAACTAGCCTCTATTTTGAAGGGGGAAGACAAGCGGATTTTGCTTGTGATGGGACCATGTTCATCAGATAATGAGGAAGCAGTGATGGAATATGCTCGTCGCCTTGCAGCCCTTCAAGAAGAAGTTAAAGATCGGGTCTTCATTGTGATGCGGGTCTATACTGCCAAACCTCGGACCAATGGAGATGGCTATAAAGGCTTGATGCATCAACCGGATACTGCTTCAGAACCAAGTTTTGTAGCTGGCTTAAAGGCAGTTCGTCGCCTGCATCACCGAGTGATTACCGAGACTGGTTTGACAACAGCAGATGAACTGTTGTATCCAGAGACCTATCCATTTGTTGAGGATCTCCTTTCTTATGTTGCCATTGGGGCACGTTCTGTGGAAGACCAAGGCCATCGATTTGTGGCGAGTGGCATCTCAGTCCCAACTGGATTGAAAAATCCAACGTCTGGAAATCTGTCGGTCATGTTTAATGCAATTTATGCTGCACAACATGGGCACCATTTCTTCTATAATGGTCGTTCTGTGGAGACAAGTGGAAATCCATTCGGGCATGCTATTCTGCGTGGAGCCTTAGACGCGAATGGGAAAAACATTCCAAACTACCACTATGAAGATCTGCTAGAAGCTGCGCATCGCTACCAGACCTTGGGCTTGCAACATCCATTTATCCTGGTTGATACCAATCATGATAATTCTGGGAAGAAATTTGCTGAGCAGATTCGCATTGTCAGAGAAACCCTTACAAATCGTAGCTGGAATCCAATTATCCATGATGTAGTCCGTGGATTCATGATTGAATCTTATCTAGAGGACGGTCGTCAAGATCAACCAGAAGTATTTGGTCAATCGATCACAGACCCATGCTTAGGTTGGGAAAAGACAGAAAGCTTAGTACGAGAAATTTATCAGTATGTAGCTGAATAAGAGGAGAGGGCTGGAGAAAATATTCTCAGCCCTTTCCTTCTTAAATAGAGTTGCTGATAGAAAATCATTAAAGAGGAAAAGATATGATTGTTGGACATGGGATAGATATCGAATCGATCCAATCCATTGAACAAGCCTACCAGAGACATCCGAGATTTGCTTCCAAGGTATTGACAGAGACGGAGCGAGAACGGTTCGACCAATTATCTGGGAAAAGGAAAATGGAATACCTGGCAGGTCGATGGTCTGCCAAAGAAGCCTTTTCCAAGGCTTGGGGAACAGGAATTGGTCCAGTAGGATTTCAGGATCTGGAAATTCTAACCAATCAAAAAGGAGCTCCCTACTTTTCAAAAGCTCCTTTTAGTGGAAAGATTTGGATATCGATCAGTCACTCAGGCGATTTAGTTTCGACCAGTGTCATTTTGGAGGAAAGAAATGAAAGCTAGTATACATAGACCAACGCGAGCATATGTGGATGTAGAGGCTATTGCCTATAATGTTCAACAAATACAAGCCCATATTCCGAAAGAGACCTTGACCTTTGCAGTTGTCAAGGCAAATGCATACGGCCATGGGGTTGAGCCAGTGGTAGAACGTTTATTGCCACTAGTAGATGCTTTTTGTGTCTCCAACCTAGATGAAGCCTTGGAAGTTCGCCAAGTAGCAGGTGAAAAACCGATTCTAATTTTGGGAGTTGCACCAGTCGAACACGTTGCGATTGCCATCAAAGAGGAAATTCGTTATACAGTAGCTGGTCTCGAGTGGTTGAAAGCATTGTTGGCTGAAAAGTCTGATTTGACTGGGTTGAAGGTTCATATTAAAGTGGATTCAGGAATGGGACGAATTGGTTTTCGTTCGGCAGAAGACTTGCAGGAAGCCATGATCTTATTAAGAGACCATGGAGCAGAAGTGGAAGGGATCTTTACTCATTTTGCTACAGCTGATGAGAAAGATGACCGGCATTTCCAAGGCCAATTGCAACGATTTAAGAGCTTGTTGGAGCTCTTGCCCTATACTCCGAAAATCGTTCATGCCAGCAATTCAGCAACAACTTTATGGCATGCTGATACCATTTTTAATGCTGTCCGACTGGGTGATGTCATGTATGGGCTCAATCCAAGTGGAAGAGAGTTAGAGCTTCCCTATAGCATCCGTCCTGCTTTGAGTCTGGAAACAGAATTGGTCCATATCAAACCACTAGAAGTGGGTCAGACAGTTGGTTATGGAGCGACCTATCAGACTAGCGAGGAAGAGTGGATTGGGACCATTCCAATTGGCTATGCAGATGGCTGGACCAGAGATATGCAAGGTTTTCATGTTCTTGTTGATGGGCAATTCTGTCCGATTGTCGGTCGCGTATCCATGGACCAAATCACCATTCGCCTACCGAAGGCCTACCCGATTGGGACTAAGGTAGTATTGATTGGAAGGGATGGTGATCTAGCTATAACGACAACGGATGTAGCAGTCTATCGAGGCACGATCAACTATGAGGTTGTTTGTGTCCTGAGCGATCGCGTACCAAGAGTTTATCGTCCAACAAAGGAAGACAGTGGGAAGTAAGTTGTTTGTCTTTTCCCAGCTTCCTTTTATAAAAAGTTCGAGATGAAAGAGGTTGATGACGGTGGTCCCAGCCTCCTTTCTTATCTAGGAGGAAAGAATGAACTTACACCAACCACTTTCTGTCCTGCCAGGAATTGGACCGAAATCAGCAGAGAAATACAAAAAATTGGGAATCGAAACGGTTGAGGATCTCTTGCTCTACTTCCCATTTCGGTATGAAGATTTTAAATCAAAAAATGTTTTAGATCTGGAAGATGGAGAAAAAGCAGTTGTTTCTGGAATTGTTGCCACTCCAGCCAATGTCCAGTATTATGGTTACAAGCGTAACCGGCTTCGCTTTACCATTAAACAAGGGGAGCTGGTCCTAGCAGTTAGTTTCTTTAACCAGCCCTATCTGGCAGACAAGATTGAACTAGGGCAAACGGTGGCTGTCTTTGGTAAGTGGGACAAGGCCAAGGGAGCCTTGACAGGGATGAAGCTGTTAGCCCAAGTCGAAGATGATCTCCAACCGGTCTATCGCTTATCTCAAGGGGTGAGTCAGTCTGCTCTAGTAAAGGTCATCAAAACGGCTTTTGAAGCAGGTTTAGACAACTTGTTGGAAGAAAATTTACCCCAGATTTTAATGGATAAGTACCACTTGCTTTCTCGCAGACAAGCGGTCAGGGCTATGCATTTTCCCAAGGATCTTGAGGAATACAAGCAGGCCCTGAGACGAGTAAAATTTGAAGAACTACTCTTTTTCCAATTGCAACTGCAGGTCTTGAAGGAAGAAAATCGTTCCGTTGGACAGGGAATCGTGCTGGATTGGGATGAGAAGAAGTTAAAAGCTCTTCAAGCTAAACTTCCATTTAGGTTAACAGAAGCCCAGGAGCGAAGTCTGAACGAAATTCTAGCAGATATGCGCTCTCCTTACCACATGAATCGCCTCTTGCAAGGAGATGTCGGAAGCGGGAAGACCGTTGTGGCTGGGTTGGCCATGTATGCTGCTGTGACAGCTGGCAAGCAAGCGGCCTTGATGGTCCCAACTGAAATCTTAGCTGAGCAACATTTACAAAGTTTGACCTCTCTCTTTCCTAGTCTTAGAATTCTTCTTTTAACAGGCAGTCTAAAAGCTGCGGAGAGAAGAGAACGCTTGGAATTGATTCAGACAGGGCAAGTGGACCTTATTGTGGGAACCCATGCCTTGATTCAGGAGGGGGTTCATTTTCATGATCTCGGATTGGTCATTATTGATGAGCAGCACCGTTTCGGTGTAGACCAAAGACGGATCCTGCGTGAAAAGGGCCAAAATCCGGATGTCTTGATGATGACAGCGACCCCAATTCCCCGGACTCTAGCAATCACTGCTTTTGGAGATATGGATGTTTCGATTATCGACCAAATGCCAGCAGGTCGAAAAGAGATTATCACCCGCTGGGTCAAGCATCAACAGTTAAATTTAGTCTTGGATTGGCTGGTCAAAGAAATCCAAAAAGGTTCCCAAGCCTATGTCATTTCTCCCTTGATTGAAGAATCTGAAGCCTTGGACCTCAAAAATGCTATTGCCTTAGAGGAAGAATTGATTGCTTATTTTGGAGACCGAGCCCGTATTGCTCTCCTTCATGGTAAGATGAAGGGGGAAGAAAAAGAGGCCATTATGCAGGCCTTTAAGCAGGGAGAAATTGACTTACTAGTTTCTACAACTGTAATCGAGGTCGGCGTCAATGTTCCCAATGCTACCGTCATGATTATTATGGATGCAGACCGCTTTGGTTTGAGCCAATTGCACCAGTTGAGAGGTCGGGTAGGGCGTGGTGATAAGCAGTCTTACGCAGTATTAGTTGCCAATCCCAAAACAGAATCTGGTAAGCGTCGGATGAAAATCATGACCGAAACCACCAATGGGTTTGTCTTGGCAGAAGAAGACCTCAAGCTACGAGGATCTGGGGAAATCTTTGGAACGCGTCAATCAGGTATACCAGAATTTCAGGTAGCCAACCTCATTGAAGATTATCCAATCTTAGAGGAAGCACGAAAGGTAGCTATTCAGGTGGTCACGACTCCTAATTGGCGAGAGAATCCAGATTGGCACTGTCTGTCTCTACATTTGGAGCAGAAAGAACACCTGGATTAAGAAGGGATAAGAAAGAAGCTGGGACAAAAGTCCTAGCCTCTCAATTGTCTTTGGATTGTCGAGCAAGACGCAGTGGTTGAGTGGGCTCTACTACGCTGATTTCATCAGCTTTTACAGCCCTACTCAACTGTGCGGAGGTGGGACGACGAAATCGAATTCTAACGAATTACCGATTTCTGTCCCACTCTCTTTTTATCTTAATTTAAGTTTGTGGACCTATAATCGTAAAAAATAGAAAAGAGGTCTTAGCTATGCGAACCATGTTAAAATTCATCTTGTCAATCATTATCTCAGTCCATCAGAGCTATTTTTAAATACAAAAGGCTGATGTATCCATCATCGTGCCTTCTATCTATATTTTAACCTTCTATATAGTCTCTCAATTCATCGCCTTTTAATCCGGCATTGAGAGCAATCAATAGTTTCAGCCGGGCCTTAGCTGCATTGAGCTCTTTGACAAAGAAGATGCCGTGCTCGTGAAGTTTGACTCCGCCCCCATCGTAAGCATAGACAGGTTCCGCAATTCCATTGAAGCAACGGGAAACCAAGGCAATAGGAAGGCCAGCCTCTTGAAATTCAAAGAGTTTCTCAGCTACTTCCTTAGGAAGATTTCCAGCTCCAAAGGCTTCAATGATCAAACCATCCATTTGTTGGACATCTAGTAGGTCAAGGAGTTCTGTTTTCATGCCAGCATAGGCTGAAATGATGGGGACAACTCCCTTGATTTCTTGCAAATCAAAACGCACACGGGGTTCAGCTGTTTTGAAGAAAAGAACTTCTTTTTTCATGACCAAGCCTAGAGGGCCATGTGTGGGGGTCTGGAAGGTGCTGACATTGGTGGTATGTGTTTTGGTCACGTACTTGGCTGCATGGACTTCATCATTCATCACGACCAAGACACCCTTGTCTTGTGATTTGGGATCTGCTGCTACTCGGATGGCGGTCAGATAGTTATAGACGCCGTCGCTTCCTAATTCATTGGAGCTTCTCATGGCTCCTGTCAGGACTACCGAAATAGTTGGCAAGTCCATGGTATCTAAGAAGTAGGCTGTTTCTTCAAGAGTATCGGTACCATGGGTAATGACAATCCCATCATACTGGGAAGCCTCTTTCTGAATCTTATGATAGAGTTGTAACATGTGCTGAGGAGTTACATGAGGGCTGGGTAAATTTAAAAAATCTTCTGAAGTAAGCTCAACCCCTGCCAGTAACAGATCAATATGGTTCATGGGGTTGGATGAATTGGTCACGACAGCTCCAGAGTCATCCGCCTGCATGGAGATGGTCCCTCCTGTATGAAGGGCCAAAATTTTCTTAATCATGTGTGTCTCCTTGGAATGTGTGTTATAATTTATTGTATCATAAAACGGAAAGAAAGCAGTCATCATGGAAATAAAAGCGGTCTTTTTTGACATTGACGGAACCTTGGTCAATGATAGTCGAATGGTCTTGAAGTCAACTGAAAAAGCCATTCGCGCCTTAAAGGAACAAGGAATTTTTGTTGGTTTGGCAACAGGGCGAGGACCCTTCTTTGTCCGTCCTTTTATCGAGCGCTATGACTTTGATTTTGCGGTCACCTATAATGGTCAGTATATTTTTACCAAGGACAAGGTCTTATCTGCTTCTCCAATTGATAAGAAGAATCTGCATGACTTGATTGACTACGCAAAAAAACATCGCATTGAGATCGCCTTAGGAACAGAAGATGGAGTTGAAGGCTCTCGCATTATGAGTTTTGGTCTGAGTCCGATTTCTCTATGGTCTGCACGGTTTGTACCAAAAGGCTTTTCGAAGGCAGTTAGTCAGGGCTTCAACAAGGTGGTTAGCAAGGCTGTCCCTCAGGATCAAAAGCAACTGCAACAAATTGCCCAAGGACCGGTTTATCAGGTTCTCTTATTAGCTAGTCCTAAAGACACTCAAAAAGTTGAGCAAGCTTTTCCTGAATTAAAATTTACGCGTTCCAGCCCCTTTGCGGCGGACGTTATCAATCCAGACAACTCAAAATTGGAAGGGATTCGGATCGTAGGAGAAGAATTTGGATTTTCAATGGACCAGGTGATGGCCTTTGGAGATTCAGATAATGACTTGGAAATGCTCTCGGGTGTTGGCTTATCGATTGCGATGGGCAATGGAACCAGCAGGGTCAAAGAAGTAGCTCAGCATACGACGACCAGTAATACCAAAGACGGGATCCAAAAAGCGCTGGAACATTTTGGCATTATCACGGATCAGTCACTGTTTGTTAGTCGCGACGATCACTTTAATAAGGTCAAAGCCTTCCATCAACTCATGGATGGTCAAACTCAGGAAGAACCAAAGGCCTGGGACAATCAAGAGGCTCTTTACCGAACCATGTTTAAGCAGGAGGAATTGGTTGAATTTATTCGGGCAGCGAGCAAGGATGAAGCAACCTTTGATCGTTCAATCGAAAGCTTGCATCAAGCCCTAGATGAGGCAGCCAATAAGGTTCGTAGCAAGCATCCAGCTGAGATCTCCATGGTGGGGCAGGTCGATGCCTTGATTGATACGCTCTATCTGACTTATGGTAGTTTTGTTCTAATGGGGGTCGATCCGGAAGAGGTCTTTGAGATTGTTCACCGTGCAAACATGGGGAAGATTTTCCCAGATGGTCAGGCTCACTTTGATGAAGTCACGCATAAAATTTTAAAACCGAACGACTGGGAAGAAAAGTATGCACCTGAGCCAGCCATTCAAAAAGAGTTGGAACGGCAAATCAAAGCTTATCAAAAACACTACTCTGAAAAAACAGCAGAAACTGAAGAAAATAAAAAGGTGTGAGGAAATTCCTTTTCCTTCACACCTTTTGGTTTTTATAAAGTTTATAAGGTCTTTTCTGTCTCACGAACCACTAACAAATCGACTTTGGCATGGCGGAGAATGTATTCAGATGAAGACCCGACTAGTAAACGTTCAAAAGCATTTAGACCAGTTGCCCCAACCATGATGAGATCAACTCCCTCTGCATCAGGGATATCAGTCGCTAAGAGGACTTTTGGATTCCCCATTTCAATCACCGAAGCAATGTTTTGGACACCGGCTTCTTTAGCACGCTTGATATACCCTTCTAAAAGTTCATTAGCTTCTGTTTGGAATCCTTCATACACCTCAGCATCAAAACTAGAGACACTTTGTAAGGCACGTGTATCAACGACATGAGCAAGGGTAAGTTTAGATCCGTTTCGCAACGCAACATTGACCCCTTTCTCAAAAGCAAGTTCAGCTTCGCGAGATCCATCAACTGCAACCATGATGTTTTCGTATTTTTGAGACATGTTCCGTCCTCCTTTACTGCTTGAAAACGTGAAAAGAAATGGAAGAACCCATTTATGTTACCTATAATTATATTTTAAACCTTTTACCATAGAAAGTAAAGGTCAAATCAGATATCTATAGGATTTCATTGAGAATGAAAGAGGTTGCTCAGTTGTACTCCAGATTAACTAGTGGTATAATGGAAGCAGTTTGATAAAGTGAGGAAAAAATCATGAAAGAATACAATAAGTCCGTCAAGCTAGAGCACGTTGCTTACGATATTCGTGGTCCAGTCTTAGAAGAAGCGATGCGCATGCGGGCAAACGGGGAGAAAATCCTTCGCTTAAATACAGGAAATCCGGCTGAATTTGGGTTCACGGCTCCCGACGAAGTCATTCATGATTTGATTATGAATGCTCGGGATAGTGAAGGGTATTCAGATTCAAAAGGAATTTTTTCTGCCCGTAAGGCCATTATGCAGTATAGCCAATTGAAAAAGATTCCGAATGTTGAGATTGATGATATCTATATCGGAAATGGTGTCAGTGAGTTGATTGTGATGTCCATGCAAGGCTTGCTGGATAATGGAGATGAAGTACTTGTGCCAATGCCAGACTATCCTCTTTGGACAGCAGCGGTCAGCCTAGCAGGTGGAAATGCAGTACACTATGTTTGTGATGAAGAGGCTGAGTGGTATCCTGATATTGATGATATCAAGTCGAAAATCACTTCAAACACCAAGGCTATCGTCGTGATTAACCCAAATAACCCGACCGGAGCTCTCTATCCAGATGAGATTCTTTTGGAAATTGTCGAAATTGCTCGTCAACATGGCTTGATTATCTTTGCAGATGAAATTTATGATCGCTTGGTCATGGATGGTGCCAAACACACAGCCATTGCTAGTCTCGCGCCAGATTTGTTCTGTGTCAGCATGAACGGTTTGTCCAAATCACACCGCATCGCGGGCTTCCGTGTGGGTTGGATGGTCTTGTCTGGACCAAAACACCATGTGAAGGGCTATATCGAAGGGCTCAATATGCTCTCCAATATGCGTCTGTGTTCAAACGTCTTGGCCCAACAAGTGGTTCAGACTTCTTTGGGAGGCTACCAGTCAGTGGACGAACTCTTGCTCCCAGGTGGTCGAATCTACGAGCAACGGAACTTTATCTACAAGGCCATCAACGATATCCCAGGGCTTTCAGCTGTCAAACCAAAAGCTGGTCTTTATATCTTCCCTAAGATTGATCGTGAAATGTACCGGGTAGATGATGATGAGCAGTTTGTCTTGAATTTCTTAAAACAAGAAAAGGTTCTCTTGGTTCACGGACGTGGATTCAACTGGAAAGAGCCGGATCATTTTCGGATTGTTTACCTTCCTCGAGTAGAAGAATTGGCTCAAATTCAAGAGAAGATGACTCGTTTCTTAAAACAATACAAACGATAAGTGTAAGAGAAATCGCTAATAGGCGGTTTCTTTTTTTGAATGAATCCAGCGAATATTTTGTTACATAAGGCTAATTTTTCTGAATTGAATAGAATTGTAGAAAAAATAAATAATTTTCAGATAATTTGATTGAAATTCCCTCACTTATATGATATACTTTAGCTGACTATATGCGAGGTTTATTATGGCTAAATTATTAGAAAAAACGAGAAAAATTACATCTATCTTGAAACGTTCTGAAGAACAGTTGCAAGATGAAATGCCTTATAATGCAATTGCCCGTCAACTGGCTGATATCATTCATTGTAATGCTTGTATTATTAATAGCAAGGGAACTCTTCTAGGTTATTTCATGCGCTACAAAACCAATAATGACCGGGTTGAGGCTTTTTTTGACAATAAAAAATTACCTGAAGATTATGCGAAAGCGGCCAGTTTAGTCTATGATACAGAGGCGAATTTAGATGTAGATCACGATTTAAGTATCTTCCCAGTAGAGACAAAGTCTGATTTTCCTGATGGGTTGACAACGATTGCTCCCATCCATGTATCTGGGATTCGTTTGGGGTCTTTGATTATTTGGCGCAATGATAAGGAATTTGCGGATGATGATTTGATTTTGGTTGAGATTGCTAGTACCGTAGTTGGGATTCAAATGTTGAACTTCCAACGAGAGGAAGATGAGAAAAATATTCGTCGCCGGACTGCGGTCAATATGGCTGTCAATACCTTGTCCTATTCAGAATTGCGGGCAGTTTCCGCTATTCTTAGTGAATTGAAGGGAAATGAAGGGCAGTTAACTGCTTCCGTGATTGCGGATCGGATTGGTATTACCCGCTCTGTGATTGTCAATGCGCTGCGGAAACTGGAGTCAGCCGGTATTATTGAAAGCCGCTCTCTTGGGATGAAGGGAACCTACCTCAAAGTCTTGATCCCAGATATTTTTGAAGAAATAAAGAAAAGAGACTACTAATGACTAAAGCGTTAATTTCGATTGACTACACCGTTGATTTTGTAGCGGATGAAGGTAGGCTAACGGCAGGAGCTCCTGCACAAGCTATTTCTGAGAGCATTGCCCAGGTGACCCAGCTAGCCTTTGACCAAGGGGCCTATGTCTTTTTTGCGATTGATGCTCATGATGTAGACGATCCCTTTCATCCAGAAAGCAAGCTCTTCCCACCTCATAATATCATTGGGACTAGTGGACGGGATTTGTATGGTCCCTTAGCTGATTTTTATCGGGAGCACAAAGCGGATCCACGCGTCTTTTGGATGGACAAGCGTCATTATTCTGCTTTTTCAGGAACTGATCTGGATATCCGCCTCCGGGAACGTGGCGTAGATACGGTTATTTTGACGGGAGTCTTAACGGACATTTGTGTCCTTCATACAGCAGTGGATGCCTATAATCTGGGCTATCAGATCGAAGTGGTCGCGCCTGCTGTGGCGTCGCTCACTCCTGAAAACCACCAGTTTGCTTTAAATCATTTCAAACATGTTTTGGGAGCAAAAGTGGTGAATGAACAATTAGAAGAATTGTAAGATTAGAGTTCGAGGAGAATGGCCTAATGCCTAGCTTTCCTCGGACTCTATTTTCTTGCCAAACTACCGCATAAATACTAAAAATATGGTAAAATAGAGGGTATTGAAAAATCATCATTTCACGAAAGGAAGCAAGATGAAAATTACGCAAGAAGAGGTAACCCACGTTGCCAATCTTTCAAAATTGAAGTTCTCTCCAGAAGAGACAGCTGAGTTTGCGACAACCTTGTCTAAAATTGTCGACATGGTGGAATTGTTGGAAGAAGTGGACACAACCGGTGTGGCTCCAACAACAACCATGGCGGATCGTAAGACCGTATTGCGTCCGGATGTTGCTGAAAAAGGGACTGACCGTGACCGCTTGTTTAAAAATGTACCTGAAAAAGACAATTACTACATCAAGGTACCAGCTATCCTAGAAGATGGAGGAGATGCCTAATGTCATTCAACCATAAAACCATTGAAGAGTTGCACGACCTCCTTGTCTCTAAGGAAATTTCAGCAACCGAATTGACACAAGCGACGCTTGACGATATCGAGGGACGTGAAGAAGCGATTAATGCCTTTGTAACGGTGGCCGAAGAAGCTGCCCTTGCACAAGCCAAGGCTATTGATGAAAAAGGAATCGATGCAGACAACCTCCTGTCAGGGATTCCACTCGCTGTCAAAGACAATATCTCAACAGATGGCATCTTGACCACTGCGGCATCAAAAATGCTCTATAACTACGAGCCAATCTTTGATGCGACAGCTGTTGCCAATGCCAAAGCAAAAGACATGATTGTCATCGGGAAGACCAACATGGATGAATTTGCCATGGGTGGATCTGGTGAAACATCTTACTATGGCGCGACTAAAAACGCTTGGGACCACAGCAAGGTGCCTGGTGGTTCATCTAGCGGATCTGCGGCAGCTGTAGCTTCAGGGCAAGTCCGCTTGTCCCTTGGTTCAGATACAGGTGGATCTATCCGCCAACCGGCTGCCTTCAACGGAATCGTCGGTCTCAAACCAACTTATGGAACGGTTTCCCGTTTTGGTCTCATTGCCTTTGGTAGCTCACTGGACCAAATTGGACCGTTTGCACCAACCGTTAAGGAAAATGCACAATTGCTCAATGTTATTGCCAGTGAAGATGCCAAGGATTCAACTTCTGCGCCTGTTCGTGTAGCTGACTTTACTTCAAAAATCGGTCAAGATATTAAAGGCATGAAGATTGCCCTTCCGAAGGAATACCTCGGTGAAGGGATTGACCCAGAAGTCAAAGAAACCATCCTCAATGCGGCTAAACACTTTGAAAAATTGGGAGCAACTGTCGAAGAAGTTAGCTTGCCTCATTCTAAATACGGGGTTGCCGTTTATTACATCATAGCTTCTTCAGAAGCTTCTTCAAACTTGCAACGTTTCGACGGGATTCGCTATGGTTTCCGTGCGGAAGATGCCAAGAACTTGGATGATATCTACGTGAACACTCGTAGTCAAGGCTTCGGAGATGAGGTCAAACGCCGTATCATGCTTGGTACCTTTAGTTTGTCATCTGGTTACTACGATGCCTACTACAAGAAAGCAGGCCAAGTCCGTACCCTCATTATCCAAGACTTCGAAAAAGTCTTTGCGGATTACGACCTTATCCTTGGTCCAACCGCTCCAAGCGTGGCCTTTGATTTGGATTCGCTCAACCATGATCCGGTTGCCATGTACTTGGCTGACCTCTTGACCATTCCAGTCAACTTGGCAGGTCTTCCAGGGATTTCGATTCCTGCAGGTTTTGCGCAAGGTCTTCCAGTTGGTTTGCAGTTGATTGGTCCCAAGTATTCTGAAGAAACCATCTACCAAGCTGCAGCGGCTTTTGAAGCTACGACGGATTACCACAAGCAACAACCCCTTATTTTCGGAGGTGACAATTAATGAACTTTGAAACAGTCATCGGACTTGAAGTCCACGTTGAATTGAATACAAACTCAAAAATTTTCTCACCAACCTCTGCTCACTTTGGGAACGAGCAAAATGCTAACACTAATGTGATTGACTGGTCTTTCCCAGGTGTGCTTCCTGTCTTGAACAAGGGTGTTGTGGACGCTGGGATCAAGGCTGCTTTGGCGCTGAATATGGATATCCACCAGCACATGCACTTTGACCGTAAGAACTATTTTTACCCTGATAATCCAAAGGCTTACCAAATTTCGCAATTTGACGAGCCAATCGGATATAACGGTTGGATTGAAGTGCAATTGGAAGACGGCTCAACTAAGAAAATCGGGATTGAACGGGCTCACTTGGAAGAAGATGCCGGTAAGAACACCCACGGAACAGACGGTTTCTCTTATGTAGACCTCAACCGTCAAGGGGTCCCATTGATCGAAATCGTATCTGAAGCAGATATGCGTTCTCCAGAAGAAGCCTACGCTTATTTGACAGCTTTGAAAGAAGTCATCCAGTACACTGGCATTTCAGACGTCAAGATGGAAGAAGGGTCTATGCGGGTGGATGCTAACATTTCCCTTCGCCCATACGGTCAAGAGGAATTTGGTACCAAGACGGAGTTGAAAAACTTGAACTCATTCTCCAACGTCCGTAAAGGTCTTGAATACGAAGTTGAGCGTCAAGCGAAAATCTTGCGTTCAGGTGGTGTCATTCGTCAAGAAACACGCCGTTATGATGAAGCTAATAAGAGCACCATTCTTATGCGGGTCAAAGAAGGAGCTGCGGATTACCGTTACTTCCCAGAACCAGACCTTCCCTTGTTTGAAATCTCAGATGAGTGGATCGAAGAAATGCGTACGGAGTTGCCAGAGTTTCCAAAAGACCGTCGTGCTCGCTATGTGGCAGAGCTTGGTTTATCTGACTATGATGCCAACCAATTGACAGCGACCAAAGTTACTTCTGACTTCTTTGAAGCAGCTGTAGCCCTTGGTGGTGATGCCAAACAAGTGTCTAACTGGCTCCAAGGTGAAGTCGCACAATTCTTGAACGCAGAAGGCAAGACGCTGGAAGAAATTCAATTGACACCAGAAAACTTGGTCGAAATGATTGCCATCATCGAAGATGGAACCATTTCATCTAAGATTGCCAAGAAAGTCTTCGTTCATTTGGCGAAAAACGGTGGTGGCGCGCGTGAATACGTCGAAAAAGCCGGCTTGGTACAGATTTCAGATCCTGAAGTCTTGATCCCGATCATCCACCAAGTCTTTGCAGACAATGAAGCAGCCGTAGCCGACTTCAAGTCAGGTAAACGGAACGCGGACAAGGCCTTCACCGGCTTCCTCATGAAAGCAACCAAAGGCCAAGCCAACCCACAAGTAGCCCTCAAGTTACTTGCCCAAGAATTGGCGAAGTTGAAAGATAGTGAATAATAGGAACAGGCACCTTTTAGTGTCTGTCAGATTCATGACAAAGATATCTTAGAAACTTTCCTTAGGTGAGTACGGACGTCAGCGAACTTCGAAGAAGTTCCATGACTAATTATTGAGCCTAGGGTCTCAATAATTCCGAGTGCTAGAAACAATTGTGTTTCTAGCACTTTTCTCTCAGCGGAAAGTTTCAGTATATGTTTACATTCTAACAGGCACCTTTTAGTGTCTGTTTTTGCTTTTTCAGAGGTGATAAAAAATGGAATTTAATTGACAAAGTCTTCTGAATTTAATAAAATAAAAAACAGACCGACAGTCTGTTTTTGAGGAGGGGGAGTTACTTGAAACAAGAAATAAAATCAAAAAGAAGTAAAGATCAAATTATTCAAGCAGCCTTGTCCTTGTTTTCAAATAAAGGCTATAAAGAAACAACGATGGCTGATTTAGTAGCGGCGACAGGATTGTCAAAAGGGGCTGTTTACCATCACTTCAAAAGTAAAGAAGAGATTCTACAACTCTTAATGGAGCAAGAAACGAACTACCTATCAATTTTTCTAGAAGAATTGTCAAAAAACGAAGGAGTTTCATCAACAGATCGTCTATTACAATTAGTTGGTTATTTAATAGGCAATGAGAATATGAAACAGCTTATTGGTATAGACTGGGCACAAAAGATACCGTTCGGTTTGTTGTTTTCTTTAAAAAATACGGTAAATATTCTTTCCAAATATGTAGGAATAATCATTCATCAAGGAAATGAGAAGGGCGAATTTTCTTGTAAATATCCTTTAGAGACAGCTACAACACTATCTCTATTAATTGATGTGTGGCTTGATCCAACTATATCAGGTGAAGAAATGATTTCCTTCTCTCAAAAATTAGACTATATTGCAATCTATTTAAATTGTAGTGGTGTTCCCATTTTATCTGAAAAAAGGTGTAAAGAGATAAAAAATTTACTTCATAAAGGAGATAAAAGATGAATCGTATTTTAAGAGTTTTATTTATCCTAGTCATTATCGCCATGTCTGGAGCGATTATCTTCCAGTTATTCTTTCCATCCTATATGGGAAGTCATTCGGGATACGGTATTTCTGTCGGTTGGCAGAGGGAGATTGGGATTTGGAATGTGGCGGTCCTTGTGATTCTCATTGCTGTTAATTTCAAATATGATTGGTTTTATCTTCGTACGGTTTTATTGGCCTTGATTGTTGGTGGCATCGGAATTGGGACCAATCATTTATTTGCTTATCTCAACTATCATTTGCCAGTAAATGCTATTGGAGCTTTTGAAAATTATCTTCTTGTTCTGGGCTGGATTGTCGGTTGGAAACTAGAGTCATCTCGGGCCGATAATTAAGATATTAACCGTCTGTTTCTTCTTGACTAAGTTTGTGAAAGGGTTTACAATATGGTTGTCGGGTTTCCTGAAAGGGAATTACAATTCATGGAAAAATAGGAGAATCATATGGAAACAATGAAAGCTGCCCGCTGGCATGGTAAGAAGGACGTTCGTATCGAAGAAGTAGAAGTCCCTAAAGTACAACCTCATCAAGTAAAGGTTGCGGTCAAATTCACAGGAATCTGTGGGACAGACTTGCATGAATACTTGGATGGACCAATCTTCATTCCAACAGAAGAGCATGTTTATTCTGGTCAAAAAGCACCCGTTACCCTCGGTCACGAGTTTGCTGGAGAAATTGTTGAGGTTGGAAGCGATGTGACTCGTGTTAAAGTCGGGGATCGTGTGACGATTGAACCAATTTTGGCAGAACACAACTTAATTGGTGACTACAACCTTGATCCAAACTTGAACTTCGTCGGTCTTGCGGCAGATGGTGGGTTTGCTAAATACTGTGTCCTAGATGGAGATTTAGTCCATGTGATTCCAGATAGCTTGAGCTATGAGCAAGCCGCGCTTACAGAGCCTGCTGCTGTAGCCGTTTATGCAGTTCGTCAATCTGCTTTGAAAACAGGCGATACAGCTGTTATCTTTGGTTTAGGCCCAATTGGTCTTTTGATCGTGGAAGCCCTTCGTGCAGCAGGAGCATCAAAAATCTATGCGGTTGAATTGTCCCCTGAACGTCAAGCAAAAGCAGAAGAGCTAGGTGCCATTGTGGTTCGTCCAGAAGAAGGTGAATCAATCGTTGAAGCCATTCATCGCTTGACGGATGGTGGAGCGGATGTGTCTTATGAAGTAACAGGGGTTCCTGTTGTTCTTGGACAAGCTCTTGCAGCAGTTCATAAGGCTGGTGAGTGTATGGTTGTTTCTATTTGGGAACGCGAAGCCAGCATCAATCCTAATGAATTCGCCATTCAAGAAAAGACTCTTAAAGGGATTATCGCTTATCGCCACATCTTCCCTAAAGTATTGGAATTGATGGAACAAGGCTATTTCTCTGCTGAAAAATTGGTTACCAAGAAAATCAAATTGGAAAATATTGTTCAAGATGGCTTTATCGAATTAACGCAAGATAAATCGCAAATCAAGATTTTGGTTGAGCCATAAATTAGTATATTTTATGAATAAAACCAGTCCATTTGGGCTGGTTTTTTTTACTGGGGAGGACAATATAAAAAGATAGTATAAATTGAGAAAACGCTTGCATAAATAATTCTTACATGCTATACTGGTTGAACACTAATCATTTTAAGGAGACAGATATGAAACAGAAACCTTCTGTGTCAGGCGATAAACAAGTCGTCTATGCGATTCGTCGATTGAAAAATGGCGTTGGTTCGGTGGCGATTGCGACGAGCTTGGCTTTATTAACAGCCTTTGCTGGTCCGGTCAGTGCGGATGAGGTGGTCAATCCCCCCGCAGCAGCTTCAGAAGTGGTGACAGCCCCGTCAAATGAAGCAAGCACTTCTTCATCGGATGTGAAACCAGCTACGAACACTGAGACAAGTGAAACCCCAAAAGTGGCGGAAGAAAGTGTCACTGCGCCTGAAAATGTAAGCGCCCTCACTGAAGGAGTGGCTTCTCCTCAGTCTGTGAAGGCAGAGGAGCCGATAGCTGATCAGACTATCCGGATTCACGTGAAAAAGCTACCAGAAGAAAACAAGGAAACTCAGGGGCTCTGGACCTGGGATGATGTTGAAAAGCCGTCTGAAAACTGGCCAACAGGTGCCCAATCCTTTAAGGACGCAAAGACAGATGACTACGGCTATTATCTAGATGTCAAGCTTAAAAATGATCAGGCTAAGAAGATTAGCTTCCTCATCAACAATGTTAAAGGGGACAATATCACAGGGGACAAGTCCATTGAATTGCTCTCTCCAAAAATGAATGAAGCTTGGTTGGATGACAAATTTAAAGTCTATTCTTATCAGCCTCAAGCAGAGGGAACGGTCAGAGTCAATTACTATCGGACAGATGGAAATTATGATAAAAAATCTCTCTGGTATTGGGGAGATGTAGAGAATCCGAGCAGTGCTACTTGGCCGGATGGGACAGATTTTGTAGCGACAGGGAAATACGGTCGTTACATCGATATCCCCTTAAAGGAAGCTGCAAAAGAATTTGGTTTCTTATTATTGGACGAGAGCAAGTCTGGAGACGATGTGAAAATTCGACAAGAAGATTATAAATTTGCTGACTTGAAGAACCATAGCCAGATTTTCTTACGGGACGATGATCCGACTGTTTACACCAATCCATACTATGTCAACGATATCCGTATGACAGGTGCCCAGCATGTCGGTAAGGAAAAGATTGAAGCCAGCTTTTCGACCTTGGCGGGAGCACAGAAAGAAGAATTGCTCAAGCGGACCAAGATCACAGATGCTCAAGGAAATTCTGTCACCATTAAGGACCTGCTTTTAGATGAAGCAGGAAAGAAAGTAACCTATACAGGAGATTTCTCTCAGGTTGATCAATCCTATACGGTTCAATACGACAATGATCGCTTCACCACCAAAATGAACTGGCGCCTCAAGGATGAAGCCTATAGCTACGATGGAACGCTCGGAGCTCATCTTCATGAAGGAGGGAAGAAGGTTGATCTCACCCTCTGGTCACCAAGTGCGGACAAGGTATCCGTTGTCATCTATGATAAGAACGATTCTGAAAAACTAGTTGGCCGTGTGGCTCTAGAAAAAGGGGAGCGAGGAACTTGGAAGCAGACTCTTTCTGCTGATTCAGGACTGGCTATCCAAGATTATACGGGCTATTTCTACCAGTATGAAATTGAACGCCAAGGGAAGACCTTTACCGTTCTTGATCCGTATGCCAAATCGTTGGCAGCTTGGAACAGTGAATTGTCCAAGACAAATGCGGTTCATAAGGTAGCAAAAGCAGCCTTTGTAGATCCAAGTAAATTAGGTCCGAGCGACTTAACCTATGCATCCATTCCAAACTTTAAGAAGCGGGAAGATGCTATTATCTATGAAGCTCATGTCCGGGACTTCACTTCTGATCCGGCTTTGGCATCAGAGCTTAAGAGCCAATTTGGGACCTTTGCTTCTTTTGTTGAAAAATTAGATTACCTCAAAGACCTTGGTGTAACGCACGTTCAACTCTTGCCAGTTCTGTCTTATTACCACGTTAATGAATTGAAAAACAGTGAGCGCTTGTTAGAGTATGCCTCAAGCAATAGCAACTACAACTGGGGCTATGATCCACAGAACTACTTCGCCTTGTCAGGAATGTACTCGACCGATCCAAGCAATCCTCAAAAACGAATTGAAGAATTCAAGAATTTGGTCAATGAAATTCACAAGCGTGGAATGGGAGTCGTGCTTGACGTTGTCTATAACCATACAGCTAATGTGGACATCTTTGAAGATATCGAGCCAAATTACTACCATTTCATGGATGCTGATGGTACGCCTCGGACAAGCTTTGGTGGTGGACGCTTGGGAACAACCCACTACATGTCCAAACGAGTCTTGGTCGATTCAATTAAGTATTTAGTAGATACTTATAAGGTGGACGGTTTCCGATTTGACATGATGGGTGACCATGATGCGGCCTCTATCGAAGAAGCCTACAAGGCGGCTCGGGCTCTGAATCCAAATCTCATCATGTTGGGAGAAGGCTGGGTGACCTATGCAGGTGATGAAAATAGTCCTGTACAACCAGCAGACCAATCCTGGATGAAGAAAACAGACACCGTTGCTGTATTCTCAGATGATGTTCGAAACAATCTAAAATCAGGTTATCCAAATGAGGGACAACCAGCCTTTATCACCAATGGAAAACGAAAGATTGCGACTATCTTTAAGAATCTCATCGCACAACCAACCAACTTTGAGGCAGATAGCCCAGGAGATGTCATCCAATATATTGCGGCCCATGATAACTTGACCCTTTTTGATATTATCGCTCAGTCTATCAAGAAGGACCCTAGTATCCCAGCCAATAATGCAGAGATTCATCGTCGCTTGCGTCTAGGAAACCTGCTCGTTCTGACAGCTCAAGGAACACCGTTCCTTCATTCTGGTCAGGAATATGGTCGAACCAAGCAATTCAAGGATCCAGCTTACCGCACGCCTGTTTCCGATGACAAGGTTCCAAACAAATCTCATTTATTAGTAGATGAAAATGGAAAACCATTTGACTACCCTTACTTCATCCACGATTCTTATGACTCAAGCGATGCCATCAACCACTTTGATTGGGAAAAAGCAACCAATGAAGCCCTCTATCCAGAGAATACGCGCTCTCGCGCCTTCACCAAAGGATTGATTGCCCTTCGTAAGTCAACAGACGCCTTCCGCATGGACAACATGGAAGAAGTGAAGAACCGCGTCAAGCTCTTGACGGTTCCAGGTGAGAATGGAGTCGAAGAAGAGGATCAGGTGATTGGCTACCAAATCACTGCCAGCAATGGAGATGTCTATCTAGTCTTGGTCAATGCCGATACCAAGGCGCGTGACTTTGCATTAGGAACGGACTTCGAACGCTTTAGAAAGGCAGATGTTCTAGTGGATGGGGAACGCGCAGGTATTAGCAATCTAACTGATCCAAAAGGAATCTCTTGGACAGAAACAGGACTTCGACTAGATGCTTTGACAGCAACTGTCTTGCGTTTGTCTACTAAGGAA
>NZ_JBKQBL010000001.1:130191-132796 GCF_046824975.1 Streptococcus intestinihominis | reverse complement strand
GAAGCTGAAAATCCTGTTCTTCCAAATCGTCCTGAATACCATACACCGGTATCTCCATCTCCAGAGAAAGTCCTTCCTCCACAAACTGCTAAACCGACGTCACAACTTCTTGCTCAAAAGAAAGAAGAGCCAGAGGTTCAAGCTTTAGCTCCTCATCCTGACTCTGCGTCAGTTGAACATGGAGAAGAAGCAAGTCCAGCTCGCGCGCTTCCTGAAACAGGAGAAGCGAGCTCCAACCTCACTAGCTTAGCTGGGCTCCTTCTCTTAGGAGGTCTCGGGTTAGGAATGGCTAAGAACGGGAGAAAAGAAGAATAAGATCTTCTAGATAGGATTTAAAAATAGTTTTTAAATCCTACATAAAACCAGCCCTTTTGGGCTGGTTTTTGTGATAGAATAGAGAAGAAGCAGCGTACCGTATTAATTAGTTTTGGGAGGCAACATGTCTACATCTTTCAAAGGAACCGTGATGACTGTGATTGCTGGAATTGCCTGGGGGCTTTCTGGAGTCAGCGGGCAATATTTGATGGCCCACGGTTTTTCAGCTATCGTTTTAACCAATATTCGTTTACTAATTTCAGGTGGTGTCCTCCTTCTCTTTGCTTATCTGTCCGATAAGGAGAAGTTTGTTGCCTTTTTTAAGGATAAAAGCTCTTATATCTCTTTGATTCTCTTCGCCTTTTTTGGCTTGCTATTGACTCAGTTAACCTATCTGATCGCTATTGCAGAAACTAATGCTGGAACTGCAACAGTGCTTCAATACGTTTGCCCGGTTGGTGTTTTAGCCTATACCTGCATTAAGGACCGCGTTGGGCCTACTGTCTCAGAGATTGCTTCTATGCTGTTAGCAATTGGGGGGACCTTCCTGATTGCAACCCATGGACAGTTGAATCAATTGGCTATTACGCCCAAGGGTCTAGGCTGGGGCCTATTTTCTGCCTTTGCCTACGCTCTCTATATCATTTTACCCCTCAATTTAATCAAAAAATGGGGAAGCATGCTGGTTATTGGGGTAGGCATGCTCTTGCCAGGGATTCTCATGCTCCCTTTTAGTGGCTTGGTATCCTTTCAAGGACACTATTCTTCGGATAACCTCTGGGCCCTCTTTGGCTTGATTGTGTTAGGAACCATTTTTGCATATACGGTCTTTCTTAAAGGAACCTCGATGGTCGGGGCAGTCAAGGGGAGTTTATTAGCTTCTATTGAGCCTATTTCCGCTGTATTTTTTGCCTATATGATCATGAACGATCAGTTCTATGCGATTGATTTTATAGGGATGGGGATGATCCTGCTAGCAGTTCTTCTGATTTCTCTAAAAGACCTCATTATTCAAAAAGAAAAAGGAATTCTATAAAAAAGATGCTGGGTGTTTGCCCAACATCTTTTTTAGGTCATTTGCCAGAAATAGTCGATGATATAGGTGAGACCATAAGTGTAGATGACCAGAGTAATCGGTTTACAGAGAATAATAATGGTCATATAGCGCTTAAAGGTCATATTGGTTAATCCAGCTAGCATGCAGAGAAAGTCCGCTGGACTGATGGGCCAGATCATCATGAAGATGAAGAAGCGATCAAACCGTTTGCCTTCGTTGAGCCAATTAATATACTTGTCGTATGTCTTCTGGCTGACCATAGACTGGACAAATTTAGGCCCGTACATTCTCGCGAGGTGGAAGATGATGGCACAGCCAATGACGATGCCGATGTAGTTGTAGATGGTCCCGATGATGTGGCCATAGATAAAGACACCAGCAACAGATGTTAGAGCGCCAGGAATAATAGGGACCACTGTTTGAAGAATCTGAAGAAAGATAAAGAGAGGGGGTCCGAAGATACCTGCTTGGAGAATAAAAGCTGACAAGGTTTCCTTGGATTGGAGAATGCCAGCAAAGTAGGCCCAGATACAGAATGCAAGGGTTGCCAGGGCCCCGATGATGGAGGACCAATTAATGACTTTTTGGAGGAGAGGGGAGACCTCCCTCAATTTTTTTTCTTTTGTTATCATAACTCTTCCGCGTATTTTTTTCTTCTACTATACCACGTTTTTGGAACTTTGTAACGATTTTGTCTATTTTAGGGAATATCAAAGAGATAGAATGGGTCCTCTTACAAAGGGGAGACAACGAAGCAAGTGCAAAATACGTCTATTTATGCTACAATGAAGAGAATATAAAAAATGGAGAAAAACGTGTCAATCGAAAATTACAAACCAGATTTTGCGGTGGAAGCAGCCTATGATCTCACCGTTGCAGACTTGAAAAAACAAGGTATCAAGGCGGTCCTTGTGGATTTGGATAATACCTTGATTGCTTGGAATAATCCGGATGGGACTCCCGAGATGCGCCAGTGGTTGCATGACCTTCGTGATGGGGGGATTCGGGTTATCGTGGTGTCCAATAATAGCCCCAAACGGGTCAAGCGCGCGGTTGAGAAATTTGATATTGACTATGAAGCCTGGTCGCTCAAGCCCTTTACCTTTGGGATTAATCGGGCTCTCAAACGTTTCCACTATGAGAAAAATGAAGTGGTCATGGTCGGGGATCAACTGATGACGGATATCCGTGCTGCCCATCGTGCAGGCATTCGTTCGATTTTGGTCAAGCCTT
>NZ_JBKQBL010000001.1:128161-130129 GCF_046824975.1 Streptococcus intestinihominis | reverse complement strand
TGGTTGAGCATGACTCCATCAAGACGCAGATCAACCGGGCGCGTGAACGCCGTGTTATGAAGCAAATGGCCGAAAAATATGGTCCGATTGTATACAAAAAAGGAATTTAAGAATGGAAGAATTATTCTGTATTGGCTGTGGAGCCCCCATTCAGACAGAAAACAAAGAGGGGCTAGGCTATACTCCCCAATCAGCTCTTGAAAAGGGCTTGGAAACAGGCGAAGTCTATTGCCAACGCTGTTTCCGTCTGCGTCACTATAATGAAATCACAGATGTGCATCTGACAGATGATGATTTCCTAAAGCTCCTTCACGAAGTAGGCGATAGTGATGCTCTCGTGGTCAATGTAGTGGATATTTTTGACTTTAATGGATCCGTTATCCCTGGCCTACCACGCTTTGTAGCAGGAAATGATGTCATCTTGGTCGGAAATAAAAAGGACATCTTGCCTAAGTCTGTCAAGGATAGCAAGGTGACCCATTGGTTGATGGAGCGGGCCCACGAAGAAGGCATGCGTCCTGTCGATGTAGTCCTCACCTCTGCTCAAAACAAGAGTGCTATCAAGGACTTAATGGAAAAGATTGAGCAGTACCGTAAGGGCCGTGATGTCTATGTGGTGGGTGTGACCAATGTTGGGAAATCGACCCTCATCAATGCGATCATCCAAGAAATCACTGGGGATAAGGATATTATTACAACCTCTCGCTTCCCAGGGACGACACTGGACAAGATAGAAATCCCACTGGACGATGGATCCTACATCTATGATACACCAGGGATTATCCATCGTCACCAGATGGCTCATTACTTGACAGCGAAAAACCTCAAGTATGTCAGCCCTAAAAAGGAAATCAAACCCAAGACTTATCAGCTTAATCCAGAGCAGACCCTCTTCTTGGGTGGCTTGGGACGCTTTGACTTTATCAAGGGGGAAAAGCAAGGTTTTACTGCCTTCTTTGACAATGAACTCAAGCTTCACCGAACCAAGCTCGAAGGAGCGACTGCTTTTTATGACAAGCATGTCGGTGGCTTACTAACCCCTCCTAATAGCAAGGAAAAAGAAGAATTCCCGCCTTTGATTTCCCATGAGTTTACCATTAAGGACAAGACAGACCTCGTCATCTCTGGACTCGGCTGGATCCGCGTCAATGGAGAAGCCAAAGTAGCCGTCTGGGCACCAGAAGGCGTTGCCGTCGTTACCCGCAAAGCTATTATTTAAAAATTTGAAAGGAAATAGTTTCTTTATAGACAGAGGCGAGTGTAACGAGCCTAGAAAGGATACTTTTCGCTGTGGTGAAAGCCTAAGTAGATATTTTACTACTTAGGCGCGGAAAATTTGAGACTTTAGGCTCAAATTTAAGTCATGGAACTCCGCTAGGAGGTCGCTGACGACCGCCACCACATCAGAAAAGTATCAAAAAAGAAACAATGAAAAAAGCATGACATTAACATCCAAACAACGGGCTTTCCTCAACAGCCAAGCCCACAGCCTCAAACCTATTATCCAAATCGGGAAAAACGGTCTCAATGACCAAATCAAAACAAGTGTGCGTCAAGCGCTAGATGCGCGCGAACTGATCAAGGTGACTCTCCTTCAAAATACGGATGAGAATATCCATGAAGTAGCGGAAATCTTGGAAGAAGAAATCGGTGTGGATACGGTTCAAAAAATTGGACGCATCCTCATCTTATACAAACAATCAAGCAAAAAAGAAAACCGGAAGATTTCAGTCAAAGTAAAAGAAATCTAAGAGACACAGGAGAGCAGGTATATGGCCATTGAACTATTAACCCCCTTTACCAAGGTGGAGTTAGAGCCAGAGATCAAAGATAAGAAACGCAAACAAGTGGGAATCCTCGGAGGGAATTTTAATCCCGTCCATAATGCCCATCTTGTAGTTGCAGACCAAGTCCGCCAGCAACTAGGCTTGGACAAGGTCCTTCTCATGCCAGAATATGAGCCTCCGC
>NZ_JBKQBL010000001.1:123148-128119 GCF_046824975.1 Streptococcus intestinihominis | reverse complement strand
ATGTGGATAAAAAAGAAACCATTGATGAAGGTCATCGCTTGAAAATGCTGGAACTAGCCATTGATGGCATTGAAGGTCTGGAGATCGAGACGATTGAGCTAGAGCGTAAAGGGATCTCCTATACCTACGATACGATGAAGTTGCTTAATGAGCGAGACCCAGATACAGACTATTACTTCATCATTGGAGCGGATATGGTGGACTACCTGCCAAAATGGTATCGGATTGACGAATTAGTGGAGATGGTGCAGTTTGTCGGGGTACAGCGACCACGCTATAAGGCGGGAACCTCCTATCCTGTGATTTGGGTCGATGTTCCTCTGATGGACATCTCTTCTAGCATGGTGCGAGAGTTTATCGCCCAAGGTCGGACGCCCAATTTTATGTTGCCAAAGCCAGTCTTGGACTACATCAAGAAAGAAGGTTTGTATTAATGACCTATGAAAACTATCTCGGCTTTTCTCGTGAGGTCTTGCTTGAAAAAATGGGTCAAATCTTGCCAGAAAAACGGCTAACCCACTGTTTAGGGGTTGAGAAGGCTGCGCGTGACTTGGCCAAACGCTATGGGGCTGATGAAGAGCAGGCTGGCCTAGCAGGTTTATTGCATGACTATGCCAAGAAATTATCGGATCAGGAATTTCTAGACTTGATTGATCGCTATGAGCTGGATCCAACATTAAAAAATTGGGGCAACAATGTCTGGCATGGGATGGTTGGGATATACAAGATCAAAGAAGACCTTGGACTGACAGATCCAGCCATTCTTCGCAGTATTGAGATTCACACCGTGGGGAGTAGTCAAATGTCAACCTTAGACAAGATTGTCTATGTGGCAGATTATATTGAACACAACCGGGCCTTTCCGGGGGTAGAGCAAGCACGTGACATCGCTCAAGTCTCCTTGGATCGTGCCGTGGCCTATGAGACAGCTCGCACAGTCGAACACCTGGCCCACCAAGGATTGCCCATTTATCCCCAAACCCTTGAAACCTATAACGCATTTGTGAAGTATTTGAAAGAGGAGCAGTGAGTGAAGACGGCTTTTATCATTATTGATGTACAAAATATCTTAGTGGAAACAGGTTTTGAGACAGAAAAGCTCCTAGAGAAGATCGCTTATTTGCAAGATCAGGCTAGAAAACAGCAGATTGAGATCATCTACATTCAGCATATTGAAACGCCAGAGGCTTTAACC
The DNA here is from genome assembly GCF_046824975.1 of Streptococcus intestinihominis. Classification (NCBI taxonomy): domain Bacteria; kingdom Bacillati; phylum Bacillota; class Bacilli; order Lactobacillales; family Streptococcaceae; genus Streptococcus; species Streptococcus intestinihominis. Next base: position 126,924 of record NZ_JBKQBL010000001.1, on the reverse strand, counting down.
TCGGAAGATTGGCAATTATCTCCTCTGTTGAAAAGACAGGAGAATGAAAAGGTATTTAAGAAGCAATACAATAGCATGTTTAAGGAGACAGGATTAAAAGAATACTTGGATCAACAAGGAATTCAACAACTGGTCCTGTGTGGCATGCAGACAGAATATTGTGTCGATACATCCGTCAAAGTGGGGTTTGAATATGGCTACAAGCTGGTCATTCCAGAAGGAGCTGTTACAACCTTTGATGGAGAGGATATTCCGGCAGAAACGCTTAATGAATTTTATGAAAATATTTGGGCAGAACGTTTTGCGGATGTCTTAGATTACAAATCAATTTTTTAAGGAAAGAGGACTAAATGAAAGAAAAAGAATTACTTGAACTTGTTGTTAAAGCTGCCGATGAAAAACGTGCAGAAGACATTGTGGCTTTGGATGTTCAAAGCTTAACCAGTGTGACAGATTACTTTGTCATCGCAAGCTCTATGAATAGCCGTCAGTTGGAAGCGATCGCAGAGAATATTCGTGAGAAAGTCGTTGAAGCTGGTGGTAATGCCAGCCACGTCGAAGGTGACTCAGCTGGAGGTTGGGTCCTTCTTGACTTAGGTGGTGTAGTAGTCCATGTCTTCTCAGAAGAAATGCGTGCCCACTATAACCTAGAAAAGCTATGGCACGAAGCAAGTGCTGTCGATCTTTCAGCAGCCTTAGCATAAGCAGGTAAACTCAGTTGGTAGCAACTGAGTTTTGTTGGTTAAATTGAAATTCTATGGAAAGAAAGGATGGGGCCTCGTGTTTAGTTGGTTTGATAATTGAACACGAGCTAAAAGCTGTGAGAAAGAGAAAGATTTTCTCTTTGCTTTTAACGCTCTTTGTATCTTAGAAAGGATTTGAAACCGTCCTGTACTCCTCGGAAAATAGATAGCTCTCCTTGGAGCTTAGCTCCATCGTCGTGCTCCTAATTTTCTATCGGATTACGGGCGGACTTGGTATCATGAATATGGCGACTTATGAAACCTTTGCGGCGGTCTATGATGCCGTTATGGATGACAGTCTGTATGATTTGTGGACGGATTTCTCCCTCCGCCATCTACCAAAGACAAAAGATAAGAAAAAATTACTGGAATTGGCTTGTGGGACAGGAATTCAGTCTGTCCGTTTTTCCCAAGCTGGTTTTGATGTGACAGGCTTAGACTTGAGTGCTGACATGCTGAGAATTGCTGAAAAAAGAGCAACTTCAGCCAAGCAAAAGATTGATTTTATTGAGGGCAATATGTTGGACTTGTCGCAGGCAGGTAGCTACGACTTTGTGACCTGCTATTCGGATTCTATTTGCTACATGCAAGACGAAGTGGAAGTGGGAGATGTCTTCAAAGAAGTCTACAATGCTCTTAATGAAGACGGGGTCTTTATTTTTGATGTGCATTCAACCTACCAGACGGATGAGGTTTTTCCGGGCTATTCTTACCATGAAAATGCAGAAGATTTTGCCATGCTCTGGGATACTTATGAGGATGAAGCCCCTCACTCGATTGTCCATGAGCTGACCTTCTTTGTCCAAGAAGAGGATGGCTCCTTTAGTCGGCACGATGAAATCCATGAGGAACGCACTTATGAAGTTTTAACCTATGACATCTTATTGGAGCAGGCTGGCTTTAAATCTTTCAAATTGTACGCAGACTTTGAAGACAAGGAGCCAACAAAGACCAGCAAACGTTGGTTCTTCGTAGCACAGAAGTAGGCTAGCATGACAGTTACAGGAATTATTGCAGAATTTAATCCCTTTCACAATGGACACAAGTACCTGCTGGAACAAGCAGAAGGGCTGAAGATTGTGGCCATGTCTGGGAATTTTGTTCAACGTGGCGAGCCTGCCATTGTAGACAAGTGGATTCGCGCGCAGATGGCTTTGGAAAATGGAGCGGATCTGGTGGTCGAGCTCCCCTTTCTCGTGGCTGTTCAGTCAGCTGATCATTTTGCCAAGGGAGCGGTGGAGATCTTGTCCCGTCTGGGAATCGACCAATTGACCTTTGGGACAGAAGAAGTCATAGATTACCAAGCGATTGCGACAGTTTACTCGGAGAAATCATCGGAAATGGAAGCTTTCTTGCGAAGCCTTCCGGATGATTTATCCTATCCACAAAAGACCCAAAAAATGTGGGAAACCTTTGCTGGAGTGGAGTTCACAGGGGATACTCCCAACCATATCCTGGGCTTGGCTTATGCCAAGGCTTGTGCAGGAAAGGGGATTGCGCTCAAGCCTATCCAACGGCAAGGTGCAGGCTACCATTCAGAAGAAAAAGAGGTGGCCTATGCTTCTGCGACTAGTCTACGCCTGCACAAGGAAGATCAGGACTTTGTCGCTAAATTCATGCCCAATAGCCAACTCTTTCAGTCAGCTCCGCAGGTGTCTTGGGAGGATTATGACCAACTGCTCCGTTATCAGATCCTAACCCATCCGGATCTGACACAGATTTTTCAGGTCAATGAGGAACTGGCCAACCGGATAAAGGAGGCCGTTCGAAGTGCTAACTCTGTGGAAGAGTTGGTGGAGAAAGTCGCAACCAAGCGCTATACCAAAGCTCGTGTCCGCCGCATCTTGACCTACATCTTGGTAGGGTCGACGGATCAAGCTCTTCCCGATGCCATTCATGTCCTAGGATTTTCTGCAAAGGGACAAGCTCACCTCAAAGGCTTGAAAAAATCAGTAGAAATCGTGACCCGAATCGGTAAGGAACCTTGGGATAGTTTGACCCAGCAAGCGGATCAGGTGTATCAGCTAGGTCACCCCCAATTGCCTGAACAAATCTGGGGACGGGTGCCAGTGAGAGTGGAAGAATAGAAAGTTTCACGTAAATTTTTTCTGCCCACATTCACGTAAGGCAAGAACGTTATGATGCACGGAAACAGTGTTTATCCATTGACTAAAAATTTTTTTAGTCAATGGATTTTTTTGTTTTTACCAAATTTAGAAGCTTTTTTTCGAATAAATAGATAAAAATGGAAAAACTTGTACAAGTTCCTGACAAGTTTTTCTTTTTCATGTATAATAAAAGAAAAGAGGTAGAATGAGGTATGGTCATGGAAGCAGTCGTTTATTCAACATTCCGCAATCATTTGAAGGATTATATGAAGAAGGTAAATGATGAGTTTGAGCCTTTGACAGTCGTGAATAAGAATCCTGATGAAGATATTGTGGTCATCTCTAAGAGCGAGTGGGACAGCCTACAAGAAACCCTGAGACTAGCTCAGAACAAGGAATTGTCAGATAAGGTCTTGCGGGGTATGGCAGAAGTCCGAGCTGGTCAGGTTCAACTCCATGAGATTGAGGGGTAACGGATGTTACTCAAGTTTACAGAAGATGCCTGGAAGGATTATTGTTACTGGCAAAGTCAGGACAAAAAAACACTGAAGCGAATCAATACCCTTATCAAAGAGATCCAAAGGGATCCATTTGCTGGGATTGGTAAACCTGAGCCTTTGAAATATGACTTTCAAGGAGCATGGTCAAGACGGATTGATGCAGAAAATCGCCTGATTTATATGCTAGATGAGTCAGGAGTTGCCTTTCTGTCATTTAAAGATCATTACTAAGTCTCTAACAGAGAGGCTTTTTTATAGTTAAACTAGCTATTTAAGTTTCCAACTCATAGAAAGTTCCCATAAAATCCCCCTTTAAAAATAGAAAATTCTAGTCCAAGTTCAGCGATTTGTGATATAATGTTAAAGATTGAAAATAATATGAATCAAACACAAGGAGAATCCTCATGGGACGTAAATGGGCCAAT
>NZ_JBKQBL010000001.1:116972-123100 GCF_046824975.1 Streptococcus intestinihominis | reverse complement strand
ATTGTAGCCAAGAAAACTGCCAAAGATGGCGCTAACTCAAAAGTATATGCGAAATTCGGAGTAGAAATCTATGTAGCTGCCAAAAAAGGTGAGCCAGATCCAGAATTGAATACTGCTTTGAAATTCGTTATCGACCGTGCCAAACAAGCGCAAGTGCCAAAACACGTAATTGATAAAGCGATCGATAAGGCAAAAGGAAACACAGACGAAACCTTTACAGAAGGACGTTACGAAGGGTTCGGACCAAATGGTTCCATGTTGATCGTTGATACCTTGACATCAAATGTTAACCGTACAGCTGCCAATGTCCGTGCTGCCTTTGGTAAAAACGGTGGAAACATGGGAGCTTCTGGTTCTGTATCTTACCTCTTTGACAACAAGGGGGTTATCGTCTTTGTAGGTGATGATGCGGATGCCATCTTTGAGCTTTTGCTGGAAGCAGATGTCGATGTAGACGATGTAGAAGCAGAAGAAGGAACAATCACTGTTTACACTGCTCCAACTGACCTTCACAAGGCGATCGTTGCTTTGCGTGAATCTGGTATCGAAGAATTCCAAGTAACCGAATTGGAAATGATTCCTCAATCAGAAGTTGAGTTGTCAGGTGAAGATTTGGAAACCTTTGAAAAACTCTACAGCGTCCTTGAAGATGATGAGGACGTGCAAAAAATCTATACTAACGTAGATGGATTCTAATAGAAATAGACCTTTGAAGATAATTTCTTCAAAGGTTTTTTTCTTGAGGTTTGGCATTTTTAGGAAGGAAGGCAGAGGACACAACAATAACGATATAGTCCCTGGCTATAACTGAGAGAAAAAAATAGGAATTAGACGAATAGGGGAGGCAGTGATAGAATAGAACTATGCTAGAAAGGGGACGAAAAATGGTATCATTTTCCTATGAACATCTAGTGCCCATTCGGCATTACGTGCATCAGCATCCGGAGTTATCTGGACAAGAATACAAAACTACAGCTTATCTCAAAGCCTATTTGGAAAAGCTAGGTGTACGCATTTTAAACAGTGGATTAAAAACCGGTCTGATTGCTGAAATTGGAAACGGTAAACCAGTCATTGCCCTTCGCGCAGATATTGATGCCCTTCCAATTCAGGAAAACACGGGTCTCGACTACCAAAGTCAAAACCCAGGTGTCATGCATGCCTGTGGTCATGATTTCCATCAAGTGAGCCTATTAGGGGCAGCAGAAGTCTTAAAAGGTATGGAAGCAGACTTAAAGGGAACGGTTCGGTTGATTTTTCAGCCGGCTGAAGAGACTTCTGAAGGAGCATCTGCGGTATTAGCGACCGGGCTCCTAGAGAATGTACATGCCATCCTTGGATTTCACAACATGCCGTCATTACCTGCGGGTCAGTTGGCCTTGCGTCCAGGCGCCATGATGGCAGGGGTTGAAAAGTTTAAGGTGACTGTCACTGGGGTGAGCAGTCATGCAGCTCGACCGGATCTCGGTTTGGATACGGTTGTAGCGATCACTAGTATGGTCCAGCAGTTGCAGACCTTGGTCTCGCGTACGGTTTCACCATTTGAGACAGCTGTCCTATCGGTGACCCATATCGAAGCTGGTTCAACCTGGAATGTTCTTCCCAAGTCTGGTTACTTTGAAGGAACTATTCGAACCTTTAATCCAGATCTCCAGAGACGCCTTAAGGCGGATTTCATTCGTGTTATCGAACAGATCTCTAACAGCACGGGAGTCATGGTCCAATTTGATTGGGGCAAGACACCACCTGTTACCTATAATGATAAGGCTTTGGCTAAAAAAGTCTTTCGTTGGTCCAAGTCTTTTGCAGAAGTTGTTGAGGCCCAGCCATCGACAGCGGGTGAAGATTTTGCCTTCTATCAAGAGAAAATCCCAGGAGTCTTTGCTTTTATCGGATCGAATGGTGCAGCGGATGCACCGGATCTCCACCATGATAGCATGGTCATAGATGATGCTGCTTTTGCAGTATCAGTTCCATATTACGTAGAAAATGCCCTCGCTTTGCTGGAAAAATTTTCAACCAAATGAGACGTGATAAATAAAACCTATCACCGCCATAAAGAAAATATAATACCCAAGAGTTAGGAATTTTGATATGATGGAAAAAGCTGTTTTTTAAAGAGGAATAAACAATTTTAGTGAAAAAGGAGAACAAATGAAATTGAATAAATTCATCAAATATGTTGGTTTAAGCCTTGTGGGCTTAGCAGCAGTTGGGACGTTGGTAGCCTGCTCATCCAAGTCATCAAGTAAATCAAGTGGAAAACGGACCATTGAAATCGCAACAGTTGGAACAACCAAACCCTTCACCTATGATAAGGACGGGGAATTGACTGGTTATGAAATCGAAGTCATGCGTGAAATCTTCAAAGGATCAGATAAGTATGAAGTCAACTTTAATAAGACAGAGTGGTCTTCAATCTTTGCTGGCTTAGACGGCGATCGTTACCAAATTGGTGTCAGCAACCTTAGCTACGATAAAAAACGTGCGGAGAAATACTTGTACCCAAATCCTTACGCTAAGAACCCAGTGGTCTTAGTAGTCCGTAAAGATTCAGGTATCAAATCACTAGACGATATCGGTGGCAAGTCTACAGAGGTCATCCAAGGAACTTCTACAGCGAAACAGTTGGAAGCCTACAATAAAGAGCATAAGGATAATCCAACTGAGCTCAAATATACAGAGGGTACCATCCAATCTATTCTTGCTAATTTGAGCGATGGCCGTTCAGATTATAAGATTTTTGAACGTTTGACAGTTGAAGCCTTGATCAAGGACCAAGGGTTGGATAATTTGGAAGTGATTGAACTTCCAAGTGATCAACAACCATATGTATACCCAATCCTTGCCAAAGGTGAGAAAGAATTGGAAACCTTCGTCAACAAACGGATCAAAGAGTTGTACGAAGACGGGACACTTGAAAAGTTGTCTAAGAAGTACTTTGGTGGAACTTACCTTCCAGAAGCTTCTGATATTAAATAAGGTTATTTAAAAACATCATAAGGAGAAAGAATATGAAATTAACAAAACTTTTTGGTGTAGCAGCTCTTGCTACCGTTGCAACCTTTGCCTTAGCAGCATGTGGGTCTTCAAAATCATCTAAATCATCTGATAAAGATGGTGTGACAACTGTTAAAGTTGGGGTGATGAGCTTAAGCGATACAGAAGAAGCTCGTTGGAAAGAAGTGCAAAAGAACTTGGATGATGCAAAAGCTAACATCAAGTTGGAATTCACTGAGTTTACAGATTACTCACAACCAAACCAAGCTGTTCGTGATGGGGATGTGGATATCAACGCTTTCCAACATTACAACTACCTTGAAAACTGGAACAAAGAAAACAGTGCAGACCTAGTTTCTGTAGCAGATACTTACATTGCGCCAATCCGTCTTTACTCTGGTACTAAAGATGGGAAGAACAAATACACAGATGTGAAAGACATTCCTGAAAAAGGAACCATTGCAGTACCAAACGACCCAACAAACGAAAGCCGTGCTTTGTATGTATTGGAATCAGCTGGTTTGATCAAGTTGGATACAAAAGATGGGGAATTGGCTACCATCAGCAACATCAAAGACAATCCAAAGAACTTGACAATTTCTGAGTTGGACGCTTCTCAAACAGCTTCTTCACTTCCATCAGTTGATGCAGCAATCATCAATAACACCTTTGTTCGTGAAGCAGGTATTGATTACAAGAAAGCTCTCTTTGTAGAAAAAGCAAACAGCAACTCTAAACAATGGTACAACTTGATTGCAGCTAAGAAAGATTGGAAATCATCTGATAAAGCAAAAGCAATCGAAGCCATTATTAAAGCCTACCATACTGACAACGTGAAGAAAGTCATTGAAGAATCTTCAGACGGTATGGACCAACCAGTTTGGTAATTGAGAGGATGAATAGAGAGGTGGAGAAGGTTTTCTCTACCTCTTATCGTGTATAGTAGGAGGAAATGATGTCCAATCCAAGAGAGACAGAACAAATACGCAAATTTGAAAATGATGAGGTGGCTCAGCATTATTTTGAAGTCCTGAGGACCCTCATTTCCAAGCGCTCCATCTTTGCCCAGCAGATTGGCTTAAAGGAAGTAGCGACCTATTTGGGAGAAATTTTCACAGCTGCAGGAGCTAAGGTAACTGTGGATGACAGTTACACAGCGCCATTTGTCATTGCTAAATTTGTTTCACCCAATCCGGACGCGAAGACCATCATTTTCTACAACCATTACGATACTGTTCCAGCAGATGGCGACCAACCTTGGACAAGTGATCCCTTTACGCTGTCGGTCCATTACGGGACCATGTATGGTCGAGGGGTAGATGATGACAAGGGGCATATTACAGCACGGTTAACGGCTATTCGCAAATATATCCGTGAGAATGGCGACCTGCCAGTCAACATTACCTTTATTATCGAAGGAGCAGAAGAATCTGCTTCGACCGACCTGGATAAGTATCTAGCTAAACACAAAAAACACTTGCGTGGGGCAGATCTCTTAGTCTGGGAACAAGGGACTCGTAACCAACAAGGGGAACTGGAAATCTCCGGTGGCAACAAGGGGATTGTTACCTTTGACATGGTGGTCAAAAGTGCAGATGTGGATATCCATTCCAGCTATGGTGGAGTGGTGGAATCAGCATCTTGGTATCTGCTCAATGGTTTGTCCAGTCTTCGAGATAAAGACGGTCGTATCCTGGTGGATGGCCTCTATGACTTGATTGAGGAGCCTAACGAGCGGGAACTGGCCCTGATTGATCGGTATGCCAATAAAACGGCGGACGATGTGACAGAAATCTACAATCTCCAATTGCCTATCTTGAAAGAAGAACGAAGTGAGTTCTTAAAACGTTTTTATTTTGAGCCAGCTATGAACATTGAAGGCTTGGGAACAGGGTATCAGGGACAAGGAGTTAAGACGATTCTCCCTGCAGAAGCTCGAGCCAAGATGGAAGTTCGGTTGGTGCCAGGCTTGGAGCCTAAACAAGTCTTGGAGTTGATCCGTAAACAATTGGATCAAAATGGCTTTGAGAAGATTGAACTTGTTTTCACACTAGGGGAAATGAGCTATCGGAGTGATATGAGTGCACCGTCCATTCTCAACGTGATAGATTTGGCCAAACGCTTTTATCCAGAAGGGGTCTGTGTCCTTCCGACAACTGCAGGCACTGGGCCCATGCATACGGTCTTTGAGGCCTTGCAAGTTCCAATGGCTGCCTTTGGTATCGGAAATGCCAATAGTCGAGATCATGGTGGGGATGAGAATGTGAAAATTGCAGACTACTATACCCATATTGAATTAATTAAGGAGTTAATCACAAGTTATGAGTAAAGAAATTATCAAACTGGACCATATCGATGTTACCTTTCATCAGAAAAAACGTGAAATTGTAGCCGTGAAGGATGTAACCATTCATATCAATGAAGGGGATATTTACGGGATTGTTGGATATTCTGGTGCAGGGAAATCAACTCTTGTACGGGTCATCAATCTCTTGCAAGTACCGTCAGCAGGTACTATCACCGTAGATGGTGATGTCATCTATCAAGATCGGGTGACCTTAAATGCTGCGGCTTTACGCCAAAAACGCCGGGACATTGGTATGATTTTCCAACACTTCAATCTTATGGCCCAAATGACTGCAGCTGAAAATGTGGCTTTCGCCCTCAAACATTCAAATTTGTCTAAAGAGCAAAAGGCTGAAAAAGTGGCTAAGTTGTTGGAACTAGTAGGACTGTCAGATCGGGCGGACAACTATCCTGCTCAGTTGTCAGGTGGTCAAAAACAACGGGTGGCGATTGCGCGTGCGCTCGCCAACGATCCAAAGATTTTGATTTCTGACGAATCAACATCCGCCCTAGATCCAAAAACGACCAAACAAATCCTTGCTCTTCTGCAAGAGCTGAACCAGAAGTTGGGCTTGACAGTGGTCTTGATTACCCACGAAATGCAAATTGTCAAAGACATTGCCAATCGAGTGGCTGTCATGCAAAATGGTGAATTGATTGAAGAAGGTTCTGTTTTAGATATCTTCTCTAATCCTAAGAATGAATTGACGCAAGACTTCATCACAACAGCAACAGGAATCGATGAAGCTATGGTGAAAATCAACCAGCAACAAATTGTTAAG
>NZ_JBKQBL010000001.1:110752-116933 GCF_046824975.1 Streptococcus intestinihominis | reverse complement strand
CAATTGCCAGCGGATTCTGTTTTGGCCCATTTGAAATATTCTGGTTCGGTGACAGACACAGCGATTATCAACGATATTTATAAACAGTACCAAGTGTCTGCAAATATTCTACACGGAAATATTGAAATTTTGGATCATACCCCTGTTGGAGAGTTGGTTGTTATCCTGACTGGAGAAGCAGCCAATCTATCTGCAGCGCAACGGGATTTACAAGCAGCAGGTGTTTCTGTACGTGTCTTAAAAGAAGGGAGTAATGCATGATTGACTTTATTCAAACCTATCTACCAAATGTTTACCGGATGGGCTGGAGTGGCCAAGCTGGATGGGGAACAGCGATTTATCTGACCCTTTATATGACCTTTATCTCTTTTGTGATTGGTGGTTTATTGGGACTTATTGCAGGATTATTACTAGTCTTGACAGCACCAGGTGGGATTATCGAGAATAAATTGGTTTTCCATATCTTGGATAAAATTACTTCCATCTTCCGTGCGATTCCCTTTATCATCTTGCTAGCCTTGATCAATCCCTTTACTCGTATGATTGTCGGAACTGGGATCGGTCCTACAGCAGCCTTAGTTCCCCTATCCTTAGCTGTCTTTCCTTTCTTTGCTCGCCAAGTTCAAGTCGTTTTATCTGAGCTTGACCGAGGTGTAATTGAAGCGGCCCAAGCCAGTGGGGCAACATTTTGGGATATCGTTGGTGTCTATCTTCGTGAAGGTCTTCCAGATTTGATTCGTGTGACAACTGTTACCCTTATTTCCTTGGTTGGTGAAACAGCCATGGCGGGTGCGATTGGAGCCGGTGGTCTCGGAAACGTGGCTATTTCCTATGGTTACCAACGCTTTAATAATGATGTCACCTTGCTAGCAACCTTCTTGATTCTGCTTTTGATCTTCTTTATTCAGTTTATCGGTGATTTCTTGACCAAGAAAATTAGTCACCGGTAAGGATGGGTTAGGTACATGAACATGATACAGAAACATCAATTTAAGCAGGTTGCAGCCTTTGCAGGCTTGTATTTTCTTGCCATTGGTTTAGGCGTACTGCTTGGAAGTCTGGTTGACCATCGAGGGAATATGTTTTATGCTCCAGCCTTCTCTGCCCTAGTTGGTGGAGGGATCTATCGCGTCTATGTTGAGAAAATTCAACGGACAGGAGCTATTCTAGTAGTTGCTCTTGTGATTGGTGCTTTTTTCCTTTTCACTCGTCATGGAGCTGGAGCCTTTCTTCCTGCTCTTGTTGGGGGGCTTTTGGCTGAATTGGTCGCAGCCCGTGGCCGCTACCAGTCGAAGTTAGGCAATGCGCTGTCTTTCCTCCTCTTTTCCTTTACGACGACAGGGCCCATTCTCATGATGTGGATCCAACCAGCTAGTTATCGTGCTTCTTTACTAGCCCGTGGGAAGTCGATGGATTATATTGAACGCGTTATGGTACCGTCGAATATGGAGACGGTGAGCTGGTTTTTATTGACCCTTCTTCTTGGAGCTCTACTAGGTTATCTTCTGGGACAATTGGTCTATCAAAAGCTAGATAGAAAATGACATGATGGAGAAGAAATATGCACAATAATTTACTAGTCCTTCAGTCAGACTTCGGTCTGGTGGATGGGGCTGTCTCTGCTATGATCGGGGTTGCTTTAGAGGAATCGCCCACCCTCAAGATTCACCACTTGACCCATGACATTACCCCTTACAATATCTTTGAAGGAAGTTACCGCCTCTTTCAGACGGTAGACTACTGGCCAGAAGGGACAACCTTTGTTTCGGTGGTCGATCCGGGTGTTGGTTCCAAACGAAAGAGTGTGGTAGCCAAAACGGCGAAGAATCAATACATTGTTACTCCGGATAATGGAACCCTCTCTTTTATCAAGAAACATGTAGGGATTGTTGCTATCCGTGAGATTTCAGAGGTGAAGAACCGCCGGGCAAATACAGAGTTTTCTTATACCTTCCATGGGCGTGATGTCTATGCCTATACAGGATCTAAGTTAGCCAGTGGCCATATCAGCTTTGAGGAAGTGGGACCAGAACTCAGTGTCGAACACATTGTAGAAATCCCTGTAGTGGAAACTGTTATAGAGGACAATCTTGTCAAAGGAGCCGTTGACATCTTGGATGTACGTTTTGGTTCCCTCTGGACTTCGATTACTCGGGAAGAGTTCAATCATTTGGAACCCGAATTTGGGGAACGCTTTGAAGTGACCATCTACAACAATGATATGCTGGTTTACCAAAACCAAGTAACTTACGGCAAGTCTTTCGCAGATGTGCGTATTGGACAGCCAATCCTTTATATCAATTCCCTCTACCGTGTTGGTCTTGCTATCAACCAGGGATCCTTTGCCAAGGCCTATAATGTAGGAGTTGGGGCTTCTTGGCATATCGAAATTAGAAAAATGGAAAATTAATAGGAGATAAAATATGAAACAAAAACAAGCTTTTACAATTAAGGATGTTGTAGCCATCGGGGTTGGAGCGGCCCTCTTTGTGGTCATTGCGATGATCCCAATTCCAGCGCCAGCTCCAAATACCAACATTCAGTTGCAATACGCTCTTCAAGCCCTCTTTAGTGTGATCTTTGGTCCGATTGTTGGTTTCTTAATGGGCTTTATCGGTCATGCCATTAAAGATGCGATGACTTATGGCCTCTGGTGGACTTGGATCATTTCTAGTGGCTTGTTTGGACTCTTTGTTGGTATCTTCCGCAAGCAAATCGGTAACCTAAAAGGAGAAGTGACCAAGAAAGAATTGATCGTCTTTAACGTCGTACAAGTCATTGCCAACTTGCTTATTTGGGGATTGATTGCTCCGATTGGGGATGTGATGATCTACAAAGAAAGTGCCAACAAGGTCTTCCTACAAGGTGTTGTAGCAGGTTCTGTCAATGCTTTAGTTGTAGCTATTGCAGGTTCTCTTCTCTTGATTGCTTATGCACGGACTCAAACAAAAGATGGAAGTTTGTCTAAAGACTAATCATAAATAAGAAGATAAAGTCTGGGAAACCAGGCTTTTTTTGTTTAGCAAAAATATTTTTTACAAAATGTAAAATATATGTTGCAAAATATAAAATATAGTGTATAATAGAGTTATAAAAACAAGAAAGGAAAAGCTTGTGGCGAAAAATCTCAAATTAAAAATGGCCCGGGTCGAGCATGATATGACCCAGGGGGATCTTGCAGATGCCATCGGGGTGACACGCCAGACCATTGGCCTGATCGAGGCAGGGAAGTACAATCCGACCCTCAGCCTCTGCCTTGCTATTTGTAAGACCTTGGATAAGACGCTGGATCAACTGTTCTGGGAGTAACAGTTTTAACATAGAAAGAGGAAGAAAATGAAACAAAAGAAAGAACCAATTGTAAAAGATGAACGGACCATGCTGCTTGATGGAAAAATTGCAGGGGAACTTGTTTTAGGAATGACCTGCTTTATCGCCCTATCAGCCTTTGTGAAAGCTAGTATTCTGGATTTAGCCCTAGTAGCTTATATTCCAGAGCTCATTTTGTTGATTGTCATGGGAGTTTATGCCTTTGTGAGAAGGATCAGCTCAGGGATCGACATTCGAGATATGTTAGAAAAAGATAGCTGGTTCAGCCGCATCGGGTCAGGCATCTTATTTGCCTTATTTGTGATCGCAACGGATGTGATTGGGAAGCGCGAAACGATGAGCTTTATGTTCAGCCCCAAGTATCTGCTCAAAATCGTCCTTGCCATTTTAGTCTTTGCCCTTTTGACTTATCTGTTAGAGAAACCACTTGCTCTTATCAATCGGAAAAAACAAAAGAAGATTGAGGCAGAGTTAGAGGATTAAGGGGAGAACTTAAAAAGTTTTTTAAGAATTTGTATAAAAGTCTGGAATCCCAGGCTTCAGATTGAAGATAAAGTCATATTAAAAACTTTCCTTAGGTGAGTACGGACGTCAGCGAACTTCTTCGAAGTTCCAAGACTAATTATTGAGCCTAAGGTCTCAATAATTCCGAGTGCCTGAAACGTTATTGTTTCAGGCACTTTTCTCACAGCGGAAAGTTTTGGTATTTTTTGAATCGATTTAAAAATTGGAACTCATTTTTATTTCTTTGCAGAATCGCTTAACTTATTTTACTTTAAAATAGTTTGTCTACATTCTAAAGTCTGGACCCCCAGGCTTTTATTTTTCAGTCAAATAAATTGCATTCGTTTTCTCGGGAGAGTATACTGGTATAGTTGAATGAAAAATTCTGATAATTTAATCTTAGAAAAGAGAATCTTATGGCAAAACCTATTCGTGTTTTACTTTACTATAAATATGTTCCCATCGAAAACGCAGAACAATTTGCGGCAGACCACTTGGCTTTCTGTAAATCAATCGGGCTCAAGGGACGTATCCTAGTTGCTGATGAAGGAATCAACGGAACCGTTTCTGGTGATTACGAAACGACGCAAAAATACATGGACTATGTTCACAGCCTTCCAGGTATGGAAGACCTTTGGTTCAAGATTGATGAGGAAGAAGAGCAAGCTTTCAAGAAGATGTTTGTACGTTATAAGAAAGAGATTGTCCACCTTGGATTAGAGGATGATAACTTCGATAACGACATCAATCCCCTTGAAACAACAGGTGCTTACTTGTCTCCAAAAGAATTCAAAGAAGCTCTTCTAGACGAAGATACAGTTGTCCTTGATACTCGTAACGACTATGAGTATGACCTTGGCCATTTCCGTGGGGCTATCCGTCCAGACATCCGCAATTTCCGTGAGTTGCCACAATGGGTCCGTGATAACAAGGAAAAATTCATGGACAAGCGTGTCGTAGTTTACTGTACAGGTGGCGTTCGTTGTGAGAAATTCTCAGGTTGGATGGTGCGTGAAGGCTACAAAGATGTCGGTCAATTGCACGGCGGAATTGCAACCTACGGAAAAGACCCAGAAGTTCAAGGAGAACTATGGGATGGGAAAATGTACGTCTTTGACGAGCGAATTGCTGTCGATGTCAACCATGTCGATCCAAGCGTTGTTGGAAAAGACTGGTTTGATGGAACACCATGTGAACGCTATGTTAACTGTGGAAATCCTTTCTGTAACCGTCGCATCTTGACTTCAGAAGAAAACGAAGACAAGTACCTACGTGGATGCTCCCATGAGTGTCGTGTTCATCCACGCAATCGCTATGTAGAAGAACACAACTTGTCACAGACAGAAGTTGCTGAACGTTTGGCCGTTATCGGTGAGACGCTTGATGGAACTCTTGCATAAGTTAAAAACAGCCTTTTGGCTGTTTCAGATTGAAGACAAAGTCTTTTGAAAAACTTCCCTTAGGTGAGCACGGACGTCAGCGAACTTCTACGAAGTTCCATGACTTAGTTTTGAACCTAAGGTTTCAAAACTCCCGAGTGCTTGAACCACAGTGGTTCAAGCACTTTTTCTCACAGCGGAAAGTTTTTCATCTTCTTTAATGACAAAAAAATATAAGTCATGTTTTGAAAGTCATCTAGCTGTTTAATGTAGCACAATAGTTTGTCTACATTCAAAAACAGCCTTTCGGCTGTTTTTTCTATGGAAAGTCATGAAAATTTGTGCTATAATTTGGTAAGCGATTACAAAAAGGAGAAAACAAATGTCAGTTGTGTTTTCAATTCGAAATAAAAAGAGTATGTTTGGCTATCAAAAAGTGATGCCAGCTAAAGATGTATTGAATTTGGTGGAAGGAGTTCTTACCTACAGTTTTGAGGAAGCCATGCTTGGTCGCTCTCTCAAAGATTTTCCAGCCATGATGTGTATCCGCTATGGCAAGAGCTGCTTGCCCATCATCCTTCGTTACCTGGATCAAGAGCATGCTTATCAGTTCATCCTTGCAGATTTTGCCACCCTTGAAGATTGGCGACTCATCTTGGAATGGCTCAGTGCCCTAGCTCGCCAGTTGGGGAATGAGATTCACGATAATTTGGGAACCAGCTATGACGCAGATTCTATTTTCTCTTTTGACTATGAGAACTATTTGCTGAAGAATCTACAGAATCTAGAAAAAGATCCAGAACTTCATCAATATCAACTTCAGGGATTTGCTCATTCTGTGATCTTGGATCGTGAGCTCCTTCGTAAAATTTTAGACTCCGCTCAACCTTTAGAGGAGTTCAGTCAAGTGGTTAAAAAGGTTCAATACAGCTCCGCCTTCTTTAGTCAAGTTCGTTTCTACCGTCAGA
>NZ_JBKQBL010000001.1:110304-110707 GCF_046824975.1 Streptococcus intestinihominis | reverse complement strand
ACGAAACGGGAGGCATTATTGGCAGTTACAGTCTAACAGAAGATACGGATACTGTCTTGCCACGAGTGCCTTTTGTTCCAGCAGAGTTTGTAGAGAAGGTCAATATGGATGAAGTCATCGACTGGAAAGTGAACTTAGTGGAAATCACTGGAAATCCTGATATGCCAGAGAGTTATAAGCCGGTGGCAGCTGTGAATTTAGAGGCCCTACTGGATGCTTTGGACTCAAGTGAATTTGAATTGTTGGATGCTAATCAAATTGAAATTAAAAAATTGTCAAAAGAACGCTTGTCGCAATTGGCACAACTCTAATAAAAAAACAGTTCATTTGAACTGTTTCAGATTGAAGACAAAGTAATTTTAGAAACTTTCCTTAGGTGAGAGCGGACGTCAGCGAACTTCTA
>NZ_JBKQBL010000001.1:91576-110246 GCF_046824975.1 Streptococcus intestinihominis | reverse complement strand
CGAAGTTCCATGACTAATTATTGAGCCTAAGGTCTCAATAATTCCGAGTGCCTGAAATAACTGTGATTCAGGCACTTTTCTCACAGCGGAAAGTTTTCTATATTCTTAAATGACTAAAAAATATAAATTATTTTTTGAAAATTATCTAGCTGTTTTATGTAAAAAAGTAGTTTGTCTACATTCAAAAAGTTCTCAGTGTTGAGAACTTTTTCTTTTAGTTTGATTCATGTGGTAAGATCAAGTTAAGGATGATTCCTGTCATAGCGGAGAGGGCTGTTCCTGATAGGGTCACTGGACCAAGTTTCAGAATTGCTCCACCAAGTCCAAGAACCAACATGGCACTTGCAATAATCAAGTTGCGCATCAAGCTGAAGTCAACACGTTCTTTGATCAAGACTTTCAAACCGTTACTTGCGATAACTCCATAGAGTAAGATGGACATCCCTCCTAGAACAGAGTTTGGAATGGTAGAAATGAGAGCAGTAAATTTACCAAGGAAGCTCAAGGAAATAGCAATCAAGGCTGCATTTCGAATAACGGAAACAGAAGCGATGCGAGTCATCCCAATAACGCCTGTATTTTCACCGTAAGTGGTATTGGCTGGACCACCAAGGAAGGCTGATACAGATGTTGCAATCCCGTCACCAAGAAGGGTACGGTGAAGACCTGGTTGTTTCAAGAATTGACGGCCACAGATTTGGCTAAGCACGGTATGGTCACCGATGTGTTCTGAAATAGTTACGATAGCGATTGGCAAGATGGCGATGGTTTCAGGACCGAAATATAAGTTGTATTGTTTGAAGGCCCCACCCGTATTGAAAGGAAGATAGAAACCAGGGATTTCAAACCAGTTAGCCTTGAGGACCGGATCAAAGTTCACCAAGCCCAAGCAAACTGCGAAGACATAACCACCGATAATGGCAAAGAGGAAAGGAATGATTTTGAAGAAACCTTTTCCTTTGGTGTTGATGAAGGCGGCGATCAGGAAGGTTACGACAGCGACAAGGGCATTTTTCCAATCTCCCCCTTCGACAAAACCGGCGTTTTTAACAGCGGATCCTGCAAGTCCAAGACCAATAACGATAATCATAGGTCCAATGACAACGGCAGGAAGCAATTTGTCAATCCAGCGAGTGCCTGCTACTTTAACCCCTGCAGCGACTAGCACGTAGATCAGACCGGTCAGGATAACCCCTGTTTGGGCTGCATCGACTTTTCCTCCCATTTCCTTCATTGCCAAAGCCATGGCTGTGATGAAGGCGAAGGAAGAGCCGAGGTAGACAGGGACTTTAAAGCCGGTACAAGTCATATAAATCAGTGTCCCAACCCCTGA
Organism: Streptococcus intestinihominis; assembly: GCF_046824975.1. NCBI lineage: Bacteria > Bacillati > Bacillota > Bacilli > Lactobacillales > Streptococcaceae > Streptococcus > Streptococcus intestinihominis. The sequence goes on along the minus strand of NZ_JBKQBL010000001.1, from coordinate 108,913 downwards.
TGCAAAGAGGGCAACGGATACGGGCATGCCCAAGATGAGTGGTACCAGGATGGTTGCCCCAAACATGGCGAAAACGTGTTGGAAACTTAATAAGATTCCTTTTAGGGGTGCCGGACTTTGGTCGACATCCAGGAGCAAATCAACAGTTGATTCTTCTTTCATAATAACCTCACTTTTGGGCACCAAAAAAGAGCCCATGAATATTTTTGCATAGCAAGGGCCCTCAGATTATTCATATTCTGTGTCTTTGTCACCTCACAGGATGACATTAAAAACCTTTGCTTCTAAGAAGTATAGCAGAAAAAATTCGTTTTGTAAACGAATTTTTCCCGAGCCAAGAAACGAGAGAGCGAGGCAGGAGTTAGTAAGAGATATCTATTTTCATCATAAAAGAGGTCAACGGTAGACGCAGTGGTTGAGTGGCCCATTTTCTTTTACTTTTGGAGAGATTCGGTATCATTTTCTACTACAAAAGGCGAACAAGTGAGCCTGCTTTTCCCTTTGTTAGAAGGAAAGAGGCCGATTTTGTGGTATAATAGAGGACTAGAAGTAGAATGAATGAAAGAGAAGTCAGAGATGCTGATAGAAGAATTTGACCCCAACCGACAGGCTATTATTAATCCACAAGACTTACACAAACCAATTGAAGGATTTCCCAAAGTAGTCATATCGTGCTTTTCAAGAGTAACTTTTGCGCGCCTACTTGAGAATTACGAACATGACGAAATTACAAGAACATCTATGGCTAACTTTGAAGTCATTGTCTATGGGATTACTATTGGAGACCAACAGATTGCTGTCTTTAATGCACCAGTTGGGGCTGCTTCCTGTGTAGGGATTATAGAGGATTTGATTCAATTTGGGATGGAAAAACTAGTGCTCTTTGGGACCTGTGGGGTTTTGGACCAAGATATTGAGGCGACCTCCATCATCATTCCAACAGCAGCTCTTCGAGACGAGGGGACCAGTTACCACTATCTTCCGGCGAGTGATGAAGTGGAAGTGAATAAGGAAAGTCTTCCTCTCTTCCAAGCTTTTCTGGATAGTCACAAGGTTTCTTATCAGTCAGGAAAAGTGTGGACGACAGATGCTCCCTACCGGGAAACCATCGACAAGATGAAGCGACGAATGGAAGCAGGAGCCATCTGTGTAGATATGGAATGTTCGGCAGTGGCAGCTTTAGCAGCTTTTCGGGGCTTTGAGCTCTGCCATTTCTTCTACGCAGCAGACCACCTCTCGGAAGAAAAATGGGATATCCGAACCTTATCTAGTCATGAGGATTTAGATAGCAAGGATCGAATCGCGGATTTAGCCATCCAATTTGCGCTCTTATGGGAAAAGGCGAACTAAATGAAAGAAGCAATGATTGAATTGAAGGATTTTTCCTTCCAATACAAGGCACAGTCTGAGCCAACTTTAAAAAATCTCAACTTAACCATTTATAAGGGGGAAAAGGTCCTGATTGTCGGGCCATCTGGCTCTGGTAAGTCAACCATTGGCCAGTGCCTAAATGGGATTATCCCTAATATCTATAAGGGAAACAGTAGTGGGCAATTTCTCATTCAGGGGAAAGAAGCCTTTGATTTCAGTATTTACGAGAAGTCTCATTTGGTCAGTACGGTCTTGCAGGATACAGATGGTCAGTTTATTGGTCTCAGTGTTGCAGAAGACTTAGCTTTTGCCCTTGAAAACGATATGGTGGAGCTGGAAAGCATGAAATCCCGGGTCCATACCTGGGCGGAGCGTTTAGAATTGAGCAATCTCTTGGGCCATCGGCCTCAAGATTTATCCGGTGGACAAAAACAACGGGTCAGCTTGGCGGGTGTCTTGATTGACGAAAGTCCGATCCTGCTCTTTGATGAGCCACTGGCTAATCTAGATCCCAAATCGGGTCAGGATATCATAGATCTGATTGATCAGATTCATGAAGAGCAGGGAACGACAACCATTATCATCGAACACCGTTTGGAAGATGTGCTCTACCGTCCCATCGATCGGGTTATCTTGATCAATCAAGGGCAAGTCCTCTTTAATGGGAGCCCAGATGAGTTATTGAGGACGACACTGCTGGCTGAAAATGGGATTCGTGAACCCCTCTATTTAACGACTCTTCGCCAGTTAGGCCAGGATATCAGCAAGCTACCGCACTTGGACAAGGTAGAAAAATTACCACTTGGGGATGTATCAGTGGATATCCCAACTCCTCATTTTGAAAAAGGAGCAGAGGCAGAGACAATCCTAGAACTTGGTCATTTGAACTTTGCCTATCGAGAAGGCCAGCCCATTCTAAAAGACCTTTCTCTAACCATTCCAAAAGGTCAACGGTTGGCTATTGTTGGTAAAAATGGGGCTGGAAAATCAACCCTTGCTAAGGCGATTTGTGGCTTCATCCAGACGGAAGGAACCTATTTCTCAAAGGGAGAGGATATCAAGGGTGATAGTGTCAAGGAGCGGGCAGAGCGCGTGGGCTATGTCCTGCAAAACCCCAACCAGATGATCTCGACCAACATGATTTTTGATGAGGTGGCCCTGGGTCTTCGCTTGAGAAATGTTCCAGAGGACCAGATCGAAAGTCGTGTCCATCAAGCCTTGAAAACCTGTGGTCTCTACGAATTTCGTAAGTGGCCGATTTCTGCTCTATCTTATGGTCAGAAAAAGCGGGTGACCATCGCCTCTATCCTTGTCTTGGGACCAGATGTTCTCGTCCTCGATGAGCCGACGGCTGGTCAGGACCAACGAAACTATACGGAAATTATGGATTTCCTTGATGAACTCCATCAAAAAGGGCATACCATTGTCATGATTACCCACGATATGCAACTGATGCTGGATTATTCGGACCGGGCAGTCGTGGTCATGGATGGGCAGGTTTTGGCTGATTTGACACCGGCAGAGCTCTTGACCCAACCAGAAATTTTGAAACGGGCTAATTTGAAAGAAACGTCTATTTTCGCCTTGGCAAATCGACTTGGTGTCGATCCTCTTGCCTTGACCCAGTTTTATATGAATCAGAAGGGGGAAGGTCATGAATAATCGCTTAGTCGGCTACCATGCCGGAACCAGCTTTCTGCATCGCCTTTCAGGCGCTAGCAAGCTTCTTTTCTTACTCTTGGTATCATTAGCTGCCATGTTGAGTTACGATACTCGCTTATTGTTGGTCATTGGTCTGGGTGCCATCGCCTTATTTGCGACCTCAGGCATTCGTTTGAAAGACATCTCCTTTGTTCTGAGTTTTGCCTTAGCTTTTGCCCTTCTCAATGTCTTGATGGTCTATCTTTTTGCCCCTCAATATGGGGTAGAAATCTATGGAGCAAAGACAGTTCTTCTAGATGGTTTAGGGGCATATAGTATTACAGCCCAAGAGTTATTTTATCTCTTCAACCTCGCTTTGAAGTATGTCTGCACCATTCCTTTAGCTCTCATTTTCTTGATGACCACCCATCCCAGTCAGTTTGCTTCGAGTCTCAACCAGATTGGGGTGTCCTACAAGATTGCTTACTCAGTGAGCTTGACCCTGCGCTATATTCCAGATGTGCAGGAGGAATACCAGATTATCAAGCTCTCGCAAGAAGCAAGAGGCTTGGAGTTGTCCAAAAAGGCCAACTTTGTCCAACGGGTGAAGGGAAATCTTCAGATGATTTCTCCCTTGATTTTTAGTTCTTTGGAGCGGATTGAAACGATCTCTACAGCCATGGAACTGCGTCGCTTTGGAAAAAATAAAAAACGGACCTGGTACACCTATCAGGAGATGACCACTCGTGATCGCTTGATTATCTTGGGGTCAATCTTCATGGTGATCTTGAGTATCGTCCTGATTTGGGTAAACAAAGGTCGCTTCTATAATCCTTGGAGGTAAGAAAATGGCAGAAACAATTTTAGTAACGGGAGCATCTGCTGGCTTTGGCCAAGCCATTTGTCACCGCTTAGTTGCCGATGGGCATCGCGTGATTGGTGCTGCTAGACGCATTGAAAAATTACAGGCTCTTCAAGAAGAGCTGGGAGAAGCTTTTTATCCCCTTCAAATGGATGTGACGGATTTTTCTCAGGTGGATCATGCACTTGCCAGTTTGCCAAAAGCTTGGGAGAGAGTGGATGTTTTGGTCAATAATGCTGGCTTGGCCCTAGGCCTCGCTCCAGCTCATGAAGCAGAGCTTGCAGATTGGCTGACCATGATCCAGACCAATATAATCGGTCTGACCTATTTGACCCGGCAAATCCTTCCTCAGATGGTGGAACGAAATGATGGTTATGTCATCAATATGGGGTCAACTGCCGGGACAGTGCCTTATCCAGGGGCCAATGTTTATGGTGCTTCCAAGGCCTTCGTTAAACAGTTTTCATTAAATCTGCGTGCGGACTTGGCTGGAAAACAGATTCGGGTGACCAATATTGAGCCAGGTCTCTGTGAAGGGACCGAGTTCTCGGTGGTTCGCTTTAAAGGGGATGAAAAACGGGTAGAGGCTCTCTATCGAGACGCCCATGCCATTCAGCCAGAAGATATTGCCAATACCGTAGCTTGGCTCATCCAACAGCCCAAGCATGTCAATATCAACCGCATTGAAATCATGCCGGTTTCCCAAACCTTTGGACCACAACCGGTCTATCGGGGTGACTAGTTTTACTAACCAGCACGATCCGGTGCTAGTTATTTTTCCATGTTGAGGATAGAGAATAGGAGGGGGAAAACCATGTCAAAAGCCTTAGTGATTGGTTCAACTGTTTGTGATGTTATGGTTTATCTGGATCGACTACCGAGTCGGGAAGGAGACGCCCATATCCATGAGCAGACTTGGTCACTTGGAGGGTGTGCCTTTAATGTCACTTCAGTGCTTCATGCTTTAGGTCAAAATGTTGATTTCATCTCGCCAGTGGGGACAGGTGTCTACGGGGACTTTGTCAAGGCAGAACTCGAGAGGCTGGGTATCCAGACTCCAATCTCAGTAACCGGGGCAAATGGTTGTTGTTATTGCTTTATCGAGTCGGATGGTGAGAGGACTTTTTTATCAGATCATGGAGTAGAATATAGTTTTCAGAAGGAATGGCTCCAGTCTCTGGAGCAGGAAAGCTACGAATTTATTTATCTCTGTGGCCTTGAAGTAGAAGAGCCGACTGGATTGGAACTGATTCAATCTTTGTCAAAAATCAAAGGACAAGTCATTTTTGCGCCAGGACCTCGAGGACTCTTGATTCCCGAGGAGCGTTTGGAAGCCGTCTATGATCTCCACCCCATTCTCCATGTCAATGAGGCAGAAGCCAAGGCTTTTTCAGCTTGTGAAGAGATTGCTGATGCTGCTAAGAAGCTCTACCAAAGAACGGGTCAGTTAGTCATCGTCACCTTGGGAGAAAAAGGAGCGATCGCATACGATGGTAGGTTCTACGAGATGTCCGGATTTCCGACAGAAGTTCGTGATACCGTAGGTGCAGGAGACAGTCATCTGGGAGCCTTTTTAGCGGCATCTTTGCAAGGGCTAGATGTGGAGGATGCCTTAACCTTTGCTAACCGTTTTGCAAGTATGGTTGTGGCGACCAAGGGAGTTCATTTAGAGCGCCATCACTACCATACCCTAGAGCAAGAGTTAAAAAAATTAGTTTATTCAAAAAGAAGCTGACAAACTGTCAGCTTCTTTTTAGTATCATCTTATAACGGACGCTTATTTGGCATGCCCGCTTTTCTTGGGTATTTATTAGGGGTTTCTTTTTTCTTTTCTACAAGAGTGATATAGCGTGGATCCCCATTAGGCAATTCATACTGTAGATTGTCTTCAACCTTGCTAAAGAGCAGATTGAGGGCGTTTTTGGCTTCCTCCAATTCTTCTGGAGCATTGCTAGCCTTGAGAGCAAGAAGCTGTCCCCCTACTTTCAGATAGGGAATGGTCAGTTCAGAGAGAACCTGCATGCGGGCAACGGCGCGGGCAGTTACGATATCAAATTGGGCACGAAAGGCCTTGTCTTGTGCAAAGTCCTCAGCTCGTCCATGGTAGAAATGAACTCCGCTCAAGCCTAACTCTTCAGCTAGCAAGTGAAGGAAATTGATCCGCTTATTGAGGGAATCAATAATGGTCACATCTAGCTCAGGGAATAGGATCTTCATTGGTAGGCTTGGAAAGCCGGCACCAGCTCCGATATCCAAGAGACGGATGGGTTGATTTTCGATTAAACCCTGCAAAATGGGTGCGATAGAATCATAAAAATGCTTGAGATAGACTTCATCTTTATCGGTGATAGCGGTGAGATTAATTTTCTCATTCCATTCCACGAGGAGCTCGAAATAGCGTTCGTATTGCTCTTTTTGTCGATCAGTTAGTGGGAAGCCGAGGTCGGCTAAATGGACATAAAATTCTTCTGGTTTCATAAGATAATTTTACCACAAAATAAGGGAAATTTGATATACTGGTAGAAAGAAATGAAAGGAATTCAATAAAATGATTTGGATTATTCTTGGGATCCTAGTGGTCCTCGCATTTTTGGTCGTTGGAGTATACAACGGCTTGGTCAAAAGTCGGATGCAGACTCGCGAAGCTTGGAGTCAAATCGATGTGCAATTGAAACGTCGGAATGACTTGATTCCAAACTTGATCGAAACGGTTAAAGGGTATGCCAAGTACGAAGGAGATACTCTTGCTAAGGTCACTCAACTTCGTCAACAAGTTGCTCAAGCATCTTCACCTGCAGAAGCAATGGCAGCCAGTGATGCTCTTTCACGACAAGTAGCAGGCATCTTTGCGGTTGCGGAAAACTACCCAGACTTGAAAGCTAACACCAACTTCATGCAATTGCAAGAAGAATTGACCAATACAGAAAATAAAATTTCTTATGCCCGTCAATTGTATAATAGTGTGACAAGCAACTACAATGTGAAATTGGAAACTTTCCCAACAAATGTGATTGCTGGAATGTTTGGCTTCAAACAAGCCGAATTCCTTCAAGTGCCTGAAGAAGAAAAAGCAGTACCAAAGGTGGACTTTAGCGGATTAGGAGACTAATATGCTGTTTGACCAAATTGCAAGCAATAAAAGGAGAACCTGGATTCTCCTTATTGCTTTTTTCATACTCTTGGCTCTCATCGGAGCAGCCGTTGGCTATCTCTGGTTAGGCTCCTCACTTGGTGGCGTCATCCTAGCGTTGATTATTGGTGGTATCTATGCCTTTAGCATGATCTTTCAATCGACGGAGGTCGTCATGCGGATGAATGGAGCGCGTGAGGTAACTGAGGATCAAGCCCCTCAACTCTACCACATTGTGCAAGATATGGCTATGGTGGCTCAGATTCCCATGCCCCGTGTCTATATTGTAGATGATCCATCCATGAATGCATTTGCGACAGGATCCAATCCTCAAAATGCTGCTGTTGCAGCAACGACAGGTCTTTTAGCTGTGATGAATCGGGAGGAATTAGAAGCAGTCATTGGACACGAAGTTAGCCATATTCGCAATTACGATATCCGCATCTCTACCATTGCAGTGGCCTTAGCCAGTGCCATCACGATGCTCTCTAGTATCGGAGGCCGGATGATGTGGTGGGGCGGTGGCCGTAGACGGGATGATGATCGAGAAGGTGGAAGTGGTTTAGAAATTATTGTTCTGATCCTTTCCTTGATTGCCATCGTTCTAGCTCCTTTAGCGGCGACCTTGGTGCAGTTAGCCATTTCTCGTCAAAGGGAGTTCCTAGCGGATGCTTCCAGTGTCGAATTGACACGGAATCCTCAAGGGATGATCAATGCTCTTTTGAAACTGGATCATAGTGCGCCCATGCAACGAGAAGTCGATAGTGCTAGTAGCGCTCTCTTCATCAACGATCCAAAAAAAGAATCAGGCTTTCAAAAGCTCTTTTATACCCACCCACCCATTGCTGAGCGGGTTGAAAGATTAAGAAATATGTAAAAAAATCCACCAAACAGTGGATTCAGATTGAAGACACAATCATCTTAGAACCTTTCCTTGGGTGAGTACGGACGTCAGCGAACTTCTATGAAGTTCCATGACTAAATTACGATACAAAGGGCGTCTGCGGATAAAGTCAAAATAGGAAGTTTGACGCAGAATCTTTCGATTCTAGGAGAACTTATCTTTTTGACACAATCCGCAGCCCGTGTTCAATTCGTTTTGAACCCCCTCGCTCTTTAATTTCCAGGCTCAGGCTAAAACAGTTTCCCAAACTGTTTTACTCCCAAAACTCCCGAGTGCTAGAAACAACCTTGTTTCTAGCACTTTTCTCACGGCGGAAAGTTTCAGTAGATGATTGAATAACTCTAAAGAATAAAAAGTATTTATCTTTATAGAAGTTAATAGAATTGTATAAAAGATAATTTTGTCTTTAAGCTCAATCCACCCAATGGTGGGTTTTTTATTTAGTTGTTAAGAGGAGGGTAGTGAAACCAAGGATAGCAAAGATCCCCCAAGCTAGGGGAAGGCTCCAGATAGCTAGACTAGAAAAGAGAGCTGTCCCAAGTGGCATGGCAAAGCTGACCATCAGTCCCAAAAAGCTAGAGGTAGAAGCTAATTTTTCAGCGGGTAATTTACTCATTAAAAGACTGGAAACTTTTGGGTTGATTTTTGCAACAAGATAGCCAAGGAAAGTGATGAGTAGAAGGGAAAGGAAATCCCAGTGCACCAGAATATTTGTGAGCCCAAGCATAGTCAGCCCACCTGCTATCCACAGGAGGATATGGTGGAGGGTTTGCTTGGAAAAATAATCGTGGGGTGTCAGACTAGCCCAGACCATGCTTAAAATAGTCACAGCTTCTAAGATCAAGAGGGATTGGCTAAAGTTCAACTGAAAGAAGGTGGAGTGAAGCAGTTGCAGATTGTAGATGCCAGAGATGGACCCCCCTAGGGCATTTATGAGAACCAATGAGAAGAGCAACTTGCCAAAGTGGTGGATCTCCTCATCTGCAAAAATACTTTTGGAGTTCTGGTACATCTCTTGGCATTCGTGTACCAAAGAATTCTTATTTTGGGGCTCAATGACGGGGTCATGTGTCAGCTGCTTTTTTCTCATCAGGAGACAAGTGGAAGACAGGAGAAAAGTCACTGCATTGATCGAAGCGACCAGGGCGAAATGTTGATGGCTGATAGCTAGCAGCCAAACCCCTAGGGCCTGTCCAGAAATCGAGCAGACCATACTAAGTAGTTGATTGAAGGAGTAGGCCTCCATCAAATCCTCGCTAGAGATGTTCTTTTTCATGATGGGGAGTTGCAAGCCTCCGCGATAATCACTCAAACAATCTGAAACAATGTTTAAGAAGCAAACAATCGAAAAGGCTAGGTAACCCGGAATCTTGGTCATGAGAGCAATAAGGATGAAGAGGATGGCTTGGAGAAAGCCGATGCGGATCAACCAGTTAGCTTTTTTCTTCGTATGGTCAGCCTTCATCCCAACAAAAATGCTAAAGAGGCTAGGAATAAACACAATGAGATTGGCAATGCCAACTGCCAGACTCGGTTGCGGCATGCTGGCAGCAAAGACCACAAAGACCAGATTGTAGATGGCAGCACCAAGGGTATTCAAAAAGCGAGAAAGACTGAGTAAGGCAAAAATTTTATTACGAGCTAAGAGTTTCATAAACCTTCCCCCTTCGTGTGAACAGTTGCTAGGACTTGTTTGATGGATCGAACAATCTGTTTAAAGACCTCCAATTTCTCCTCTTCAGAGAGAAGAAGTTTCTGATCTTTTAGGTAGACGCTGGTATGCTTGAGAAACAAATGAAGGAAGTATCTTTTTAGTTTGGTCATCATGGAAGGAACCTTCTTTCTTTGCTTGATGGTTCTATTGTAGACCTCAAAAACAAGAAAATCAAAATGTTGCATATTTTCAACAAAAAGAGGCTGGGACAAAAGTCCTAGCCTCTCAATTGTCTTTGGATTGTCGAGCAAGACGCAGTGGTTGAGTGGGCTCTACTACGCTGATTTCATCAGCTTTTACAGCCCTACTCAACTGTGCGGAGGTGGGACGACGAAATCGAATTCTAACGAATTACCGATTTCTGTCCCACTCTCTTTTCAGGATTCCTTGATAAGTTCTTGCATACCCTGTTTGTAGTAGTTGGCACTAACCTTGCAATCAAGGATGGATAGAACCTGAATGGCCTGCTCCATCTTTTCTAGACCAGCTTCTTTTTCTCCCTTTCGATAAAGAAGTTCCCCTTTGGCATAGAGATAAACCGTCCGAAGGTAGGCTTCGTTTTCAGAGTAAAAGTGGTCCTTGATCAGCTGATCAAAATAGGTTGCATCTTCAAATTCTTTTGAACTAATGGCCAGAAAAAAACCATTGAGAAAAATAGAGTTGAGGGCAGGCAGAGAAGAGTCTAGGAGAAGCTTGAAGTCCTCCCGTTGGACCAATTCCTCTGTGTATTGTCGATAGAGCTGACTAGAGAAAAGAGGAGAGGTCAGTGAAAATAGGCTTAACTCAAAATTTCCCCAGATCATGACAGAGAAGAGATAGTCATAGAGGAAATCTAGTTCCTCTTGGCTAGCGGCCAACTCTACCTCAGGATAGTTGCCAAGCATTTGGGCCTTGAGAATAATGCTGGCTAATAAGTCTTCTTTTTTGTGATCTTTCTGATAGGCTAGCTGGTAGCTTTGGTACAAGGCTTGATCATGTTCCAAGCTCATGTTTTCATAGTGCTCTTTCAACAATTTGGGAATAAAAGAGTGCTGATCGATTCCAGCTAGATGGGAAAACTCACTGAGACTGGTTTTGATTTGTTGAAGGGCCTGAAAAAACCGTTGCGTCGTCAGGTCATTTTCCCCCCTTTCAAATCGAGATAACATGGAGCGCGAAAATTCACCACCTGTAGCCTCCTCTAAAGAGATGTGGCGACTTTCACGTATTTGCCGAAAAACTGCTCCGATTTCTTTCATGAATTCTCCTCTATCTAACATTGATCAATGCCCTAGCAAGTGACCATCTTTTGTTCAAGAGATGTGGGACCCTTGTGTACAACACCAATTTGCCTAGTCTCTGTATCTTTTTCATGATTATAACAAATTTTTGAGGAGACATCTTGGTTGAAGGGACAGCTTCATGATATACTAGTAGTATCTAGAAGATTTGAGGACAATAGAATGAATTTATTTACACAAGAAATCCGTAAAAATCCTGAAGGACTAGCATTTGCTCAAGAGTTGGATTTGTTAAGAGAATTGCAAAAGCGTAATCCAGAAATTCTTGATTTGAAGAATGTGACAGCGACAGGTCGAGTAGCTCATGATACAGGTCTTTATGTCTTGGATTACCAGTTGAACTACACCATCGTTTTGGCATCTAGTCGAAGCATGGAACCTGTTGAACTCCAAGAAAGCTACCCTGTGACAGAGGTGTTCGCTGAGGATGTACAGTCTGATGCAGATATCGAGGCTCTTGAGGAAGATCTGATTCTTCCTATTGAAGGGGGCAGAATTGACCTGAGTGAAAGCGTAGCGGATAATATCCTGCTTAATATTCCTCTCAAGGTCCTCACTCCAGAAGAGGAGGCTGGACAAGGGTTTATCGAAGGCAATGATTGGAAGATCATGACAGAGGAAGAGTACCAAGAAGCTCAAGCGATTAAGAAAGAAGAAAATAGTCCCTTTGCTGGTCTTCAAGGATTATTTGACGGAGAAGAATAATCTTTGACAAGAGGCTCGCTGAAGGAAGGTGAAGATAGGGTGCTGGAACAGGAATTGAATGTCCTTTTCTGGCAGTAAGTCGAAGCTAGAAATGATGCAGGTCAACAAGTAGTGAGAATTCTTGAAGCCAATGAATGAACTTCTAAAGCCGATGAGTAGAATCGATTGGAAAGTGTCTGAGAACTGTAACTCAGGCACTTTTTGTTCTTTGCTTCAAAGTAGATAGGAGCTATCTTTCTACATGAAGGGGCAGGGGATGATTTTCTACTTTCATTTGATGTCAAAAAATGGTAGAATATAGGCAAACTATAAAGAGGAGTGTCACATGACAAAAGCAAACTTTGGTGTTGTTGGTATGGCCGTAATGGGTCGTAACCTTGCCCTTAATATTGAATCTCGTGGATACACAGTTGCTATCTATAACCGTAGTAAAGAAAAAACAGAAGATGTTGTTGCTTGCCATCCTGAAAAGAACTTCGTGCCAAGCTATGATATTGAAAGCTTCGTAAATTCAATCGAAAAACCACGTCGGATCATGCTCATGGTTCAAGCAGGACCTGGTACTGACGCAACTATCCAAGCCCTTCTTCCACATTTGGACAAAGGCGATATCTTGATCGACGGAGGAAATACGTTCTACAAAGATACAATCCGTCGTAATGAAGAGTTGGCGAACTCAGGTATCAACTTTATCGGTACAGGTGTTTCTGGTGGTGAAAAAGGTGCCCTTGAAGGTCCTTCTATCATGCCTGGTGGACAAAAAGAAGCTTATGAATTGGTAGCAGATGTTCTTGAAGAAATCTCTGCAAAAGCACCAGAAGATGGTAAACCATGTGTGACTTACATCGGTCCTGATGGAGCTGGTCACTATGTGAAAATGGTCCACAATGGTATTGAGTACGGTGATATGCAATTGATCGCAGAAAGCTATGATTTGATGCAACACTTGCTTGGACTTTCAGCTGCAGACATGGCTGAAATCTTCACTGAGTGGAACAAGGGCGAATTGGACAGCTACTTGATCGAAATCACTGCGGACATCCTTGGACGTAAAGATGATGAAGGTCAAGATGGCCCAATCGTAGACTACATCTTGGATGCCGCAGGAAACAAGGGAACTGGTAAATGGACTAGCCAATCAGCGCTTGACCTTGGTGTGCCATTGTCACTCATTACGGAGTCAGTATTTGCACGTTACATTTCTACATACAAAGAAGAACGTGTACACGCTAGCAAGGTGCTTCCAAAACCAGCTGCTTTTAAATTTGAAGGTGATAAGGCTGAGTTGATCGAAAAGATCCGTCAAGCCCTTTACTTCTCAAAAATCATTTCATACGCACAAGGTTTTGCACAATTGCGTGTTGCATCTAAAGAAAACAACTGGAACTTGCCATTTGCAGACATCGCTTCTATCTGGCGTGATGGCTGTATCATCCGTTCTCGTTTCTTGCAAAAGATCACGGATGCATACAACCGTGATGCAGACCTTGCTAACCTTCTTTTGGATGAGTACTTCTTGGATGTCACTGCTAAGTATCAACAATCTGTTCGTGATATCGTAGCTCTTGCGGTTCAAGCTGGTGTGCCAGTCCCAACCTTCTCAGCAGCCATCACTTACTTTGATAGCTACCGTTCAGCAGATCTTCCAGCCAACTTGATCCAAGCACAACGTGACTACTTCGGTGCTCACACATACCAACGTAAGGATAAAGAAGGTACCTTCCACTATTCTTGGTACGACGAAAAATAATTGTAGGTTATGACAAAGCGGATATTACTAGTAGAAAATGAAAAGAATTTAGCGCGCTTTATTGATTTAGAACTTCAGAAAGCAGGCTATGTAGTTGATTTGGTAGAACAAGGGGAAATGGCCTTGAAACTCCTGCAGGCTACAGAATATGATTTAATTCTTCTCAATTACGAACTAGAAGATATGAGTGGGGAAGAGTTTGCCCAGCGTCTGAGCAAGATTCGTCCTGCAGCAGTCTTGATTGTCTTAGATAGTCGTGAGAAAATTTCAGAGCATATGGAGAGTATCCAACGATTTGCGGTATCTTATGTCATCAAACCATTCGTGATCAGTGATTTGGTTGAGAAAATCGTCGCTATTTTTAGAGGCCGTGATTTTATTGACCAACATTGTAATCAGATGAAAGTTCCCACTTCCTATCGGAATTTGCGAATTGATGTCGAGAATCATATGGTGTATCGGGGAGAAGAAGTAATTGATCTGACACGTCGTGAATATGATTTATTAGCAACTTTGATGGGAAGCAAACATGTCCTTAGTCGGGAGCAACTCTTAGAGCGGGTGTGGAAATATGAGAGTACAGCAGAAACCAATATCGTTGATGTCTATATTCGCTATCTTCGTGGGAAAATAGATCTTCCAGGACAAAAGAGCTATATCAAAACTGTCCGAGGTGTCGGCTACCAAATGCAAGAATAAGAACATTCCCTTTGATGAGAAATCTCAAAGGGATTTTTTGTTTATCAAAAAGGAAGAAAGAAGAAAATTTTTAAAAAAATTTTTTTAAAAAAATTGTGAAAGAAGCAAACGTTTGCTTAAAAGATAGGCTTTTCAAGGCCTTTATGTATAAAGTTTGTGAATTAAAAATGTAGATGTAAGGGCTTTACAAAAGAAAAAAAAGTGGTATAATAGTAAGTGAAATATGCAAACGTTTTCTCGTATTGCGGGCATTTCAATTTTATAAGGAGGTCGAATGATGAATAAACAATCATTCAAAAGTCTATTAAGCTTTGAATTTTGGCAAAAATTCGGTAAAGCGTTGATGGTGGTCATTGCAGTTATGCCGGCGGCAGGTCTGATGATCAGTCTTGGTAAAACCATTGCAATGATTAATCCAGAACTTGGTTTCTTGGTAACTACCGGTGGTGTTCTTGAACAGATCGGTTGGGGGGTTATCGGAAACCTCCACATCCTCTTTGCTCTCGCTATCGGTGGTAGCTGGGCGAAAGAACGTGCGGGTGGGGCCTTTGCAGCAGGTCTATCCTTTATCCTGATTAACCGGATCACTGGTGTGATGTTCGGTGTAACAGGAGATATGCTGAAAGATCCAGAAGCGAAGGTGAAAACACTTCTTGGTGGATCTATCAAGGTTGCTGATTACTTCACGAGTGTGTTAGAATCACCTGCCTTGAATATGGGAGTTTTCGTTGGGATTATTGCCGGTTTTGTAGGGGCAACAGCCTTTAACAAATACTACAACTACCGCAAGTTACCAGATGCCCTATCATTCTTTAACGGGAAACGCTTTGTTCCATTTGTCGTTATCCTTCGTTCTGCAATTGTGGCTCTTATCTTGTCATTCTTATGGCCAGTAGTCCAAACAGGAATTAACAACTTTGGTATTTGGATTGCTAACTCAAAAGAGACTGCTCCAATCTTAGCACCATTTGCTTTCGGTACCTTGGAACGTCTCTTGCTTCCATTTGGTCTTCACCACATGTTGACTATCCCAATCAACTACACACAATTGGGTGGTACTTATGAAGTGTTAACTGGTGCAGCAAAAGGCACTCAAGTATTTGGTCAAGATCCACTTTGGTTGGCTTGGATTACAGACTTAGGAAATACAAAAGTTTCTGACCCTGCTACTTACCAACACTTGTTGGATACTGTCACACCTGCTCGTTTCAAAGTGGGACAAATGATCGGTTCATTCGGTATCTTGATGGGGGTTGCCCTTGCCATTTACCGTAATGTAGACCCTGATAAGAAACACAAATACAAAGGGATGATGATTGCGACTGCTCTTGCAACCTTCCTCACAGGGGTTACAGAACCAATCGAGTACATGTTTATGTTCGTAGCAATGCCTCTTTACCTCGTTTATGCAGTGGTACAAGGTGCAGCCTTCGCGATGGCAGATATCGTCAATCTCCGTGTCCATTCATTTGGATCAATTGAGTTCTTGACTCGTACACCAATGACCATTAAAGCTGGCCTTGGTATGGACATCTTTAACTTCATTTGGGTAACGATTCTCTTTGCTGTGATCATGTACTTCATTGCAAACTTCATGATCCAGAAATTTAACTACGCAACTCCTGGACGTAATGGAAACTACGAACAAGCTGAAGGAGATGTAGATGCATCTGAAACTTCAGGTTCAGGTAAAGTGGCCGCTGCTTCTCAAGCAGTTAACGTGATCAACCTTCTTGGTGGTCGTGCCAATATCGTCGATGTAGATGCATGTATGACTCGTCTTCGTGTGACTGTTAAAGACGAAACAAAAGTCGGAACAGAAGAACAATGGAAGGCTGAAGGAGCAATGGGACTTGTCATGAAAGGACAAGGGGTCCAAGCGATTTACGGTCCAAAAGCGGACGTCTTGAAATCAGATATCCAAGATTTGTTAGACTCAGGTGAAGTGATTCCTGAAACTCTTCCAAGTCAAAAGACAGCGGCTCAACAAGCAGAAGTTGCCTTTAAAGGGGTGACGGAAGAAGTTCACTCAGTTGCTGAAGGACAAGTCATTGAATTAGAAAAAGTTCAAGATCCAGTCTTCTCACAAAAAATGATGGGTGACGGATTTGCAGTTGAACCAGCAAATGGTCAGATTGTTTCACCAGTAGCTGGTAAGGTGACAAGCGTCTTCCCTACCAAACATGCGCTTGGTTTGGTAACAGAATCTGGTCTTGAAGTCCTCGTTCACATCGGTCTTGATACTGTAAGTCTGGAAGGTAAACCTTTCACAGTGAAGGTAGAAGAAGGCCAAACAGTGGCGGCGGGAGACCTATTGGTAGAAGCAGATTTGGATGCTATTCGTGAAGCTGGACGTGCAACTACAACAGTTGTAGTCTTCACAAATGGTGCAGCTATTCAATCTGTCACTCTTACACAAACTGGTCAACTTCCAGCAGATGCTGTGGTTGCTAAGGTTGAATTATAATCTATGAGAGTTATTCCTTGTATCTATTGGATACAGGGAATTCTCTATTAGGAGAGTAGGATCATGAAATTTTTAACTTTAAACACTCATAGTTGGATGGAAGAAAATCCCCAACAAAAATTTGAGGACTTATTAAAAGACATTCTTGCAAAGCAATACGATGTGATTTGTTTCCAAGAAATAAATCAGACCATCGAAAGTCCAGTTGTTCCTGTTAATGACTTGTACCATCCAACTCCTTCTGCGGAGCCGATCCATCAGGATCACTATGTTCGTTGTTTAGTTGAAAAATTAGAAGAAGAAGGATTGAGCTACCACTGGACATGGGCTTATAACCATATCGGCTATGACCGTTATCATGAAGGCGTGGCGATTCTATCGCGTACCCCAATCCAGGCAAGCGAACTCTTGGTTTCAGATGTGAATGATCCAACAGATTATCATACACGACGGATTGCCATTGCAGAAACCCAAGTTGATGGGAAAGACATTGCTGTTGCCAGTGTTCACCTCTCTTGGTGGGACAAAGGCTTCCAGCAAGAGTGGGCGCGTTTAGAAGAACGCTTTAGCCAATTGCAAAAGCCTTTGATTTTAGCTGGGGACTTTAATAATCCAGCTGGGCAAGAAGGTTATGAAGCCATTTTAGCGAGCCCGCTAGCTCTTCAAGATAGCTTTATTGAAGCTCGCCAGACCAAGGGGACTTACACTGTAGGTCCTGGAATTGATGGATGGGATGATAATCAAGTACCCTTGCGGATTGATTATATTTTCACCTCAAAAGAATGGGTTATCGAACGGCTAGAAGTTGTGTTTG
>NZ_JBKQBL010000001.1:86114-91514 GCF_046824975.1 Streptococcus intestinihominis | reverse complement strand
ATGGTTCTAGTCAGCCTCTCGTTAGCGACCATTATGGTTTGTCAGCTGACTTGTATTTACCATAATATTCAAATCCCTATCCCTCCAGGAGGCTAGGGATTTTCTTTATTTCCCTTGCTTTCACTTTAGCCCTAAATATGATAGAATAAAGTATTAAGAAACGATAAGGAGGGTGTCCATGCGGTGTCCAAAATGTGGCGGAAATAAGTCTAGTGTTGTAGATAGTCGCCAGGCAGAAGACGGGAAAACGATTCGTAGAAGAAGAGAATGTGATGAATGTCATCATCGCTTCACCACTTATGAACGAGTAGAAGAGCGGACTCTTGTTGTGGTGAAAAAAGATGGCACCCGGGAACAGTTTTCTAGAGATAAAATATTTAATGGGATTATTCGATCTGCTCAGAAACGTCCCGTGTCGAGTGACGAAATTGAGGAAATTGTGGGGCGAATCGAACAAAAGATTCGTAGTCAGAGTGAAAATGAGATCCAGAGTGACTATATCGGATCACTTGTCATGGACGAGTTAGCAGAATTGGACGAAATTACCTATGTTCGATTTGCGAGTGTCTATCGTAGTTTCAAGGATGTTGGTGAATTGGAAAGTCTCTTAAAGCAGATTACCAAAGGAACGAAGAAGAAAAAGGAAAAATAGATGAAGCCCAATACTTCATTTTCTTTCTTGAAGAATAATTATTTAGCGCCTACAGGAGCCTCTTTCACGCATCTGTATGGACCAATATTAGGTGTTCAAGCAAGTCAATTATATACTTTTCTGCTGAGTCTCTATGATCAGGGGAAAGAAAAACGGCTGATTGCTGTTGTTTTAAATCATTTGGATCTAGGGTTCGCTCATTTTCTCGAAAGTCTAGACCGTTTGATTGCCATGAATTTACTAGAGGTTTTTGAGACAGATGAAGGACTTCAGTTCCGATTTTTGGCTCCGCTAGAAGCAGATCAATTTTTTGCCAATGTTGCTTATCAGAAATTGCTGGAGAAAAAAATAGGAGAAGCGGCAGTTCGTGACTTGCTCCCTGAAAAACCAGAGGGCGAAAAACGGAAGGTGAACTTTGCCTCTGTCTTTGGGATTGATGGAGTTTCGACCCATCAGAAGAAAACATCTTCCTTCAGTTTGGAGCACTTTAAACAATTAATGGCGCGAGATGGTCTCCGTTTTGAGAACGAACAAGAAGACCTCTTGGTTCTCTATGCCATCACAGAAGAGAAGAATTGGACTTGGTATGAGACCTATCTCTTGGCCAAGGAGACAGCGGCTAATAGGATCATTTCGACCAAGCGGATGAGACAGAAACTAACCCAACAACCACAGGAAAAAGGCAAGGATGAGTTTACTCCGCAGGAAAGAGCCATTATCCGGGAAGCAAAAAATAAGACCAGTCGTCAATTTTTAGCAGGAATTAAAAAAGCACGTAAGGCTGTCGTGACCCAATCTGAGCGTCAAGCGATTTCTGATTTGGCCCAGTTAGGCCTATTAGATGAAGTCATAAACGTGATCTTGTTGTTGACCTTTAATAAGGTTGCTTCTGCTAATCTCAATGAAAAATATGCCTTAAAAGTTGGGAATGATTTTGCGTATGAGGGAATTAAAACGGCTGAAGAGGCTGTCCTGAAGATCCGCCAGCGCCAAGACTCCCATACACAAAAAGCAAAAGAGAAAGCAACTAAGAGTGGACAAGCGACTGGAAAAACCAATGTTCCTAAGTGGAGTCAGCCTAACTATACCAATCAAACCAGCCAGGAAGAACAGGCTGATCTAGAACAACAAAAACGAGCCTTGCTCGAGAAATTAAATCAAGGAGGGGAGTAAATGGAGAGCGTAGGGAAAACTATGTCCCAGATGAATCGATCACAGCAGTTCAATTATGAAGAATTGGTAGCTCAAATTCTCGCCGAACCTGAGATTGCAAGCTTTATTCAAAAGGAAGCCTTGTCGGAAGCAGAAATCCGTCGCAGCATTTCAAAATTTAATCAATACATCAGTGAACGAAATCGCTTTGTCCTCGGGGATGAAGATTATATTGCAAGAGGGTATAAGCCTGTATTGGTCATGAATGAGGGCTATGCGGATGTTTCCTATGAAGAGACACCTGAGTTGATTGAGGCACAAAAACAAGCTGCTATCAATAAACGCTTGCAGCTGATCAACTTGCCAAGTACCTTGAAGGAAGCTTCCTTAGCGAAAGTCGACTTGGATGATCGGGGACGTTTTGGAGCCTTTGAAGAGTTGGCCAATTTTGTTGCTTCCTATCCTCAAGCCCGTAAAGGAATTTTCCTATACGGAGATTTCGGAGTTGGGAAAAGCTATATGATGGCAGCTCTTGCTCATGACTTGTCTGAAAAACGGCAAGCTTCTTCAACCCTCTTGCATTTCCCAAGCTTTGTCATCGATGTCAAAAATGCCATCAACACAGGGCAAGTTAAAGAGATGTTGGATCAGGTCAAGAAGGCTGAAATTTTGATTCTAGACGATATTGGGGCAGAGCAAATGTCGCCTTGGGTCCGGGATGAAGTCTTGCAAGTGATTTTGCAACATCGGATGCAGGAGATTCTTCCAACCTTCTTTACTTCGAATTTCAATTTTGAAGATTTAGAACGTCATTTTGCTACATCTCGGAATGGAGATGAGACTTGGCAAGCCAAACGTGTTATGGAGCGAATTAAGTTCCTGGCTAAAGAAGTGCGCCTAGAAGGAGAAAATCGCCGATGAATACCGTTATTGATTTGATGAAATCTCATTCCTCTGTCCGTCGCTTTAAGGAGGAGGACATCAAAGAGGAAGACCTTCAAGCGATCCTAACAGCAGGACAGATGGCTTCCTCTTGGAAGAACTTCCAGTCTTATTCCATCATCTTAGTGAGAAGCCAGGAAAAGAAAGAGGCGCTCTATCAATTCGTCCCTCAGGAGGCGATTCGTCAATGCTCTGTTTTCTTACTGTTTGTAGGAGATCTCAACCGAGCTGAAAAAGGGGTTCGGATGCATACGGATCAATTCCATCCAGAAGGACCAGATAATTTATTGATTACTTCTGTAGATGCGGCCTTGGCTGGTCAGAATACCTTGCTGGCTGCTGAAAGTCTAGGCTATGGAGGGGTCATTATTGGCTTGGTTCGGTATGAAGCGGCTGAAGTAGCGAAACTATTTAACTTACCAGACTACACATATCCTGTCTTTGGGATGGCTTTAGGAGTGCCAAATCAGAACCATCCTGTGAAGCCCCGCCTTCCTTTGGAAGCTGTTGTCTTCGAAGAAAGTTACCAGGAGCAGACTCCTGAAGTGATTGAAGCCTTTGATCGAGTACAGACTGCCTATGCTGGAGCACGGGCAACGGATACTTGGAGCCAACGCTTGGCTGCCCAATTTGGACAGGTAGAACCTGCTGCTACGGCAGAATTATTAAAGAAACACCAACTAGAAAAATAAGAGAAAAGAGGACACCATGGCTTTACCTACTGTTGCCATTGTAGGACGTCCAAATGTCGGGAAATCAACGCTCTTTAACCGGATTGCCGGTGAGCGGATTTCCATTGTCGAGGATGTCGAAGGGGTTACTCGGGACCGTATTTATGCAACGGCTGAGTGGCTCAACCACCAATTTAGTATTATTGATACTGGCGGGATTGATGACGTGGACGCACCTTTCATGGAGCAAATCAAGCACCAAGCTGAGATTGCCATGGATGAAGCAGACGTCATTGTCTTTGTCGTATCTGGAAAAGAAGGGATTACCGATGCAGATGAGTATGTCGCTCGGATGCTCTACAAGACCCACAAACCAGTCATTTTAGCGGTCAATAAAGTGGATAATCCAGAGATGCGAACTGACATCTATGATTTCTACGCTCTTGGTCTAGGCGACCCCTTGCCAGTGTCATCTGTGCACGGGATTGGTACAGGGGATGTCTTGGATGCCATCGTTGAAAACCTTCCGACGGATCGTGAACCAGAAAATCCAGATGTCATTAAGTTCAGCTTGATTGGCCGCCCAAATGTCGGAAAATCTAGTCTGATTAATGCCATCCTTGGGGAAGACCGCGTCATTGCCAGTCCTGTAGCAGGAACTACGCGGGATGCGATTGACACCCATTTCACCGATGCAGAAGGCCAAGAGTACACCATGATTGATACAGCCGGAATGCGAAAATCTGGTAAGGTCTATGAAAATACAGAGAAATATTCTGTCATGCGGGCTATGCGGGCTATCGATCGCTCGGATGTGGTCTTGATGGTCTTGAACGCAGAAGAAGGAATCCGCGAGTACGATAAGCGGATTGCCGGATTTGCCCATGAAGCTGGAAAAGGGATGATCATCGTGGTCAATAAGTGGGATACCCTTGAAAAGGATAACCACACCATGAAGCAATGGGAAGATGATATTCGAGATCAATTCCAATACTTATCTTATGCACCTATTATCTTTGTCTCTGCTTTGACCAAGCAACGCTTGCACAAGTTACCAGACATGATTAAGCAGATCAGTGAGAGCCAAAATACACGCATTCCTTCAGCTGTCTTGAACGATGTCATCATGGATGCCATTGCCATTAATCCGACACCGACAGATAAAGGAAAACGTCTAAAAATCTTCTATGCGACTCAGGTTGCTACCAAGCCACCAACCTTTGTGGTCTTTGTCAATGAAGAAGAGCTCATGCACTTCTCTTATCTTCGTTTCTTGGAAAATCAAATTCGGAAAGCCTTTGTCTTTGAAGGAACCCCAATCCATTTGATTGCTCGGAAACGGAAGTAGGTGTTTATGAAAACCTTGAAACAAGGACTCATGTTGGCTGTCCCATTCGTTGTGTTTCTGGGACTAACAGCTTGTAGCATTGAAAGAGAAGAAACCTATGAGAAAAAAGATAAAGACATTCTTCTTCGAGTGACGATTCGACATAGAGCCAATCAAATGATCTCTGAAGAGTTTTGGGCTGATAATTTTAATGTAAATATTGAAGATGACTCTGAGTTCGAATATATTAAAAAAGAAATTGTTGAACCTAAAAAAGGAATTTCGGGCTATACAACAGATGTGAGTCGGACGAAAGAGGGTGGACTGATGATTCATACCAAGATCGTCTACCAAGACTTAGATGTTGAAGCCTTAAATAAAGCCAACGATGAGAAAAAAACGTTTGGAGAACTGGCCAACTATTCAGAACATATCAAAAATTTCAAAAAAGAAGGTTATAAGAGAGTAAAATAAAAGAGAGTGGGACAGAAATCGGTAATTCGTTAGAATTCGATTTCGTCGTCCCACCTCCGCACAGTTGAGTAGGGCTGTAAAAGCTGATGAAATCAGCGTAGTAGAGCCCACTCAACCACTGCGTCTTGCTCGACAATTCAAAGATAATTGAGAGGCTAGGACTTTTGTCCCAGCCTCTTTCT
>NZ_JBKQBL010000001.1:76281-85987 GCF_046824975.1 Streptococcus intestinihominis | reverse complement strand
AACTTCTAAGAAGTTCCATGACTAATTATTGAGCCTAAGGTCTCAATAATTCCGAGTACCTGAAACATAATTGTTTCAGGTACTTCTCTCACAGCGGAAAGTTTTTCATCTTCTTAAATGACTAAAAATAAAAGTCATTTTTTTGAAAATCATCTAGCTGTTTTATGTAAAACAATAGTTTGTCTACATTTAAAAAGAAAAGTGGAGTAGGTGATAGTAAAATCAGGCATTGAATTCTTCACAATTCTTTGTCTTTTTTTTCTATTTTAGAGGGGATATGATATAATAAAGGGATAAACATAAGGTGGTAAATATGGCAAAATTAATTCCTGGGAAAATCCGTTCAGAAGGAATCCTTCTCTATGAAAACGGGAAAGTATCCCTACAGGAAATGAAGAATCAGTACCTCTATTTCAGAATTGACAATGAGTCCCTCCGCTATAGTCTAGATGATCAAGCAATTTTTTGTAGTTGTGAGTTTTTCCAGAAGAAAAAATTCTGTGTGCATTTAGCCGCAGGAGAAGCCTTTTTAAAAAATGATGAAGAAGGGAAGGAACTCTTGCTTGGTTTGGAGCAAGATGCAATAGAAAGTCAAGAAACAAAGGAAAAAGTATCTTTTGGAAGTTTGTTTTTAGATCAAGTCCTACCAAAAATTGAAAGCAAAGAAGTCCGTTTTGGTCTCTCAGCAACCGGTCATGTAGACGACTATTCCGGTCAGTTTTTGTGGACCCTTCGTATCTATCGCAGACCGGATGAGAGATCTTATGTGGTGCGGGATGTTGTAGCTTTTTTGCAAGCTATCAGAAAACAGTCCCATTTTGCGATTGGAAAAAGTTATTACGAGCCGATTTCCTACGCAGCATTTGACCTTGAAAGTCGTGCCTTAATTCGATTCTTAGAAGGCTTGTTATCGGGAGATACGGTGCATGATGCCCTCTTCTTTCCAAATGGGGGTCGTCATCTTTACTTTCCAATGAGCTTCTTTGAAGAAGCTGTGCAATTATTGATGGACTTACCGTCCTTTACCCTTGAAGTCGGACTGGATACCTATCAGGAAGTATTCTTTCAAGAACTCCAGGAAGATTCAGGCTTGTTTTCTTTCCAAGTAGTGGAAATGAAGGAGTTTATCGAACTACAGGTCCAAGTGGCTTCCTATAAAATGGTGGAAGGTCGCTTTCTTTTGGCAAATGGCCATTTTTATCAAATATCACCGCTTCAAAAGATTTTGATTGAGGCTGTGCAGAGTTTACCCCTCTCCAGTGATCAGAAAAGACATGTTCAATTTGATTTGTCTGATCAGACCAAATTAACCTATAGCTTAGAGCAATTCAGGAAAATTGGTGAGGTGAAAGCACCAAGTAATTTCTATATTCACGATTTTCAACCTCACTTTGCTTTTGATTTATCGGAGCAAGGAGAAGTGCTGCTGGATCTAGTTTTTGTCTACGAGGACCGCATCGTTCGATCTGAGAAAGAACTTAAGGATCTGCCTTATTCCAGTAATTTTGATAAGGAACGTTTGGTTTTTGAAACCATCTTGACAGCTGGCTTTACCAATCAATTTCAAACAAAACGAGCTCCTCTCCTTCCCAAGCAGATCTATCCCTTCTTTCAGCAGACCCTTCCCTTGTTTGAAGAACTGGGAGAGGTCGAAGTTTCGGATAAGTTGTTAGATCTGTATCAGGTTGAAAAGCCAAAGATTGCCATTCAAACCAGTGGTCGTCTCCTTGAGATTGGTTTTGAATTTGACTCCATTGATCCCTCTGAGGTTGAGCAAGTTATGAGTGCCTTGGTTGAGAAGAATGACTATTATATCAGTCAATCAGGAAAGGTTCTAATCTTTGATGAAGAAACCAAGCGGATCAGTCAGACTTTATTGAATCTTCGTGCAAAGAAGACAAAAACAGGTCAGTTACAAACCAATCGCATTGCAGCCTTCCAGCTCTCCCAGTTATTTGAGTCAGCTGACAATGTCCAATTTTCTGAAGAGTTTCGTCACTTGGCTCATGACTTGATTCATCCAGAACAATTTCCTTTGGGTGAGTTGCAAGTGACAGCTAAACTTCGAGATTATCAGGAAGTCGGAGTCCGCTGGCTATCCATGCTTAATCACTATGGCTTTGGGGGGATTTTGGCAGATGATATGGGACTTGGAAAGACCCTCCAGACCATTGCCTTTCTCTCAAGTGTTGCGACGGCGGATTCTAAGATTTTGATTTTAGCTCCATCTAGTCTAATCTATAATTGGAAAGAGGAGTTCGAAAAGTTTGCTCCACAAATGGAAGTGGAGGTCATCTATGGCCTCAAAGCAAGTCGCGACGAGGTGATTGCAAGCAACCCTCAGGTAGCGATTACCAGTTACGCTTCTTTCCGCCAGGACGTAGAGCAATACGAAAAAAATCAGTACCAATACCTCATCTTGGATGAAGCCCAGGTCATGAAAAATTCCCAAACCAAGATTGCCCAATATTTACGGAAATTCGATGTTCCTCATACCTTTGCTTTGTCAGGAACGCCAATAGAAAACCATGTAGAGGAACTCTGGTCGATTTTCCAAATTGTGCTTCCTGGTTTGTTTCCGGGTAAAAAAGAATTTAAACAGTTGAGTCCAGAGACTATTTCTCAATACGTCAAGCCCTTTATCATGAGACGGAAAAAAAGTGAAGTCTTGCAGGAGCTTCCAGATTTGATTGAGATGACCTATAAGAATGAATTGGCTGACGATCAAAAAACGATCTATTTAGCCCAGTTGAAGCAAATGCAAGACCGCATTCTAAGCTCTTCTGAAGAGGAACTCAATCGCAGTAAGATGGAAATCTTATCTGGTTTGATGCGTCTTCGTCAGATTTGTGATACTCCATCCCTCTTTTTAGAGGACTATACTGGAGAAAGTGGGAAGCTGGATAGCCTTCTAGAATTGCTAGAGCAGATTAAAGATGGAAACCAACGAGTGTTGGTCTTCTCACAATTTAGGGGCATGTTGGATATCATTGAAAAAGAGTTGGATGCTCTGAAGATGACTTCGTTTAAAATCACAGGATCTACGCCAGCTAATGAGCGCCAAGATATGACCAACGCCTTTAACTCCGGTCAAGGGGATGCCTTTCTCATTTCCTTGAAAGCAGGGGGAGTTGGCTTGAATTTGACGGGTGCTGACACGGTTATTTTAGTTGACCTATGGTGGAACCCAGCGGTAGAAGATCAAGCCATTGGCCGTGCCCATCGAATGGGACAAGATAAGAATGTTGAGGTCTACCGGATGATTACTCGAGGGACCATCGAAGAAAAAATTCAAGAGCTCCAAACTAGCAAACGTCATTTAGTTTCTACCATATTAGATGGCACCGAAACGCGCTCCAGCCTTTCTATTGAAGAAATTCGGGAAATTTTGGGTATTTCGGTAGAATAACTTGAAAAATTAAATGAATAGTTTATAATTAATGAAGTGTCGAAAGGAAGAAATAGGATGACGGATAAGCAGTTTCCTCAAGTAGCAGATGATGAATTGATGCTAACTCAAATGCCCCATATGAATTTATATGATGATGGGGACTTCATTAGTAATATTCTTGGGGAGTATACAGATAAAAACTATTTAGAATGGGAGCCAATTGCTACTGGAAAGGTAGCAGAGCAACCTTATCAAAAAAATCTACAAAAATCCCTTCAAAAACCATTTGAAGTGCCTAAGTCAAGAAGGCAGCCAATGACTCCTGATTTCAAGGAGCCTGTTGATAAAAAGAGCCCGGCGAATCGCTACGCAGAAGAAGCTCGGGAAGCAGCGCGTGCTGATTTGAAAAAGAAGCGGACGGCTCCGTATTTGACGGCGGATATTGCATCTAAGCCTAATCGTAAGAAATTCACCCCTTCTTTCATGCCAAAAGTGAAGCCAACAGCTCCTTTTCAAAAAGAAAATCCAGGTGAATTGATCAAATATGGCGAGCGACTGAAACAAGAGCAATTGATCCTTTTAGAAGGGGCTGAGGAAGTTCCAGTTCAAGAATCCCATCAAGAAGAGAAACCAAAAAAGAACAATTATGATTTCTTGAAAAAGAGTCAAATCTATAACAAGGATCAACAGAACATTCCAACGAGACCTATTAAACAAGAACTCAATGTGACCAATCTGGACTAGCAGGAGGAGAAACTATGTCAAAAACATTTCATTTTATCGGAATAAAAGGAGCTGGTATGAGTGCCTTGGCTCTCATGCTCCATCAGATGGGACACACTGTACAAGGATCTGATGTAGAGAAATATTACTTTACTCAAAGAGGTCTGGAGCAAGCAGGGATTACCATCCTACCATTCAGCGAAGAAAATCTTACTGGGGATCAAATCTTGATTGCTGGAAATGCCTTTAAACCTGAAAACAACGTAGAGATTGCTTATGCAGATGCTCAAGGCTATACCTATCAACGCTATCATGAATTCTTGGGTGAATTTATGCGTGATTTTGTCAGCATGGGAGTAGCAGGAGCTCACGGGAAAACCTCTACTACAGGGATTTTGTCTCACGTTCTGTCTAATATCACAGATACTAGCTATTTGATTGGGGATGGAACTGGTCGTGGTTCGAAAGGTGCTAAGTACTTTGTCTTTGAATCAGATGAGTACGAACGTCACTTCATGCCTTACCACCCAGAGTATTCAATCATCACCAATATTGACTTTGACCATCCTGATTACTTTACTGGCCTAGAAGATGTTTTCAATGCCTTCAATGATTATGCCAAACAAATCTCCAAAGCCTTGTTCATCTATGGTGAAGATCCTGAGCTTCGTCGGATTACAGCCAAGGCTCCGATTTACTACTATGGATTTGAAGAAGAAGGTAATGATTTTGTAGCCAGTGATCTCTTGCGTTCTACTACGGGATCAACCTTTAGTATTCACTTCCGTGGAGAAGATTTGGGTCAATTCCAAATCCCATCCTTTGGACGTCACAATATCATGAATGCAACAGCGGTCGTTGGGTTGCTTTATATCGCTGGATTCGATCTTGATTTGGTTCGGGAACACTTAAAAACATTTAGCGGGGTCAAACGTCGCTTTACAGAAAAGATTGTCAACGATACCGTCATCATTGATGACTTTGCCCACCATCCAACTGAAATTATTGCCACTTTGGATGCAGCCCGTCAAAAATACCCAAGTAAGGAAATCGTAGCGGTCTTCCAACCTCATACCTTTACTCGGACGATTGCTCTCTTGGATGAGTTTGCGGATGCCTTGAATCAGGCAGATGCGGTGTACTTGGCACAGATTTATGGATCAGCTCGTGAAGTGGATCATGGGGATGTCAAAGTTGAAGATTTAGAAGCGAAAATTATTAAGAAATCAGGTGTGATTACAGCTGAAAACGTTTCTCCACTTTTGGATCATGACAATGCCGTTTATGTCTTCATGGGAGCAGGAGATATCCAGACCTACGAATATTCATTTGAACGTTTGCTTGGGAACTTGACCAATAACGTTCAATAAGGAGATACCATGCAACCAAGCGTTAGGATTCGGTTTGCTAAAGAAAATGATTGGGATGAGATCGAACAGATCACGTCCCAAAATTTTTCTTTTCAAAGAGAGAAGCTACAAGAACTGAATGGGTTTAGGACCATGGTCTTGGAATTTGAAGGGCGAGTGATTGGAACTTGCCTGATTCAGATGGGGGAGCAGTTCGAGAATCCCTCTTTAAAATTATTGTGGTTGGAAATTCTTCTAGACTATAGAAAACAAGGCTTTGGTATCTTGCTACTCGCCGCACTCAAGTCTCTTGTAGCTCAAGAATCCTTGTTAGGGATTCATGTGACCTGCCAGGAAGAGTTGATTCCGTATTTTGAAATGAATGATTTTCAACTAGAGATAGGGGATAAGGAAGAAGGAGTGGAGGGCTATCACCTAATGTGGCACCTATCCCTATAGAAAGGAAGAAAAATGAACATTCGTCGTGCAACTATGAAGGATTTAGAAGACATTGTTGCCATAGAACTGGAAAATTTTAGTCCAGAAGAGGCAATAGATAAGACGGTGCTTGCAAAACATATTGAAACGTTTCATAATAGCTTTTTAGTCGCTGAAAAGGATGGCCAAATTCTTGGCTATCTAGAAGGCCCAGTGACACAAACTAGATATGTCGAGGACCGCTCTTTTACAGCGGACGTAAAAGACGAGTCCCATCTACCAGGAGGTTATATTACCCTTACGAGTCTTTCGATTTCCCCGTCTGCCCAAGGCTTAGGAGTTGGGAAAGACCTACTTGAAGCCATGAAGAATCTTGCCTTAGAAGAAGGACGGGAAGGGGTTAGTTTGACCTGTCATGATTACTTGATTGAGTATTATGAAAGGAACGGCTTTGTAAACGAAGGACGCTCGGCCTCTAACTATGCTGGGGAAGTCTGGTACGATTTAGTATGGGAGGTCCCATCAAGTAAGTGATCAATAGGATTTAAGGCCCTCAAGCCTCGTTCCTATTGCTTTTCTATCCCTTTTAAGATATAATATTAAGGATTATGACAAGGGGGGTCAAGTATTTGACTGAAAACCAACAAGAGAATGAAAAATTATTAAGCTTTAAAGAGCGGATTCTGCGTGATCTTGAAGAAGCCAATAAACAGATTGTACAGGTTGAAAAAGAAGTTGACTTACCTGTTCAAGAAATTTCTATTCCAGAGAACCAAGAAGACGAGACGGAAGGGGCGCTTTCTGAGCTTGTGTCAGAAGAGTCCGAGGTTCAGGAAACCGTAGAGATTCCAGAGGAAGTAGAAAAAGTAGAAGTACCAGAGGTTACAGAGGTTCCTGCAATTAAGGAAGTAGCCAAAGAGAACCAAGAAGAAACAACTCTACCAATCGAAGAGCCAACTCGAGAAGCAGAAAGCTCAAGTCAGCCTGTGGCTGTTTCGAGAAAAGAAACACCTGTATCTAGTGTTTCGCGCAAGGATCGGGATCAACGCGTTCAGAAAAAGAAAAAGCAGAACACCATTGCGAAACGAATCGTCTTGACGGTTCTAGGAATTCTTTTTGTCTTAATGGTTGCAACTGGAATTTTTGCAGTGACCTATGTTCAATCTAACTTAAATGCTATGGATGCCAAGGCTACAGAGTTTGTAACCGTTGAAATTCCTGCTGGTTCTAGCAATCGTGAAATTGGGACTATTTTGGAGAAAAAAGGTTTGATTAAGAATGGCCAGTTCTTCAACTATTACACCAAGTTCAAGAATTATGGGAACTTCCAATCCGGTTATTTCAATCTTCAAAAGAGTATGGATCTCGATACCATTATTCAAAAATTGCAAGAGCAAGGAACTAAAACTCCGGAACCACCAGTCTTAGGAAAAATTACCATTCCTGAGGGCTACACAATTGATCAAATCGCGGAAGTGGTTTCTGTGGATGCGAGCTCCAAATCTGGTGCCAAGACTCCGTATACGCAAGAAGAATTTCTAAAAGTCATCCAAGATGATGCCTTTATTGAAAAGATGGTAGCCAAATATCCTAAGTTACTCGCAACCTTGCCATCCAAAGAAAGTGGCGTACGCTATCGCTTGGAGGGATATCTCTTCCCAGCTACTTATGGCTATGGAAAAGATAGTAAAATGGAAGATCTTGTAGACCAGATGTTAGCTGCAATGGACCAAAATCTTTCAGCTTACTATGACACCATGGAAGCTAAAAATATTGATGTCAATGAGGCATTGACGCTAGCTTCTTTGATTGAAAAAGAAGGTGCTACCGATAAAGATCGCAAGGATATTGCAAGCGTCTTTTATAACCGTTTGAATCAAGATATGCCTCTTCAAAGTAATATTGCCATCTTGTACGCACAAGGCCAATTAGGCAAGAAGACGACACTAAAAGAAGACGCAACGATTGACACCAATATCGATTCACCTTATAATATCTACAAGAATACTGGTTTGATGCCTGGTCCAGTAGATAGTCCAGGGGTATCTGCAATTGAAGCAGCCGTCAACCCAAGCAAGACAGACTACCTCTACTTTGTAGCAAATGTAGAGACTGGGGAAGTCTATTTTGCAAAAACTTATGAGGAACACACTAAAAACGTGGAAGAACACGTGAATAGCAAATTAACAGAAAGCAGCTCAAACTAAGGAGGATGTGGCATGCCACACCTTTTTAGTTCGAAAAAATATATAGAAAAGAGAAAGAAATATGGCAGAAAAAACCTATCCAATGACCCTAGCTGAAAAGCAAAAATTAGAACTTGAATTAGAAGAGTTGAAATTAGTTCGTCGTCCAGAAGTTGTAGAGCGGATTAAAATTGCTCGTTCTTACGGAGACCTTTCAGAAAACAGTGAATACGAAGCAGCTAAAGACGAACAGGCTTTTGTTGAAGGACAAATCTCAAGCCTAGAAACAAAGATTCGTTATGCTGAAATTGTCGACAGCGATGCTGTCGCTGTTGATGAAGTAGCGATTGGAAAAACCGTTACTGTTCAAGAAATTGGCGAAGACGAAGAGGATGTTTACATTATTGTTGGTTCAGCTGGAGCGGATGCTTTTGCTGGTAAAATCTCAAATGAAAGTCCAATAGGTCATGCCTTAATTGGTAAGAAAACAGGGGACACTGTGACGATTGAAACTCCAGCAGGAAGCTACCAAGTGAAAATCTTGAATGTGGAAAAAACAGAATAAAAAATGAGAGTGAGTCACTCTCATTTTTTTTTTTTTTAAAGATGAAGTCTTCTGAAAAACTTTCCTTAGGTGAGTACGGACGTCAGCGAACTTCAAAGAAGTTCCATGACTTAGTTTTGAGACCTTCGCTCTTTAATTTCCAGGCTCAGGCTAAAACAGTTCCCCAAACTGTTTTACTCTCAAAACTCCCAAGTGCCTGAAACAAAATAGTTTCAGGCACTTTTCTCATAGCGGAAAGTTTTTCATCTTCTTAAATAACTAAAAAATAAAAGTCATTTTTTGATAATCATCTAACTGTTTTATGTAAAACAATAGTTTGTATCTATTATTATATGAGAATGAACCACTCTCTTTTTTTGTAGTAATGGAAAAGGCCGAGATGATATCTCGGCCTTTTTACTAGTATTAGTTACGATTGCGTTGTTTTCCAGCGTTTCGTTTTTTGTTTCCGTTAGTTGGAAGGGAACGATTCGCATTGGTTGGATTAGTAGGTGTGATATCTTTTTTAACGCGACGTCCATTGGATGCTGGAGCTTTTGGAGGGTTGTTTTTATATTCCTCAGCAACTTGTTTCCGCAATTTTGGACGGATGAGGTAGTTGATGACAAATTGTTGGATAATCTGTACGAAACCACCGACTACCCAGTAGAGAGTGACACCAGCTGGTGAAATCAAAGAGAAGACGGCAATCATAATTGGACTTACGAGAGCTGTTTTCTTCATAGTTTCTCTTTGGTTTTCATCTTCGATACCATGGAGAGCGAGCATACTTTGAATGTAGTAAAGAACAGCAACAACTAAGGTTAAAGCAAGACTTTTTGAACCGAGACCAATGCCAAGGAAAGAGTCCTTGCTAATACCAGGAGTGTATTGAGCTGCATAAAAAAGGGCAGAGAAGAAAGGCATTTGAATCAACAAAGGCAAACAGCCAATGCCGCCGAATGGGCTGACACCATTTGCTTTTTGAGCATCCATCAATTCAGAGTTGGCCAATAATTTCTCTTCTTGAGTCTCTGCATTTTTGATGCGTTCTTGGATCGGCGCAAAGATTGGT
>NZ_JBKQBL010000001.1:72781-76236 GCF_046824975.1 Streptococcus intestinihominis | reverse complement strand
TTGAGGTAGTTCATCTTCTCAGACTGGTAGGTTGCCTTCCATGATTGATAAATACCTAGTGGGAAGATGATGACACGAACAATCACTGTTACGAGGATAATCCCTAGACCAAAGCCGAGGCCAAGATCTGTCGCAAAGAAATTGATGGCTTCCCCCATCGGTTTTCCAAGGAGATTCCAGACGAAACCGGTTGGTTGTTTGGTTGTCTTGTCGATGCTGACACATCCTGTTAAGAGGAGGAGGGCTGACAAGCTGAGAGCAGCAAGTAGATAACGTTTATATTTTTTCACGAGTTATAATCCTTTAATTTTAAATAATACCTTTCTATTCTACTGTTTTTTTATCAAATTAACAATAGTTCTCTAGACTTAATTTGAAATTTTAAAATCTTTGTAGGGTTCGAAGTTTGCCAGATGGACGTCTAGATAAGAAACCTTTGAAAAAGGAGTAGGACCTTTTCGTATTTCTTGGATAAATTTAGCCATGCGGGCATTGTCTTCGCAGGCGGCAAGGATAGTGACCGTTCCGTCATCATTGTTCCAGACCCGACCTGTAATACCTCCAATTTCTAATGCTAAGCTATAAACTCCCCAACGGAAGCCAACACCTTGAACCCGACCTTGGGCCGTCATTTCAACTTTTTGCATGCTTGTTCTCCTTGTGCTTGAATTCCTACTCAGGACGGAGAAGCTCCTCCTGTGAATGTGGTATAATAGTCTTATGAATATTATAACCTCTAAGTCCAATAATGGGATCAAAAAAGTTAAAAAACTTCATCAAAAAAAATACCGAATCGCCTCCTACCTGATCGAAGGCTGGCATCTTTATGAAGAAGCTATCAATCATCAGGCTCCGATTGAACAAGTCTTTGTTCTGGAAGAGTTTGTAGATAAGGTCAAGAAAGATACGAAGGTGACCATCGTAACTCCTGAGGTTTTAGCAGAAATTGCTGATTCCAAAAGCCCTCAAGGAATTGTGGCAGAAATTAAGATACAGCCAATCCAGCATCTTCAGCTGGCTCAAGGACGGTATTTATTGTTAGAGGATGTTCAAGATCCAGGAAATGTCGGAACCATGATTCGGACTGCTGACGCAGCAGGCTTTGACGGGGTGCTTCTAACTGATCAATCAGCAGATTTGTATAATATGAAAACCTTGCGCTCTATGCAAGGGAGTCATTTTCATCTTCCTGTTATCCGTCTGCCTAAAGAGCAACTCTTAACAGCCATTGAAGAAAGTCAGCTACCCATCTATGCGACCACCTTGTCTCAGGATTCTATTGACTATAAGCAAGTGGAGAAGGTCCCTGCTTTTGTACTGGTCATGGGGAATGAAGGACAAGGTATTAGTGACCAGATGGCTGAGAAGGCAGATCTGCTGGTTCATATCACCATGCCAGGTCAGGCAGAGAGTCTGAATGTCGCTGTTGCTGCAGGGATTTTGATCTTTTCTATGATTGAAGAATAGTGCGTTAGTCAGATAGAGGAGGTGAGACGCATGTATCGACAAGATAAAGAATATATGGCTGAAGTCGGACATTTGATCCAGCATCCCAAACTTCAAAAATTAAAGGAAATTCCCCACCATATTCATTCCAACCGTTTAGAGCATTCCATTCACGTTAGCTACACCAGCTACCGCATTTCTAAGAAGATGGGCTGGGATACCAAAAGTACAGCAAGGGGAGCTCTCTTACACGATCTTTTTTACTACGACTGGCGGCAGGTCAAATTTAATAAGAGCCATGCCTGGGTACATCCTCGGATAGCTGTCCGAAATGCCAAAAAGATAACAAGCCTCAATAAAAAAGAAGAGGACATCATCCTCAAACATATGTGGGGCTTGACGCTTGCTCCACCTCGCTACAAAGAATCTTTCCTCGTGACCATGGTCGATAAATACTGGGCGATAAAAGAAGCCTCAGAACCAATGAGAAAAAAGT
Source organism: Streptococcus intestinihominis (assembly GCF_046824975.1). Classification (NCBI taxonomy): domain Bacteria; kingdom Bacillati; phylum Bacillota; class Bacilli; order Lactobacillales; family Streptococcaceae; genus Streptococcus; species Streptococcus intestinihominis. Next base: position 74,294 of record NZ_JBKQBL010000001.1, on the reverse strand, counting down.
GGTCAAAGAGGAGACTTTTCCATCGAAAAATGTTAAAATCATAATAATTTAAGTTTGAAAGGAATGATTGATGATGAATCAACAAACCGTTATCCACGAACAAAGTGGTCTTAATAGCTTTTATAGCAAAATTTATTCTCTAGTTGGAGTTGGAGTAGGAATCTCAGCTGTTGTATCAGCTTTGATGATGACCCTTTTCCAAGAAACCTTCATATATATTCTAACTCAGGCTTCATGGGTCTACTATATTGCCATTGCTGTTGAATTGATTTTGGTCCTGGTCGCTTCGAGACAATCTGTGAAAAACAATCCCATGGCCTTGCCTCTCTTTTTAACTTATTCAGCTCTGAATGGCTTTACCTTGAGTTTTATCATTGCACGCTATGCTCAAGCGACAGTTTATAAAGCCTTCGTCGTTAGTGCCTTGATGTTCTTCATCATGTCTGCCATTGGTCGTGTGACCAAAAAAGACTTGTCTGGAATGGGACGAGCATTTATGGGGGCCTTGATTGGTATTATCATTGCTTCGATTGCGAACATCTTCTTACAAAGCTCTGGTATGGATTATGTCCTTAGCATTCTTTGTGTTATCATCTTTGCAGGTTTGACTGCTTGGGATAACCAAAAGATTCGTTATGTCTATGAACAATCCAATGGTCAGCCAACCAATGGTTGGGTTGTTGCTTTGGCTTTGGAACTCTATCTTGATTTCATCAACTTGTTCATCAATATCTTGCGTATTTTTGGACGCAACGATTAATCGAAAGAGCCGGGAAACCGGCTTTTTTTGTTGGAAAACTTGTGATATACTAAAGAAAATTGATAGAAAAGAGAATCTTCACATGAAACGTCCATTTATTAGTAGAGAAAGATTAAAACAAATTACGGAAACCTATCCAACTCCCTTTCACCTATATGATGAAGCTGGGATCCGGCAGACAGCTCGTGCCCTCCATCAAGCCTTTTCTTGGAATCCAGGCTTTAAGGAGTATTTCGCTATCAAAGCGACCCCTAATCCAGCCATCCTAAAAATCCTCAAAGAAGAAGGCTGTGGCGTGGACTGTGCTAGCTATGTGGAGCTGCTGATGGCACAAAAATTAGGGTTTACAGGCCAAGAAATCATGTTTTCTTCCAACAATACACCGGTTGAAGAGATGGTCTTTGCCCGTCAGCTAGGAGCGACTATCAACTTGGATGCCTACGAAGATGTAGCCTTCCTACAATCTGTTGCGACACTACCGGAGGTCATCTCTTGCCGCTATAATCCAGGAGGGGTGTTTGAACTGGGAACGGATATCATGGACCATCCTGAAGAGGCTAAGTTCGGCATGACCAAGGAGCAATTGATCCAAGCATTTACGGAGTTGAAAGATTTAGGAGTCAAACGATTTGGGATTCATGCCCTCTTAGCTTCGAATACCGTCTCCAATGATTACTATCCAGAATTGGCTAAGCAATTATTCCAGTTGGCAGTAGAAGTGGTTGAAAAGACAGGGGTTACCTTGGACTTTGT
>NZ_JBKQBL010000001.1:71572-72740 GCF_046824975.1 Streptococcus intestinihominis | reverse complement strand
CAATCTCTCCGGTGGGGTTGGAGTAAACTACAAACCAGAAGACAAACCAAATGATATTGCTGTAATTGGGGAGGGTGTTCGTCAGGCTTACGAGGACATTTTAGTTCCAGCCGGCTTAGATCAAGTGAAAATCTATACAGAATTAGGCCGCTTTATGCTAGCCCCACATGGCCTATTGGTCACCCATGTCACCCATAAGAAACAGACTTATCGGACCTATCTAGGAGTAGATGCTTCGGCTGTCAACCTCCTCCGTCCTGCTATGTACGGGGCCTACCACCATATTACCAATCTCGATCGTCCAGACGGAGAGACAGAAATAGTAGACATTGTTGGTAGTTTGTGTGAGAATAATGACAAGTTTGCCAAGAATCGGGAATTTCCTGTCTCTGAAATTGGGGATCTCTTGGTCATCCATGATACAGGAGCGCATGGTTATTCCATGGGCTATCAGTACAATGCCAAGCTCCGCTCTGCCGAGATTTTATTAGAAGAATCGGGCCAAACTCGTCTCATCCGACGGGCCGAAAAACCAGAGGATTACTTTGCAACATTGTATGGCTTTGACTTTGAAAAATAGGGCCTTTTTGGTATAATAGAAAATGTGTAAATATTGAATTTAGGAGAAAAACACTTATGTCTACATTTTTGACAATTTTATTGATTATCCTTGCTTTCTTTGGTGGGATGTTGGCAGGTATGTACCTACTTCGCAAGCAGTTTGAAAAAGAATTTGCATCAAACCCACGTTTGAATGTTGAAGCGGTTCGTACCTTATTGGGAGCTAGCGGTCAACGTCCAAGTGAAGCGAAGGTACAACAAGTTTACCGTCAAATTTTGAACCAACAAAAAGCATCTTTGAATACGAAGAAGAAATAAAAGCAAGACTGATTACACAATAAAATAAGTAGGGGGACTTTAAGATTTTTCTTAGTCCCTTGTTTTGAAAGGAAGGCAGATGGACAATCGACCAATTGGTTTTTTGGATTCGGGTGTCGGAGGGTTAACCGTTGTACGTGAATTGATGCGGCAACTACCCCATGAAGAGGTCGTCTATATTGGTGATTCCGCCAGAGCACCCTACGGCCCGAGACCAGCAGATCAAATTCGTGATTATACTTGGGAGATGGTTCGTTTTCTCCTAACGAAAAATGTGAAGATGATTGTT
>NZ_JBKQBL010000001.1:67552-71534 GCF_046824975.1 Streptococcus intestinihominis | reverse complement strand
TTGGCCTGTAATACAGCGACAGCTGTTGTATGGGAAGAGGTAAAAGAAGCCTTGGATATCCCTGTTTTAGGAGTGATTTTACCAGGTGCTTCCGCAGCTATCAAGGCGACGAGAAGCAAACGAATTGGCGTAATTGGGACACCGATGACAGTCGCCTCAGATATTTATCGTAAGAAGATTCAAAGCCTGTCACCAGAAATGGCAGTAGAGAGTTTAGCTTGTCCGAAATTTGTCCCTTTGGTTGAATCCAATGAGTTGCAGTCCAGTGTTACAAAAAAAGTCGTCTATGAAACCTTGAAACCCCTTGCCGGGAAGGTAGATACGCTGGTTTTGGGTTGCACTCATTATCCTCTTCTTCGCCCTATTATCCAAAATGTCATGGGGCCAGAGGTTCAATTAATTGATAGCGGGGCAGAGTGTGTCCGGGATATCTCGGTCTTACTCAACTACTTTGAGATTAATCGCAGTCGTCAATTGGACGATTGCCACCATCAATTTTATACAACGGCCAATGCAGCCAGTTTTGCAGCGATTGCCAAGACTTGGTTGCAACAAGTTGTTCATGTGGAGCATGTAGAATTATGAACCAAAAGATATATGAATACAAAGATGCCTTAAATTGGTTTCTAGCTGAATGGGGAGAGCGGAGTGACTATAACGAATATAGTGAAGTCTCTTCAGAAGCTTCTGAGCTTGTTGACTTAGTAGAATCACTAGTTGGAGACACAGACTTGGGTTTCCCGCTGAATGTTACAGTTGTCCGTTACGCCTCTAGTTTGCAGTTTTTAACCTTCCTCTTTCAAATCGTGGAGGAAACACTAGGCCGGAAAATTGAAATCGTGCAACGCCAAGGAGCCCTTCTCATTGTAGAAGGAGAACAATTGCTCTCCGTTTATCTGCCCAAAAATGGTCTTCCACTTGCAGATTTTTTGGGGCAGGAGGGCCTCAAGGATCGCTTGTTAATCGCTACTCGGAATGAAGGAAAAACCAAAGAGTTTCGTCAGATTTTTGAGCAAATGGGCTTTGAAGTGGAGAATCTCAATGATTATCCTGATCTTCCAGAAGTAGCTGAAACAGGAATGACTTTTGAAGAAAATGCCCGCCTAAAAGCTGAGACGATTTCACAGCTAACAGGGAAAATGGTCTTGGCGGATGATTCAGGCCTTATGGTTGACATCCTTGGAGGCTTACCAGGTGTCTGGTCTGCTCGCTTTGCAGGTGAGGGAGCGACTGATTTAGAGAACAATGCCAAGCTCTTACATGAGTTGGCGATGGTGTTTGAATTGAAGGATCGGTCAGCTAAATTTCACACAACCTTAGTCGTTGCCAGTCCTGGTAAGGAAAGCCTGGTTGTTGAGGCGGATTGGCCAGGATATATCAATTTTGAACCAAAAGGTGAAAACGGGTTTGGCTATGATTCCCTCTTTCTAGTTGGAGAAACAGGTAAGACATCTGCCCAACTAACTCTAGAGGAAAAGAATCAACAATCGCATCGAGCTTTAGCCGTGAAGAAATTAGTGGAGGTATTCCCAGCATGGCAGAACAAATAATCATCGTCATGAGCGATTCTCATGGTGATCGTCAGATCGTAGAAGAGATCAAAAACCACTATAAAGGAAAGGTCGATGCCATTTTTCACAACGGGGATTCTGAGTTAGAAAGTACCGATCCTGTATGGGAAGGCATTCATGTTGTCAAAGGGAACATGGACTTTTATGGGGAGTACCCTGAACGTTTGGTGACGCAATTGGGTCCTACTCGGATCATTCAAACCCATGGCCATCTTTTCCAAATTAATTTTAGTTTTCAAAAGTTAGATTTGTGGGCCCAGGAAGAAGATGCAGATATCTGCCTCTATGGCCATTTGCATATTCCGGATGCTTGGAAGGAAGGGCGTACCCTTTTTCTGAACCCTGGGTCAGTCAGTTTACCGCGGGGGTCTATTCAAGAGTGCCTCTATGCTAAAGTGGAAATTGATGCAGATTCCTATCGAGTTGAGTTTTTAAATCGGAAACATGAGGTGTATGAACCTCTTACAAAGGAGTTCAATCGATGATCGCTAAGGAATTTGAGGAATTTATTCTTCGAGAAGAAATAACTTTTTTGACTCCAGCGCGCAATTTAGCTGTTTTGATTGATACGCACAATGTGGATCATGCTATCTTGGTGCTCAGTCAAATTAGCTACACTCGTGTTCCTGTTGTGACCGATCAGATGAAGTACGTAGGGACGATTTCTTTAACAGACATTCTTTCTTACCAAATGAAACATGATTATTCTGATGAAGTCTTTTCATCCATGGACATCGTTCATATGACAAAAGCGGATGGAGAGCGCTTAGGGAAAGATTATACTGTGACAGAAGTCTTGCATAAGTTGGTAGAGGAATCCTTTCTACCGGTTGTTTCAGAGGATGGAGTCTTTGAAGGAATCATTACTCGAAAATCCATTTTAAAAGCCATCAACTCCCTCATGCACAATTTCTCAAATGAATACGAGATGAGGAAAATATGAAAGAATACATAGCTAGTTTTATCAAAGAAAAAGACTTAAGTGAAAATTCACAGACGGCTTATTCTTATGATTTGGATCAGTTCGTGGATACTGTTCATAACCATGTCTCAGATACGAATCTTCGAATTTATCAAGCTTCGATTAAAGATTTTAAACCAGCTGTTCAAAAACGGAAACTTTCAGCCGTCAACCAATTTTTGTTTTATCTTTATCAACATCAAGTTATCGAGGATTACCATCGTTTGGTCCTTCCGAAAGTATCTGTGCCGAAAAGCCACGACCAAGAACTATTGGACTTATCCCTCTTGTGGGAAGGGTCAGAGCAATCTCAAGGACGCTTGATTGCCCTATTGATTGTCGAGATGGGCTTGTTGCCTAGTGAAATTCTTCAGTTGAAAATCGTTGATATCGAGCTCGATTTTCAGGTTTTACGCGTAGGAAAAGAAGGACAAAAACGGGTCTTGCGTATTCCGGATGCTCTTCTAGGAGAGTTGACGGATTTGATGACAGGGACTTATTTATTTGATAACAAGGGCAAGGCCTACTCGCGTCAGTGGGGCTTCCGTCAATTAGAGTCCTTCCTATTGGAAAAAGGGTTTGAGAATCTTTCGGCACAATCCTTACGGGAACAATACATTTTAAAACAAAGAGAACAGGGGATGGATCTGTTTAGCATCGCCCGTGAGCTCGGGTTAAAAACTCTTGTTACCTTAGAAAAGTATAAGTAATGGATATTAAAATAAAGGATTTTGAAGGTCCCTTGGATCTTCTCTTACACCTCGTTTCAAAATACCAAATGGATATTTATGAGGTTCCTCTGATTGAGGTGATCGAGCAGTACTTAGCCTATCTAACGACCCTTCAAGCCATGCGGCTTGAAGTTGCTGGTGAATACATGCTGATGGCCAGTCAATTGACCTTGATTAAGAGTCGGCGTCTCCTTCCAAAAATTGCGGAGCAAGCAACGGATGAAGAAGATTTGGAGCAGGATCTCCTGTCTCAAATCGAAGAGTACCGGAAGTTTAAACTATTGGGTGAAAAGATGGCCCTTCAACACGAGGAGAGAGCCCAGTACTTTTCAAAACCCAAAACGGAATTAGTCTATGATGATGCTGAATTGGTCCATGACAAGACCACGATAGATCTTTTCTTGGCCTTTTCAAAATTGTTAACGAAAAAGAAGGAAGAATTTCGACAAAATCATACGACCATTGTTCGAGACGAGTATAAAATTGAAGACCTGATGAATGTTGTTCGTCACTTGTGTCAACCTGGTAAGAGAATCTTACTACAAGATATTTTTGAGGAAGCCAAGGATGTCAACGAACTGATTACAGTTTTTTTGGCGACTTTGGAATTAATTAAAGTACAAGAAGTTGAGGCTCTTCAGGAAGAACCATTTGGAGATATTATTTTAGTAGGATTAAAGAATGAGTAAAATTGCAGAGATGGAGGCCCTCTTGTTTGT
>NZ_JBKQBL010000001.1:62387-67513 GCF_046824975.1 Streptococcus intestinihominis | reverse complement strand
TGCAGGAGAAGATAGTTTGACGGTGAGGCAGATTGCCGACCTCTTATCCCTTCCTCCCACAGGGGTGATTCAAAGTTTAGAAAAATTGGCCCAGAAATATGAGCAGGATCAAGATTCTAGTATGGCCTTATTAGAGACAGCGTCAACCTATAAATTAGTGACCAAGTCCCAATATGCAGAGCTGTTACGTGAGTATTCAAAGTCACCAATGAATCAAAGTCTCTCTCGGGCTGCCTTGGAAACTCTCTCTATCATTGCCTATAAACAGCCGATTACTCGGATTGAAGTCGATGATATTCGAGGGGTGAACTCAAGTGGAGCTATTTCAAAATTACTTTCTTTTGAGTTGATTCGAGAAGATGGGAAGAAAGAAGTTATTGGGAGACCCAATCTCTATGTGACGACAGATTACTTTTTGGATTACATGGGGATTAACCATCTAGACGAGCTACCAATTGTTGAAGAGACTGAGTTAATCGGTCAAGAAAGCCAATTATTTACAGAAAGAACGGAGGAAATTGATGAGAATTAACAAATATATTGCTCATGCTGGTGTCGCAAGCCGCCGCAAAGCAGAGGAATTGATTAAGCAAGGCCTTGTCACTGTAAATGGCCAAGTAGTCCGTGAATTGGCGACAACGATCAAGTCTGGAGACAAGGTAGAAGTAGAAGGTCAACCGATATACAACGAGGAGAAGGTTTACTACCTCTTAAATAAACCAAGAGGGGTCATCTCCAGTGTATCAGACGATAAAGGGAGACCAACTGTTATTGATTTGTTACCGCAAGTCAAGGAACGGATTTATCCTGTTGGTCGTTTGGACTGGGATACTTCTGGTGTCCTGATTTTGACCAATGATGGTGATTTTACGGATGAAATGATCCATCCGCGTAATGAGATTGATAAGGTTTATGTTGCGCGTGTGAAGGGATTGGCGAACAAAGAAAACTTGCGTCCCTTGACTCGTGGTGTGACCATTGATGGCAAAAAGACCAAGCCAGCAACCTATGAGATTCTAAAGGTTGATCCAGAAAAGAATCGCTCAGTTGTCCAATTGACCATCCATGAAGGACGCAATCACCAAGTCAAAAAGATGTTTGAAGCCGTTGGCCTCTTGGTGGATAAATTGTCCCGAACCCAATTTGGAAATCTAGACGTTTCTGGACTTCGTCCTGGTGAATACCGCCGTCTCAATAAAAAAGAAATCAGCCAATTGCATACCCTTGCAGTGACAAAGACGAAAAAATAATGAAGAAATGTGCGATTGGTCTTGTTCGTCTCTATCAACGCCTTCTTTCTCCCCTCTTTCCACCTTCCTGTCGCTATAGTCCTACCTGTTCCAACTATATGATTCAGGCTATTGAACGGCATGGTTTGAAAGGGATTCTGATGGGGCTTGCTCGGATTCTTCGTTGCCATCCCTGGAGCAAGACTGGAGTAGATCCAGTTCCAGATCATTTCAGTCTGAGAAGCCACCTAGAAGAAGAGAAAAGCGAAAATTAAGTTAGAGCAAACTTTTATAAGAAGTCTCACTCAGAGCAAAGAAAAAAGTTTTGGAAATTCTCCAAAACTTTTTGTTTTTAGCGATCTGACCAGGTGCGAGGCATAAAGAGCAGTAACATCGGGTAGATTTCTAACCTTCCTGCAATCATGGCAATTGATAGTAAGAATTTAGAGATGGGGCTAAAGATAGCGAAGGTATCCGTTGTCCCAATCATCGGTCCAATATTGTTAAAGCAACTAAAGACTGCACTGACAACTGTCATAAAATTGTTGCTGTCAAAGCTGACAACCGCAATGAGGGCGATCGTAATCAAGGTATAGACTACGAAATATTTTAAGATTTTGTGCTGGGTGTCCTTATCCAAGGCAGTGCCATTCACATGTAGGGTCATCACCCGGTTGGGTGAGAGAGTCGAACGAATTTGATTCTTCCCAATCCGAGCTAAAATCAAGCAGCGAATCACTTTTAGTCCCCCAGCCGTTGACCCAGCGGATCCACCAACCACCATGAGCATGAGAAGGAGGAACTGAGAAAAGAGCGGCCAATCAACAGTATTGCCAAAACCAAATCCAGTCGTGGTAATGACATTGGAGACTTGGAAAAAGGACATTTCAAAACTATCCGCAAAATTATGATAGAGATGGAAAATATTGCAGGCAATCAGAAGGGAAGAAACCCCGACAATCATCAGGTAGGTGCGAAGTTCTTCATCGCCGAAGAAGGCTTTGAATTTACGAAGCATGATGTAGTAATAGAGATTGAAGTTAACCCCAAATACCAAGACACCAAAGCTGACCAAATAGGTAATAAGCGTCGAATGGTAGTGGGCAATCCCGTCATTGAAGACGGTGAACCCACCAGTACCAGCAGTCCCCATAGCAATGATAAAGCTATCATAAAGAGGCATGCCAGCACAGAAGTAGATCACGACAAAGAGGAAGAAGAGGGCCAAATAGAGGTAATAAAGGATTTGAGCTGTGTTCTTCAATTTGGATACAATTTTACCAAATACGGGACCAGGCACTTCTGCTTTCATCACTTCGAGGTGGCTGTTCTTGTTATTGTCCATAATAGCTAGGGCAAAGACCAGTACCCCCATCCCTCCGATTAAGTGGGTGAAACTACGCCAGAAAAGAAGGGAAGGACTGAGGACGGAGACGTCATTTAAAATGGTTGCCCCTGTAGTCGTAAAACCAGAGCTAACTTCGAAAAATGCATCAATGATGTTTGGGATTTGTCCTGAAAAGACAAAAGGAAGAGCACCAAAGAAGGACCAGAGGATCCAACACAAAGCCACAATCAGAACGCCTTCCTTGGCATAGATGTGAAAATCTTTGGGTTTGAAAAAGGAACCAATGCCTCCCAATACAAGGAGGATGGCAATGGTTGCAAATAGGGAGATAAAGACAGTCGGGCTATCCTTGACAACAAAATCGTTCTTTAGATTGAGAAGTGCAACCACAATCGGCACACAGAGCAACATGGCTTCAATCAGAAGGAGTTTTGCTAAAAGGTAGCGAATCATACTTTTGTTCATGGCTTACCCCTCTAACAAATCATAGATTTTAGTGATGTTGCTGATTAGGGTAGTAACGATAATGCGATCCCCTATCAAAAGATGGTCATCTCCAGTTGGGAAAATAGCTTTCCCGTTTCGAATAATGGCTGCGATGAGAACACCTTTTTTCAATTTCAGTTGTGCCAAAGGTTTGCCCGTCATTTTGTTTTCTTCGCGAATCTGGAATTGAAGGGTCTCGATTTGACCGTTGGCGACGTGGTGCAAGGCTTCAAGATTTGAATAGCGGGCATTATAGCGACCACGAATGAAGTGCATGATGGTGTCCACCGCAATTCCTTTGGGTGTCACAATACTTGAAAAATCTTGCCGATCAATAATTTCCAGTAGGCTAGTCCGGTTGACCTTGGTAATATTCTTTTGAACACCTACGCTATTTAGGAACATAGAAGCGATAATGTTTTCTTCATCAACCCCTGTTAGAGTCGCCACGGCATCAAAGTTACCTGCTCGCTCTTCCATTAGAATATCTTTTGATGTCCCATCTCCCTGGATAACATAGAGGTCAGGGAATTCTTGACTAAACCATTCTGCCCGTTTTTGATCGATTTCAATGACTTTTAAGTCAATCTTCCGTTTGCTATTTTCCAAAATATTTAGGAGATAGTAGGAAATCTTGCCAGCTCCGATCAGAAGCAGGCTTTTAACGACTTGCGGACGAATGCTATTGTGGAAGTCTACGATTTCCACTCGATTTCCAGTCATGAAAATCTTATCAAAGGCTTGTAAAGTGAAGTCGCCATCTGGAATCGTTAACTGACCTTGCCGTTCGATAGCACAGATAATGATGTTTCCGTATTTCTTTCTGAATTGAGAAAGGGTCATCTGGCAGAGCGGGCTTTCCTCCTTGATTTTGAACTCCATGAAGGCCACTCGCCCACCAGCGAAGTGCTCAACAGATAAGGCATTTGGGAAGTCAATGCTATTAGCAATGTAGCGGGCAGCAAGAAGCTCAGGATTGACGACTAGTGAGAAGCCGAGAATATTTTTCTCTTTAAAATAAGAATTTGAGTATTCCGGATTACGGACCCGGACAATGGTTTCTTTGGCTCCCATTTTTTTGGCTAAGACGGCAGATACCATATTGACTTCGTCTTGCTCTGTTAGGGCGACAAAGATGTCACAGTCGGCTACATCTGCTTGTTCGAGAATCTTAAAGTTGGCACCATTTCCAACAATACCAATGATATCGTAGCGTTTGGTAATATGATTAACAACGGCTTCATCTTGTTCGATCAAGATGACATCGTGATTTTCTGCGACGAGGGAACGACAGAGTGCTGTTCCGACTTTACCGCCTCCAACTACAATAATTTTCATGAATATTTCCTCCAAAGTATGATTCTATCTTACTCTATTTTCAAAAAAAAATCACCTCTTAATAGTGGAGATAGGGCATAAAGGGGCAGATTCTCTAAACTACATGAAAGAGAATGTAAAAAAGTGAAATTTTTTTGTCGAAATAGTTGACAGGAGGCATGAAAGTGGTATACTGATACAGTAACCTCATTGATTTACCTCAAACCTGTTGTGAGTTAAGTTAATGAAGTCGTAACCACGCTGTTTGCTGAGCTTGACTCCGGGCAGTGTGGCTATTTTTTTGCCAGAAATGAGATCGTGATGAATATTGAAGAATTAGCTTATACAGAAACCAAATCAAAAAACCATGTAGTTCTCTATCAACCTCAAATTCCCCAAAACACAGGGAACATTGCTCGTACTTGTGCAGCTACCAATGCCCCCCTTCACATCATTCGGCCCATGGCTTTTCCTATCGATGATCGGAAGATGAAACGTGCGGGACTGGATTATTGGGATAAGTTGGATGTTCGCTTTTACGACAGCTTGGATGAATTTATGGAGGCTGCAGCTGGAGGAAAGGTCCACCTGGTTTCAAAATTTGCTGATCAGACCTATTCGGATGTGGATTATAATGATGATGCAGAACATTATTTCATTTTTGGTCGTGAGGACAAAGGCTTACCAGAGGATTTTATGCGGCTTCATGCTGAAAAGGCGATTCGGATTCCGATGAATGATGAGCA
>NZ_JBKQBL010000001.1:60642-62346 GCF_046824975.1 Streptococcus intestinihominis | reverse complement strand
TGTTCGAAGCTTGAATGTCTCCAATACCGTTTGTATGATTGTTTATGAAGCCCTCAGACAACAGGAGTTTGCAGGCTTAGAGCTGGTCCATCAGTATGAGGGAGATAAGTTGAAGTAGGAAGAGACTCTTTACAAAAGGAGTTTCGTTGTAACTTTTGATATTACAAAACACTTGCAATAGCAGGTGTTTTTTGTTATGATTAAGGAGTCTTCAGGGCAGGGTGTAATTCCCGACCGGCGGTGACTTTTACTAGGAAATGCTCTTTTCCTTTTCTACTTTGTTGCCAAGCTTTGCCTAACTAGAAGTTATGCCTAGAGCTTGTCGCCTCGTCTAAAAGAAAAATCTCCATTTCCATAGTCTAAAAGAAGTCCGCGAGCGCAAGCTGATGTGGTGTGACTCCACAACCGACAGTATAGTCTGGATGGGAGAAGACGAGAGAGGAACAAACCTGTTCTTTTTGACGATGGACTTGATGGAAATTTTGTTGATTTTATAAGAAATTAGTCTTTGCGCTTTTTACTTGTAGCATCAGGGCTTTTTTGATCAAGTACCAAGGAACTGTTTAAGTTTTCTTTAAAACGATTGAAATAGAATAAGGTTAAGGGAATCTTTCCAACTTCTTCTAATTTTAGTAAAAATTGGAGGAACCTGTGATGACAAATACTCGTAAACTGACCCTAGTGGCTGTTTTATCTGCACTTTCTTTTCTATTGATGTTTTATCAACTATCAATAGGGATTGATTTTTTAAAGGTTGACTTTAGTACGATTCCAATCTTACTCGCCTTAGTTCTATTAGATTTGAAGAGCTCAGTTGTGGTGGTTTTGATTCGATCGGTTCTCAAGTTGGTTTTGAATGGTCGAGGAGCTGAGACCTTGGTTGGCTTACCAGTTAACATAATTGCTGTCTTAGTCTTTGTCTTAGCATTTGCAGTCATTTGGAATAAGAAGAAAAACCAGGTTCGGTTTGTGATTGCTAGTCTAGTTGGGACCATTGGTTTAACCATTTCCATGCTCCTAGTCAATTACTATTATGCCATCCCTCTCTATGCTAAATTTGTTGGTTTTGACATAGCAAAGATGGTCGGAGTTGAAAAGTATCTTCTCAGTATGGTTGTTCCCTTTAATCTAATAGAAGGACTGATTTGGGCTGTGACCTTCTGGATGGTATACACTGTCGTACAGCCCCTACTTAAAATCTATGAAAAATAAACAATCTCATTTTTTAAAGGGCTCTTTTGCCCTTTTGTTATTTATGATTCTGGGCTATGTAGTCAAATTTTATCCTGAAAATTTAGTCGGAATCGATCAACCGATTCAATCGGCTATTCGCGGGGATTTACCAGCCTATTTGACAGCCTTCTTTACCCGTGTAACAGTGCTGATGAACACACCAATTGTTGCATCCTGGGTTGGCGTTATCGTCCTCTTCTTTGTCTGGAAGAAATGGTATACGGAGGCCCTCCTCCTCACCGGGAGTTTGGTTACAACTGGATTACTCGTGGTGATCCTGAAACACATCTATTTACGTCCACGGCCAGCACTTCAACATTTGGTCCAAGAAGGGGGCTATTCTTTCCCAAGTGGCCACTCCTTGGCAGCCACCCTCGTATTTGGTAGTTTGATCATTGTGGTAGGGCAACGGATGACCTCTCAAGTCGGGAAAGTCCTGGCTCAGCTTGCCCTCTTCCTTTGTATGGTGAT
>NZ_JBKQBL010000001.1:51790-60594 GCF_046824975.1 Streptococcus intestinihominis | reverse complement strand
CATCGTTGTATCTCGTGTCTATGTTGGGGTTCATTACCCGACAGACGTCACAGGAAGTATGCTTTTGGGATTTGGTCTTTTGCAAATGGTCTTTCCTTATTACGACCGTTTGCGTTTTGAATGGCGCTTTAAGAGTAAGCAGAAGTAAAGCATGAACGATTTATTTGAAGAAAAGGTCCTAAGGGTCGTTGCTCAGATTCCCCTGGGATGTGTGGCCACCTATGGTCAAATTGCCCAACTCATTGGCTATCCTCGCCATGCCCGCCAGGTCGGCAAGGTCTTGGCCACTTCTACAAAAGCTGTGACTTATCCCTGTCACCGGGTTGTGACCTCTACTGGTCGCCTGGCTCCTGATTGGGAAGAGCAAGGCACGCTTCTCTGGGCAGAAGGGGTGGAATTCAAATCCAACGGTTGTGTGGATCTTAAAAAACACAAATGGAAAGCAGAGGAGACTCAACTTTGAGTTCACTCTGCTTTTTTGCTATAATGAGGGGTATGAAATCCTATACGACCTTAAATGATTATTACCGAACCTTATTTGGAGAAAAGACCTTCAAAGTCCCAATCGATGCGGGCTTTGACTGTCCCAATCGTGATGGAACTGTTGCTCGAGGGGGCTGTACTTTTTGTACAGTTTCTGGCTCTGGGGATGCCATCGTAGCACCAGATGCCCCTATTCGGGATCAGTTTTACAAAGAAATTGATTTTATGCACCGCAAATGGCCCGACGTCAAAAAGTATTTGGTCTATTTTCAAAATTTCACTAATACGCATGAATCCGTCGATGTCATTCGGGAGCGCTATGAGCAAGCCATCAATGAACCAGGTGTCGTAGGGATTAACATCGGGACACGACCAGACTGCTTGCCGGATGAAACGTTGGCCTATCTAGCAGAATTGACAGAGCGCATGCATGTGACTATTGAGCTAGGCTTGCAGACGACTTATGAAACGACATCTGAATTGATCAACCGAGCCCATAGCTATGAACTCTATGTGGAAACGGTGAAGCGGATTCGCCAACAGGTCCCTAAGGCAGAGATTGTTTCACACTTAATCAACGGTCTTCCTGGGGAGACGCATGAGATGATGGTGGAGAATGTCCGCCGTTGTGTAACAGACAACGATATCCAGGGCATTAAATTGCATCTGCTCCATCTCATGACCAATACCCGGATGCAACGAGACTACCATGAAGGGCGCTTGCAATTGATGAGTCAGGAGGAATACGTGTCGGTCATCTGTGACCAATTGGAAATCATTCCCAAGGAAATCGTCATCCACCGGATTACAGGAGATGCTCCACGCGAAATGTTGATAGGACCGATGTGGAGTCTCAATAAGTGGGAAGTACTGAATGCCATTGAAGCTGAGATGCGTCGTCGTGGAAGTGTTCAAGGTTGTAAAGTAGGAAAATAGGAGGAGTAGCATGTTGCGACCATTAGAGATGGCCCATGATTTTCTTAGGGAGGTCATTACAGATCAAGATACTGTGGTTGATGCGACCATGGGAAATGGGCATGATACCCTTTTCTTGGCAAAATTAGCCAAAGAAGTCTATGCATTTGATATTCAAGAGCAAGCCTTGGTCCAAACGCAAAAGCGCTTGGAAGAAGCAGGACTTTCTAATGCCCATCTTCTTTTAAAGGGGCATGAAGAAGTAGATTGCTATGTGGACCAGGCCAAGGCGGCTATCTTCAACTTAGGCTATCTTCCTTCAGCAGACAAGTCGATTATTACCCAGCCTAAAACAACGATCCAAGCCATTAATAAACTCTGTTACCGCTTGATCAAGGGAGGGCGAATAGCCATTATGATCTATTATGGTCATGAGGGTGGGGACCTAGAAAAAGATGCTGTCTTGGAGTTTGTCTCCCAACTTCCTCAACAAGAATTTACGGTCACTACTTACCGGACCCTGAACCAGATCAACCATCCCCCATTTTTAGTCATGATCGAAAAATTAGAAAGTTATCGCCATGGATAAAGAATTTTTAAAAAATAAAATTGATGCTCTTCGACACGATTTTGTGGAGTCCACCTCTCATGAACGTGCCGTTGGTTTTTTAGATGAAGCACGGATGAGCAAAAAGATGATCAAAATCAAGAAGAAGCTGGTCTCTCTTGAAATGGAACGTTGCCAGAAGAAAATTGAGCACAAGGATCTGACAAAGATTGATCAAAAGATCCAAGAACAAAAGCAACTCTTTGAGGACTGTTGTAACCAACGATCAGGAGTATAAGGGATGGAGATTCTTGTATACGCCATTGTCTTTTCCTTGATCCTGATTGTCTCCAATGCGACTAATAAGTTGATTCCGACCTTGCCCCTCCCTTTGATCCAGATATTATTAGGGATTGGGATTGGCTTTCTCTTACCCAATTCGGAGTACCATCTAGATACCGAGCTCTTTTTGGCCTTGGTTATTGGACCGCTCCTCTTTCGAGAAGCAGAAGAAGCAGACATTACCTCGATTCTGAAGCACTGGCGCATTATCGCCTTTTTAATCTTCCCAGTTATTTTTATTTCGACCCTTAGCTTGGGGTGGTTGGCCCATCTCTTGTGGCTAGGAATTCCACTAGCGGCCTGTATGGCAGTAGGGGCAGCGCTCGGGCCGACTGATTTGGTGGCCTTTGCCTCCCTTTCGGAACGCTTTACCTTTCCAAAACGAATCTCCAACATTCTAAAAGGAGAGGGCTTACTCAACGATGCTTCAGGTTTGGTTGCCTTTCGTGTGGCTCTAGCTGCATGGACCACTGGAGTCTTTTCCTTGGGCCAAGCTAGTTGGGACTTGGTCATCTCTATTTTAGGAGGGTTTGCGGTCGGGATTGTGACAGCTGCTGTCAACCGTGGGCTTCAAAAATTACTGCTCAGTGTTCGGGCAACGGATATTGCCAGTGAACTCATTTTAGAATTGAGTCTCCCCTTACTGACCTTCTTTATCGCAGAAGAGATCCATGTATCAGGGATTATTGCGGTTGTCGTGGCTGGGATCCTAAAGGCTAGTCGGTTTAAGAAAATTACCCTACTAGAAGCCAAGGTGGATACGGTCACGCATACGGTATGGAATACAGTCAATTTTGTCCTCAATGGGTCTGTCTTTGTCCTTTTGGGGATGGAGCTGGAGATGATTTCTGAGCCAATTTTGAGGACTCCCTTTTACAACAATCTGCTCTTGATTGTGACTGTTCTCTTATTGACGGGGCTCTTGTTCCTGATTCGCTTTTTGATGGTGTATGGATTTTACTGGTATCGGGGTTTCCGATTGAAAAAATCCATTGATAAGTATCTGAAAGATGCCCTCTTGTTGACCTTTTCAGGGGTCAAAGGAACAGTGTCAATTGCGACCATTCTCTTGATACCGACGCATCTAGAAGCAGAATATCCAGTTCTCTTGTTTTTAGTAGCAGGGGTCACCTTGTGTAGTTTCTTAATCGGACTTCTCGTCCTCCCAAAACTATCCGAGGACAAAGAGGAATCCAATGATCATTTGATGCATATTGCTATCTTGAATGATGTCGTCATGCTATTGGAGAAAGAGTTGACGGTGACCAAGCAGAAGGGTCCTTTATACGCGGCGATTGATAATTATCATGGACGGATAGAAAATATGATTCTCAATCAGGAGGATAAAGCGACTCAAAGAGACTGGGAACAACTGAAACTCCTTATTCTCAGTATCGAGAATGATGGCTTGGAACAGGCTTATGAAGAAGGAAAGATTCGAGATAGAAGTTACCATGTCTATCAACGTTATCTTCGATCCATGGAGCAGAAGGTCAACCGCAATCTGTCATCGCGCCTGACCTATTATTTCTTGGTGCTCTTCCGCTTGCTCCGACTGCTGTTGCACGAGCTTGTGACCTTTGGATCCGGTATTCGGGCATGGAAAAACGGAGAGAATTACAAGCTTGAAGCCATCGACTATGACCAGATTGCTGCCTTGTATCTGGCCAATACGGAAATCATTATCGAGAGTTTGGAAAACCTAAAAGGGATTTATCGGAGTACCTTGATTTCCTTCCTTCAAGAATCTCGTCTGCGGGAAACATCGTTGATTACTAGTGGTGCTTTTGTAGAGCGGGTTATCAATCGCATCAAGCCCAATAATATTGACGAGATGCTAAGAGGCTATTACTTAGAGAGAAAATTGATTTTCGAATATGAGGAGCAGCACTTGATTTCGGCCAAGTATGCGCGTCGCATGCGCCAAAATGTCAACGAATTGGAAAACTATTCCTTAAGAGAAAGTGCCAATACTCTTCCTTATGACATGATCAATTATGCTCGAAATCGGTAAAAATGGTTTCCAGCTAAATAGAAGAAAAGAGATTGGTGACGCTTGTCCCAATCTCTTTATTTTAAATCTTAGTAGTTTTTTACTGGTCTGGCTGGATGTAGTAGCGGTCTTCTCCGATTGGAATTAGCTGGACTTGTCCTCCGTAAAAGGCTGATAGCGTTTCTTGGGTGAGAATTTCCTCCTTAGGTCCTTGGGCAAAACTTTGTCCCTCCTTGAGGAGAAGGACATGGCTAAAGGACTTGGTGATTTCCTCTGCATGGTGGGTGACAAAGAGAATGGTCGGTGCCTTTTCCATCTGCTTGATCTGTTGGATCAGCTGAAAAATCGCTTCCCGAGCAAATAAGTCAAGCCCACTGGAGGCTTCGTCAAAGATGAGAAGATCGGGTTCTTCCATGAGACTGCGGGCGATAAGAATCGTCTGTTTTTCCCCTTGAGAGAGGGTCCGGTATTTTCGCCCGATTAAAGAAGCAGCACCGATGCGACGCAACATGGATCGTGCCTCCTCGAGTTCTTTTTCTCCATAAGCTGCATAGAGAATGCTACTCTTGTATTTTCCAGTGAGGACGATTTCTTCTGGGGATAGAGATTCAGGGATGCGCTCAGAAATAAAGGAGCTGACCACTCCGATTCGCTTACGAAGTTCCGGAATGCCCCCTTGTCCAAATTGTGTTCCAAGGACAGAAACCTCCCCTTCCGTTTTCCAATATTCCGCCATTAGGAGACGGAGTAGGGTCGATTTGCCAGCACCATTCAGTCCAAGGATGGCCCAGGTTTCCCCTTTATTGACGGTCCAATTCAAACGGGAAAGGAGATTTTTTCCTTCTTTTCTGAGAGTGACGTCTTTCAGTTCAATTAATCTTTCTTTCATCTTTTTAACCTTCATAAAAATATTCTCTATTTTACCATAAATATGATAAAATAGCAGATAGGAGGAAAGGGATGTTTCATAAAAGTAAATTATTTTTCTGGACCTGTGAAGTCCTATTATTAACAATTATATTCTATATTTGGGGAAGTATGGGAAGCCTGATCTCTCCCTTTGTATCCGTTCTGAATACCATTATTCTTCCATTTTTGATTGCTGGTTTCTTGTACTACATCACCAATCCAATCGTAGAATTTTTGGAAAAGAAATTTCATCTGAATCGAATTTTGGGTATTCTATTAACCTTGGTAACCCTTTTTGGATTGATTATTTATGGGATTGTTTATATTCTGCCTATTTTGATCAACCAGTTGACAAGCTTGATTAATTCAACCCAAGGCTTGTATTGGGAAGTGCAAAGTTTTGTGACGAAGTTATCAAAGAATCCAGCCTTTCAGAGTATCAATATCCAATCAACCATTCAGCAGTTAAACCTATCTTATGTGGATATTCTACAAAATATCTTAAACAGTGTGACCAATAGTTTAGGTAGTGTTGTGTCAACGATTGTCAATACACTCTTCATTCTGGTGATGACACCGATATTCCTGGTTTACTTCTTGATTGATGGGAAAAAACTACTACCGATGTTAGAGCGGACCATCCTGAAAAATGACCGGCGGAATATTACCTCTCTCTTAGTGAGTCTCAACCAAACAGTTTCTCGCTATATTAGTGGGATTTCTATCGATGCTTTAATCATCGGGACTTTAGCCTTTATTGGCTACAGTTTTATCGGTTTGAAGTATGCCTTGGTCTTTGCGATTTTCTCAGCCTTGGCTAACCTCATTCCTTACATTGGACCGACGATTGGCTTGATTCCTATGGTGGTTACCTATGCCTTCACGGATTTCAATATGATGATCAAAGCTGTTATCTTCATGCTCATCGTCCAACAGATTGACGGAAATATCCTCTACCCTCGGATTGTGGGAGGGGTGATGAAGGTGCATCCCATTACCATCATGGTCCTCTTGCTCTTATCCAGTAACATCTATGGTGTGATTGGGATGGTTGTGGCCATTCCGGTTTATTCGATCGGTAAAGAGATCGTGAAATTCCTCGTGGCCTTGTATGAAAATCATAAAAAGACAAAGGAACAGCGCAAGCAAGAAGAGTATGGAATCATCAATAAATCCTAACAGAATAAACGAGAAGGGAATGGGTGACCATTCCTTTCAAATTGAAGATAAAGTCTTCTAAAAAAACTTTCCTTAGGTGAGTAGGGACGTCAGCGAACTTCGTCGAAGTTCCATGACTAATTATTGAGCCTAAGGTCTCAATAATTCCGAGTGCCTGAAACATAATTGTTTCAGGCACTTTTCTCACAGCGGAAAGTTTTAGCTCTACTTGAATGACTCAAAAAATAAGAGTCATTTTTTGAAAATTATCTAGCTGTTTTATGTAAAACAATAGTATGTCTACATTAAAAAAGGAATGGGTGACCATTCCTTTTTGAGTATGGACTTAAACAGGATAAGCTAAGTACTTGAATCTTAAAGTTTTAGCTTTCCTTTAAGAAAATATGTTATAATGAATTAGTAATGATACAAAATCAAGGAGTTTCTATAAGATGATAGAATTGCTTGCCAAAAAGCAGCGACGCCAAATGCGTTTGCTAGAAACATTAATTCGTGAAAAGCGCTGGTTTCATTTGAAGGAACTCGCTGAAATGTTAGATTGTACAGAGCGGTCATTAAAGGAGGATCTTTCAAATTTACGGACGGTCTTTAATGAATTTTTGATTGAATCTTCGACAAATGGTATTAAGATTAGCTATGACGATTCGATTGGGATTGAGGTGGTCTATCATCACTTCTTTAAAGAATCTACAGCTTTCTCCCTCTTGGAATACTTGTTCTTCCATAAGGATGTTTCCAGTGACTTAATTTGTAGACGGTATAATCTCAGCCAGCAATCATTTTATCGCTTGATTCGAAATATCAACCAAATTATTCAGGAAAAGTACAATATTCGAATCACCTTGAATCCTCTAAATGTTGTGGGGGATGAAGTCGATATTCGATTTTTCTATTCCCAGTATTTTGCAGAGCGGTATTATTATTTAGAGTGGCCATTTCCAGATATCAGAGAGCAAGTCATTATTGATTTCATCACCTTCTTCTATAAATTGACAGAAATCCCACTGACTTATTCGATCTTCCATTCCTATAAAATTATGCTGACGGTCTACCTATACCGGATTAAGCAAGGTTATCGAATTGAAGGGGCCAATAATTTTGAACAATACGCCTATCTCTATCAAGAGCTCCCAAAAATCAATGAGATGCTTCGTTATTTTGGTTTGCAGCTGGGTGTAGAATTTAATGAAGAAACCATTGAACAGCTCTTTATTATCTTCCTACAGAAACGCTTCTATTTTACTCCACAGGATTTGATCGACGCTACTGAGGAAGATGCTGTTACAAAAAAATCCTATATTTTAGCCTCTCAATTTCTTGATCACCTGAGTGAATCTTATGGTTTAGAACTTGAGAATTATGAAGAGATGATCATGCATATTCACAACACTGCCTATTTGGAGCGGCGTGAAATCTTTGGTGAATTTCTTCTCTATGATACCAAGAGCTATACCAATGAGGATTATCGAACCCTCTTCCCTAAATTTTATCAGGATGTTGAAACTGGTTTGTATCACTATCTTAAAGAGATGGGCTTTCATGAAAATCCTGAAAACCTCAAGCATCAGATTTATACCGTATTTTCACATTGGGAAAATCTATTGCCTCAACTATTAAGGAGACGGACAGCTGTCAAAGTCTTAATCATTAGCCGATACGATGACCATCATGCCAAGTCCATGATTGATTTCTTAAAATTCTATTGTACGGATAACTTTGAATTTTCACAGGTCATCAAGCATGACTTTAATCTTCATGAACTAGAGCATACCGAATATGATGTCATTGTTGCCAACTTTATGATTCCGAATATCAAAGGGAAAAAATTTATTTGTACAAGTAGTTTGACCCTTTTGGAACTTGTAGAAAAACTGAATGTACTCTTTTATGATTTTACACGTTATGGAGTATAACTGAGCCTTCCCTCCTCTTTTAGGAGGGAAATTTTTGCAACTATGCACCATTTTAAAAAATATGATATAATGGGCATTATTACTATACATTGAGGAGAATATCCATGGAAGACCCTGGCAGTCAGGATTTAATACTGCAATTTGTTTTACTATTTGTATTGACCTTATTAAATGCATTTTTCTCTGCAACGGAGATGTCGATGGTATCGCTGAACCGTTCTCGCGTAGAGCAAAAGGCTGAGGAAGGCGATAAAAAATATATTCGTCTCTTAAAGGTATTGGAAAATCCCAACCACTTTTTATCTACGATTCAGGTTGGTATTACCTTGATTACCATCTTGTCTGGGGCAAGCCTAGCTGATGATCTTGGGAAAGTTATCGCTTCTTGGATGGGAAATACGGAGACAGCACGTGCGATAGCTAGCTTCCTCTCACTGGCTTTTCTGACCTATATTTCAATTGTATTTGGTGAGTTATATCCGAAGCGTATTGCCATGAATCTGAAAGATAGCTTGGCTATTCG
>NZ_JBKQBL010000001.1:40879-51758 GCF_046824975.1 Streptococcus intestinihominis | reverse complement strand
AACGGCTCCAATTGTGATTTTACTAGGAAAAATCGTTAGCCCCTTTGTCTGGCTCTTATCGGCATCAACCAATCTGGTCAGTCGTCTGACCCCTATGCAATTTGATGATGCAGACGAAGAGATGTCACGAGATGAGATTGCCTATATGCTGGCTAAGAGTGAAACAAGTCTGGATGCTGACGAGATTGAAATGTTGCAAGGAGTCTTTTCACTAGATGAGCTGATGGCGCGTGAGCTAATGGTTCCTCGTACGGATGCCTTTATGGTGGATATCCAAGATGATACCAGAGAAATCATCGAAAGTATCTTAAAGCAGAATTTTTCTCGTATTCCTGTCTATGATGATGACAAGGACAATGTCATTGGTCTGATCCATACCAAACGTTTGCTTAATGAAGGTTTTGTGAATGGATTTGATAACATCGCTCTTCGCAAGATCCTTCAGGAACCACTATTTGTACCGGAAACGATCTTTGTGGATGATCTTTTGAAGGAGCTCCGGAATACACAAAATCAGATGGCCATTTTGCTTGATGAGTATGGAGGAATGGCTGGTCTGGTAACCTTGGAGGACCTTCTTGAGGAAATCGTCGGTGAAATTGATGATGAGACCGATAAGGCTGAAAATGACGTATTTGAAATTGAACCCAACCTCTATATTGTGCAGGGGATTGTGACCCTAAATGACTTCAATGAGTATTTTGATGTGAAGTTGGAAAGTGATGATGTGGATACCATTGCAGGCTACTACCTGACTGGTGTCGGACGGATTCCAGGTCACAAGGAACGCTTGAGTTTTGAAGTAGACAGTATGAAGAAGCATCTGATCCTTACAAATGATAAGGTAAAAAATGGTCGTGTCACCAAGGTGAAGGTTGAGGTCAGTGACCTAGTCGATGAAGATGAGCAAGCGACAAAAGGTCAAGAATAAGAACATCAAATCAGGGAGTTTCCCTGATTTTTTTATGCTCATTTTAGACGGATTTGCATCTCTCATGAAATTCCTTTATAATAAAATAACTAAAGGTTAGAAGGAGATCACAATGAAACAAGAAGAATGGTTAGCAGAGTTTGAGAGGGTTCATGGTCGACCGGCCAATCAGGAAGAAATCCAACAGGCTTTTGGTACGTTTGGAAGTCCAGAAACACAAACGACACCGAATACGCCCGTAAACCCAATCCAATCTCCATTTGAAGGTGCAGCACCTGTTTCCAATCAAGGACAATTTGGAGGCCCCTTACCGTTTCCAGAACAAGCTAAATTTGGAGGAGCAGCGCCAGCCCCAGAACAAACACAGTTCGGAGATGCAGCGCCAACTCCAGAGCAAACGCCATTTGGAGGAGCAGCGCCAACTTCAGAGCAAACACAGTTTGGAGGTGTGACGCCATCACCAGAACAAGCACAGTTCGGAGGTCCATCTCCGGCCCAAGCCCCATTTGGAGGTGCAAGCCCAGCTCCAAATCAATTCCAAGGTGGAGCAAGTCAGTATCAACATCAAGAACAAGCTTTTGGGCAAGGTGGAACTCAGCCACAAGCTCCTGTTCAGGAGGCGGCTCAAACAGGAGCGCCCTTCGCATCTTATAACAACACTCAGATGCAGGGAGGCTACCCAAACAATGGGCAACTGAATTACCAGGCTAGTTCCCCATATATGGGACAAGCTCCAATGCCAGGTAAGAAGTCTAAAAAAGGGCTGATTATTGGTTTATGTAGTCTTGTTGCTGTTGCAGTTTTATCTGTGCTTGCATTTTTCTTTTTTACTAAAAATCCAAATAGTATTCAAGGAAAATGGTCGGCTACTCCTGAAATGAAAAAGACAATGAAGTCTGCTTTTGCAGGCACTTTCTCTACTACATCAGATATTTCTAGTGAATTTGTAAAAGATATGGATATGATCGTAGAGGTAAAGGGGAAAAAAGTAACCATCAGTGTGATTGGTAAGATTGATTTCAAGGGAGCTGCAAAGGAACTCTATGATGATGGGGACAATGATTTTTACTCTGTTGAGGATGCCTTAGACTATATCCAAGAAAACAGTGAGAATTCCTATTTAGAGGATATGGGACTTGAAATCGATGTGAAAAAAGGCACTCTTAAAATGGTAGCCTTTGAAGGTGAGGTGGATGAAAAAGATCACCGATTCATTCAGGATGAAGATGCGAGTCATTTCCTTAAATACGATCTCAAGTATAAAATTGAAAATGGAACGCTGAAAGTTTCCGTGGATGGAAATGATTATGGAATTGAATACTCCTTTAAAAAATAAGATATTCGCTTATTTAGGCTCATTGTCAACTGTAGTGGGTTGATGAAAAGTTATAACCTGGAGAGGACCAACTTGGTTCTCTCCTTTTTGATGTTCTTGTTTTCTACAACAAAATAGGCTCCATAATTCCTATGGTAGTTTTATCCACTACAGAAATTATAGAGCCATAAAATCAGGGTTTTTCCTGATTTTTATACTCATTTTAGTAGGGTTTGCTTCTCCTATGAATTTCCTTTATAATAAAATAAGTAAAGGTTAGAAGGTGATAGTCATGAAACCAGAAGAATGGTTAGCAGAGTTCGAGAGAGTCCATGGTCGACCGGCCAATCAGGAGGAATTCCAACAGCTTTTTGGTCAATTTGGAAGTCCAAAAACACAAGCGACACCGAATACGCCCGTAAATTCAATTCAATCTCCATTTGGAGGTGCAAGCCCAACTTCAAATCAATACCAAGGTGGAACAAGTCCGTTTCAACATCAAGGACAAGCTTTTGGGCAAGGTGGAACTCAGCCACAAGCTCCTGTTCAGGAGTCGGCTCAAGCAGGAGTGCCTTTCACATCCTATAACAATGCTCAGATGCAGGGAGGTTATCCAAACAATGGGCAACTGAATTACCAGACTAATTCCTCATATATGGGACAAGCCCCAATACCCGGTAAGAAGTCTAAGAAAGGGCTGATTATTGGATTATGTAGTCTTGTCGCCGTTGCAGTTTTATCTGTGCTTGCATTTTTCTTATTTGCTAAAAATCCTAATAGTATTCAAGGGAAATGGTCAGCTACTCCTGAACTGAAGAAAGAAATGACATCTGGTTTTAAAGAAAGTTTCACCTCGACTTTAGATATCTCTAGTGAATTTATTAAAGATGTCGAAATGATTGTGGAAGTAGAGGGTAACAAAGTAAAAATTTCTACATCAGGAAAAGTTGATTTTAAAGGAGCAGCAAAAAAACTCCTTGAAGGCGATAAAAGTTATTTGTATTCTATGGAGAATGCATTGGAGTACATTGAGGAACGAAGCAAATGGGGTTACTTGAAGGAAATAGGAGTTGAAATTGATGTTAAAAAAGGGACCATTGATATGGTGCTATTCGAAGGCGAGTTATCTGAAAAAACTCATGAATTTCTTGTAAATAGTGGTGGAAACTTTGTAATGCAATATAATCTCAAATATAAATTGGTAAACGGAACGTTAACGGTTTATCAGAATGAAGAGGATGATTTTAAATACACCTTCAAAAAATAAGATATTCGCTTATTTAGTGCCCTGATCGGGCACTTTTTTTGTTGATTCAAGTAGAAAAAATAAGATAATTAAAAAAATTCTGAATTTAGGGTTGACAGCTTGAAAAATTTTCGGTAAGATAGTCAACATAAAAAAACGAAAGCAGAATCTTATGAAAAACACGAACTCCACATTGTTGAATCAAAACTTTTACTTTAGCTACTTTAGATAATGTTTGTAGACATGAACTCATGGATGCAAACGAAACGAGCAATTTGTTTGTATCTATGTGGCTAAGATTTTTGATTGTGGTCCATATAGATGATATCTAAATGGACGGCAATGCTGGCATACTTTTAAGTTTGTGAGGAATGATACCAACCGTTTAGAATCATCTAAACGGTTTTTTGTATTCTGTTTGAATGTTTTAGAGAAGGAGACATGTTTCATGAAAATTGTAAAGAAGTTAATTGCACCGGTCCTGGTAGTTGGTCTACTAATGACCTCCCTCTTAACCCTCCACCATTTGAAGACCTCTAAGCATCAAAAGATCAAGATTGGGATTTCCCAGTATATTACCCATAAGTCTCTAGATGCGACTCGAAAAGGCTTTGTCGAAGAGTTAGCCAAACAAGGTTATGTGGATGGAGAAGAGATTGAAATTGATTATCAAAATGCCCAAGGGGAGCAGAGAAATTTGAAAAATATTTCAAATCAATTGTCACAGGAAAGTGATCTTGTATTTGCCATTGCGACTCCGTCAGCACAAAGTATCGCCAATACAAGCAAAACGACCCCGGTAGTCTTTTCCGCAGTGACGGACCCTCTGGCTGCCAAGTTGGTCAAGAACTTGGATCAGCCTGGTGGCAATGTGACAGGAACGAGCGACCAATCTTCAGATGCCATTGCTACGCAAGTCGATCTGATTCAAAAGGTTTTACCAACAGCTAAGACGATTGGGATCCTCTATACGCAAAGTGAGCCCAACTCCGTCGTTCAAAAAGAGGAAGCCAAGAAGGTCCTTGAGGCCAAAGGCTACCGTGTCGTAGAGAAGACCATTTTAGACAGTAATAATGTGAAAGCGGCAGCTGACAGTTTGATGTCAGAAGTCGATATGGTCTTTGTCCCAACAGACAACATCATTTCTTCCACAATGGAAACCATCAAACAAGTGTCTTTGAAACATCAGGTTCCAGTTATTGGAGGTTCGATTGAAATGGCCCAAGTAGGAGGGCTCTATACCTATGGGACAGACTACACCGAGTTGGGTCGTCAATCTGCTCGGATGGCGATTCGTATCCTGAAAGGGGAAAAGGCAGGCGAACTGGCAGTGGAAGCGCCTAAAAATCTAGAATTGTATGTCAACAAAGAGATGGCTAAGAAATTAGGGATTGATCTCTCTGGTATAAACGTAAAGAAATAGGAGATGGATGATGGATTTAGTATTATCAAGTTTATCTGAAGGTTTATTGTGGTCGATTATGGCCATTGGTATTTTCTTAACATTCCGCATTTTAGATATAGCGGATATGACAGCAGAAGGGGCTTTCCCACTTGGTGCTGCAGTCGTTGCGTCACAAATCCAAGCAGGGCAAAACCCTTGGCTAGCGACCCTCTTCTCGATTTTAGCAGGGATGCTAGCAGGTTTGGTCTCTGGTCTTCTTCATACCAAGATGAAGATCCCAGCGCTCTTAACAGGGATTGTGACTCTGACGGGACTCTATTCAATCAATATTAAGATCATGGGGGGCGTCCCTAATTTATCCATTGGAGATTCTAGTACCATTTTCAAGTCTGTGATGGGCTTGGGTTTGTCCAATGAGGAGGCAGTCTTTGCTGTTAGTATTGCTTGTTTGTTATTGGTCTGTCTGATTTTGACCCTCTTGATGAAAACCCAGATTGGTTTGGTTCTTCGTTCGACTGGTGACAATATCCCGATGAGTGAGGCCAATGGGGTGAATGTGGACACCATGAAGATTTTCGGTTACATGATTTCCAATGGTTTGGTGGCATTGTGTGGGGCTCTCTTCGCTCAGACAGATGGCTTCTCAGACGTGACTTCTGGTACAGGGACCATCGTCGTAGGTCTCAGTGCTGTTATTTTAGCAGAAGTCTTGATCCATGATTTGACCATTGGAGGACGCTTGCTTTCGATTGGAGTGGGGGCAATTGTCTACCGCCTCATTATCCTCAATATCTACGAAATTCCAAACCTAGACCAAAACTTGGTCCGTTTGTTTAACGCTATTCTCTTGGCCTTGGTCTTGTTCGCCCCAGAAGCCCAGAAACGTCTCAAGATTCGTGGATTGAAATTAACCAGCAACTAGAAGGAGAAGATAAATGGCAACATTGTTAAAAATTGAAGATATCCATAAGACATTCGAAGCAGGTACGGTCAATGAAAACCATGTTCTCAAAGGCTTGGATCTGACAGTAGAAGAAGGAGATTTCATTTCTGTCATCGGAGGAAATGGAGCCGGTAAATCGACCTTGATGAATATTCTGGCAGGTGGCCTGCAAGTGGACCAAGGGGATATCCTTTTAGAAGGAAAATCCATTAAGCAGACTAGTGTTCGGAAGCGTGCCAAGGATATTGCGCGTGTTTTCCAGGATCCTAAGATGGGGACGGCTTCCCGCTTGACCATTGAAGAAAATATGGCCATTGCTAAAAAACGTGGAGCAAGACGGGGACTCAGTTGGGGGGTTAAAGAAAAAGACCGCGAAGAATTTAAAACGGCTTTGAAGGAACTCAATATTGGTTTAGAAAATCGCCTCAAAGTGGATACGCAATACTTATCAGGGGGACAACGGCAAGCTTTGACCTTGGTCATGGCTGCCTTGGTCAAACCAAAACTCTTGCTACTGGATGAACATACCGCAGCGCTCGATCCCAAGACCAGTGAAATGGTTATGGAATTGACGCAAAAGATCGTGGAAAGCCATGATTTGACAACCTTGATGATTACGCATGATATGAACCATGCCATCGCATATGGTAATCGCTTGATCATGCTCTACCAAGGCAAAATCGTGGTTGATGTTAAAGGAGAAGAAAAGAAGAACCTGACGGTTGAAGACTTGATGCGCCTTTTCCATCAGAACAGTGGTGAAACCTTAGTGAGTGACGAATTGGTTTTAGGATAAACGAAAAAGAGGCTGGGACAAAAGTCCTAGCCTCTCAATTGTCTTTGGATTGTCGAGCAAGACGCAGTGGTTGAGTGGGCTCTACTACGCTGATTTCATCAGCTTTTACAGCCCTACTCAACTGTGCGGAGGTGGGACGACGAAATCGAATTCTAACGAATTACCGATTTCTGTCCCACTCTCTTTTTTATTGATGCTGTCAGCCACATCAAGCTAAACCTGTTCCTTTTTCCCTAGGAAGCTAGCTGAGAGAACAAGGCTGAGTCCTGCTAAGAAAAGTATGTATGAACTCTTGTGTTCCGTATTCGTTTTTGGAAGCTGTCTTTGCGAAGCTTGGTCTTGTTTAGAGTTGGGAGCACTCATTAAAGCATCATTGCCCTTTCTTGGACTCGTGTTCTCTGAAACTGGCTTGTTTGGCTCCCTTCTTTCTGATGTAGTCGGCTCCACTGGTACACTGGAGTCTGACTGGTAGACAATGGCATAGGTTCCTAACTCTTGTGCCATGAATTCAATCATGCCCTCTCGTAGTGTAAATGCTACTGCTTGGAGTTCTCGATTAGGAGTCAAGACATAGACTTGCTTCACTTCTTTTGATAGTGGAAGTCGTACCAGTACACTTCCTTTTACTGAAACTGGATTCCCTTCTTTATCCTTGAGTTGAAGGTTGAAAGCATCGTAGGTTTTGCCAAAGAGTCCTTGGTCAAGGACCTTTTGAATCTCTAAATGACTGTCACTACCAATCTCATTTTCTCCACTAATGACCTCTACCTGGCTTGTTTGGTCTTTCAGTACTCGAAGGACATATTCAGGTAGAGAGTGGATAGCCGCCTCCTGTCCAGCAGTGCCGATTGGCTCTGTGTACTCAGGAAGGGTCACCACAGGTGGTTCTTGGTCTCCCAAACTTGTCACAATAGCAGGTAAGAGAGAGACGACCGGACTAGTGATGGTCTTTCCTCGGATGGCATAGGCTGAGATAATCTGAGTTTGTTTTTGATGAGCAGTTTCTGGGATCGGCAATTCAACTTGCTGGTCCTTAATCTCTAACACTCGATTTTCATCTGATAGGATGACGTGCTGCTCGTCCGTTTTTTTGAGGAAAATAGGATCTTTTTCCCCAGGGAAATGAAGGGCAATAGCATCCCACTCCCCAGACGGAAGTGTGAGTGTAATCGTCTGATCGCCTGCTTTTATTGGGGCCAGGCTTGGAGTATCCAGGGATACTGTTGACGGCTTCAAGATGTCAAATGAATCCAGGGAAATCATCTTTCTGTCATCAGGAGAGTTAGGATCCACTGTCAAGGTGAGGATATGATTTCCATTGCTTAAGTTTGTATACTCGCCTATTAACACATTCTTTTCATAGTCAGCACTTGAGTAGAAGTCCAAACTTGGCATTTCTTTTCCATCTATGGTGACTAAGGCTTTTCCATAGTCAGAAGATTTTAAGCCGTAAATGCGAATACCTGTACCAGTGAATGGAATGGTTGCTTTGGCTTCTGAATACTGAGAAGGATCCACGTTTTGGAGAGTCGCGTATTTTTCTGTCGTTTGATATAAGCCTGATTCGCTCCAGTCCTTGAACAAGGAGCCATAGTGGATACGAGAATCTCTATCATCCATCTTTTCAACAGTCGCCCCTTGACCCGGATAGATTTTAAAGTAATCCAAGGAAATTTTTGAGCGTTCATTCCCTCGGTTCAAATGCTCCTTCTTCACGGTTAGAGTCAGAAGGTGCTCTCCATCAGGAAGTCCTGTAAACCGACCGATTAGAGCACTTTTTTCCGTCTCTCCCGATGTGTGGAAATCCAGGTCTCCTACTTTCTTGCCATCGATTTGTACTTCTGCTAGGCCTAATTCAGATGATTTGAGACCATAGATTTCAATTCCTCGTCCATTAAAAGAAATTCTAGCAGTGGCATCGTTGTCAGAATAACTATCGACAGTTAGGTCAGCATATTTTTCAGTTCCTGTAAATAGGTCAGCGTCTTCCCAGTTATGGAAGGCAGGGCCGTATTGAACACGAGGATCTCTATCGTCCATCAATTCGACAACTGGCTGGATTGACGCAGATTCGGATACTTGCCTTGAGTGCTCCCCAATCATGGCTCTAACAGAATAGCTATAGCTATGGAGAGAATCGATGGAGCGGTCGATGAAATGAGTGACATTGGTTAGGAATTCCTTGATAGAAGGAGCATCACTGCTTTCGTCATTACTTTCTCGACGGATGACATAGTGGGTCACATCTGTAACTGGATTGAAATCGAGTTCAGCAGTTACAGCATCCTTTCTCACAGCAGATAGGCGAGTGACCCGCTCTGGTAACTTTTCAAAGGTGATCTGATCCCCTTTTTGAGTGGCAATCTGAATCCGATTGTCTTTGAGAAGAGTTGGTTTGATTTCTTTCCCGTTAATCTTGACAATACTCGATTCGATGTCTGGATAATCGACCACTAAATCTCCACCTGCATGGGAAAGGAAAGCTAATGTCTCAAGATTTTTTTCTTTCCATTTCATGCTGACTTCAAAGTTGCCACGGGCCACGAGACCTGAGACTTGACCGTCTTTCCAAGCATCTGGAAGGGCTGGTAATGGGGCAATATAGCCTGTGTGAGACTGAAGGAGCATTTCTGCCATCCCACTGGTTGCACCAAAGTTCCCATCGATTTGGAAAGGCGCATGGGTATCCCAGAGGTTTTCTAGAGTTGAAGATTTTAGCTGTTCTGCCAATAAACGATGAGCGCGGTTTCCGTCTAAGAGACGAGCCCAGAGGTTAATTTTATTAGCCTTGGACCAACCTGTACCGCCATCTCCACGATGGTTCAAAGTTGCGCGTGCGGCCTCCAGATATTCAGGCTGGTCCTTATCAAATAGAGTACCTGGGAAGAGTCCAACTAGATGGGAAACGTGGCGGTGATGGTTTTCAATGCCTTCATTGGTGAATTGAGGGCTGTCTTCCTCGTACCATTCCTTGATACGGCCGTCTTGGTTGATGTGGAGTGGTTTGAGCTTGTCAAATTTAGCCTTCACTTCTGTCACCAAATCTTGGTCGACATTGAGGTGATTGGCTGCCTCCATATAGTCGTGGAAGAGTTGCCAAACTAGAGATTGGTCGAAAGTATTTCCGATCGTGATAGTACCATGCTCTGGCGAGTAAGACGGAGAAGAAACCCAACGGTCACTAGCCTTGTCGTAGTGCAAGAAGGAATTCCAGAACTTGGTTGTTTCCTTGAGCATTGGGTAAATCTTTTCTTTGAGATAAGCCTCATCCTTGGTGAATTTATAGTAGTCATAGACATTCTGCATCATCCAAGCATTGGCAGCAGGAGACCAACCCCAATAATAATTCCAACCAGGAGTAGTCCATCCAAATGGTGTCGCCTGAGTATGAACCAGCCATCCATTTTCCTGACCTTCTTTGGATTCGATACCGGCATATTCTTTAGCAGCAATACGGCCATAGTAACGCATGTCATCGATATAATTGATCATTGGCTTAGCCGTTTCTGCAAGATTACTCATGTAGGCAGGCCAATAGTTCATTTGTAGGTTGACATTGAGGTGGTAATCAGCGTTCCAAGGTGGATTATCTACAGCATTCCAGACTCCCTGCAAGTTGGCAGGAAGGGCATCTGTCCGGTTACGAGAAGAACTGATCAGTAGGTAACGTCCGTATTGGAAGAAGAGTTCTTCTAGTTCTTGCCCTTTTGTAGGATCATAGGTTTGGAGAGCTTCTTTTGTCGTTTGGCTAGACTTATTACCACCAAGATTTAGTTGGACACGGTTGAAAAGACTTTGGTAGTCTTTGATGTGGTCATGTTTTAGAGTTTCATAATCTTTGGCTTTAGCAGCCTCGACAATCGATTTGACAGTTGTCTCTACATCAATATCCTTGCGGTAATTGGTTTTTGGATTTTGAGCATAATTAGTCTTGGCACTGAGTAAAAGGGTCGCATAGCTGGCTCCAGCGACAGTCAAATAGCCATCTTGGGCAGTGACTTGTCCATCTGTCTTGATTCCAAGATAAGAGGCAAATTGAAGGCCATTGTCTTTGACAGTCCCCTTGAGCAAGATACCATTTGAATCGGTCGTGACTGCCCCTTGTTTATACTTCGAATATTCCCAAGAGTAGTCACCATTCGCAAGTAAATCCTCTGTCAAGCTATTCCAAAGGGTAAAATCGAGGGTCTTATTCCCTTTTTTACTCAAATGGGTCACAGTAACATTATCAGGATAGCTAGAG
>NZ_JBKQBL010000001.1:39077-40828 GCF_046824975.1 Streptococcus intestinihominis | reverse complement strand
AAGGTTTCGCGTTTAAAAGTGGTTCCATCCTGGCTATAAGAAGTAGTTGTGATAGCTTTGGTAATATCTAAGTCACGGTGATAGTCGGTAACGTTCTCCAAACCTTTCTTTTGGTTGTTAAAGACCATGAAGATATCACCGAAAGATAAGTAGCGTCCGTATTGAGCGTTGTTTGGTCCTACTAGATTTTCTTCGGCTAACTGTTTCGCTTTTTGGCGGTCTCCGTCTTCAAGGGCCTTACGGATTTCTGCTAAGACTTTGTAGCGATCTTGGTAGTTTCCTCCGTTGTAGTCGGTGCTATCCGGTTGTGGTCCACCAGACCAAAGAGTTTTTTCGTTGTATTGAATTCTTTCCTCGCCGATGAGTCCGAAAACCTTAGCACCCATTTCTCCATTTCCGACTGGGAGGGCTTGCTTTTCCCACCCATCATAGCTAGCAGCAGCAGGTTGATTGTAGATTAAATGATAATCTGTTTGTTTGGCCACGGGAGTCTCAATTTTCATAGTTTCCCTTTCTTCAGTTGCCTCAATCGAAGTAGTCGAAGTGGCTGTATGCTTGCTTTGAACTTC
Organism: Streptococcus intestinihominis; assembly: GCF_046824975.1. Taxonomy (NCBI): domain Bacteria; kingdom Bacillati; phylum Bacillota; class Bacilli; order Lactobacillales; family Streptococcaceae; genus Streptococcus; species Streptococcus intestinihominis. The sequence continues at coordinate 40,259 of NZ_JBKQBL010000001.1, read as the reverse complement.
TGTATCAGGTGACGATCTTTTTTCTTCAGAAATAGGAGCGATATACGGATTTTCTGGTTTGGCTTCTCCAGTTCCATCAGTCGGGCTCTCTATGGCTGGGGTAGCTTCAAGGTGGTTGCTTTCGTTTTGGCTTCCAACAATACTATCAGCACCTACCTGGTGTGAGCCGAGAAAAATGGCTCCTAATAAAACAGAAGCCGTACCAACAGTTAGTTTGCGGATACTATAACGACAGGATTTTTCCAAAAATCTTTGGTCCATAGAACTCTCCTCTAGTTTTTTGAGACCGCTTACATTTTCAATTAAAGACAGTCCCTTCATATTTATTTCTATCATACCCAATTTAATAGGGAAATAGGAAAATGTCAATAGCTTTTAGGTAAGATGCATATTTGAGAGTGTTATTTCTTGAAATAGTAGAGAAATAAGAGATAAATAAGCTATTATTTTGGGCCGAAAACAGTTTTCATTTTCGGATATCGTAAAAAAACAGTTGAGTCCATTCTCAACTGTCAGCGGAGTACTTTATTTTTGATTTCTTTTTGCATAGTCGACAAAATGGAACTTATCTAATTTGTGATGGCTTTCGGTGAACTGGAATTGTCGTACGTCTGCTAGGTGAACTTGGGAGCGGACTGTCACCACGTGTTGGTCTTTCCCAAGATCCAGTAAGATTTTGTCGCGATTATCGATTGGTGAAATCAAGATTCTTAAGATATTAAAAAAAGAAAACGGCTCTTCGTTTTCTTTTTTTGTCAGAGAGAATAGGAGCAATCAAGAGCGACTGGAAGGGCCTGTACTAATACAATGGGTTGAAATTGAAAAACAGTTTATTTTCTAAAAAATCATTAAAATCCTTTTATTCACAAGGAATCATGGTATAATAAAACCATAAAACGTTTTCAAGAGAGAAGGACAAGACATGGAAAATGAAACAGTTGACTATGGAAAAGTAACAGGAATGGTACACTCTACGGAAAGCTTCGGTGCAGTGGATGGACCAGGGATCCGTTTTATTGTCTTTCTTCAAGGCTGTCAAATGCGGTGTCAGTATTGCCATAACCCGGATACTTGGGCTATGGAAACCAACATGTCTAGAGAACGAACAGTGGATGATGTCCTAGAAGAAGCCCTCCGCTATCGAGGATTTTGGGGTCAAAAAGGTGGGATCACGGTTAGTGG
>NZ_JBKQBL010000001.1:38199-39031 GCF_046824975.1 Streptococcus intestinihominis | reverse complement strand
TGGAGAAGCCCTCTTGCAGATTGACTTTTTGATTGCCCTCTTCACCAAGGCTCAAGAGTTGGGCATTCATTGTACCTTGGATACCTGTGCTCTGCCTTTCCGCAATACCCCTCGTTACCTGGAAAAATTTGATAAATTAATGGCAGTGACAGACTTGGTGCTTCTGGATATCAAGGAAATTAACGATGAACGGCACAGATTTGTAACCAGTCAAACGAACAAGAATATTTTAGCCTGTGCCAAGTATTTGTCTGATATTGGAAAACCCGTCTGGATTCGTCACGTTTTGGTCCCTGGGCTTACAGACCGAGATGATGATTTGATCGAACTTGGGAAATTTGTTAAAACCCTTAAAAATGTCGATAAATTTGAGATCTTGCCTTACCATACCATGGGTGAGTTCAAATGGCGGGAATTGGGCATTCCTTACAAGTTGGAGGGTGTGAAACCACCGACAAAAGAACGGGTCCAAAATGCGAAGGACTTGATGGAAACTGAAAGTTACCAAGATTACTTGAAACGGGTTAAAGGATAAAATAGATCGAGACAGTTGGTCCTTCCAGCTGTCTTTTTCTGATGAAAAGCATCACTATTCCCTTTCTTTAAACGGAAAAACGTGCTAAAATAGAGTGAATATACAAATGAAAATGAAGAGGTAGAAACATGTCAAAAATTCTCGTTTTTGGTCACCAAAATCCTGACTCAGATGCCATCGGCTCATCTGTAGCTTTTGCTTATCTTGCAAAAGAAGCTTATGGTTTGGATACAGAAGCAGTGGCTCTTGGAACTCCAAATGAAGAAACAGCTTTCGTGTTGGACTATTTTGGTGTGG
>NZ_JBKQBL010000001.1:29858-38146 GCF_046824975.1 Streptococcus intestinihominis | reverse complement strand
AAGCACCACGCGTCATCACATCAGCCAAAGCAGAAGGTGCAGAGCAAGTCATCTTGACGGACCACAATGAATTCCAACAATCTGTTTCAGATATCGCTGAAGTAGAAGTATATGGTGTGGTGGATCACCACCGTGTGGCTAACTTTGAAACTGCCAGCCCACTTTACATGCGTTTGGAACCAGTTGGATCAGCATCTTCTATCGTGTACCGCATGTTCAAAGAACACGGTGTAGAAGTGCCAAAAGAAATCGCTGGTTTGATGCTTTCAGGTTTGATCTCAGATACCCTCCTTTTGAAATCTCCAACAACACACCCATCTGATAAAGTGATTGCGCCTGAATTGGCAGAATTGGCTGGTGTCAACTTGGAAGAATACGGTCTTGCCATGCTCAAGGCTGGTACCAACTTGGCAAGCAAATCAGCAGAAGAGTTGATTGACATCGATGCTAAGACTTTTGAATTGAACGGAAACAACGTTCGTGTGGCTCAAGTGAACACAGTTGATATTGCTGAAGTTTTGGAACGCCAAGCTGAAATCGAAGCAGCCATCCAAGCCGCAAATGCAGCTAACGGCTACTCTGACTTTGTCTTGATGATTACAGATATTGTCAACTCAAACTCAGAAATTTTGGCCCTTGGTGCTAATATGGACAAGGTAGAAGCAGCTTTCAACTTCAAACTTGAAAACAATCACGCTTTCCTTCCAGGTGCCGTTTCACGTAAGAAACAAGTGGTTCCTCAATTGACTGAAAGCTTTAATGCATAATGATAAATGGGGAAACCCATTATAAAAAAGGAGTTTCGACTCCTTTTTTGCTAGGAGAGAAGTATGTTAGAAAATGGTGATTTGATTTTTGTGAGAGAAGATACGGAAATGGGGCAGGCCATTCAGACTTCGACAGGTAACTACAGCCATGTGGCTATCTTTTTGGACGGACAGGTCTATCATGCTACGATGGAAGGCGGTGTTCTTTCCCAGTCACCCGAAGATTTCTTTGAAGCTGGAAAAGTCTATGACCTTTATCGCTATGTACAGATTGATTGTCCAGAGGTCGAAAAGCGGGCAGAAAACCTTTTAGGGTCTCCCTACAATGCGTCCTTTTATCCAGATGGAGATGGTTTCTATTGTTCCCAATTCATCGCTGAACTAATTCCTATCTTTGAAACCATTCCCATGAAGTTTGGAGATGGGGAAGAGGAGATTAGTCCGTTCTGGCTGAATTACTACAAGGAACTCGGACTAGCTGTTCCCCTAGATCAGCCCGGGACTAACCCGAGTCAGTTAGCTCAGTCTCCCCGTCTACAGTTTAAAGAAAGGTATTTGGATGATTCGAATCATTAATTCCACACGTTTGACACGTCAGCCATTTTTCAAGGACTTGATCAACTATCTGGACCAGCAGGATGATGTGATCCTGCGGCAAATCAAGGCCCAATTTTCAGATCAACCAGTGGATAAGCTGATGGAGGAATATATCAAAGCGGGCTTCATCCTTCGAGAAAATAAACGCTACACTCTCAATTTGCCTTTCTTAGAGTCAGCTGATCGAGTTGAACTGGATCAAGAGGTCTTTGTTCGAGAGGACAGTACAGTTTATCAAGAATTAAAAGCCAAGGTCTTCCAAACAGAACTCCGCAATACTACCAATGCAGCGATTCTCATAGAGGAGACGGACTTCGAACGACATGCACAGACACTTTCCAATTACTTCTACAAGGTGGCTCACCAATACCCTCTGACAGAGGAGCAAGAGAAGATCTATGATATCTTGGGAGATGTCAATCCCGAGTATGCTATCAAGTATATGACCAGCTTTTTGCTCAAGTTCCTCAAAAAAGAAGAAGTCCAGCAAAAGCGCAGAGACATCTTTGTTGATAGTTTAGAAGTCTTAGGCTATATCCGCAAAAATGATGAAGGAAAATATGAATTAGCAGTGGACTTGGATAAGGAAAGACTGATGTTTATCAAACAATAAAAAAGGCTAGGAATTTTCCTAGCCTTCTTTCGTTTGATTATAGGTAACGTTCAGCAATGGCAGCATCACCTGGATATTCTTCTTTTACGCCATTGACGATTTGGTAGCAGTCAGCTCCTTTTCCGGCGATAATGACGGCATCTTCAGGCTTGCTGGTCGTTGCCATAGCCAGTTGAATGGCTTGCTCGCGATCTGCGATTTTTTCGACAGGGCGCGTGATGAAACTGCTAATCTCTTCAGCGATAGCCAAAGGATCTTCATAGTTGGGATCATCCGCAGTGAGGAAGACTTGGATTTCAGGATGGTCTTCTAAGAGTATGCCAAAGTCTTTGCGGCGGCTTTCTCCTTTATTACCGGTTGATCCAAGGACTAGTGAAATGGTCCCCGTTTGATGGGTTTCAACTACTGAGAGCAGCTTTTTCAAGCTATCTCCATTATGGGCGTAGTCGATGAAGACCTTGGCTCCATTTTTCTGAGTCAAGACTTCCATTCGGCCAGGAACGCGCGTCTTAGCAATTCCTTTTTGGATATCCTCGAGACTCGCTCCTAGACGAAGGCAGGCAAGACCTGCAGCCACAGCATTTTCTTGGTTGAAGTGACCGATGAGCTGGGTATCATAATCTCCCGCCAGCTTGCCAGTGACAGAAAAGCTAAAGGCTTTGGAGTTTTGGACTTGGTTGCTTGATTGACTGCCGTAGAAGTCGTGGTCTTGCTCCGCAACCTGCTCCGCAAGAATCTCAAAATGATCCATATCGCTATTGACGACAACAGCACGGCTATTTTCCATCAAGAGACGTTTGTGGTAGAAATAGTCTTCAAAGGTTGGATGTTCAATTGGTCCAATATGGTCAGGGCTGATGTTGAGGAAGACACCGACATCAAAGGTCAGACCGTAAACCCGTTTCACCAAATAAGCTTGGCTAGAAACCTCCATAATCAGGTGGGTCCGATCATTGGCAACTGCCTGGGCCATCATTTCAAAAAGATCAATGCTTTCTGGAGTGGTCAAGGTTGATTTGAAGAAAGTCTTGCCATCCAAGGTTGTATTCATAGTGGATAGCATGGCTGGACGGTGGCCTTGCTCAAGAATCTTGTAGGCAAAGTAAGCAGAAGTCGTTTTGCCCTTGGTCCCTGTAAAGGCTAAGAGTTTTAGCTGGCGCTCAGGGTAGCCATAGAATTCCATGGCAATCAAGCTCATAGCCTGTTTGATATCCGTAACGATAATGGCTGGGATGCTGACCTCAAAGTCTTGCTCAGCGACATACCACTGGAGACCTTGCTCGATCGCTTGCTCCAAAAATTCCTTCTTGAAATTTGCCCCCTTGACAAAAAAGAGGGTCTCGGAGTTGACTTTTCGACTATCGTAGCTTATTTGATTAAAAGAAACACCACTTGCTGAATAGTGGTATTCTCCGTCTTGTAGGATCTCACGAAAGTTGTGATCCTCTTTTAAAATGTTTAGTACAGTTTCTATCTTTATCATAATCCTATTTTAAACTGAAAGACCTTATTTTACAAGTGTAAAGGAAAAGTTTATAATGAAAGAAGACTATAAAGTAGAGGAAACATATGAGTAACGAAACAAGTAATCAACAGGCCCAGATGCTTCGAGGTACAGTCTGGTTAACAGCCAGCAATTTCATTAGTCGTCTCTTAGGTGCGGCCTATATCATCCCTTGGTATATCTGGATGGGTAAACATGGAGCAGAGGCAAACGGTCTCTTCACTATGGGCTACAATATCTACGCTTGGTTTTTGCTGATTTCAACAGCAGGCGTCCCAGTAGCAGTCGCTAAGCAGGTGGCCAAGTACAATACCAAGGGGCAAGAAGAGCACAGTTTTGCCATGATTCGTGGCTTCCTTAAGTTCATGTCTTTATTGGGCTTGGTTTTTGCTATTATCATGTATGTGCTTTCCCCAGTATTTGCAAATCTGTCTGGAGGTGGGAAAGACCTAATCCCTGTCATGCAGAGCTTGTCTTGGGCAGTCTTGATTTTTCCTTCCATGAGTGTCGTTCGTGGCTTCTTCCAAGGGCATAACAATCTGAAACCTTACGCCATCAGTCAAATTGCTGAGCAAGTGATTCGGGTTATCTGGATGCTCTTGACAGCCTACTTCATTATGAAGGTCGGCTCAGGTGATTACGTTGAAGCCGTAACCCAGTCCACTTTTGCAGCCTTTATTGGGATGGGAGCGAGTCTTCTAGTCCTCGTCTATTACCTCTGGAAAACAGGGCTTCTACAGCACATTATTCATCGCCCAGAGTCTGATAGCCAGATTGATACCAAGGCTCTCTTGTGGGATACCATTCGTGAAGCGATTCCGTTCATTGTGACAGGATCAGCTATTCAACTCTTCCAAATTATCGACCAGATGACCTATAGCAATGTCATGTCTTGGTTCACCAACTTCACTCGTTCAGAGCTTTTGGTTCAGTTCAGTTACTTCTCAGCGAATCCGAACAAGATCACCATGATTTTAATTGCAGTTGCGACATCGATCGGTGGGGTGGGAATCCCTCTCCTTACAGAGAACTATGTCAAGGGGGATTTCCGGGCTGCAGGTAAGCTGGTTCAAGATAATTTGACCATGCTAGTAGCCTTCTTGCTTCCAGCGACGATTGGAGCTGTAGCTATTGCAGAGCCTCTCTATACGGTCTTTTACGGGAAACCAGATTCCCTTGCTTTGGGACTCTTTATCCTAGCGATGTTACAAACGGTCATTCTAGGCTTGTATACGGTTCTCTCTCCAATGATCCAGGCTCTTTTCCAAAATCGGAAGGCAATTCTTTACTTTGGCTATGGAGTATTGGTAAAACTGATTCTCCAAGTACCTTTCATTTATGTCTTTAAAGCCTATGGTCCTCTTCTTTCTACTACAATTGGTCTCATGATTCCGATTGTTCTTATGTACAAGGAAATTCATCAGGTGACTCATTTCAATCGCAAGACAGTCTTCAAACGAAGCTTATTGACAGCCATTCTCACCTTGATCATGCTCTTGGTGGTCCTAGTTGCAGGCTTTATCCTTGGCTTGGTCATCAAACCAAATGGTCGAGTGACAAGCATGGTCTATGTAGCTCTGATTGGTGGTGTTGGAATCGTCGTATACGGTGGCCTCGGTCTTCGTCTTCGTTTTTTAGATCGCTTCATTGGTAGCAAGGCAGCTAGTCTTCGAAATAAATTTCATATTTCATAACCAGTAGAGGTTGGGGCTATCCCACCTCTTTTTTTCATTATAGTTTGAAGCTATATCTAGCTCTTGAAAAAGGAAAAACCGAATCATCTAAAGAAGTGATACAATAGAGACAATTGAATTTACGTCCATTGGAGGTTTGTATGAGTCACAAAAAGAATATTAACACCATCCTAGCTCAAGCGGGAATCAAGTCGGATCCAGCAACAGGGGCTTTGATTACTCCGCTTCATTTTTCAACCACTTACCAGCATCCAGAGTTTGGTCAATCTACTGGTTTTGACTATATCCGTACCAAGAATCCGACTCGGGTAAACGCTGAAAAGACCTTGGCAGCTATTGAGAGTGCAGAGCATGCCTTGGTGACGAGCTCAGGTATGTCTGCCATTGTCTTAGCCTTTAGTATTTTTCCTGTTGGCAGTAAGGTTTTGGCAGTAAGAGATCTTTATGGAGGCTCTTTCCGTTGGTTCAACCAAATGGAACAAGAAGGACGCTTTTTCTTTACCTATGCAAATTCTGAAGAAGAATTGGTAGAGGGATTGAAGGGAGAGGTGGATATTCTCTATATTGAAACGCCTACTAACCCACTCATGCTGGAGTTTGACATCCAGAAATTAGCTAAACTCGCTCATGAAAAAGGGGCAAAAGTGATTGTAGACAACACCTTCTATAGCCCTATCTACCAACGTCCAATTGAAGAAGGAGCAGATATCGTCCTCCACTCAGCGACCAAATATCTAGCGGGTCATAATGACGTTTTGGCTGGTGTTGTAGTGACTGATGATGAAGGTCTCTATGAGCAACTCTTTTATAACTTAAACACAACTGGAGCTGTTCTCTCTCCTTTTGACAGCTACCAACTGATCCGTGGGTTAAAAACCTTAGCCCTTCGAATGGAGCGCTCTACAGAAAACGCGAAGAAGGTAGTGGAATTCTTGAAGGGGCATCCAGCCGTTAAGGAAGTTTTGTATACCGGCAAGGGAGGCATGGTTTCCTTTAAAGTAAGCCACCAAGAAAAGATTCCAACCATTTTGAACCACTTGCAAGTCTTTACCTTTGCAGAAAGCTTAGGTGGAGTGGAGAGTTTGATTACCTACCCAACTACACAGACCCACGCAGATATTCCTGCAGAGGTTCGTCATTCCTATGGGTTAACGGATGACTTGCTTCGCCTTTCCATCGGAATTGAAGATGCACGGGATTTGATTGAGGATTTAGAACAAGCATTGGCTAGATAGGAGTCCATCATGGGAAAAGAACAATTTTTGACTGTCCCTAATCGTTTGGGGCATCATACTAGCAAGTGGAAGGAGTCAGAGCAAGATCCAGAACTTCTTCCTGCATGGATTGCAGATATGGATTTTGAATCCTTACCTGCGGTTCGAAAAGCCATTCGAGATTACGCAGATCAATTAGTCTACGGCTACACCTATCCTAGTGAAGAGCTTTACCGAGCTGTTCAGGAGTGGGAAAAGTCAGAGCATGGATATGTGTTTGAGAAGGAAGCCATTGTCTTTATGGAAGGTGTGGTTCCGTCTATTTCAACGGCTATTCAGGCTTTCACTAAGGAAGGCGAGGCTGTTCTCATCAATACACCAGTTTATCCACCCTTTGCCCGTAGCGTCCGCCTCAATCAACGCAAATTAGTGACCAATTCCTTAGTAGAAGTGGATGGACTTTTCCAAATTAATTTTGAGCAATTGGAAAAAGACTTTGTAGAGCACCAAGTCAAACTCTACATCCTGTGCAATCCTCATAACCCAGGCGGTCGCATCTGGGAACGAGAAGTCCTAGAAAAGATTGGTCGTCTCTGTCAAAAACATGGGGTCTTGCTTGTTTCAGATGAAATTCACCAAGACTTGGCGCTATTTGGAAATCGGCACGTATGTTTTAATACAGTAGATCCAAGCTTTAAGGACTTCACTCTTGTCTTATCAAGTGCGACCAAAACCTTCAACATCGCAGGAACAAAAAATTCCTATGCCATCATCGAAAATGATGCACTAAGGAAATCCTTCCAAGCTCGGCAGTTGCGAAACAATCAACATGAAATTTCTGCCCTTGGCTTTATCGCCACCGAAGTCGCCTATCAGAAAGGAAAGGCTTGGTTAGAGGACTTAAAGGAAGTCTTGGAAGAAAATATCAACTACACTGTAGAAGTTTTGCGTGAGCAGACAGACATTGGTGTGATGAAACCGCAAGGGACCTATCTACTCTGGCTTGATTTTTCTGCCTACGGTTTGTCAGAGGAAGAACTCCATGCTCGACTTCATGACCAGGCTAAGGTCATCCTTAATAAAGGGACAGACTTTGGAGTAGAAGGGAAGCAACATGCCCGTTTGAATGTGGCAGCTCCGAAAACCCTAGTCCAAGAGATTGTCGATCGGATTGTAACAAATTTTCCTAAAAAAGGTTGATTTTAAGGGTTGACTTTTCTATAGGGGAGGAGTATACTCAAGGGGAATAACGGTAGGTGAGGCTACCACAAGGATACGGATGACTACCGCAAAGCAGTGGAGACACTACTCGTTGGTCAACAGTCCTGATCGCAAAGGTCAAGACTAAGCTCATTTCATTGCCTTGCGGAGCTAAAGCTTGGACGGTCTATTTTTTGAGAATTTTTATTAAAAAATAAACGACGAGTTTAATGAGTCCTACCTATAAAAGGGGAGGGCTTTTTTCTTATGCTTAAGAAGCCTCTCACCTATCAAGTAGAAAAGGAGAACACTATGATACAAATCGACGATCATCCCGAACCGCACATAGCCAGCCAATCGCTGATTTGTGTCATCGGGACTCTATAAGCGTTTGGCTCCTGATTTAAAAGGAGATTCCAATGCAAACAACAAAAGAAAGACTCATTGCTGCATTGCAAGATGCAGAAACAAGAACCTTAGCAACCTATCAATCTAGCTGGTCTGGTTTGACGGAAGACCAAGTAGAGGAAAACCGGGATAGCTATGGAGAAAATGTCCTCACAAAGGGGCAAGATGATTCTATCTGGAAACGGATTGTTGAATCCATCATCAATCCCTTCACAGTCATCTTACTGCTCATTGCCCTTGTTTCTCTGGTGACCAATGTTTGGTTAGCCAAACCAGGTGAGGAAGATCCAA
>NZ_JBKQBL010000001.1:25255-29606 GCF_046824975.1 Streptococcus intestinihominis | reverse complement strand
GACAAGGCTGCTAGCAATCTTTCTCGCATGATTGTCAATACAGCAACAGTGATTCGAGAAGGTAAAGAAGAAGAGATTCCCATTGATGAGATCGTTGTGGGAGACCTGATCAAATTGAGTGCAGGCGACATGATCCCAGCAGATGTGGTCTTGTTAGATTCTCGAGACTTCTTCGTTCAACAGTCTGGTTTGACTGGAGAGAGCGATGCTGTCGAAAAAGTCTGCTTGAAAAAAGCAAGTGGCCAAAATCTGGACAGTCTTTTGGAGAGTGAAAGTCTAGCTTTCATGGGGACCAACGTCATCTCAGGTCGAGCAACAGCCTTGGTCTTGGTCGTTGGGGATGAAACCATGATGGGAGCGATTGAGCAAACCATCAATACTTATGATGAACCAACCTCTTTTGAACGAGAAATGAACACCATCTCTTGGTTGTTGATCCGACTCATGATGGTCATGGTACCCATCGTCTTCTTTATCAATGGTTTGACAGATGGGGATTGGCTAGAAGCAGGGGTCTTTGCCCTCAGTGTAGGGGTGGGCTTGACTCCGGAAATGCTCCCAATGATTATCACAGCTAGCCTGGCCAAGGGGTCCATTATCATGGCCAAAGAAAAGGTGGTCATCAAAAAGCTCAACGCTATTCAAGATCTAGGCGCTATTGATATCCTCTGTACGGACAAGACAGGAACCTTGACCCAAGATGAGATCGTACTCGAATACCCCCTCGACATTCGTGGGGACTTGGATTTGTCCGTCCTTCGTCGGGCCTATCTCAACTCTTACTTCCAAACCGGCCTCAAAAACTTAATGGACCGCGCCATTATCAGTCGGACAGAAAGAGAAGCTAAGAAACATGAGATTGTCAGAGGCTTGGACCAAAGCTTCCAAAAAATTGATGAATTGCCTTTTGACTTTGAACGCCGGCGGATGAGTGTCATTGTCAAAGATGAGGGGGGAATCGTGAGCATGGTCACCAAGGGAGCCTTGGAAGAAATGCTAGCAGTCTCTAACTATGTAGAATACAAGGATGAGATTATCCCCCTAACAGACCAAGTGCGGGAAGACGTCTTGGCAGAGGTGGCTCAGCTGAATGAACAAGGTTTGCGCGTGCTAGGGGTTAGTTACAAATCAAATCTTGAGGAAGGCTATGCCTTTGAAGTGGCAGATGAAGCAGACATGATCTTGACGGGCTACCTAGCCTTCTTGGATCCACCAAAACCATCTGCAGCACCAGCCATCAATACCCTTGCGGAATACGGAGTTGCTACTAAAATCCTTACGGGAGATAATGAGAAAGTGACCCAAGCGGTTTGTGAAAAGGTGGGACTGGATGTTGACCGCATTTTGCTGGGTAGCGATATCGACAGTCTCTCTGATTCAGACTTGGCTCAAGCAGTAGAAACCACCACCGTTTTTGCAAAATTATCCCCAGACCAAAAAGCACGCATTATCTTGCAACTGAAAGCAAATGGCCATAAGGTCGGCTATATGGGAGATGGCATCAATGATGCTCCTTCTATGAAAGTGGCAGATGTGGGTATTTCGGTTGATACAGCTGTCGATATTGCCAAAGAAACAGCAGATGTTATCCTACTGGATAAGGACTTGATGGTCCTCGAAAAAGGCTTGGTAGAAGGACGCAAGGTTTATGCCAACATGACCAAGTACATCAAGATGACAGTTTCTTCCAACTTTGGGAATATCTTCTCCCTTCTCTTTGCTAGTATTTTCCTTCCTTTTCTTCCAATGGCCCCTATCCATCTCATCGTTTTAAACTTGGTTTATGACCTTTCCTGTATCGCCTTGCCTTTTGACCGGGTTGATAAGGACTTCTTGAAGAAACCTCGGATTTGGGAAGCAAAATCCATTACCCGCTTTATGGCCTGGTTTGGTCCTATTTCCTCTGTCTTTGACATCTTGACCTTTATCGCTCTCTACTTTATCATCGTACCTATGATTACAGGCTATGGCTATGTCCATGGAGCAGACAGTGCGGGACTCTTCATCATGCTCTTTCAAACCGGCTGGTTCATTGAGTCCATGTGGTCCCAAACTATGGTCATCTATATGCTCCGCTCTCCAAAATTGCCCTTTGTTCAAAGTCGGCCAGCCCTTGCAGTCATGGCAACGACCCTATTGGGAGCCCTCTTTGTGACCTTCCTACCATATGGCCCACTGGCTTCCTTATTGAAAGTAGCGCCACTAAATAGTCTTTACTTCCTATTACTAGCGGGAATTCTCTTCCTTTATATGGCAAGTGTCACCCTGGTCAAACACTATTATATTGGCAAGTACAAGGAGTGGCTATAAGCTAGTCATTAAAATAAGAAAAGAAAAGGTTTGCATATTTGTAGGCCTTTTTCTTCCTTTTTGATATAATAAGATGAATATAGAGAAAGAAGGAACCACAATGGGAAAACTTGAAGTTATTAAACATCCACTGATTCAGCATAAATTGTCTATTTTGCGTCGGACTGATACCTCTACAAAGGCTTTTCGTGAATTAGTAGATGAAATTGCTATGTTGATGGGATACGAAGTTTTGCGCGAACTTCCTCTTGAAGATGTAGAAATCGAAACACCAATTACAAAAACAGTTCAAAAACAGATTGCTGGTAAAAAACTAGCGATTGTTCCAATCCTTCGTGCAGGGATCGGGATGGTAGACGGACTCTTGAGTTTGGTACCCGCTGCTAAAGTTGGTCACATCGGAATGTACCGCGATGAAGAAACCTTGAAACCAGTTGAATACTTGGTGAAATTGCCAGAAGATATCGACCAACGTCAAATCTTTGTGGTAGACCCAATGTTGGCGACTGGGGGATCTGCAATCCTAGCGGTAGATTCATTAAAGAAACGTGGTGCAAGCCATATTAAATTTGTCTGCTTAGTTGCAGCACCAGAAGGAGTGGAAGCTCTTCAAACAGCTCATCCAGATGTCGAAATCTTTGCTGCAGCCTTGGATGAACGCCTCAACGAAAACGGCTATATCGTTCCAGGTTTGGGTGATGCTGGGGACCGCTTGTTTGGTACCAAATAAGCACATTTCCAATCCATCTTTGGGAAAGTAAAAATTTGACCTTTGTTGACCAATGGGATATAATAGCTTTTATAAAGAATGGAAGGAGAGCTAGCCTCTCGAATCAACCGGATGAAACTCCTGAGATGGTGCCGGTGATAATGGATAAAAGGAGATGAATGAATGATTCCAGTAGTAATTGAACAAACTAGTCGTGGCGAACGCTCATACGACATTTACTCACGCCTCTTAAAAGACCGTATTATCATGGTGACAGGACCGGTAGAAGACCAAATGGCCAATTCGATTATTGCCCAATTGCTCTTCTTGGATGCCCAAGATAATACCAAAGATATCTATATGTATATCAATACGCCAGGAGGCTCTGTCTCTGCAGGTTTGGCAATCGTCGATACCATGAACTTTATCAAATCAGACGTCCAAACCATCGTCATGGGGATGGCAGCTTCAATGGGGACTGTGATTGCATCAAGTGGTGCCAAAGGCAAACGCTTCATGTTGCCAAATGCTGAGTACATGATCCACCAACCAATGGGTGGTACTGGTGGCGGTACTCAACAAACGGATATGGCCATTGCAGCAGAACACCTCTTGAAAACACGTCACAGATTGGAAAAAATCTTGGCAGAAAATTCAGGTCAAACCATCAAGAAAATCCACGCTGATGCAGAACGGGATAATTGGATGACTGCAGAAGAAACCTTAGCTTATGGTTTCATCGATGAAATCATGGCTAACAACAATCTCGGATAAGAAATCTTAACCATCCAGCCCTCTCCTTTGACAGGAGAGGTTTTTTTTAGGACATTCTTTACTTTCTAGAAAAAGATAGTATTTTTACCTGAAATTTGCTATACTGGTAACAGAAGCAGAAAGGGATTGTGTATGTTTGAGAAGCAAGCTAGAACAGGCTTAATTGTAAAATTGTATTATAATCGAGATGCAAAGAAATTACAGGAAATTGGGGATGTGATCTATCATTCCAAAAAAATGCGCTATGTCCAGGTCTATGTCGATAGTCCTCAAGTTCTTGAAATTATGCAGCAATTAAAAAAAGAACGCTTTGTAAAGAAGGTTCAAATTTGCCATATTCAAGAATTGGATCGTGATTTTGTAGGAAGTTTGCATCGTCAACAGGATGAAACACAAGTAGAAAACGCAATCATTTAAAGGATTGCGTTTTTTATATTGACAATTGTCAGATAATTCGGTATATTCTTAATATGTATTTATTTTAAGATTATTTAAGGAGATTATCACAAATGAAGAAAAAATTTGCTCTTTCATTTTTAACCATTGCAAGTGTCGCTC
>NZ_JBKQBL010000001.1:12608-25211 GCF_046824975.1 Streptococcus intestinihominis | reverse complement strand
TTCTTGCAGCCTGTGGTGAAGTTTCAACTTCAGGTTCAAACACAACTGGTAACGAAATCGGAAAAGAACTAAAAATCGGTTTTAACTTTGAAAAAACTGGCGAAGTAGCAGCATATGGTAGTGCTGAACAAAAAGGTGCTCAGTTGGCCGTTGATGAAATCAATGCTAATGGTGGAGCTGACGGTAAGAAGATCGTTGTCACAGATAAAGATAACAAATCTGAAACAGCTGAAGCAGCTACAGTCACTACAAACCTTGTCACTCAATCAAAAGTAAATGCTCTTGTAGGACCTGCAACTTCAGGTGCCACTGCAGCAGCGGTTGCCAATGCTGGTAAAGCAGGTGTTCCATTGGTCACACCATCAGCAACACAAGATAATTTGACAAAAGGTCAAGATTACCTTTTCCGTGCAACCTTCATCGATAGCTTCCAAGGACAAATCATTGCTAAATATACAACGGATAACTTGAAAGCGAAGAAAGTTGTTCTTTACTACGATAATTCATCTGACTATGCTAAAGGGATTGCTGAAGCCTTTAAGAAATCTTATAAAGGTGAAATCGTAGCAACAGAAACTTTCCAATCTAAGGATACAGACTTCCAAGCTGCTCTTACAAAAATCAAAGACAAAGACTTCGATGCGATTGTCCTTCCAGGGTACTACACTGAAACTGGTAAAATCGTAAACCAAGCACGTGGTATGGGAATCAAACAACCAATCATTGGTGGTGATGGATTTAGCGATGCTAAATTCATTGAACAAGCAACACCTGCTGCAGCTACAGACATCTACTACGTAGCTGGATTCTCTACTGAAGGTGAAATGACTGATAAAGCCAAGAAATTCGTAGAAGCTTATAAAGCAAAATACAACGAAGAACCTTCAATGTTTGCAGCTTTGGCATATGATTCAGTTTACATGGTTGCAGAAGCATCTAAAGGTGCTAAGAACTCTGTCGAATTGAAAGACAACCTTGCGAAGTTGAAAGACTTGGAAGGTGTTACTGGTACAATGTCTATTGACAAAGACCATAATCCGGTTAAATCTGCACTTATGATTGGCTTAAAAGATGGTAAAGTTGAGTCAGTTGAGTCGGTTAAACCTTAATTATCATTTGTTGTTTGTACAAGAGGCTGGGAGAATGAAAATTCCTGGCCTCGCTCTTTATTATTAGAAAGGATGGTTCAAATGCTCCAGCAATTAGTGAACGGTCTAATCTTGGGAAGTGTCTATGCACTCTTGGCCCTTGGTTATACTATGGTGTATGGAATTATCAAATTGATCAACTTTGCCCATGGGGATATCTACATGGTAGGTGCCTTTATGGGGTATTTCTTATTGAACTCATTGAAAGTTAACTTCTTTGTAGCCTTGCTTCTAGCTATGGTCGGGACAGCTATTTTAGGGGTTGTGATTGAATATCTGGCTTATCGTCCGCTTCGTCATTCGACTCGGATTGCAGCCTTGATCACAGCCATCGGGGTTTCCTTCTTGCTTGAATATGGGATGGTCTTCTTTGTAGGGGCCAATACCCGTTCCTTCCCGCAAGTCATTGAAACTGTTCGTTACAACTTTGGTCCTATTTCGATTTCCAACATTCAGTTGATGATCTTAGGAGTGTCTATTTTCTTGATGGTCGCTCTTCAATTTATTATCCAAAAGACAAAGATGGGGAAAGCCATGCGTGCCGTTTCTGTCGACAGCGATGCCGCTCAATTGATGGGGATTAACGTAAACCGGACCATCAGCTTTACCTTTGCTTTGGGATCAGCCTTAGCGGGTGCTGGTGGGGTTTTGATCGGTTTGTATTACAACTCGATCGAGCCTTTGATGGGGATGACACCAGGGATCAAAGCCTTTGTCGCAGCCGTTCTTGGTGGAATCGGAATCATTCCAGGTGCGGCCCTAGGTGGCTTTGTCATCGGTTTGTTGGAAACCTTCGCCACAGCGATTGGCCTTTCAGACTTCCGTGATGCTATTGTGTATGCCATCTTGATTGTGATCTTGCTCATCCGTCCAGCAGGTATCCTAGGTAAAAATGTGAAAGAGAAGGTGTAAGCCATGAAACAAAATTTAAAAGTGAATTTAGTCTGGCTTGGTCTTTTGGTCGCAGGTTTTGTCTTGATCCAAGTCTTAGTTGCAGCGGGTGTACTCAACCTCTTCTATATCCAAATTTTGGAACAAATTGGGATTAATATCATCCTTGCTGTTGGTTTGAACCTCATCGTTGGTTTTTCAGGTCAATTCTCACTCGGACATGCTGGATTTATGGCGATTGGTGCCTACTCTGCAGCCATTCTCGGCTCCAAATCACCAACCTATGGAGCGTTCTTTGGTGCGATGGTTTTAGGTGCTTTGATCGCAGGTGCTGTGGCCTTGATTGTTGGGGTTCCAACCCTTCGTTTGAAAGGGGACTACCTCGCAATTGCGACACTGGGGGTTTCTGAAATCATCCGGATCTTGATCGTCAATGGTGGGACTCTGACCAATGGTGCTGCTGGGATCCTTGGTTTGCCAGCCTTTACAACCTGGCAATTGGTTTACCTTTTTGTCGTGATTACAACCATCTTTACCATCAACTTCTTACGCAGTCCAATTGGGCGTTCCACCCTTTCTGTTCGTGAAGATGAAATTGCAGCAGAATCTGTTGGGATTAATACGACCAAAGTCAAAGTTATCGCCTTTGTTTTCGGTGCGATCACAGCAGCGATTGCAGGATCTCTCCAAGCAGGTTTCATTGGATCTGTCGTTCCGAAAGATTATTCCTTTACTAATACCATTAATGTCTTGATCATTGTCGTGTTTGGTGGTTTGGGATCAATGTCAGGAACGGTTGTGGCAGCCATCGTCTTGGGGATCTTGAATATGGTGCTTCAAGACTTCTCAAGCGTTCGTATGATCATTTATTCCTTGGCTTTGATTCTCGTGATGATCTTCCGTCCAGGTGGTCTTCTTGGAACATGGGAATTTAGCTTGAAAAAACTACTCTCAAAAAAGGAGGCTAACTAATGGCACTTCTTGAAGTAAAAAATTTAACAAAAAACTTTGGTGGTTTGACAGCCGTTGGGGATGTGACCATGGAACTCAATGAAGGGGAATTGGTTGGGTTGATTGGGCCCAACGGTGCCGGAAAAACAACCCTCTTCAACCTCTTAACAGGGGTATATGAACCAAGTGAAGGGACCATTACTTTAGATGGTCACCTATTAAATGGTAAAGCACCTTATAAAATCGCTGCAGGTGGTCTGGGACGGACTTTCCAAAATATTCGTCTCTTTAAAGACTTGAGCGTTTTGGATAATGTCTTGATTGCCTTTGCCAATCACCACAAACCACATGTCTTTGCGAGTCTTTTCCGCTTGCCAAGCTATTACAAGAATGAAGAAGCTTTGAAAGCAAAAGCCCTTGAATTGTTAGCCATTTTCGGTTTGGAAAAAGAAGCAGATACCTTGGCTAAAAACTTGGCTTACGGACAACAACGTCACTTGGAGATCGTTCGTGCCCTTGCGACAGAGCCAAAAATCCTCTTCTTGGATGAACCTGCTGCAGGGATGAACCCTCAAGAAACAGCAGAATTGACCCAATTGATCCGTCGCATTCAAAAAGAATTTAATATTACGATTATGTTGATCGAGCATGATATGAGCTTGGTTATGGAAGTAACAGAACGGATTTATGTATTGGAATATGGCCGCTTGATTGCCCATGGTACGCCAGATGAAATCAAGAATAACAAACGTGTAATCGAAGCATATCTTGGAGGTGAAGCCTAATGTCTATGTTAAAAGTTGAAAATCTTTCTGTACACTATGGCATGATCCAGGCTGTCCGTGATGTCAGTTTCGAGGTAAATGAAGGGGAAGTTGTTTCTCTTATCGGTGCTAACGGTGCTGGGAAAACATCTATTCTTCGTACCATTTCAGGTTTGGTGCGTCCAAGTGCTGGGAAAATTGAGTTTTTGGGTCAGGAGATTCAAAAGGTTCCGGCTCAAAAGATTGTAGCAGCAGGACTCTCCCAAGTTCCAGAAGGCCGTCACGTCTTTCCAGGCTTGACCGTTATGGAAAACTTGGAAATGGGAGCTTTCTTGAAGAAAGACCGAGAAGAAAACCAAGCTAACTTGAAGAAGGTCTTCTCCCGTTTCCCACGTTTGGAAGAACGGAAGAACCAAGATGCAGCCACCCTATCTGGTGGGGAGCAACAAATGCTTGCAATGGGTCGTGCCCTCATGTCGACGCCAAAACTTTTGCTCCTGGATGAACCTTCTATGGGATTGGCCCCAATCTTTATCCAAGAAATCTTTGATATCATCCAAGATATCCAAAAACAAGGAACAACTGTTCTCTTGATTGAACAAAATGCCAACAAGGCCCTTGCCATCGCAGACCGCGGTTATGTTCTCGAAACAGGGAAAGTCGTTCTTACCGGAACAGGAAAAGAACTCTTAGCCTCAGAAGAAGTCCGCAAGGCCTACCTTGGTGGATAAGATTTTTAAAGTTTGTTTGAAAGGAAAGGTCCTAAAGGCCTTTCTTTTTTCATCTCTCTTGTTTGATTTTTCTAAATTTTGAAAACAAGAGAAAACTGCTGAAAGCGTTTGAAATCATTCTAAAAATCAAGTATAATAAAACTAAGAAAAGCATAGGAGAATGATTATGGCTGTTAAAGATTTTATGACCCGTAAAGTAGTGTATATTAGTCCAGATACAACAATTGCTCATGCGGCAGATTTGATGCGGGAACAAGGCTTGCACCGCTTGCCAGTCATTGAAAATGACAAATTGGTCGGCTTGGTGACAGAGGGCACGATTGCAGAAGCAAGTCCATCTAAAGCAACAAGCTTGTCTATTTTTGAGATGAACTATCTGTTGAACAAGACCAAGGTCAAAGATGTCATGCTTCGTGATGTCATTACTGTCTCTAAATTTGCCAGCCTCGAAGATGCGACCTATCTCATGTATAAGAACAAGGTGGGAATTCTTCCGGTTGTAGACAATGACCAAGTATCCGGTGTCATCACAGACCGTGATATTTTCCGTGCCTTCCTCGAAGTATCCGGTTATGGAGAAGAAGGAGTTCGTGTTCGCTTTGTGACAGAAGATAAGGTTGGTGTTCTAGAACAAATCATTCATTTGATTGTAGAAGAAGGATACAATATCGCCAATACAGTCAATATCCCAACCAAAGATGATCATGTCGTTATCGAAGTTCAGATTGATGGCATTACCGATACGGAAGTTATCAAGAAGAAATTTGAAGAAAATGGTATTCGTGTGGATGAAATTAGTCGCACATCTGCAAAAGCCTTTTAAATAAAGAAAGAGCCTGAGATATTCTCAGGCTCTTTGTTTTAGCGAGCAATGGGTTGCTTGTTGGTATCCAAGGTAAATCCTTCTCCCAGGATTTCGTGGGCTTCTGTAATGGTGATGAAGGCGAATGGATCGATCTTATTGATGATATCTTTCATTTGTTTCATTTCATTCCGTGAGACCACGCAGTAGACAATCTTCATTTCTTGTTGGCTATAATAGCCCATGCCGTTTACGAAGGTGACTCCTCGGCCCAAATCAGTCGTGATTTGTTTGGCAATTTCATCCGGTTTAGATGTAACCACGAGGAATCCTTTTCCTGCAAAACCTCCTTCACCGACGATATCAATGACGACGGTGTCAATCAGGATAAAGAGGAGGGTGTAGGCTGCAATTCGGAAGTCCTTGAAGACGATCAAAACAGTTGTCAAGACGATGGCATCCACAATCAACATGAGGCGTCCCATGGAAAGCGTCGTGTACTTGTTAAAGATACGTGCGACAATATCGGTTCCACCTGTTGTTCCTCCAGCGTTGAAGATAATCCCCAGTCCAGTTCCAAGGATAACCCCTGATCCGATACAGGCCAGAAGGATATCTCCGTCAAGAGCCGTAAAGACTGCAGTTTGAAGATGATGACTTCCAGGGATCAGCTCGAAGATGGCCATCCAAATAGAGACCGAAAAAGTTCCAATCAAACTGAGATAGAGGGATCGGAGCCCTAGTAATTTCCAGGCTAGGAAAAAGAGGGGAATATTGATGGCCAAGTTCATGACCGAAACGGGAATTTTAAAGAGGTAGTAGGTGATCAGTGTAATCCCTGTAGCTCCTCCCTCATAAAAGTGAAATGGAATGACTAAAAAGAAGATTCCAAAAGAAAAAATGCCAGCCCCCAAAATAATGGCCAGAATATTTTTTGCCTTAAACATGCTCGTTCTCCTATTCATTTTTCACCATACATTTTACCAAAAAAAATGAAAAATAGGAAATAATTTTCATCAATTTTCACGAATTCGGACAGGATTTTTACCCCTATTTTTGGTAAAATAAAAAGAAGTGATGCATGCTAGAGAAATGAGTATAGAAAGTTAAGATAAGAGAATGAAACAGGGAACATTAATTTCAATTGAAGGCCCAGAAGGTGCAGGTAAATCCTCCGTTTTAGAAGCCTTGCTACCACGCTTGGAAAAGGCGGGGATTGCCTATATTACCACACGGGAGCCAGGGGGCGTCGAAATCGCAGAAAAAATACGAGAAGTTATCCTAGATCCATCCCATACGGAAATGGATCCCAAGACAGAATTGCTTCTTTATATCGCCAGTCGCCGCCAACACTTGGCAGAACGTGTCCTTCCAGCTTTGGAAGCAGGAAAGCTAGTTATCATGGATCGTTTTATCGACAGTTCGGTAGCATACCAAGGCTTTGGCCGTGGATTAGCAGTAGCAGATATTGAATGGTTGAACCAATTTGCGACTGATGGTCTGAAACCCAATCGGACCTTCTATTTTGACATTGATGTAGAAGAAGGGTTGGCGCGAATTGCTAAGAGTGCTAGCCGTGAAGTCAATCGCTTGGATCTAGAAGGACTCAGTCTCCATCAGAAAGTCCGTCAAGGCTATCTGGCCATCCTCGAAAAAGAACCGCAACGTGTGGTGAAAATTGATGCCAGTCAACCTTTTGATCAGGTGGTCGAGGATACTTGGCTATTATTGAAAGAAGTCTTGGAGATCAGTGAATGAAGTTCGAACAAGTGCAAAAACTTCAACCTCAGTTAGTCGATCGCTTCCAAGCTATTTTAGAACAAGACCGCTTGAGCCACGCCTATCTCTTTACAGGAGATTTTGGCAGTTTTGAGATGGCCCAGCTCTTGTCCCAAAGTCTCTTTTGTACGGACAAGAAGGGTGTTTGGCCCTGTGGGACTTGTCGGGCTTGTCGCTTGATTGAAGAGGATGAATTCTCAGATGTAACGGTTGTCCGACCGGTCAATCAAATCATCAAAACGGATCGGATCCGGGATTTGATCCAGCATTTTTCTCAGTCAGGCTACGAAGGATCCAAGCAAGTCTTTATCATCTGCGATGCAGACCGGATGCATGTCAATGCGGCCAATTCCCTCCTCAAGGTGATTGAAGAACCTCAGAGTGAAGTTCATATTTTTCTGCTGACAGCAGATGAGCAGCTGGTTCTCCCGACCATAAAAAGTCGGGCGCAGCAGGTCCATTTTCCAAAAAACCAAGATTTCCTAAAAGAGTATCTCCTTCAGGAAGGTCTCTTGCTTCAACAAGCAGATCTGTTAGCCAACTTTAGTCAAGGTTTCCAAGAGGCTCAAATTCTCGCTCAGAATCCATCCTTTTTCGATCTGGCGAGGGAGTGTGAGCGTTTCGTTGCAGCTTGTCTAAAAACAGATCCGCATATCTACTTACTGGTCTCTCGCTTGGTTCAAGAGACGGATGATAAAGAAAAGCAGGCCCAAGCCTTTCGCTTGTTGGAATTGCTCTTTGCACGCTCCATCGGTCAGTCCTTAGGAAGAGACTATCTAGAAAAATTGGTCTTGGCCAAACAGATGTGGGAACGGAATGTGAGTTTTCAAAATGCTCTCGATTATATGGTCCTACAGTTGAAAAATAGAAGGTAAAGAGATGAATAAAAAAGAATTATTTGATGCTTTGGATGGCTTCTCCCAGGAATTGCTGGTTACATTAGCAGAGGTTGAAGCCATTAAGAAAAATCTCAAACTCATTGTCGAGGAAAATACTGCTCTGCGTCTTGAAAATGATAAATTGAGAGAGCGCTTAGGAGAAGTGGAGAAAACCAGCTCCCCTAAATTCCATCGCAATGGTCGTGAAAATTTACAAAGAATTTACAATGATGGATTTCATGTTTGTACAGACTCCTATGGTCAACGTCGTGAAAATGATGAAGAATGTATTTTTTGTGATGAATTGTTATTTAGGGAGTAAACATGCAGATTCAACGAAGTTTTAAAGGGGATAAAGCGACAGGGACTCTCTTTTTAGTGCCAACCCCAATTGGCAATCGGGATGACATGAGCTACCGCATGATCCAAACTCTAAAAGAGGTGGATCTGATAGCGGCGGAAGATACACGCAATACAGGACTCTTGCTCAAGCATTTTGAGATTGCGACACCACAAACCAGCTTTCACGAGCACAATGCTATGGAGAAAATCCCTGATTTGCTAGCTCATTTAGAGTCTGGAAAGGACCTGGCCCAGGTTTCGGATGCAGGACTGCCTAGTATTTCGGATCCAGGTCACGACCTGGTCAAGGCAGCGATTGAGCGAGAAATCACTGTTGTGGCAGTTCCTGGCCCGAGCGCCGGCATTACCGGCCTAATTGCCAGTGGCTTGGCGCCCCAGCCCCATATCTTTTATGGCTTTCTTCCACGCAAGGAAGGGCAGCAAAAGGCCTTTTTCCAGGAAAAGCTAGCCTATCCTGAGACTCAGATCTTTTATGAGTCCCCGCACCGGGTGCGAGCGACCCTTGAAAATATGCTGGCAGTCTATGGAGACCGTCCGGTTGTCCTGGTCCGAGAACTGACCAAGATTTATGAAGAGTACACGCGAGGGACCATCACAGAGTTAGTGGACTATCTAGAGGATAATCCTCTTAAGGGAGAGTGTCTCCTGATCGTGGAGGGGGCCAGTGAGCAGGAGCCAGATCTAGGAGAAGTGGATCTGATCCAAGAGATTGATCTCCTGGTCCAATCTGGTATGAAAAAGAACCAGGCAATTAAACAGGTTGCCAAACAATTTGGGCTTCAAAAGAGTGAACTTTATGCCCGTTACCACCAAGAGGAAGAAAAAGGAGAGTCTGATGGAAATTAGAATGGCCTATCCCAATGAAATCAATCGGATTATGGAAATTATCCAAGATGGCAAGGACAGCTTAGCTGCAGCTGGAGTAGACCAATGGCAGGATGGTTATCCGGATCAAGAAATCATTTTTGAGGATATCCTAGAAAGCCGTGGTTATGTGGCTGTAGAGAATCAAGAAGTCGTAGCCTATGCCGCTCTCTACAAGGGAAATGAAGCCGCTTATAATGACATTTATGAAGGAAAATGGGAACATGATAACTATCTCTATATCAGTTTCCACCGAGTCGCTGTTGCCAAAGAAGCTGCTGGTCGAGGAGTAGCCCAAACCTTCCTTCAAGGTTTAATCGAAGGAGAGAAAGGCCCAGATTTCCGCTGTGATACCCATCCTGACAACAAGGTTATGCAACACCTTTTAGAGAAGTTAGGCTTCCATTACTGTGGGAAGGTACCAATTGATGGGGTTCGTCTCGCTTATCAGAAGATCAAACGAAAGGCAGAAACCAGCCTCTTCCAAGTGATTAGCGAAGATGATCGTTGGGACTACCGTGCAGAACAGTCTCAAAATGACTAGGTTCTATCGGCAACTCTATCAGAGTCCCTTGGGGCCTCTATCTGTTGTGGTGGATGAGGAAAGCCTAGTTGGGATCTGGTTTTGTGACCAAGCAAATTGTGAACAAGGGCTTGATCATATCAAGGAAGCTTGTCAGCCTCTTCATGAAGCTGTCTTTGAATGGCTGGATCAATACTTTTTAGGGGAAAATCCTTCCATGCCCTTTCCTCTATCTCCTAAAGGGACAGCCTTTCAACAAAGAGTCTGGACCTACCTAGCTCAGATCCCTTATGGGGAAAGTCGAACTTATGGAGAGATTGCCCGAGCCCTGTCTTGCAGATCGGCCCAAGCAGTTGGTCAAGCAGTAGGACGGAATCCCTTGCTCCTCCTCATCCCGTGTCACCGAGTGTTGGGGACGGAGAAAAAGTTGACAGGCTATGCGGCTGGTCTAGATCGAAAACGTTGGCTGTTGTATCATGAGGCCATAACTTGGAATGAATAAGGAGAAAACATGTTATCATTTATTGAATACCCAAAATGTTCGACTTGCCGCAAGGCGAAATCGGAATTAGCGAGCTTAGGCTGTGAGTTTGATAGCCAAGATATCGTGGTAGACACACCGACCAGTGAGCAACTACAAACTTGGATCAAGGAGTCTTCCCTACCAATCAAATCATTCTTTAACACCAGTGGGATGAAGTATCGGGAATTGGGCTTGAAAGACAAGGTGGACCAGCTTTCGATAGAAGAAGCAGCAGACCTTTTAGCTAGCGATGGCATGCTGATCAAACGCCCTCTCTTAGTGAAAGACGGAAAAGTTGTTCAAGTGGGCTACCGGAAACCATATGTGGACTTAGGTCTGTAAGAGAAAAGGGAGTTGGACTCCCTTTTAATTCTGTCTTGAAGATGATATAATCATACGAGTGAAATCAATGAAAGAGAGTCAATTATGAGTATTTTAGAGGTGAAAAATTTAAGCCACGGCTTTGGAGACCGGGCTATTTTTGAGGATGTGTCCTTCCGCTTGTTAAAGGGAGAGCATATCGGTTTGGTAGGGGCCAATGGTGAAGGGAAATCCACCTTCATGAGCATCGTGACGGGGAAGATGTTACCCGATGAAGGAAAGGTCGAATGGTCTAAGTATGTGACCGCTGGTTATCTGGACCAGCATGCTGTCCTAAAAGAAGGGCAAACGGTGCGTAATGTTTTACGGACAGCTTTCGACGAGCTCTTTAAAGCAGAGGCTCGTATCAATGACCTCTATATGGAAATGGCTGAAGAGGAAGCTGATGTTGATGCCCTTATGGAAGAAGTCGGAGAGCTCCAGGATCGGTTAGAGAGTCGGGATTTCTATACCTTGGATGCCAAGATTGATGAGGTAGCCCGGGCTCTTGGGGTCATGGACTTTGGCATGGAGACGGATGTGACGGCCCTTTCAGGTGGGCAGCGGACCAAGGTCCTCTTGGCCAAGCTCTTGCTAGAAAAACCTGATATCTTGCTACTAGATGAGCCGACCAACTACTTGGATGCGGAGCACATCGATTGGCTCAAACGCTACTTGCAGAATTATGAAAATGCCTTTGTCCTTATTTCCCACGATATTCCTTTCTTGAATGATGTAATCAACATCGTCTACCATGTGGAAAATCAACAGTTGACCCGCTATTCCGGAGATTACTACCAATTCCTCGAAGTCTACGAAATGAAGAAATCGCAATTGGAAGCGGCTTATGAGCGCCAACAAAAAGAGATTGCTGACCTCAAAGATTTCGTGGCCCGTAATAAGGCACGTGTGGCAACGCGAAATATGGCCATGTCTCGTCAGAAGAAGCTGGATAAGATGGAACTCATTGAGTTGCAAAGTGAGAAACCAAAACCTTCCTTTGAATTTAAAAATGCCCGCACACCTGGACGCTTTATCTTCCAGGCCAAGGATCTCCAAATTGGCTATGATCGTCCCTTGACCAAGCCTTTGAACCTGACCTTCGAGCGCAATCAGAAGGTAGCCATTATCGGAGCTAATGGGATCGGGAAAACCACTCTTTTGAAGAGTCTTTTAGGAATCATCCCACCAATTGCTGGAGAAGTAGAGCGGGGAGATTACCTAGAACTTGGCTACTTTGAACAAGAGGTCGAAGGGGGCAATCGTCAGACACCGCTAGAAGCAGTCTGGAATGCCTTTCCGGCTCTCAACCAAGCAGAAGTCCGTGCAGCCCTTGCTCGGTGTGGTTTGACCACCAAGCATATCGAGAGCCAAATTCAGGTACTATCGGGTGGAGAGCAAGCCAAGGTGCGTTTCTGTCTCTTGATGAACCGTGAAAACAATGTCTTGGTCTTGGACGAACCAACTAACCACTTGGATGTGGATGCCAAAGATGAATTGAAACGGGCCCTGAAAGAATACAAGGGATCGATCCTCATGGTTTGCCATGAGCCAGATTTCTATGAAGGCTGGATGGACCAAATCTGGGACTTTAATGAATTGACGTAAATACAAAAAGAGAACCATTTGGTTCTCTTTTGCTTATTTCTTGAAATCGTAATCTTTTACGATTTCCATTTTTTCAATTTTGACATCTTCTTTTGGTTTGTCTTTGTCGTCCGTTTCAACTTCGGCGATTTTGTCGACTACATCCATGCCGTCGATGACTTGTCCAAAGACAGTGTAGTTTCCACCATCAAGGGTAGGGTTTCCACCATTCTTATAGGCTTCGATGATTTTAGCAGGGAAGCGCTCAGTTGGAAGCTTGCTGGACCAGTCTTCTTTATTTTGGTTAATATAGAATTGGCTACCATTTGTATTTGGACCGGAATTGGCCATGGCTAGAGCACCACGAAGATTGTAGAGGTAAGGGGAGTATTCATTTTCAAAGCCTGCTCCTGAATCTTTAGAGGTATCTTTTCCTTTC
>NZ_JBKQBL010000001.1:5102-12568 GCF_046824975.1 Streptococcus intestinihominis | reverse complement strand
CAAATGGACTCACCACCTGTACCATCTCCTTTAGGATCTCCTGTTTGGATCATAAAGTTATTAATGACGCGGTGGAAGAGGAGGCCGTCATAATAACCTTCCTTAGCGTGGGTTAAGAAATTCTCAACGGCTAAAGGTGCGTATTTCGGAAAGAGCTTAACGGTAATGTCCCCTTTGTTGGTCGTGATTTTAACGACAGCTTCATCTTCAGCAACTTCGTTGGAGAGCTGAGGAAAGACCGCATTTTCATTGGTCATCGCATCTTGGATATCCTTACGAAGCTGATCTAATTTCTTTTGTTCACTAGCATCTACGCTAGAAGTAGTTGTTTGCTTAGTTTCTGAAGCCGAGCTAGAGGATGTCTTTGTATCTGATTGATTAGAGCCACATCCTGCCAAAGCTAAACCGGAAAATACAAGTAGGGCAATTAATTTTTTCATATTAATCCTTTCAACACATTAGTCTACCCTCTATTGTACCTTAATTTTCCATTTGATTCAAATCTATCCTTGGAATGTGGTGATATTCAGCTTGCGGGCCTATGAAAAATAAGGTATGATGGGAGGTAACTTGTTTTGATGTCAGAGAATCTGTTTTCAAGTAAAAATAAAGTCTATAAATAGGAGGCTACAAGATGGATTATAAAACTCTACGCAAAAACTATAGACTCTATATTAGATCTGCTGGCTTGTTGGCAATGTTTCTGATTGTTTGCATTGGGTTAGTGGTCAGAGATACTCTTCTTCAGACGGGTGGCCTCTTATTGGTCCTTGCAGGCTTGTTTTTATTCATCCAATGGCTCAAGAAGAGCTATACCAACAAGTGCAACACCTTGCTGCATGTAGACTTAGATTTAGCTTTTTGGCAGCAATACCTTCAGTTGAACAAGAATGTGAAAAAAAACATTTTACAGATAGATATGAAGTTGACATCGGTCGCCTATTCTTTTATGATGGGAGGTTTCGATACTGTCATCAAGGAAGCTAGAGAAGCATTCAGTCAGAGGGAATTACCGCACAAATATAAGAACTTTTTTGAGAGTTATCTCATGCGATCGACTGTCCTGACAGATCCTGATTTGACTAGAGAAGAACTGGAGGGTCGGTTGAATGAATTGACCATCACAGAGCCCACACTAGCTGAGAAAACGAAAAAGGTCTGTCTCGCTCTTTATGATTTAACCATTGCGCATCAAAGTAATGATTATTTCGAAGGCTTAAGCAATGACTTCAAGTACCAGCAGTTGGAAATTATCTACTACCAAGCCTTGAATGCCACTCTTAAAAGAGATAAGCCTAGAGCGAAGGAGCTTTTTCGCAAGTTGATTTCAGAAGATGAGTCGCTCTATATCGTTCGAAAGGCTAAACAATACTTGGAGAACGAGGTCAATCATCTGTGTCCTCTCCAATCGAAATAGGAATCACCCTACATAATAGGATGTTTTCAAATGAAGTTTTAATTAGTTCAAGAGAGAGATGATCAAAATGGAGAAACAGATGCCTACTATTTCAGATATATTATGTAGATCATGAGGTGGAACCCTATATTTCGCCTGATAGGGATTTGGGAGCTTGGTTGGTGGACCCTAAGCCCGTTTCGAAGAGAAACATGGAGCTCCTCCAAGATGGCTTGCTTGCCGGAGATATCATTCTCTTGTGGTGGATCAACTTTGGAACGTTTACGACAGAGACTTGGTTTCCTAAGTACTTTGAATACACCTATGGGATTCATGCGCCGGAATATGTGAAAGTTTTTGTAGATAAGGGGTATGCCTATATCGAATCAGCTTTTGATTCGCTGGACCACATCAATGCGACCCTGAAAAAAGCCATTCTCAAAAAGAAAGGAGTCGCTGGCTTGTCCAAGATGAAAGCAGCCGATTTGAACCAAGCTTTAGCGAATTACTTTACCGAAGAAGAGTTGGCACAAGAGTTCACAGTTCGGGGCTTTCAGTTGACGGAAAAAGGAAAACAAGCGCTGAAAGAGCATCAAGCCATCATCGACCGCCACCCTAAGAAAAATCTATAAGTAACAGTATCTGAGTGGTACTGTTTTCTTGTTGCTTTCGTAAATCGCAGAAAAGGATTTTACTAGAGAACTAGTCTAGAAATGTGGTATAATAAAAGTTATGGCAAACAATAATCAATCAAAAAAAACACGGTCGACAAGACGACTGTCTAAAGCAGAAATAGAAAGAAAAAAAGCAATTCGCCGAATGATCATGACGATTGTCTTAACTCTCGTCTTCATTTTCGCCTTTTTACGATTAGGAGCCTTAGGCATAGTGACCTACAACCTTATCCGGCTCTTGGTAGGTAGTTTGGCTTACGTCGCAATGACGGCTGTTATTTTCTACCTCTTCTTTTTCAAATGGATTGAGAAGCATGAAGGGACCTTGTCTGGCTTTTTAAGTCTTTTTGCAGGCTTGCTACTGATCTATCAAGCTTACTTTGTCTCCCTCTTGAAACTTGAAGGCTCTTCTTTAGGGCCAACTCTATCACGTATTTTAGGGGACCTTGTGCACCTTCGCATCTCTTCTTTTGCAGGAGGAGGTTTGCTTGGTGCCATCCTGTACACGCCGATTGCCTTCTTGCTCTCGAACATCGGGACTTATTTCATTGGAGGACTCTTGATCGTATTGGGACTTCTCTTGATGAGTTCTTATTCGGTTTATGACTTGTATGAGCAGGCTGTTGCAGCTTTTCGCTCCTTTATGGAAAAACGGGAAATTCGTCGTCAAGAGCGCTTTGTCGAGCGTGAAGAGAAGAAAGCCCTTCAAGCAGAAGCAGAGGAGGCTACTCGCATCGAGCAACTTGCAGAAGCTAGTCCTATGAGCACAGAAGGCTATCCTGTAGATCTTGAGACAGGTGAGGTCATGGAACCTGTGATCGAAGCAGAAGCGCCTGTAGAGGAGTCCTACCCTCAAATCTATCTACCAAATGAAGAGGAAGGTTATTCGGAAGACTGGCCAGAAGACGATCCAGAGGAGCTAGAAGAAGTTCCTGAGGAGGATATGGATGAAGAAGTCACTGTGGACTTCACACCTAAGGAACTCCTTCAATACAAACTTCCAACGATTGATCTCTTCGCACCTGACAAACCGAAAAACCAATCCAAAGAGAAGAACATCGTTCGCCAAAATATCCGCATTTTGGAAGAAACCTTTGCAAGCTTTAACATCAAGGCGACAGTGGAGCGGGCGGAAATCGGTCCCTCTGTCACCAAGTATGAAGTGAAGCCGGCTGTAGGTGTGCGGGTCAACCGCATCTCCAACCTAGCAGATGATTTGGCCTTAGCCCTAGCTGCCAAGGATGTACGGATTGAAGCACCGATTCCAGGGAAGTCTCTGGTCGGGATTGAAGTGCCCAACTCAGAGATTGCGACCGTTTCTTTCCGTGAATTGTGGGAACAGTCCAAGACAGACCCAGCCAAACTCCTTGAGATTCCTCTTGGGAAGGCTGTAGATGGCTCGGCTCGGACCTTTGATTTGGCTCGGATGCCCCACCTCTTGGTAGCAGGGTCTACCGGATCTGGTAAGTCCGTCGCGGTCAATGGGATTATTTCGAGTATCTTGATGAAGGCTCGTCCGGACGAAGTCAAATTTATGATGGTCGATCCAAAAATGGTGGAGCTTTCTGTTTACAATGATATTCCTCACCTTTTGATCCCAGTGGTGACCAACCCACGCAAGGCCAGTCGGGCCCTACAAAAGGTCGTTGACGAGATGGAAAATCGCTACGAGCTCTTCTCGAAAGTAGGCGCTCGCAATATTGCTGGCTTTAATGCCAAGGTGGCTGAGTACAATGCCCAGTCTGAGATGAAGCAAGTGCCCCTTCCATTGATCGTGGTCATTGTCGATGAGTTGGCAGACTTGATGATGGTAGCAAGCAAAGAAGTGGAAGATGCCATTATTCGCCTTGGGCAGAAGGCGCGTGCAGCAGGGATCCACATGATTTTGGCGACTCAACGGCCATCGGTTGATGTCATCTCAGGTTTGATCAAGGCCAATGTGCCTTCTCGTGTCGCTTTTGCGGTTTCATCTGGAACCGACTCACGGACCATCTTGGATGAAAATGGAGCAGAGAAATTGCTTGGTCGTGGAGACATGCTCTTTAAACCGATTGATGAAAATCATCCGATTCGTCTACAGGGATCCTTTATCTCAGATGACGATGTCGAGCGGATTGTCAACTTTGTCAAAGAGCAGGCAGAAGCGGATTATGATGATACCTTTGATCCAGGTGAAGTATCTGAGTCAGATTTTGATGGAGGTATGGGTGGCTCAGACGAAGGCGATCCTCTCTTTGAAGAGGCTAAGGCTCTCGTCATTGAAACTCAAAAAGCCAGTGCTTCGATGATTCAGCGTCGTTTATCGGTTGGCTTTAACCGGGCCACTCGCCTCATGGAAGACTTGGAAGCAGCAGGTGTCATCGGACCAGCTGAAGGAACCAAGCCAAGAAAGGTCTTACAGACCAATTAATCTTTCTTTAAATGAAGAAGGAATGAGATATTTGACAATAGCAAAAACCTGCCTGTACAAGGGGCAGGTTTTGTTTACGATAAAAAAGAAAAGGACAGCAGATGCATCTCGATACCATTCACCACATTGCCATTATTGGCCACGATTATGATAAAACCAGAGAATTTTATGTAGACAAGTTAGGCTTTGAACCTTTAGACGAACACCATCGACCAGAAAATCAGGATATTCTCTTTAATATTCGAAAGGGAAACCTGACCTTGGAAATATTTATCAAACCAGCTGCCCCAAAAAGACCCTTTCTCCCTCATCCAGAGCATACCGGTCTCCGTCATCTGGCTTTTAAAGTGGAAGATGTTCAAGCCTGTCTAGCAGAGTTTGACCAATTAGGAATCCCTCATACAGAACTACGGGTGGATGATTTTGATGGGCGCAAAATGGCTTTCTTCTTTGATCCAGATGGCTTGCCTCTTGAACTTCACGAATAGATCTACACAATCTTCGGTCTCTAGTCTCAAGCCAGAAGACATTCTTTTTGCTAAACTAGATACAGAAATAAGAAAGAAGAAAATATGGAAGAGAAGCGATATAGCGGGCTAACGAATGAGCAAGTCCAAAGCAGAATCAGAGAAGGAAAACAAAATCGAGTAACCATCACGGCAGAAAAGTCGACCAGAGAGATTATTTATTCAAATGTCTTTACCTATTTCAACCTGGTTTTTGGTATTCTAGCTATCTTATTGATACTAGTACGGTCTTGGAACAATATGTTATTTGTTCCCATTGTGGTCGTTAACTCCTTGATTGGGATTGTTCAAGAATTACGGTCTCGTCGGATTTTGAATAAGATGCGCCTCCTTCAAGTGGAGAAAGCTCGAGTGATTCGTGAAGGAGAACGGCTGGATCTTCCTGTCGACCAGGTGGTAGAGGGGGATGTCGTCTTGTTCCAAGCAGGGGATCAGATCTATGCGGATGCCAAGGTTCTGGATGGCTCGATCATGGTCGATGAGTCTCAATTAACAGGTGAAGCAGATGAAATCCCTAAAGGTGAGAATCAGAAACTCATGTCAGGAAGTTTTGTCATCTCAGGTCAAGCAGTTGCCGTCTTGGAACAAGTAGGAGATGCGTCTTATATTAATCAGCTGAGTCTATCTGCTAAGAAAGTCAAGGGACACGAAGAATCCGAAATGGTTCATGCTGTGGATGGTCTCGTCCGAATGATCGGAATGATTCTCATCCCGATTGGCTTGCTCTTGTTCTTGCAGAGCTATCTAGGAAATCAAGACTCCCTCAAAGTTAGCATTACCTCTATGGTTGGTGCCATCATTGGGATGATCCCAGAAGGACTCTACCTCTTAATGACCCTGGCCTTGGTGCTTGGAGCAACCCGCTTAGCCCTTCAAAAGGTTCTACTCAACAGTATGAAGGGAATTGAAACCCTATCCCGTATCGACGTCCTTTGTCTAGACAAGACGGGAACCATTACCGAACACAGGATGCAGGTGAGTGAGCTCCTCCCCTTGGCACTAGATGAAAAAGAAGGCAAAGAAATATTAAGCCACTATCTCCAGGCCAGTGAGGATCAGAATGATACTATCACGGCCATTCGGCAGTATCACTCAGTCCAAACAAGTGAAGTTTGGACCGTTCAAGACCGTCTTCCTTTTTCATCTAAGAAGAAATTTGGGGGCCTTCAGTTCCAACAAGGCATTTACCTATTAGGGGCACCGGATGTTTTGCTTCGAGATGATCTCGATGCTTACCAAGAAGTCTGGCAGCGAGAAATTGAACGAGGAGCGCGTGTCCTTATTTTGGGGCATTACCAGGGGGAGCAGTTGACGGAAGTATTAGAAGCACCAGTCCTTCCCCTTCTAGCCTTGGTCTTGGAGAATCCTGTACGGTCGACTGCTCCTGAAACCTTTGCTTATTTCCAAAAACAAGGGGTGACCATCAAGGTTATTTCAGGGGATCATCCTGTGACAGTTGCTGCCGTTGCTCAGAAAGCAGGTATTCCTGATGCAGATCAAGTGGTCGATGCTAGTCAGCTTAAGACATATGAGGAGGTAGTAGATGCAGCACGGACCTACACCGTCTTTGGACGAGTTAGTCCAGAGCAAAAACAAATCCTCGTAGAGAGCTTGCAGGCAGATGGTCATAAGGTCGGAATGACAGGAGATGGGGTCAATGATATCCTCGCTATGAAAAAGGCAGATTGTAGTATTGCCATGAATACGGGGCATGATGCGACCAAAAAGGTGGCCCAGGTTGTGCTTTTAGATTCGGACTTCTCTCACATGCCGTCGATTGTGGATGAAGGTCGCCGAGTGGTCAACAATATTCAACGTTCGGCTAGTCTCTTTTTGGTCAAGAATATCTTTTCAATATTATTGGCTATTTTGGCCATTCTCTTTGCTTTCACTTATCCCATTCAGGCTTCTCAGATGTCCTTGATCAGTGGATTTACCATCGGAATCCCCGGTTTCTTACTGGCCTTGGAGAAGAATCGTGACCGGATAGAAGGAGACTTTATTGAAACCGTGATAGAGCAAGCTCTTCCAGCTGCCTTGACCAATCTTATATCGGTCCTTTTTCTTGTGGTCCTGGGTCCTTTCCTTGGATTAAGTCAGGGAGATATTTCGACCATCTCGATTTACCTGCTGGCTTTGATTGGCTTTACAAAAGTATACCAACTCAGCCTTCCCTTCAATCATGTAAAATTGGGCATTATCCTTCTTAATGTAACAGGATTTTGTCTGTCGGTCTTTGTATTTTCTTCCATTTTTAATCTCAGCCACCTTCATCTGACTGGCTGGATCTTGACCCTTGTCCTAGGACTAGTCATGGAAGGAGTCTTATGGGTGATGAATCGTCTTGTCTATACCTTGGTGACCCATCTGCATAAGTCCAGAAACAAATAAAAAAAACGGTATTAGCTAAATCATCTTGGATCTAGTTAATACCGTTATTTTATTATTAAAATCAGATA
>NZ_JBKQBL010000001.1:0-5057 GCF_046824975.1 Streptococcus intestinihominis | reverse complement strand
AAGAGGCTAATCGTCATAATGAGGTAAAGGAAGAAGGTAATGAGAAAGCCTGCGCGCCAAAAGTACTTGAAAAATTTCGGATAGTAAAAGCTACGTCTCTTTTTCAAGAAATAGATAGTCAAGCCGATAGCTAAGAGGGACAAAGCTAATAACAATTGCGGCAACAAATTATGATAGTAGGCCGCATCTGAAATCAAATAGTATTCAAGCGCGAACAGAGGAAAAGCCAGATCGGCAAAATTCCAGCCATATCGACGCAGTTTAAAGACTCGAATAATAATCCCACTGAGAATCAGGGTCAAAAAAATAAATACAAGGGAAGCAACTTTTATTAACATACCTCCATTTTATCACAAAAGTAAAAAAAGTGTGATGGAAATGAAATTTTTTCTTGCATTCGGAAGAAAATAGTGTATAATAGAAAGGTATGCGCAGAGCATACTTGTGGGAGGTAAAAATCTGTAATTACCGCCAAAACCACAAAGGAGGATTTAAGAAATGGCTAAAAAAGTCGAAAAACTTGTAAAATTGCAAATCCCTGCTGGTAAAGCTACACCAGCTCCACCAGTTGGACCAGCACTTGGTCAAGCAGGTATCAACATCATGGGATTCACTAAAGAGTTTAACGCTCGTACAGCTGACCAAGCTGGAATGATTATCCCAGTTGTGATCACTGTTTATGAAGATAAATCATTTGATTTCGTTACAAAAACACCACCAGCTGCTGTTCTTTTGAAAAAAGCTGCAGGTGTTGAAAAAGGATCAGGTACACCTAACAAAACGAAAGTTGCAACAGTTACTCGTGCGCAAGTACAAGAAATTGCTGAAACTAAGATGCCAGATTTGAACGCTGCAAACATTGAGTCTGCAATGCGTATGATCGAAGGTACTGCTCGTTCTATGGGATTCACTGTTACTGACTAATTGTAACAATCCTATTTGCCCGCAATACACTTGATCATGAGACGAGTGACGTGGGAGATGAAAATCGATATGACCACATTACAAGGAGAAAGATAAAATGGCTAAAAAAAGCAAACAACTTCGTGCTGCACTTGAAAAAATCGACAGCACAAAAGCATACAGCGTAGAAGAAGCTGTAGCTCTTGCAAAAGAAACTAACTTTGCAAAATTTGACGCAACTGTAGAAGTTGCTTACAACTTGAACATCGACGTGAAAAAAGCTGACCAACAAATCCGTGGTGCAATGGTATTGCCAAACGGAACTGGTAAAACTGCTCGCGTTCTTGTATTTGCACGTGGTGCAAAAGCTGAAGAAGCAAAAGCTGCTGGTGCAGACTTCGTAGGTGAAGATGACCTTGTTGCGAAAATCAACGATGGTTGGTTGGACTTCGACGTTGTTATCGCTACACCTGACATGATGGCTCTTGTTGGACGTCTTGGACGTGTCCTTGGACCACGTAACTTGATGCCAAACCCTAAAACTGGTACTGTAACAATGGATGTTGCTAAAGCAGTTGAAGAGTCTAAAGGTGGTAAAATCACTTACCGTGCAGACCGTGCAGGTATCGTACAAGCGATCATCGGTAAAGTGTCATTTGACGCTGACAAATTGGTTGAAAACTTCAAAGCTTTCAACGATGTTATCCAAAAAGCAAAACCAGCTACAGCTAAAGGTACTTACGTAACTAGCTTGACTTTGACTACTACTCAAGGTCCTGGTATCAAAGTGGATGTTAACTCACTTTAATTAGAAATCAAAGCTACCTTCGGGTAGCTTTTTTTCTTTATTTGAATGATTTAGAAAGTTCTACCTTGATGATAAATTCGATGAATATTAAAACGCTTGCATAAGTACAGGAAAAGGGTATAATATAGTTGAAAAACAAAAAAAGGAGAATCAAATGATTTTTAAACGTTCAAACGGAGAATTCCGTGAAACTGATCGAGTGACTCGTTTCAAATTGATCAAGTCAGGTAAGAACTGGTTGCGTGCAGCTACTTCTAACTTTGGTTTGCTCAAAGTGATTCGTGGTCAAGTCGAAGAGACAGTTGTAGCTGAGGTGCGTGAAGATGCTGTTTCTACTAAGAGCCGTCACCTCTTAAAAGGGATCTTAGTGGCAGCGGCAGTCCTAAGTGCTACTACAGTTGCAAATACTACCTTTGCGGATGAAGTAGGAAACGAAGTAGTTTCTTCCTCTACAGCAATGAGTGCTCCATCCGTTTCAACTGAAGCAGCTTCATTAACTGAAGAAGCTTCTAAAGAAGTCTCAGCCCCTCAAAATGAAACTGCTACAGAAACAAAACCTTCAGTAGCAAGTTCATCCCAAGTGGTCGAAAGTGCTGTAGCATCGGATGATAAAGCGATTTTGGAACAAAATGCTTCTGAAGCAGCTTTATTGAATCAAATAGCAGAAAAATATGCTTCCAACCATCAAAATGAAGAGCAGAAAGCTGCTATCAAAGAGGCTGTTGCAAAAGTTCAAGCTGAATTGCCAACAAAAGAAGCTTCGAGCAATTCTGAAGTAAAACCACAATCATATGCTGAACAACGAGAACGCTTGAACAAGTCAGTAGATGATATGATGGCAACCTTGAAGGATGCAGGTTTCAATGGGAATACAACTGTTAATGGTGCACCAGCAATCTCTGCTCAGTTAGATGCGCTTTCAACTTCAAACACCTTGACTGCCCCATCAGTTACTCCAACAATGGAGGATCCAAACGGTGCTTCCATTAATGACCCAGCATGGAACAATACAACTTATCAATTGGATCCAAATGCTGATCGCTATACCTATTCTATTTGGGATCTTCAAAACTGGCAAGGTCCGGCAAATCAAGGTGGCGTTACCTATAGCAATGGTGGCTATTATGTAACCTTCTCAGTAGATCGTTCTGCTGTCGGAACAACTCAGACACCAACTGTTCATGCTCGTTTGGTTGAAAAAGCTACTGGTAAAGAAGTCGAAACCTTGGATTTGACTGCCAAGTCAACTTTCCAATTTAAGACCTTGGTGAACGAAAATCCTACTTATGCCCCTCAATTTGATTATACTGCTGGGGAATCTTCGCAAATCCTAGGAACTTGGACCAATAACCGTGAAGCTGGTCCAACTTCTGATGATAAATATAAACACCACATTCTTCAAATTCGTGATACGACTAAACCAGGAAATGTTGGGGAAACAAAACCGAATGTTCAA
This sequence comes from Streptococcus intestinihominis, assembly GCF_046824975.1. Lineage (NCBI taxonomy): Bacteria > Bacillati > Bacillota > Bacilli > Lactobacillales > Streptococcaceae > Streptococcus > Streptococcus intestinihominis. The sequence goes on along the minus strand of NZ_JBKQBL010000001.1, from coordinate 1,890 downwards.
ACAGTTATCCCAACTGAAAAAGTAACCCATACCACCTACTATAAAGTAGAGGGTACGAATAAAGAGTTGGCTTCATACAGCCAGACAGGTATTGAAAGCCAAGACTACAAGGCCTCTAATCCGCGTGAGTTTGAAGGCTACGAGTTTGTACGTACGGATGCTGAAAAGGATATGACCGGTTCTCTGGGTGGTGTCGGAGCTAAATACTTGGAACTCCAAGGTGGACGTGCTCACTACTACGTCAAACGGATTGTAGAGCAAGTCGATAAAGATGGAACATCTGTTGTTAAATTATATGCTTTAGACCCATCAAAAGTGGCATCGTATAATCCATCAACAGATGTTAATACGCTTGATTTAACCAACTATACATTGTTGTATACTTCAGATCCGGTTAAGCCAGGAGGTAAGCCAACACCATCTGGAACAAAAGATGCATTAACTGATTTGGGATATGTTGATAGTAAGGATGGACAATACCATCTTCGTGTACAAACATATACGGATGGTGGAAATGGAAATGTGCGTTTGAGTGGTTGGTACAATAAGGCTACTGGGGATGCCTTTACAGCCTCACCACAGTTCTCAGCAGATGTCGATCCGGTTCGAAATAATACTTCCAACATCATTGGTGGGAACACACCAGGGGATAAGGCTTCTGGCTACCCATCATTCTTTAATAACTATTCTCTTCCATCCATTAAAGAAATTTCTACAGATGTAACGCACTATTACCGCAAATCAGATGTTACTGGTAATGTTTACGTTCATTATAAGGATACTGAGGGTAATGAGCTGAAAACTTCCGTCACAGATGAAGCGGCGCAACCAATTAATAAGGCCTACGATACAGTCGTGGACAACCGTCCGCAAACAATCGAAAAAGATAGCAAGACTTATGAATTGGTCCCAGCGGGTACCTACACAGTCGGTGAAGTAGATGATGAGGGTCACCTCAAGTCTTCTGATCCTACAACTGGTCTAGTTACTAAAGAAGATAAGAATGTTACCTACATCTATAAGCTCAAAGAAGAGCCTAAAGGTAATGTCTATGTACACTATGTGGATACAGAAGGCAAGACCATCAAGTCAGATGTGACCGACGAAGACGCTCAACCGGTGGATAAGGACTACGACACAGTGGTAGACAACCGCCCACAAGAGATTGCATTCGAAGGCAAGACTTATGAATTGGTACCTGCAGGTAACTACAAAGTCGGTGAAGTGGATGACCAAGGTCACCTCAAGTCAACTGACGCTACTACAGGTAAAGTGATCGAAGGCGATAAGAATGTAACGTATGTATACAAACTGAAGGAAGAACCTAAGGGTAACGTCTATGTACACTATGTGGATACAGAAGGCAAGACCATCAAGTCAGATGTGACCGATGAAGATCAACAACCAGTAGACAAAGACTACGATACAGTTGTAGACAACCGTCCACAAGAGATTGCATTCGAAGGCAAGACCTATGAATTGGTTCCAGCAGGAAACTACACAGTCGGTGAAGTAGATGACCAAGGTCACCTTAAATCTACCGATCCTACAACAGGCAAAGTGATTGAAGGCGATAAGAATGTAACGTATGTGTACAAACTAAAAGAAACACCAACAGAACCTAAGGGTAACGTCTATGTACACTATGTGGATACAGAAGGTAAGACCATCAAGTCTGATGTAACCGATGAAGACCAACAACCAGTAGACAAAGACTACGATACAGTCGTAGACAACCGTCCACAAGAGATTGCATTCGAAGGCAAGACTTATGAATTGGTTCCAGCCGGCACTTACACAGTTGGTGAAGTGGATGACCAAGGTCACCTCAAGTCTACCGATCCTACAACAGGCAAAGTGATCGAAGGCGATAAGAATGTAACGTATGTG